>CAYRNR010000014.1:0-82644 GCA_964425605.1 uncultured Rickettsiales bacterium | reverse complement strand
ACGACGACTGTGACGGCATGGTGCCCGCGGACGAGGCGGACGCGGACGGCGACGGCTACCGGGTCTGCGAGGACGACTGCGACGACGGCTCGGTGGACGTCCACCCCGGGGCGCCCGAGGTGTGCAACGGGGTGGACGACAACTGCAATGGCGCGGTCCCCGCGGACGAGGCGGACGCCGATGCCGACGGCTACCGGATTTGCGAGGACGACTGCGACGACGGCGATCCCGGCGTCCACCCAGGCGCGTCCGAGCGATGCAATGGCGAAGACGACGACTGCGACGGCACGGTGCCCGCGGACGAGGCGGACGCGGACGGCGACGGGTACCGGATCTGCGAGGACGACTGCGACGACGGCAACGCGGAGGCGTATCCCGGGGCGCCCGAGGTGTGCAACGGCGAGGACGACAACTGCAACGGCGTGGTGCCCGCGGACGAGGCGGACGCGGACGGCGACGGGTACCGGATCTGCGAGGGCGACTGCGACGACGGCTGGGCGGACGTCCATCCCGGGGCGCCCGAGGTGTGCAACGGGGTGGACGACAACTGCAACGGCGTGGTGCCCGCTGACGAGGTCGATGCGGACGCCGACGGCTACCTGATGTGCGACGGCGACTGCGACGACGGCGACGCGGGCGTGTTCCCCGGAGCGACGGAGCTCTGCAACGGGGCGGACGACGACTGCGACGGTGCCGTGCCCGCGGACGAGGTGGACGCCGATGGCGACGGCGTCCGCGTGTGCGGGGGAGATTGTGACGACGCCGAGGCCGCGGTGTTCCCAGGCGCGGTCGAGCAGTGCAATGGCGAGGACGACGACTGCGACGGGGCCGTGCCCGCGGACGAGACGGACGCGGACGGAGACGGTTACCGCGGCTGCGCCGGCGATTGTGACGACGGTGACGCGGCGGTCCACCCCGGTGCCGTCGAGCAGTGCAACGGGGCGGACGACGACTGCGACGGCGTGGTCCCTGCGGACGAGGCGGACGGGGACGGCGATGGCCATGCCGGCTGCGCCGGCGATTGTGACGACGGGGACGCGACGGTCCATCCCGGGGCTGTCGAGCAGTGCAACGGGGCGGACGACGACTGCGACGGCGTGGTTCCCGCGGACGAGGCGGACACCGACGGCGACGGAATCCTCGTCTGCGGGGGCGATTGCGACGACGGCGACGCTGCGGTCCATCCCGGCGCGGTCGAGCAGTGCAACGGCGTGGACGACGACTGCGACGGGGCCGTCCCCGCCGACGAGACGGACGGGGACGGGGACGGGCACCGGGTGTGTGCCGGGGACTGCGACGACGCCGTGGCCGAGGTCCACCCCGGGGCGGCCGAGGTGTGCGATGGGCTGGACAACAACTGCAACGGTGTCGTGCCGGCGGACGAGGTGGACGGCGACCTCGACGGCACGATGGTCTGCGCGGACGACTGCGACGACGGCGATCCTTCGACCCACCCTGGCGCGGCCGAGGTGTGCGACGGGAACGACAACGACTGCGACGGCGCGATCCCTGCTGACGAGGTGGACGGCGACGGCGACGGTGTGAGGATCTGCGACGGGGACTGTGACGACGGCGACGGGGCCGTGTATCCCGGCGCGGCCGAGCAGTGCAACGGCGTGGACGACGACTGTGACGGCACGGTGTCGGCCTACGAGGTGGACGAGGACGGCGACGGCGCGATGGTCTGTGATGGCGACTGCGACGACTCGGAGCCCGCTGCTCATCCGGGAGCCAGCGAGATCTGCGACGGCCTCGACAACGACTGCGACGGTGCGGTGCCGCCGGACGAAGTCGACGACGACGGGGACGCCGTGCGCGTGTGCGACGGGGACTGTGACGACACCGACGGGGATGTGTTTCCCGGCGCTGTGGAGGACCTCGACGGCGTGGACGACGACTGCGACGGCATGGTCGACGAGGGCTTGCTGTCCCCCGGTGCGCTGATCGTCACGGAGGTGATGCAGAACCCCGACGCGGTGGACGACGAGCTCGGCGAGTGGTTCGAGGTCCACAACACCACGGCACTGGACGTGAACCTGCTCGGGCTCGTCGTGTCCGACATGTCGGGCGAGTCCTTCGTCGTGGACGGCGACGTCTGGATCGCGCCGGGGGAACACGCCGTGCTGGCCCGTCTGGACGACTTCGACGCCAACGGCGGGGTGACGGCCGACCTCGCGTACTCCGGGGACTTCTGGCTGACGGACGTGGCCGATGCGATCGTGCTCGAGCACGGCGGCATCGAGCTGGACGCCGTGGAGTACACCGGGGCGTTGCCGTGGCCCGCGCCCGAAGGCGTCAGCATGGCCCTGGACCCCTGGAGCTTCGACCACGCTCTCAACGACGACGGGGCGAGCTGGTGCGAGACGATGCCCGTCGCGGCCCACGCGCTCGACGGCGGGGACTTTGCGACGCCGGGCGCGCTCAACCCCGAATGCTGCGAAGACGCGGACGGCGACGGCGCCTGGGATGCGGTCTGCGGAGGCGACGACTGCGACGACAGCGACGAGACCGTCCACCCGGGCGCCTTCGAGGACTGCGCGGACGGCGTGGACAACGACTGCGACGGCCTGACCGACCACGAAGACGGCGACTGCTCGGGCGGAGACGACGACGACACGAGCGAGGCTGACGACGACGATTCGGCCGGTGACGACGATACAGCCGACGACGACGACTCGACTGAAGCGGACGACGACGACACAACGGGCCAGCCCCCTGGCGAAGCTGACGACGACGACACGGCGGTCGTCGATGACGATCTCGAGGTGGGGGGGTGCGAGTGCTCGGCGGCTCGTGGGCGGCCCGTTTGGGCGTTGGCCGTGGCCGCGGCGTTGGCAGGTGTACTCCGACGTCGCCGTCGAGACGGCTTCGACATCGGGGACGGGGGCTCTGGCGGGGCCTCCCTCGACTAGTCCCCCGACAGTCTGCTGTTCCAGGAGGTGGCATGTCGGTGACAGAGGGAACGGTGAAGTATCGTCCCAGGGGAGACGCGCCACGGGAGCTCGTGGAGATCCTGGAGAGGGTCGAGGCCGGCACCAGGATCGATGACGTCACGAAGTACCGGGGCAACGACCAGGCAATGGAGAGCCTGGGCCCACTCCTGGTGGTCCTCGGCGCGATGCTGGTGCCGTCGGTGAGCACTTGGATTGGTGCCCCAGCGTTCGTGAGTGTGCTCGCCTTCGTCGCGGTGCTCGTGGGCGGGTTTGCCGGGTTGCGGTTTCTACACAAGCGCCGAGTCCGATATCTCCTGATCACGCCCGGTTTTCTCGCCGAGGTCCGCGAGGACGGCGTCTTCTGGATCCCCGAGCAAGAGATAGTCGCCGCGCATCGTACGGTCCCGGAATTTCGAGCCCCTTACTTCAAGGTCGTCACCACGGGGGATGTCGCCTACACCTTCGAGGCCAGTCGGTTCCGAGGAAACCCCACGCAGTGGGAGGAAACCTGTAGCCGTACACTGACCTCGCTGGTTGACCGGGCCGAAGCCTGGAGGAGCAGCTCGGGACGAGCCAAGACCCAGCCGCGATCCACCCCGCGTGTACCGTCATCCGCCGACATCCTCAGAGCCGAGGCTGCGCGCTTCCGCCGGGTGGATTCGGTTCAATGGCAACGAACGTTCACCCCGGACTTCTACGTCAGTGGAGTCGTCCGCCTACCTGAAGAAGAGCTGTTGATCGACAGTTTGCGGTCGGTGCCGGCCAGCCGGCTCGCCACGGACGACGCCCATTGGAACCTGGCCCTGTGCCTCGCGTATGGCTCGGACCGGCTGGGCGCGGCGGCGGCGGCGGCGGTCTACCGCGTCATCCGCGCGGGTGTCCGGGGAGGGGATGTCGCCGGTATCACCGAGTACCTGGCGCGTACCCTGCTCGGCCTGGGGATGCTCCACTCGGGGTTCGACCTGGACCGGGGACGCCTGGGCGTCGAACGTTTGCGCTCGGCTTGCCCTGCCGAGATGAAAGAAGAGGTCGAGGGAGTGCTCGACGAGCTCATGGGGGTCAGCACTCGATGACCGTAGCCTGGAAAGGAAGAGGACATGAACATCCTGGTCGTGGGTAGTACCGGCCGCACCGGCCTCCACCTGGTCGAGGAGGCCCTGCGACGGGGGAACCGGGTCAAGGCGCTGGCGCGGTCGGCCACCAAGCTCGAAACCCTGTCGGGCGATCCGGAGATCTGTCTCGGGACGCCCTACGAACGGGTGGACGTGCAAGGCGCCATGCAGGGCGTCGACGCCGTGCTGAGCGCGTTGAACATCTCACGGAAATCCGACTTCCCCTGGTCCCGGGTGACCTCACCACCGGACCTCATCTCCCGCAGCACGCGTAACATCATCGACGCGATGGAGGCCGAGAGCGTCTCGCGGATCGTCGTCGTGAGCGCCTCCGGAGTGGGAGACTCGGCCGTCGACCTGCCCGCGGTGTTCCGATGGCTCATCCGCGCCAGCAACATCAAGTACGCCTACCTCGAGCACGAGGCCCAGGAGGAGCTGCTGCGCCGGTCGAACCTCCAGTGGACCGCGGTTCGCCCATCCGCGCTGAGCGACAAGGACCGCGGCGGCGAGGTCCTGGCGAGCTTCGAGGGTGTCCCCAAGCCGGGCTCCGCGATCAGCCGGGCCAGCGTAGCGAGGTTCATGCTCGATGCGGTGGAGGATGGCCTGTACATCGGAGAGACGCCGACCGTCTCCGAGACGTAGTGGGGCGGTGGTTTCGTCTCGATCCTCTTCGCAACGTTCGGGGCGGCCTCGTGGTGTCGACCCAGGTCCATCAGCCGTCAGAGGAGCGGTTCCCGCTCTTCGTGCGCGCCCTCCAGGTCCCGAACGCGTCGCCGACCATCACCCACAGGACCCAGACAGCCCCGCAGGCGAGCGCCAGGGAGGCGAGCCCGAAGCATCCCCCGAGGACGTAGACGTGGGCCTCGGCGCCGGCACCCATGTGTCGCAGGTATCCCCGGAAGACCCACCCCGCTCCGAGGGCGAGCAGACCGATCCCCCCAGCGAAGAGCGTGCCGATGGCGACCTCCTGGATCAGGGTCGCGGTGGGTGAGGTCCGGGTCGTGTGCGTATGGGCGGCTCGCTGCTTGGTGGGGTACAGGGCGCGGATGCTCGCGAAGAGCGATGCATCCCGGACCTTGTCGCACTTGATCGTGTAGAGCTCGAGATCGTGCGTGTGGAGGAAATCCGCGAGCTCGCCGAGGAGGATCTTGGCCGAGTAGGATGACGGCTCGGCCGCGGCGGTGATCAGGACCCGGCCCCGCTCCTCGTCCCCCACCATGAAGAGGATGAAGTCCTTTCGCGCCTCCATCTCGGCCCACCGGCGATGGGTCGGCACGATGTCTTCGAGGTCGGGCATGCGGTAGTACGCCGTGTCGAACTGAGCCATGACCCAGTTCTTGTCCATGATGCCCTGGAGCACTCCCTCGATGTCGGCAGGATCATTGAAGACGGCCGTGGCTCACTCCTGGAGTCCGTGTTCCGGGTCCTCCCGAAAGTTCGAGCTGCTCGGCGGGGATGCCATAGGTGTGCTGCGGGAAGTCGTACCCTGCCCTGGCGCGCCCCACGCGGTGCTCGGCACGGCCGGAGCGAGCAACAGGGCCACCTGGCAAGCGCGAAAGACCATCCCCCGGAGCCTCCAGGTCCATTGTCCGGCCTCCCGCGGTCACGAACCATGGCCGAACCGGCCAAACACCCTGCAGAAGCGGCCAGCCGAGCTGCACGAGGTGCCCGGGAAAGATGGGAATCGCTCCAGCTTTGGCGCTCTTGCTCCAGCTCCTCCTGGATCTTGCGTTCGCGGGCTTCGAGAGCCTGAACGCGGGCCGGGCCATCCCTGGTAGCGGTCCGGGGATGTCGTCGACGAACGCGTAGTTCTCGATCCCGATGATGATCGCGGCGTCGTTCTCGCCGCCCCCCTCGGCCGTGCCGGGAAGGGACAGATCGGGCCACGTCGGCTGCGTCGACGCCGCCGTCGGGAGGAGTAGGCAAGCCAGCACGCAAAGCGTCGAGATGTGATTCCGATCACTCATGTCGCCCCCTCGTCAGCGAAAGTTCGAGCTTGCTCGCCGTGGCACGCCGGCTAGATAGCTGATCCGATTGCTGCAACACCTGCCCAATCTCGTTCCCACGGTCCCCCGTGGGAACGGATCAACCGCCGACGCTCCAGCGTCGGCACAGTTGAAAGTTCGAGCTTGCTCGCCGTGGCACGCCGGCTAGTGGGCGAGTCCACGCGGTGACAGCCACGTTGTGCGCCGCCTCAGAATCGAGGATGCCCTCGTTGCTCACGGCCCCCCGAGGATCAGGTAGACCGCGCCTCCACCCGCAGCGCCGGGCGTGCTTCCCAACAGGAGGTCATCGTATCCGTCGCCGTTGTTGTCACCGGCCCAACCCAGCCAGAACCCTATGGTCTCGCCACTTTCGGGTTGGAACCACATGTCGGCGTCCTGCTGTCCGAGCAGGCCGCTGGTCGGACCGAACAGGACGTAGGCTTCTCCGTTGCAGCAGCCAGCCCCGCCGGTGTAGTCGCCGACGAACAGGTCGTCGTACCCGTCGCCGTCGAAATCGCCTCGACCCGAGACGGACCGGCCGAGATACCTGCTCAGCGCGTCCCCCTCCATCTTCATGTCGGCGTCGCCCAGGTCGTACGTACCGGTGACTGGACCGTGGAAGAGGTACACGGCCCCAGTCCCGTGGAAATAGGCACCGAATAGGACGTCGTCGTACCCGTCAGCGTTCACGTCCCCCGCCCCGGCGACCGTCGTGCCCGCGTTCGAGTAGTCCGACTCCCCCACGAAGGTAGCGTCCGCGGCGGCCAGGGAGATGTCGAGGGAGACTGGTCCACGCACCAGAAACGCAGCGCCAGCTTCGGTGCCACCTAGGTCGGATCCAGATGCGCCCACGAGGACATCGTCGTACCCGTCCGCATCGACGTCGCCAGCGCCCGAGACGGCGCGGCCGGCATAGTCGTTGTCGTCCGTCCCGATCAGCGCGTAGGCAGAGCTGAGGTCGAGGTCGCCATAGAGGGGACCGAACACGATGTAAGCAGCGCCGTTGGACGCCATGCCCGGTGAGTCGTAGCTGCTGGCCCCGACCAGGATGTCGTCGTAGCCGTCCCCGTTCACGTCCCCTGCCTCCGAGACCGCGTTCCCAGTGGTGCTCCCGCCATCCTCGGACAGAAGCATCACGTCGGCATCGCTCAGATCGACCGTGCCGGAGATGGGTCCGAACACCACGTACGCCCGGCCGGAATAGAGCCCCATCCCCGGGGCGTCGACGTAGACGGATGGTGCACCGATGAGGACATCGTCATAGCCATCCGCATTCACGTCACCCGCGCCCGAAACGGAGGAACCCGCCCAATCCCCGCCATCTTCGCCCAGCAACGTCGCGTCGGCGTTCGCGAGGTCGATGGTGCCACTGGTCGGACCGAGGACGAGGTACGCTGCGCCGGAATCCGTACCGTTGAGTTGACTCCCCGGTGCACCGAGGATGATGTCGTCGTACCCGTCCGAGTTCACGTCACCGGCGCTGTCGTGAACGGTGTCGACGTGTTCTCCGGCCGGGCCCACGAGCACCGCCTCGGCTTCGGCGAGATCGAAGCGGCAGTACGCGTCGATCACGCCGTCGCAGCTGTTGTCCACGCCATCGCACAACTCTTCCGCCCCATCGAACACCGTGTCGTCGCCGTCGTCGCAGTCCCCTTCGCACCCCCGTTGTCCGTCGCCGTCGTCGTCGAGTTCGTCGGCGGCCACCACGCCGTTGCAGTTGTTGTCCAGTCCGTCGCACAGCTCGGGCGCGTTGGGGTAAGACGAGGCGTCGTTGTCATCACAATCGTCGTCCGTGGTCCCCGGTGTGCCGTCGACACCGCAGGTGGTGTGGGTGTCGCCGTCCGCATCGAATCCTTCGTCGGCTGTGCCATCGCAGTCGTCGTCCGCGCCGTTGCAGGACTCCGTGCCGCCGGGATACGCGCCCGCGTCGCCGTCGTCGCAGTCGCCGTCGTCGCAGCTGTCGTACCCATCGCCGTCCAGATCGAGCTGGTTGAGGGCGGGATCCGTGTCGTCGCAGTCCCCATCGCAGCTGGTCTGTCCGTCGCCGTCGACATCGAGGGCATCGACGGCGCCGTCCGCGTCGTCGCAGTCGCCGTCGCAGGACGACTGGCCGTCCCCGTCCGCGTCCGAGGCGTTCAGGTTGGCGTCCGTGTCGTCGCAGTCCACCGAGCAGTCGGTGCCGTCGCCGTCCGCGTCGAACAGGTCCACGGTCGCGGCGTCGCAGTCGTCGTCGATGCCGTTGCCGCACACCTCGACCTCGTCCGGCCCGACGTTGGCGTCGGCGTCGTCGCAGTCTTCACAGACCGTCGAGCCGTCCCCGTCTGCATCGGGTTCGTCCAGCGTCGCTGCGTCGCAGTCGTCGTCGACCCCGTTGCAGGTCGTCTCCGCGTTCCCGGGGTAGACTGCGCTGTCGGCATCGTTGCAGTCGTCGCAGATCGTCGCCCCGTCCCCGTCCCCGTCGGGTTCGTCCAGCGTCGCTGCGTCGCAGTCGTCGTCCACTCCGTTGCAGGTGGTCTCCGTGTTGCCGGGGAAGACAGCGGCGTCGCCGTCGTCGCAATCGTCGCAGACTGTCGCCCCGTCCCCGTCCCCGTCCGGTTCGTCCAGCGTCGCCGCGTCGCAGTCGTCGTCCACGCCGTTGCAGGTCGTCTCCACATTACCGGGGAAGACGGCGGCGTCACCATCGTCGCAGTCGCCGTGCTCCACGCAGACGCCGTCGCCGTCCGCATCGGTGCATGCGGTGGTGTCGTCGTCGTCCCCCGTGGCGTCGTCGTCGTCCCCTGTGGCGTCGTCGTCGTCCCCCGTGGCGTCGTCGTCGTCCCCCGTGGCGTCGTCGTCGTCCCCGGTGGCGTCGTCGTCGTCTGCCGTGGTGTCGTCATCCGCAGGCTCGTCTCCCGAGCAACCGCCGAGACCGAGGAGCGCTGCCAGCACAGCGGCCGTGAGAAGGGTCATTGCTGTTTTCATGGTTCCCCCCACCTCGGAGGATACGGGGGCGCACCGTCGCCATGAACGGCACATGCGGCCAAAGAACCAGCATTTGCGGCCATGTCTGCGCGGGGCGCGTGCCGGAATCCGCCACCCATTGCTGGGACGAGCGATGCGTATGGCCAGATTTGCTCGACCTTTGGCCGACGGTGCCATGTTCCCTGTCACATCCATACGCCAGGATAGGGATCTGGAAAGGGGGAGTGATGGCCCAAAACCTACACGGTCCACCTGGGGGGAGTAGCATGGCAGAGATGGTTGCGTCCGAGGTCGATCGCCGCAAAGACGGCACCATCGTCAGCATCACCTATCGCAACGCAGACGATGTACCGACTTTCGACGTGCCGCAGGTCTGCTCGGGCTGCCTCGGCAAGGTCGAGGCCGACGAGGAGGTCGTGATCAAGAGCTCCAACGAGGTCTTGGACGGCATGACCAAAGTGAAGCGCACGGTGTCGATGTCGGTGCCGGTCTGCAGCCAATGTGCAGCGCAGCAAGCATCGACTTCGCGAAAGATCCATGCCGGGATGGCCGCATTTGGGGTTTTGTGTGGAGCCGGAGCCGGATACCTCCTGCACCTCGGCGAAGATGGTGTCGGGCTATTGGTGGCCGCCATTCTGGGGCTTTTTGCCGGTGTCTGTATCATCTACGGCATCAAAGGCTACCTCAGCCCGCTCGCCGAAGGGGCCAGCGTTCGATTCGGTCTCATGGAGAAACTCGACGACATCAAGGTGCACTTCGACAACGGCGAGTATGCCGAGCTGTTCCTCAAAGCCAATCCCGGAGCTCAGCAGATCGACTAGCAGCAGGAGTTGACCATGACGGGCATCTATCTCTTCACTGGCGTCCTGGCTCTCACTGCTGCTGGCGCGGGCGATCGCGGCATCACCATCACGCAGAAGATGCGGGAGTAGAAGCGCATCGCCCGGGTGATCGGCAACTCGAGGTACAAGGTCTCGCCTCTGAAGAACCCCGGGAAATCGTGCCAGGGGCCTCACGGTGGGGCATCGCGGGCGTATGGGCTGGGAGCTTCACATGGTTCTGGGATTCGCAGGAACGGTGAGTGCACCCCGTGAGATTCGCCCAGCACCTCTCCTGGGGCCAACGTCGCGCGGTTCATGCTCGATGCGGTGGAGGATGGCCTCCACGTCGGGGAGGCACCGACGATCTCCGAGAAAAGAGACGGAGAAATGCGGCGCCTGGCCGAGGATCACGGCCCCCCGAGGATCAAATAGATCGTTCCCCCAGTCCCGACCAGGGAGCCGGAGACCAGCAGGTCCGTGTATCCATCCGCATTGGTGTCCCCGGCGAAGCTGACGCAGTGCCCGACTTGCTCGCCCGTCACCCCTGTGTACGTGGCATCGGCGTCGATGTAGGAAAGGAGTCCGGTGGTCGGGCCATGGAGGAAGTAGGCCTCACCGGTGTATCCGGCGCCGGGCGATCCCACGGCCACGTCGTCGAAGCCGTCTCCGTCGAAGTCGCCGCCGCCCGCCACCGAGTAGCCGAGCGTGTCGCCCCACTCACCCTCGATCTTCATGTCCGCGTTGGCCAGATCGAGGGTCCCGGACATGGGCCCGAGGACCAGGTAGGCGGCGCCGGCTGAAGGATCGCCATCCGCGTTGGCGTTGAGTCTCGCGCCCACGAGGATGTCGTCATAGCCATCCCCGTTCACGTCGCCGGCCCCGGAGACGCGATCTCCCGCATAGTCGGCGTCCTCCTCTCCCTCGAATACGGCGTCCGCGGCTGCGAGCGGGAGGTCTCCCGAGGCGGGGCCGAGCACGAGGTAGGCCGCCCCTGGATTGTACCCGCCGATGGAAGCGTAGTACGCGCCCACCAGGATGTCGTCGTACCCGTCCGCGTTCACGTCGCCAGCGGACGAGACCGAGCTGCCCGCGTAGTCGTGAGTCTGCGTCCCTGTCATCTTCGCGTCCGCGAGGACGAGGTCCATCGAGTTCGAGACGGGCCCGTGCACGAGGTACGCCGCTCCGTTGGAGACGAGGCCCGCGGAGCTGTAGTTGCAGGCGCCGATGAGGACGTCGCCATAACCGTCCGCGTTCACGTCGCCTGCGTCGGAGACCGACCACCCCACGGCGTCTCGGCCCTCCGGCATGAACACGACGTCGGCGTAGCCGAGATCGATCGTGCCTGTGACAGGTCCGTACTGCAGGTAGGCGGAACCGGCGGTGGCGCCGGTGCCGTTCACGTACCGATACGGGGCTCCGACGAGGATGTCGTCGTATCCGTCTGCGTCCACGTCCCCGGCAAAGGACACGGAGTACCCCGCCTCGTCCCCGGCTGTGTGCCCAAGGAGCTTCGCGTCGGCGTTGGCGATGTCGAGGGTGCCGCTGATCGGGGATAGCACCAGGTGCGCTGCGCCGGCGTCGGTCGCTGCCTCGTCGTTGTCGTGGGATCCGATGAGGATGTCGTCGTACCCGTCCCCGTTGACGTCTCCATTGGCGTCGAACGCGTAGCTGATCCAATCTCCGATCCCGCCCAGTCCCGTCAGCGTCGCGTCCGCAAGGGCCAGGTCGAACCGGCAGTGCCCGTCGACGATGCCGTCGCAGCTGTTGTCCACGCCGTCGCACAGCTCCTCGGCGCCGTCGTAGACGGTGTCGTCGGTGTCGTCGCAGTCCCCCTCGCATCCCATCTGCCCGTCCCCGTCGTCGTCGAGTTCGTCGGCGGCCACCACGCCGTTGCAGTTGTTGTCCAGGCCGTCGCATAGCTCCGGCGCATTGGGGTACGACGAAGCGTCGTTGTCGTCACAGTCGTCATCGGCCGTGCCGAGGGCGCCGTCCGGGCCGCAGGTAGTGTGCGAGTCGCCGTCCCCGTCGAAGCCCTCGTCGAGGTTGCCGTCGCAGTCGTCGTCGATGCCGTTGCAGGTCTCGATCCCGCCGGGATGCGCGCCCGCGTCGCCGTCGTCGCAATCTCCCTCGTCGCAGCTGTCGAAGCCGTCACCGTCCGCGTCCAGCCGATTGGCGCCGGGGTCGGTGTCGTCACAGTCGCCGTCGCAGCTGGTCTGCCCGTCGCCGTCGACATCGAGGGCATCGACGGCGCCGTCCGCGTCGTCGCAGTCGCCGTCGCAGGACGACTGGCCGTCCCCGTCCGCGTCCGAGGCGTTCAGGTTGGCGTCCGTGTCGTCGCAGTCCACCGAGCAGTCGGTGCCGTCGCCGTCCGCGTCGAACAGGTCCACGGTCGCGGCGTCGCAGTCGTCGTCGATGCCGTTGCCGCACACCTCGACCTCGTCCGGCCCGACGTTGGCGTCGGCGTCGTCGCAGTCTTCACAGACCGTCGAGCCGTCCCCGTCTGCATCGGGTTCGTCCAGCGTCGCTGCGTCGCAGTCGTCGTCGACCCCGTTGCAGGTCGTCTCCGCGTTCCCGGGGTAGACTGCGCTGTCGGCATCGTTGCAGTCGTCGCAGATCGTCGCCCCGTCCCCGTCCCCGTCGGGTTCGTCCAGCGTCGCTGCGTCGCAGTCGTCGTCCACTCCGTTGCAGGTGGTCTCCGTGTTGCCGGGGAAGACGGCGGCGTCACCATCGTCGCAGTCGCCGTGCTCCACGCAGACGCCGTCGCCGTCCGCATCGGTGCATGCGGTGGTGTCGTCGTCGTCCCCCGTGGCGTCGTCGTCGTCCCCTGTGGCGTCGTCGTCGTCCCCCGTGGCGTCGTCGTCGTCCCCCGTGGCGTCGTCGTCGTCACCCGTGGTGTCGTCGTCACCCGTGGCGTCGTCGTCACCCGTGACGTCGTCGTCGCCGGTGGTGTCGTCATCCGCGGGCTCGTCTGCTGGGCAACCGCCGAGACCCAGGAGCGCTACCAGCACCGCGGCCGTGAGAAGGGACAGCCCTGTTTTCATGGTTCCTCCCACTCGGAGGATACGGGGGCGCGCCGTCGCCATGAACGGCACATGCGGCCAAAGAACCAGCATTTGCGGCCAGGTCTGCGCGGGGCGCGTGCCGGAATCCGCCACCCATTGCTGGGACGAGCGATGCGTATGGCCAGATTTGCTCGACCTTTGGCCGACGGTGCCATGTTCCCCGATGCAATCATGCGACAGGATCGGCGTTGGAAAGGGGAAGCGATGGCTCAGAATCTTCACTGCCCGCTCGCCGTTCTCGCGGCGATCCTGCTCGGCATCGCCGGATGCAAGTCCAACGAGGAGGTCGACGACGACGATACGACGCCGACCGGCGATGACGACGATACGACATCGGCCGGCGATGACGATGACGTCAGCGACGACGACACGTCGACCGGCGATGACGACGACGCGACCGTGGAGAGCGTGTCGGTTGGCCCCGACGGCGGCTCCCTGACCATCGAGGGCATCGTCGTGACGATCCCCGCAGGAGCCCTCGACGAGACCCTCGAGATCGAGGCCTCCCTGGTCGCTGTGGCCTTGCTGCCCGACGCACCCGACGGAGCGAACTGGCGTTCGACGCACGGCCTCGTGCTGGAGCCCCACGGCCAGACGTTTGCCGTTCCGATCCAGATCGCGCTGACCGAGCCGGCCGAGCTGGTCCTGCGACTCGATGACGAGGCGGACACCGACTGGGAGCAGGTGTGGACGCTGTACATCGATCCCGGAACCGTGACCACCATCTTCGCGGACCACTTCTCCGTCTGGGGGTGGTTCGACGGCTCGGTCCCGTACTGTGGCGACGAGTCGTGCGACGCAGGAGAGGACTGCGACAGCTGCCCGGCGGACTGCAACGACTGGGATGCGCAGACCGTGCTCAACGACTGTACCGGCGAGCAGCAGGGAGTGGAGGGGACGTGCTGTGACATCACCCCCATCAGCTGCTGCGGATCGGGCCTGTGCTACGGGGACGAGGATCACAACTACTGCGTGAACGGGCAGCTCAACCACTGCGGTGATGGTTTTTGCACCTTCCCCGGTCCCAACTACTGGGGCATGGGGACGGGCACGGAGACCTGCGAGACCTGCCCCGAGGATTGCGGCTCCTGTCGAAACGGCGACATGTGGTGCAGCGAATCGTACGGCGAGACCTGCGACCTCGTCCCGGCGGACTGCAACCCCGAATCCAGCCTCGTCGAGTGCCCCGAGTGTTGCGGAGGATGGGTCTGCGTCACGTACGAGGTCGATGGCTGCTTCGAACACGCGTGCGAACCCCCTTGAGATCACCCGGGCGAGGACCGAGCAGAGCCCTGAACACGCTCCTGCGGGGGACCTCGTGGGTCGCTGTGTCGACCGCTGCAATCCTCCTGGGCGGCTGTCCTTCCGAGGACGGCGACTCCGAGGGGACCGTCGACGACGACGCCGACGATGTCCTGGCGGATGACGACGACTCGACGGACTCGTCTGCCGGCATCGCCTGGCACGACGCGTCGCTGAGCGAGCTCATCCCGACGGTCGTCGAGGTCCGCTGGGCCACAGCTGTCTCAGAGGTCACCTCCACGTACGTGCAGTACGGGCCTTCGCCCTCGCTGGGAGGACGTAACGCCGGCGTGCGGGGGGACGAAGACGAGTACAGGGCCGTGTTGCTGGGCCTGAAGCCGTCGAAGATCTACTTCTGGCGCGTGGTCGTGGAGTCCGAGGACGGCACGTACGCCAGCGACATCGCGACGATCGAGACCGGCGCGGTGCCGGCCTGCCTCCCGGACATCGAGCTCACGGAGAACACCGCGGAGGCTCACGACGGATACCTCGTGGGCACGTTCCTCGGCGAGGGCCCCGTCGCGGTCATCGTGGATTCGGACGGAGACTACGTCTGGTGGTATCCCATCGAGCGTGAGACGGCGGACGTGTGGCGCAGTCAGACGTCGCGGGACGGCCAGTGGATGCTGATCCTGGCGCAGGGATGGGACGGCGGTGACCCCGAGCCCGTCGATGCCACGTTGTTGCGGGTTCGCCTCGACGGGACCGAGGTGGAGGAGGTGCCGCTGGGGATGCTCCACCATGATTTCGTGGAGCTGCCCGACGGCACGTTGACGTTCCTGGCGTACGACATCGCGAACGTGGACGGCACGGACGTCGTCGGGGAAGGCCTCGTCGAGCTGCGTACCGACGGGCTGTTGTACGACGTCTGGTCCATCTGGGACCACGTGCCGTACGATCCGTCGGTCGCGGACGAATCCAGCCAGAGCTGGGCCCATGCCAACGCTCTGGACCACGACCCCGGGGACGAGTCGTACCTGGTCGGTCTACGCAACCTCAGCACCATCCTGAGGATCGACCGAGCCAGCGGGGACGTCGTTCATCACATCGGGGGCGCCCACAGCGATTTCGTGCTCGAGGACGGGAGGACCGATCTTTTCACCGGCCAGCACAACTTCCAGGGGCTCGACGGAGGCATCCTCGTCTTCGACAACGGCGCGATCGAGGATCTGGACTCTCGCGTCGTCGAGTACGAGCTGGACGAATCCACCGGCCTCGCCGATCGGACCTGGTCCCATCACGCGAACCCACCGCTGTACTGCTACGCCCTGGGAGACGTGAAGAGACTGCCGAGCGGCAACACGTTGGTCACATGGAGCACGGCAGGCCAGATATCGGAAGTCACTGCGCAGGGGCAGGTCGTTTGGCAGATCAACACCGAGTGGGGCGCCGGTATCGCGTACATGACCTGGCTGGAATCCCTGTCGCGTGAAAAGATGTAGGCGTTGCGCGGCGACCGCGCCGACTCCGTATCCCCAGCGCCGTCCACGATGTCGCACTCGCGAAACGACGGCAAGGTTTTCTGGGATACCTACCTGGCCCTGCGGTAGCCGAGAAGGCAGATCAGGGCGATCGATAGGGCCACGAGATCGGGGTTCGGCCCGCCCGACTGGGTACACAAGCACAGAGTGGGCAGATCCTCCTCGTCGAACACGTCGTCGTCGGCCGCGTCGTCGTCCGCGGGGTCGGCGTCGTCGTCACCCGCGTCGTCGTCACCCGCGTCGTCGTCACCCGCGTCGTCGTCGCTTGCGTCGTCGTCTCCAGCGTCGTCGTCTCCTGCGTCGTCGTCACCCGCGTCGTCGTCACCCGCGTCGTCGTCGTCGGCCGCGTCGTCGTCGTCCCCCGGGTCGTCGTCGTCACCTGGCAGCGGTTCCTCGCACTCGCCGACCGTGACCGAGCCGCTGAATACGGCCCATTGTTCGTCTGCCGGAGCAGCCCAGTTCTCGGCCAGAAGGGGGGGGTCGTCCGTGTGGACCTCCAGGGTCAGCACAGGCGTCTGGCACTGGGTCAGCAGCTCGGTGTAGAAGGCTCCTCCGTCGTTGTCGAAGGCGAGTGTTCCCGTTCCCAGGACGTCCGGATCGAAGGACCCGGTGCCGAAGTTCAATGGATCGTAGAAGATGTCCACCAGGAACGGATCGCCCAGCGTCCCCTGGGCGACGTCCGTCGCCGTCTGGGTGTCGTGGATGGTCCAGGTCCCCTCGTCTCCGCCCGTCATGACGTCGTAGTAGCGGTACTCGCGGCCGTACAGGGAGTCTCCCGGATAGTACCCCTGTGACTCGTCGTGAAAGAAGCTGTGGTCGTATTGGAACCCCTGGAAGTCGAACACGTAGCGGTCCGGATTGGCGCTGTCGAGGGAGGTCCATCCGTCGACCTCGACCCCGGTGCCCGCGTGGCCTCCCGGGCTCCACGTCCCGGTGTACCAGTTCGAGGGAACGCGCGGCTCGTGGTTCCAGCCGTCCACGTATTGGTACGGCAGGGATCCGAACCACGGGTCCGGGTTGCCGTCTGCCACGCAGACGATGGATCCTCCCTCGGGGGTTCCCTGCCCACTGCGGTAGCCCTCGAAGGTGATCCTCAGATCGGCCGAGGCGGGCCACGGCAGCCCGAGTGCGACCGCCAGGACGAGGGCCGCGTTCATCCGTTGAGCTTGTCTCGACATCTTTTCTTGCTCCTCCGGCCGTAGGCCTGGGTTGGCGGCAGTGCGACAGGTGCGCCTCATGACGCGGGCAGCACGGTCACGGTGATCGTGGCGCCGTCCTCGTGGTCCCAGCAGTCCCCCACACCGCCGTTGGCCGACACCGTATAGGTGCCCTCGGCGAGCCCGTGGATGGACAGTGTGGTCGTCTGATCGGTGGTCCCGTCGTCGTCTGCGTAGTCCGGGTCCTCGAGCCAGTGAAGCGTACCCTGCAGCTCGATCTGGTCGCCGGTCACGGTCTCGTCGACGCTCAGCGACCAGTCGGACATGGCGCCTCCGACGGCGCGCTCGGCGCAGCATTCGACCACAAGCGCGTCCCCTTCCTGGATCTCCGGCGCGGCGATGTCGAACAGCAGGTTCGCGTCTTGCTCCATGGGCACGAGGGCGCTGTCGTCGTCGTCATCGCCCACGGTCGTGTCGCAGGAGCTCCCGTATCCCAGAATCAACGGAACCGCGAGCAGCGCGGTCCACCCGAGCAGCCACCGTCGTTTCGTTCGTGTCGCCTCCATCTCGTCCTCCTCTGCGCACGCGAACTCCGGGCCGTGCGCGTCGGGTCCAGGGGTCACTCGTAGTACGCCATCCCGATCTGCACGCCGTAGTTGTACGACTGGAAGCCGGCCTCGTCGCGCTCTGCGAACCTCATCACCGCGGACGCGCCCGCCGCGAAGTGCTCCCCACCCGCGTAGTACAGCCCGGTCTCGACGCTGTTGACGCTCGCCTCGTTCCACTGCAGGTTCTGGGCCCGCTGGAAGGCGAGGTTGATCCCCAGCGGGACCTTGTACGGATCGAAGTTGAAGCTCAGGCCGATGCCCGGCGTGACCTCGTGGTCGTAGTCCGTGCTCCCCTCCCAGATGATCTGCCGCTGGTAGTCGTAGGCGACCTCCGCGTACAGACCCATCCACTCGAAGAGGCCGAGGCCGAACGTGAGCGAGGGCCCCACGTCCAGGTAGTAGTAGTGCGTCGTCAGGTCGTTGGGCCCGAACGAGACGTCCAGGCTGTCCGGGTCCGGCAGCTGTCCCTGCTCCAGCTGCTCGATGGCCGACTCCAGCGCCGCGTCGAGCTTCTCCACGGCGTTGTAGGCGCTGAGGTTGTACCCCCGACCCACGGAGACGTCGATGGACGCGGAGAGGGCGGCGCGGCGGGTGAAGAAGTTGACCAGGACGCCACCGCCGCCATCCCCGATCCCGAACGCCCCGATGGCGATGGCCGTGTCCAGGTTGGTGCCCACCAGGGTCTGTCCCTCGAGGAATGCCCGGACGGCGAGCGGGCCGACGATCGGCTGCTGGGTCATCATGCTCAGGTTGAGGTCGGCCAGGTCGATGGCCCAGTCCACGCCCGTCACGTTGCCCCGCATCACCCCCACGCCGGTGGACATCCCCCACATCCGCGTGTTGAACGGCTGCCCCACCAGGAACGACGGTATGAACGGGTGGCCGGCGAGGACGCGGTTGTCGCAGCGGGATCGCTGTGCGTGGGCCTCGGCAGGGAGCGCGAGGACCATCGCGGCGAGCGCGAGAGCCGCGGCCGCGAGCGCGAGCGTCGTGATGGGCGGTGACAACGAGCGCGAACCGTCGTGCATCTCGGATCCCCCTTCGAACCCCGAGTATCCCTGACTGGGTACGCCTCAAGAATGGCCCGGTCGGCCGATTTTCGTGCCGAAGTGGCCATGGGGCCGCCCTGCGTCTGCGCGCGCCGCGAGGTGGAAGCCATGCGACCTCGGCGTACGGCCGGTCCTGCACGGAATCTGGCCGCTCCTGCCATTCCGCAGCCCCCTCGCTCGGCGGTACGGTCGAGGTGGTGTGATGGGGGGGGCTGGCGGCGGGGAGGGTATGGACGTGAGAAGCAAGAAAGTCGCAATGGGTGCGGTCCTCGAGGTCTGGATGTGCCTCACGCTGGGCTACGCGTCCCAGGCTCGCGGAGAACCCCTGTGGCCCGACCTGACCCAGGCGCTACCCACCGAGGGGGGCGGCGAGGCCGACGCCGCGATCATCGTGGGCGTCGAGGACTACCTGATGGTGCCGGACGTCCCCGGCGCGGTCGCCAACGCCAACGCCTGGTACGCGTGGTTCACTCGAACCCGCGGGCTGCCCGTGGGCAGTGTGATGCTGCTGCGCGACCAGGAGGCGACCCGGGAGGGCATGCTCTCGGCGGTGCGGGAGATGCGTGGGCAGGTCCAGCCGGGTGGCACGCTGTGGTTCGTCTTCATCGGCCACGGCGCGCCCACCAAGGACGGCCGGGACGGCGTGCTGGTGGGGATCGACACGCAGCAGACGGCCGACAGCGTCTACGCCCGGGGCCTGATTCAGAGCGAGCTGATCGACGCGTTGTCCGTCGGGGGACAGGCCGAGACCCTGTTGGTTCTCGACGCCTGTTTTTCCGGACAGGGCAGCGGCGGCGAGGCGCTCGTCGAGAACCTGCAACCGATGATCCCCAGCTACGCCCTGCAGCCCGGCGACGTGACCGTGCTGACCGCGGGGAAGGCCAACCAGTTCGCAGGTCCGCTGCCGGGCGCCCAACGCCCGGCATTCAGCTACCTCCTTCTCGGAGGGCTGCGAGGCTGGGCAGAGCGGGACGGCGTCGGTGGAGTGACAGCTGACGAGGCGATTGCCTACGCCACGGACTCAATGCGCGTCCTGATCCACGGCCGTGCCCAGACCCCGAGTGTGGTCGGGCCAGGTGGAGCCATGGTGCTGTCTCGCGGGACCGAGCAGGGGCCCGACCTGGCCGCGATGGTGATCGAGGCGCAGCGCAGGGGCACATCGGGCGCGCATGGCTCGTCTGGCGGCTCTCCCGAGCAGCTGGGTTCGGACGCCGACCTGATCGCCCTGGCCGAGAGCTCCCGCGCGGCGCGGGAGGCCGAGGCCGCCCTGGCGCGGGCCATGGAGGAGGAGTTCGAGGCGGCCGAGGCGTCGCTGCGCGACGAGGCCGAGCGGGAGTGGCTCGAGATCGAGCCGCAGCTGAGCCTTGCCGACAGCCAGTCCGTACGCCTGGCCGAGGAGTACATCGCCAAGTACGAAGACGCCTCGGTGAGGGTGCTCGAGGAGGCCCGCCGGGTGGAGATCGCGCGGGTGCACGATGCGCAAGTAGCGATCGGTCGCGCCACGACCGCCTCGATCCAGGGCGCGGAGGCCGAGGCCGCGAGCACGCGGGTCAGCTTCAGCGCGTTTCTCCCGAAGACCATGGTCGATGTCCGCGCCGATGGCTGGACCAGCGGGCTCTCGTGTCGAACACCGTGCGAGTTGCGGCTCGCACCCGGCTCGTACGCGATGGAGTTCATGCACGGCAGCGGAGCCTACGTCTCCACCACCGCCTCGCTGAGCGCGGGTGACTGGACGGCCAGTGCGCATCTGAAGACGGAGAGGCTCGCGAGCAGACTGGAGATGGCGCGAACATTCCACATCATGGGGACCATGATGGGTACTGTCGCCATGGTCCTGGGAGTGGCCCTGAGGTACGCCGACGACGACGACGCCGGAACTCCCGGTGATCTGGCCGTCTTGAACGCCACGTTTGGCATCGGTGCCGGGTTGGTGGGCATCAACCTGCCGCTCGCGATCATCTTCGGCAAGGCGTTCGCAACACCGAACGGTGTGACGGTCCGCCACGAGGACGGCACGCCAGCGGTGGAGGAACTCGGCAAGAGCGATCAAAAGGGCGAACCGCGGGTGAAGACGGGGGGGGGCTCGCCATGACCGGACGCCTCGAGATCTCCTGTGTCGCACTGGCGCTCGCCGCGCTCCTGGCCACCCCTGGGGCGAGCCACGCCAAGCGCGACGAGTGGCCCTCGTTGAACCGGCCGCCGCGACACGAAGGGGGTGGCGAGAACGATGCCGCCGTCATCGTGGGCATCGAGGACTACTTCTTCGTTCCGGACGTGGCGGGCGCGGTGGCCAACGCAAGCGACTGGTACGCCTGGCTGACGCGTACACGGGGCGTTCCCGTGGGCAGCGTGACGTTGTTGCGGGACAACGAGGCGACGCTCGAGGCCATGCGCAAGGCCGCCGTGACCGCGACAGAGCGGGTCCAGCCTGGAGGTACGCTGTGGTTCGTGTTCATCGGCCACGGCGCGCCTGCGGCGGACGGCCTCGACGGAATCCTGGTGGGCGTGGACACCCAACAGACCGCAGACAGTGTCTACGCGCGTGGGCTGATCCAGCGGGAACTGATCGAGGATCTCACCCTGGGGCCGCAGGCCCAGACCCTGTTGTTGCTCGATGCGTGCTTCTCGGGGCAGTCCCAGGGCGGCGGGGCGCTCGTGGATGGACTGCAGCCGATGATCCCGAGCTACGCACTGGACTCCACCCGCGTCACCGTGGTGACCGCGGGGCAGTCCAACCAGTTCGCCGGCCCGCTCCCCGGCGTCGACCGACCGGCGTTCAGCTACCTGATGCTCGGCGGCTTGCGCGGCTGGGCCGACCAAGACGAGGACCGCGAGGTGACCGTCGCAGAGGCGGTGACCTACACCGCCGACGCCCTGCGCTCGGTCGTCCGCGGCCGCACGCAGACCCCGGGACTGGTCGG
This sequence comes from uncultured Rickettsiales bacterium, assembly GCA_964425605.1. Lineage (GTDB taxonomy): Bacteria > Myxococcota_A > UBA796 > UBA9615 > CAYRNR01 > CAYRNR01. The sequence continues at coordinate 61,252 of CAYRNR010000014.1, read as the reverse complement.
CCCCGGGGCAGACCTCGTCCTGTCACAGGGGCGCGAGGGGGGGCCTGATCTGGCGGCTCTCGTCCTCCCCGAAGACGACCCCCGCAACAGACCGGCGGTCACCAACGCCGAGGTCGGCTCGGGCGAGGATCTCGCGGCCCTGGCCGAGCAGGTCCGCAGGGCTCGCGAGGCCGAGGCCGAGCTGATGCAGGCCCAGCAGGACAACCTCGACGATGCCGAGGAGCGGTTGCTGGCCAGGGCGGAGCGCGAGTGGCGGGAGGTCGAGCCGCTCCTGCTGAAGCGCGACGGCGAGGCGGCCTCGCTGGCCCAGGAGTACATCCACAAATACCGCGACGCCTCGGTGAGCTCGGCCGGCGCGACCCGCTCCGTCGAGGTGCCTCACCTGCACGCGGCGCAGGAGGTGGTCGACCACGTCACACAGCACGATACGTCCCTGCGCGAGGAGCATCGACTCCCGGCCTCCGGCGGGTTCTGCGACCTGCGCATCACCGCGAACCTACCGCGGACGACTGTAGCGATCCTGCGTTCGGACTGGAGTACCCCCAGGACCTGCGATGCGCCGTGCAAGATCCAGGTCGCGCCAGGGGAGTACGTCGTGCAGTTCAAGCACCACAAAGGTGGTGTGACCGCGGGATCGGCCGAGCTGCATCGAGGGCGATGGAGGGTGCGCGGGGAGCTGGTCGTCGAGAAGGAGCGTCCCTTGTACATGGCTCTGTTCTTCGCTTCGATGGCCGGGATGTTGGTCGGCTCCTTGACCGCAGGGAATGTGCTCGATGATGACCTGGTCATCCAGGACGAGTCACGTTTCGCAGGCGGTGTCGTGGTGTTCGGATTGAGCACGGGTCTCTTCACGGTGGCCGCGGCAAAGGTGTTGAGCGACAAGTATACGGGGTTCAAGCCGGGTGGAGGGTTGCCCTGAGGCTCGTGGATCGCGGGTTCGAGCGCGACGGCTACCGACGAATCGAGTGGAGGGCTCAGCATGCACGAGAAAATGGCTCGCCGAACCGTGGCGGCGGGAGGACAGCTCCTCCCGTTGCTCGTGGTGTTGCTCGCCGTGGGACAGTCCGGGTGCTGGCGGTACACGAGCGGCTACGAGAATGTCCATACCTTCGAAAGCGATGTGTTGGGACTCCAAACAGCCGCCATCATGAGTGTCCGCTTCGATGGGGAGGAGTTTGGCACCGGGAGCTGCGACCATCCCGCCCTGGTCCCGCCTTGGCGGATCGAGGCCTTCCTGGTCGGTACGAAGGCGCAGCTCGACCCGCGGTTCGCGGAACATGCCGCGAAGATATCGGCCGAGCTGGCGCAGGCCCCGTCGGACTGGGTCGTCACCCTGATGGAGAGCAGGGAGAGCAACTACGCACTGATGGTGCAGGGTCAGACGTTACGCCTCTACCGTTTCAAGCCGCCCTGGTCGAGGACCGGACCGGAGACCGCGGAGCTGGTCGACGAGGTGTTCCTCTTCGACAAGGGCTACAGCAAGAAGTGATGAACGGGTACCCTCGTCCATCGTACGCGGCTGCGCTCTTCTCGGCGCTGTTCTCGGCGTTTCTGATCGGTGGTCCCGCTGCCGGTTCGGTCACACAGTCCTCCGGCGCCGACGCGTCCTGCTCCACGACTCCACCCCCCGGCTACTGGGTGGAGGTGGGCCACGCCAGCGGACCCCGCGACCAGGCCTTGAACGAGGCCTACGAGATCGCGCGGGAGCGGCTGTTGCGAAACGTCTGCGCGGGATTGACCGAGATGACCTGCGCCAGTGTTCAGCGCCACGTGACCACGTGGGAGGAGCAGTTCGAACGGCGGCAGGCGTGCGTCTCGGTGGCCATCCCCCGCGAGCACGTGGATCTGCTCAGGACGCAGGCCCGGGACCTGGACGGCCGGCTCGCAGCCCTGGCCGGGGAGGTCGCCGCGCAGCGGGCGGATCTCGTGCGGCACGAGGCCCCCCAGTGGGCGAGCGGCTGCTCGGCCGGGGTGCTGGGGACGGCGATCCGGACCGAGCTGGACGGCTTTCTCGGACGGTCAGGGGTGCGGATCTGCCGCGACGGGGTAGGGGAAGGCGGTGTGGCAGGCGAACCATCGCGCTGTGTCGATGCGGATCGCCTCCAGCTGGTGCTCTCGCCCCGCGACGACGGGGTCAAGTTGATGGCCTACATGCACACGCCGGGCGTGGCCGGCGAGGTGGCCCTACCCGGCCCGCGGTTCCCCCTCGACCTGTTCGCCCTGCAGTCCGGAGAGGCCGGGGACTGTGTCGCGGACCACACGCTGCAGCTCCAGCGGGGCGCGAGGGCGGGAGACGAGCAGCTACAGGTCTGGGTCGATCTGCCCCGCGGAGACAACGTCTTCGAGGAGGGCGCCGAGATCGAGCCCATCGTCCGGGTCAACCGCCCGGCGCGTGTGCGCGTGTTCAGCGTCACCCGTAGCGGTGAGGCCTTCCTCATCTGGCCATACCCCGGCATCCCGGACGTGGTGGACGCCGAGGGATCCGTCGGGAAGGGGTTCGTGATCCGGGATCCTGTCGCGGGCGACGAGTCCCTCGTCGCAATAGCCGTGCCGGCCGGCGAGTCGTTCGGGCCCGCCGAGGGCTGGCTGGGGTACTGCCGCGTGGAGCAGAGCTTCAGCGAAGGTGTCTATCCGGCGGGCGCCGCCGTCGGACGGGCCACGTACACCGTGGTCGGCTCGAACAGCGATGAGTTCTCGGCCATCGTCGAGGCGGCCCAGCGGGCCCGGGAGGACGCCTCCCCGTGCCGGCCCTGACCAAGACAGTCGTCCAGCGCGCGGGCGGCAATGACCAGGAGAAAGGGAGTAGTGTATGACTGAAACAGCACCGAGGATCATCCGGCCGGCCGCGATCGCCGCGGCCCTGGCGGCGTCCTTGCTCGTCTGCTTGCCGGCCCAGACCAAGCGAAAGCAGAAAGTCCCGCCCGAGCTGCTCGAGCTGGTGGAGCGCGTGTCCACCGGCCGCTCCAACTTCTTCATGCGCAGCAGCTTCGACACCGATCCCTCGCCGTACCTCGGACGCTTCGTCCCCGAGGGCGCGCTCGATCTGGACGACGCCATGGCGATGCAGACGGCCTGTGGCGAGCACATCACCTACCGGGAGATCGACGCCGGCGGCGTGCAGTACGACGAGTACTTCAACGCCAGCACGTCGGTCTCCGCCGGACTCGGCCTCCCCCTGCTCAGCTCCCTCGGAGCAGGCGGGAGCGTCGGGTTCGGTTACAAGGGCGGCTCCATCGTCCGCGTCCAGTACACCCTGACCCGTAAGATGGTCGCGACCCTCGAGGATCCCGAGGCCTTCGCCGCCTGCTGCGAGGAAGGCGCCGGGCGTTGCACCGGGCTCTACCTGGGCGAGTTCCTCGAGGGCAGCGGCAAGGTGATGCACTTCACGGCGGACCAGAAGGGACTCAAGGCCAGCGGGGGCGCCAAGGGCGTCGAGGTGGGCGTCGAGGTCAAGGACGGCGTGCAGTGGCAGCGCTCCGTGACCTTCGACAACCCCGTGTTCTTCGCGTTCAAGACCACCGCCGTGCCCCCGGATCTGTACAAGGCCTGCGAGCCGTGCGGTGACTGGACCAGCCAGATCCCCCGCAGCAACCGCGGCGAGTACTTCGTCGGACTCTCCGACATCCTCGACTCCGAGCGCATCGCCCGCTCCCAGGCCCAGCGCGACGCGCGCATCCAGGTCGTGCGTTACCTCGGCGAGTCGATCCAGGCGGGCAGCATCGAGGTGCTGTCCACCACTGGCGACGCCAGCGACCTGACCAGCCGCCTCGATCAGAACGAGTTCGTCGAGACGGCCGCCGCGGGGGTGGCCGAGCTGGTCAAGGACCGCTGCTGGTGCATCGAGGAGCACGAGACGCCCGGCGGCGTGCGGTTCGAGGCCAAGGTGCTGGCGTTCCTGCCGGCGGCAGAGGAGGAAGAGGCGGTAGCGGAGCTGATGGACGAGGTCGAGCCGGCGGAGGATGGCGGAGAACAGGTCGCCACGGACGCGGACGTTCCGGAAGAGGAGGCCCCCGACGACGAGGCTCCGCGAGGGGAGAACTTGAGGGAAACGGTCTCGGGATCGCGGTGATACGGGCCCGAATCTCGCGGTAGGATCATCCCGCGATCCGAATGTCTCAGTCCTGCTCCTCGCTTGCTATCCGCGAATGCTCCAGAGCTCGTATCTCCTGTTCAACTTCTCATCGCTTCGCACTCAGGTATTTTCCGTGAGCGATGTAGTGAGAAAACAACAACTCCAGCTTTCTGGCGATCACGAAGCCGAACCGGGATTCGGTCTCGGTGAGCAAGCTGCCCAGCAGGTCCTTCCTGCCTTGAGCCAGATAAACGGCGAACTGTCGTTGCACGGTTTCGGGATCTTCGAAGTGTTGATCCCGGCTGATCAGGATCGTCAATTCCCGATCAGCGTCTTGGACGCTGGACTGAACCATGCGCCCCGAACTCGGCTTGTGGAATTTGAGAGCATCGTTCTTGCTGTTGCATCGAATGAATGCCTCTATCTCGCCCAGGCCCGATCGATTGCCTCTCCCTGCCATCGCTTCGATGGCATCCGTCGCCGCGTAGTACCTGTCGGTGTCCTTGTCGGCGAACGCGGTGGTGAAGGAGCCTCCCGGCACTTCGAAGCCGTTCACCCTCGACGTGCGGGGCCTCCGCGGCTCGTCCACCGAACAACCGCGCCCCAGGCAGGCGGTGCACTCCACCGTACCCGTCCCCGAACAGGTCACGCAGACCGACGTTCCGAATCCGAAGAGGCCGCCGTATCTCCCCTTGCCGCGGCACTGATCACATTCGACCTTCCCCGTGCACTCACAGACGTAGCAGTCTACCTTCATGTCTTCCAAATCCTCGCGGCAAGCTGGGTCAGCACCTCTCACACGATATCGGTGTGACTACTGGGATTGAATGACCGTTTCGGTCAGACTCCGTGCAGATCCGGTCAGAGGGGGGGCAACGGGAAACGCAGCTCATCGGCGCCGGCGTCCGGGAACGCCGCGAAAACGTGAGGAGTTGAATCAGAGCTGACACTTCGAATCGAACGTGACCACCACCCCCTCCACGTCCCGCTGATCCACCACCACCACCTCGACGCAGGCACCAGCGAGGAAGAAGTCTCCGTTGGAGATGCCGCCCTCGCAGCCGCTGCCGTCGTCGTCGAGGAAGCCGTAGAGCTGCCACACGCCGTCGGGGACCTCCTCGACGGTGAAGTCGATCTTGTTGTCGGGCCAGGACATGTCGGCGTCGAGTACGACGGCGCTGGCCACCGTACTGTCGGGGTCTGCGCAGTCGGACAGCAGGAACATGCACAGGTCGCCCACGCCGTTGCCGGCCGGCGGGCACGTGGAGAAGGTGCGGCCCGCGGCGCCACTGACTGCGGCCTCGGCGGGCGCAGCGTCGTCGTCGTCGGCCACGTCATCGTCGTCGTCATCCACGATGTCGTCGTCGTCATCGTCGTCGCCACCGTTGAGTGGGTGGGTCCCGGTCTCGCACGCCGGGAGCGCGAGGGACAGCAGGGACAGGACGAGGGCGAACGTCAGGAGGATGCGGGCGTCGTGCATGACTCGTTTCCTTTCCAGGGGCATTGGATGTGGGTTGTCTCTGTTTTCTGATTCGCATGCAGCGGCGATTTGGTTACACCCCGACGGACGTAGGGGACGAGAAAATCGCGGCCGGGCTGTAACCGATCGGTCCCCACCTGCGAAGATCAAGATAGGGCAGTCCTTCGGCGGGGGGATGGCCCGAACCCAGGGGAGACCTCAGGTCTGGAGAGGGACGCGGTGAGCGAGGAGCTCCGGCGGCTCATGGTGCTCGCACAGGGCGGGGACAGGTCCGCGTACGAGACCCTGCTGAAGGAGCTGGCCGAGGCCGTGCGGACCATGGCGAGACATCAGCTGCCGCCGGACCGCGTCGACGACGGCATGCAGAATGTCCTCATCGCGGTTCACAAGGCGCGGCACACCTACGACCCGGCCCGGCCGTTCATGCCCTGGTTCAGGGCGATCGCCCGCCACAGGCTCACGGACACGTTCCGGCGGGTCAGCCGAGCGACGATCCGCGAGACCAACCGGGCTGACGTATCGGACCTTGCGGATCCGCGCGACCTCGTGACCGCGAGCCATGATCGAGCCGCGGTCCGAGCTGCCGTGGCCGGACTCCCGGCGGGGCAGCGACGGGTGGTCGAGCTGCTGAAGCTGGAGCAACGCAGCGTCAAGGAGGTGGCCGAGATCCTGGGAATGAGCGAGTCGGCGGTGAAGGTCGCGGCCCATCGCGGGTACAAACGCCTGCGAAAGAAGCTGGGGGAGCACGATGGCTGACGTCGATCGCCTGGTCCAGCAGCTCGCTGGCGAGGCCGCGCCCGTTCGCCGCATCTGGCCGCGGCAGACGCGGTTCGGCGCCTGGATGGGATCGGCGACGCTCTACCTCACCGCAGGGACGCTGGCGCTGGGGATACGGCCCGATCTCTGCGAGCGCCTGGGGGACACCTCCTTCCTGATCCCGCTGCTGCTGGCCCTCGCGACCGTGGTGGCGTCGGCACACAGCGCGTTCTCGCTGAGCGTACCCGGCGAGGAGCGTCGCTTCGTCACGCGGCCGCTGCCGGTGATCGTACTGGCCACGTGGACGTCGTGGATGGCCTATCGGATGGTGAGCTTCGTCTCGGATCCGCGCATCTGGTGGTCGGTGATCCGCGAGTACTCCTTCGCCGAGATCGGCACCGGGTTCGCTCTCGCCCTGGCGCCCGGCCTGCTGCTCTTTTGCATGGTCCGTCGGGCGGCGCCCCTGCGGCCTGGCTGGGCCGGAGGACTGTCGCTGTTGGCGGCGGGGGCGCTGAGTTCGGTCGCCGGCCAGCTGACATGCGACAGTCCATGCCCCATCCACGCGGTGGTGCTGCACCTCTCGCCCATGGCGGCGATGGGACTGCTAGGCGTGGGCGCTGGGTGGGTGTTGCTGCGGAGGTTGCGATGAGGATAGCGGCCACCTCCGTGGGCAAGCTCGTCGACTTCGGCGTGCGTCGCGGCCTGTGCCGGGCCGAACTGCTGGCCGCCGCCCGCCTCCCCGAAACGGCGGTGTTCGAGCCGGAATCCGACATGCCCATCGGTTGCTCGATGGCGCTGTGGTCGCACCTGGCGCGGAGGCTGCGAGACTCCGGAGTGCCCATCGCCGTGGCGGCCGAGAGTACGATGGCGGACTTTCACGCCGTCGGGCTCGCCGTGCGGGCGAGTCGGAACGCCCGGATCGGGATCGGCCGGATCGTCCGGTACGCCTACTTGCTCTCCGGCTCCGGCTGCTGGCAGATGGCCGAGAACGAGACTCTGGTCGCGGTGACCTGGTCGCGGAAACTGCCGCCGATCCTCTGCACGCGGGTGGCCAACGAGAATGTCGTGGCCGAGTTCGTCCGGTTATGGCGGATCGCCTCGGGGATCTGGAATCGACCGAACCTCGTGACGTTCAGGCATCCTGCGCCGCCGGACACGAGCGCCCACCAGGCGTTCTTCGGCTGCCCGGTGGTGTTTGGCGCAGCGGTGGATAGCATCGCGTTCTCGCCGGAACTCCTGGATCAACCGATGGCTCGCCCGGACGCAGCGTTGGCGGCGTTCTTCGACGACTACCTCGGCTCGCGGTCCTCTTCTCACCCGCAGGTCGGATGCCTCCGTGACCAGGTGCGAAAGGTGATCCATCAAGCACTGCCCGAGGACGTGCCCACCATCGCCGAGATCGCGTCGAACCTCGCGATGAGCGAACGAACCCTTCGGCGCAGCCTCGACCGGCAGGGCACGAGCTTCCGCGAACTCGTCGGCACGGTCCGGATGGAGCTGTCGCGCGCGTTGCTGGTTGACCCGACCCGGTCGGTCTCGGAGATCGCCTTGTTGCTCGGCTATGCCGAGGCAGGGGCCTTCTCGCGGGCGTTCCGCAGGGGGCTCGGCGTCACCCCCTGCGAGTACCGGCAGCGCCTCCTCGCTTCCTGACGATCCGCTCACGCCTCGCCGGGACCGCGGTGCCGGTGGTCTTTGGGCGAATGCCCCGTCTGCCGTCGGAACGCGCGGGAGAACGCACCGGCGTCGCCGTATCCGAGCAGGAAGGCGACCTCGGCGATGGAGGTGCGCGGGTCCTGGAGCAGGGCATCGGCGGCCTGGAGCCGCACCGACCGGACGAGCTCGCGGTAGGTGGTCCCCTCGCGCTTGAGGTGACGCCGGAGGCTGCGGTCGCTCATGCCGAGGGCGCGGGCGATGTGCTCCGAGATGGGGACCCCGGAGGACAGGCTGGTGAGGATGGACCGTCGCACCTTGTCGACGAGGATCGGCTCTGGGGTCGCATCCGAGCATCGTGTCTGCAAGTAGCGCTCGAAGAAGGCCGAGAGCGCCTCGTCCGCGTTGGCGACGGGCTGGTCGAGGAGCGTCGGATCCAGGTGCAGGCTGTCACTGTCGCCGCCGAACTCGACGCCGCAACCGAAGAAGATCTCGTGGGCCTCGATGGAGGTGGGCTCCGGGTGCCGGAAGGTCACGAGGAGGGGGGTGATCTGCGACTGGGTCGCCCGGCGGCACAGGTGGAGGAACTGGGCTACAGCGGTTTCGTTGCCGACGCGATTGGCCAGCGTCAGCGGCAGGTCACGCGTCCAGGTGACCACAGCCAGCGACGGGGTCTCGAGCAACTGGAAATGGCCCGAGTTCGTCAGCAGCTCGGAGTACCGCACCGTGCGGACGATGCCCTCACGCACGTTCCGGCTCGAGAACGCGGCGAATCCCAGCGCCTGGTAGTCCTCGGTGTCGGTGGACTGGGCGTATCGGATCGGCGCCGCCGGATCTCGAAGCTCGCGGATGACGTACTCCCAGGTCCGCTGTGAGTCCTCGAAGGGGAGGCCCCCGTCCGGGTCGAAGTCGTAGCCGGGCGGGAGCCCCGCCGCGGCCAGGATCGCGTCCCGATCGAGGCCCTCGCGGACGCCGAACGCGACGAACTGAGCCGTGATTTCGGCGCTGTTGAACAGCTTTGTCGCCATGGCCTCGGCCCCTCGACGCATGGTTCGCAGCGGATCGTGGTGGCCCGCCATGTCACCCAGACTACCGCGTCGTCTCGTTCGCAGAAATGACCCTTCCGGACAGGAGCTGTGCAGGATCGGTCAGGGAATCAGTCTCGCTGTGCGCGCGTGGTAGGCGTCACGCGGACTTCGGGTTCGCGCATGATCCGCACGGCGCGGTCGAGGCTGTCCATCATCGTCAGGCTGCACCCGGGACCCGGCAGGATGTGGTGGACGCGAACCCACCCTCGGAACGAACGCAGCTTCACGCGCGTGGCCTGGACTTCGAGCACTCTGGAGCGGTGCTTCCCGCGAAGCAACGGTGGCACCACACCCTTGCGGAGGGCTCGGTTGAGATCATCCAGCTGCAGGCTCCGAGCGAGGCTCAGGATGTGGACCACGGGCGTATTCGGCGCCGGGGAGTCCGTCGTGAACATGCGGATCGCTCGCCCGTCGTCGTCGACACTGTAGGTGTCCAGGGCGGCTCCGTGATCGTCAGGCAGCTCCCAGAAGGAGGCACACTGCGGATCGTGGAGGAAACCGCGGAGGACCATGGACCGGCGCACCTCGTTGACCTTGCGAGCGACGATGTTGAGCAGGGGGAGGTGGTCCCGGGGCCCCTCGTCATCGCTGCTCTCGTCGTCGTGGGTCGGGAGCCCGCTCGTGACGCGCTGTCGGACGATGGCTCCGGCGACATCCATGTGGCCCCATAGGTACCCCTCCATCCTGCGCAGGCCGTACTCATCCATCGCCAGATCGGCCCGGCGGTTCGCCCGCCAGATCGCGTCGATGTCGTCCCTGGGTCCTGCGGGAAGATTCGCGAGCAACGCCAGGATCTCGGTCCCGTCCAAGCCCTCGATGGTGCCGATCGCCAGGCGGATCAGAAACGACATGAGCGGCCTCCGCGCGGTTCGCGTCTCCCACTAGGATAGGGAAGGCAGCGCCTGTGGCTGAATGGCCGCATTGGCCAAAAAACGTGCCATAGCGGCCAGCTGGGCGGCGGAGTTGGGCTGGAGAGGAGAAGGGTTACTCGGTAGTCGATTCCCCCTTCAACACCTCCTTCAGCCCCTTGATCATCGGCTTGAGGTGGTCCGGCGTGAGCGGGTCCGCCAGCAACACGTTGAGCTCCTCGCGCAGGCCCTTGTCCTGGCCGAGGCGGCGGCGGAGGTCGACGGTGAGGTAGCGGTAGTAGATCTGCTCGTTGGTCTCGCCCTCGCCGCGGTCGAGGCCGGCGTTGAAGTGCTCGAGGGCCTTGGAGAGGAAGCGGTTCTCGATGGCGATCCACTCCTCGACCATGGTGCGGACGCGGATGAGATCCTCGGGGACGGGGGGCAGGTCGTCGAGCTGGTTGAGGTAGGCGTCGCGGCGCTGCACGAAGCCGCCGCGGTGGGCGAGGCGGGTCAGGTCGAACAGGGCCATCTGCTGGGTGCGGAGATCGGGGATCTGGGCCCACTCGGGATCGAGCTCGTCGAGCTTGTTGTGGGCGTCGAGGGGGCCGTCGATCATGGGGATGAAGCCAACGACGCGGTCGCGGGCGGTCCAGGCGCCGGCGTGCAGCAGGTTGCCGCGCTGAAGGGCGCTCTCGCCGAGGACGCCTGCGCACAGCGCGGCGATCTGGTAGCGGTCCCAGGGCTGGAGATCGTGGGGATCCCCGACGGTGGGCCGCAGGGCGTCGAGCATCTCGAGGAGCTCGCGCTTCTGGGCGTCCGTGAGCTGCCGATCGTAGGTGGAGTGGAGGCCGGAGTAGAGGCAGGTAGGGCAGGTGGCGACGGATTGCTCGCGGATCTGCCCTCCCGCGGCGTACTGACAGAAGTCGCTGTCGGTGCCGCCCATGGCGTTGGCAGCGATGGGCCGCTCGATGTGGACCTCGGTGCCGTCGACGGGGCACACCACGGTGTCGGGCAGGGTGTTGGCCGCGTGGGCGGAGCCAGCGACGAGGAGCAGGGAGCCCAGGACGGCGAGGCCGGCCCGGTACAGGAAGGGATGCACAGTTCCTCCAGCGATCACTGGGCTTTCAGCTGATCGGGATCGAACAGGGAGTCGGGGAGATCGGTGGCGGGCACGTCGAGGCGGTACTCGGTGATGGTCATGAGGGTGGAGGCGTCCTTGACCAGGTCCTCCATCCGGATGCGCTTGGCCACGTAGTTGCCCGGCGACGAGCCGTCCCAGGCCTCGAAGGTCATGCGCTTCCACTCGGTGGTGCCGTCCTTCTTGTACAGCAGCATCATCCTCGGCAGCGACGTGGTCTGGTCGATCCAGGTGACGAGCTTGCCGTACCCGGTGACCCGGTCGGCCACGGGGGTCGTGGCGATCTTGTGGCACGTGTAGCTGGCGCCGGCGACGGTGATGGTCTCCACGCCGCCGAGCGCGTGGGTACCCGCGTCCACGTCCCCGATCTCCAGGTCCTCGTAGGTGAAGTCGGTGCCCATGAACGAGCCGGTGCGCTGGGCGCCGGTGATCTGGCTGAGGCTGTTCACCGCCGACATGTACATCCAGTTCTGGGTCTCCTGGCCGGCGACCTTCTTGGTCAGGAAGACCATGCCCGCCATGTCCACCGGCGCGGTGAACTCGGCGTGGGTCTGCTCGATGGCGTCCACGCGCGTGGAGGTCACCAGCGTGGACTCCTTGGTGGCCCCGCGATAGGTCCGCGCCAGCTGGATCGTCTGGACGGTGTTGCCCTCGTAGCGCGCCGCGGCGGCCTCGGCGATGATCTCGTCGGCGGACTGGGCTGCGGCGCCGGTCACGACCAGCAGGGCGACGGCGAGGACGGGGATCGGCAGGAATCTCATGCCTGTGCACCTCCGGGGATAGTCTGCGGGACTTGGACTCACGACGCGCGGACTTTATTTACTCGAATCGCTCGACTTGTCCAAGTCCAGGATCTCGGTCTCGCCCACGTAGGTGGTGGTGGAGAACTTGGTGATCTTGCCGATGCGGCGCACGATGGCGCTCATCCGCTCGGTCTCGTCGTAGATACGCTGCAGCTGCGCGGTCAGGGGCTCGTCGTCGGCCACCTTGAACTGCAACAGCTCCACCAGGCCCATGACCGTGGTCAGCGGCTGGTTGAGCTCGTGGGCGGTGGTGCCGGCCAGCGCAGCGAGGGTGGCCTGCTTCTCCGACTCCACGAGCTGGGCGGACATCTCCTGGAGCCGGCTCTCCAGGGCCAGGCGCTGGCGCAGATCCTGGAAGATGCCCACCGAGGCCACGGGCTCGCCGTCCTCCATCAGGTAGGAGGCCGAGAGACCCACGGGGATGATCTCGCCGTCGCGGGACAGCGCCTCGGTCTGCAGGTTGTGCACGTAGCCCGGCTCGCCGAGCTCCGAGCTTTCGAGGATGCGGTAGACCTCGACCCCGGCGCCCGGCATCAGCAGATCCGCGGAGTTGAGCCTGCCGATGACCTCGTCGTGGCGGTATCCCCAGAGCTTCTCCGCGGAGCGGTTGAACACCAGCACCGTGCCGGCGGGATCCGAGGCGACGATGGCGTTGGGGGAGTGCTCGACGAGGTTGACGAGCAGGTCGTGCTCCCCCAGCGATGGGTCCGTGGCCTCGAAGGAGACCCGATCGGGCTGCTCGTCGGCGGCGAGGCGGCGGCGGATGTCGGACAGGGTGCGTCCACAGGTCGCCGCCGCGCGCTCGAAGAACGGCACCTGGGCCTGGGTCAGCGGCGGCGCCAGCACGGGCAGGTGCAGCGAGAGCACCCCCTGCACCTCGTCGTTGGCGAGGATGGGGAACAGGGCGCTGCCGCGGGTACCGGCGACATCGGCGGACTCGTCGTCCTGGGAGATGGTGATCTCGAACGGATCGTGGGTCAGCGCCTCGAGCATCAGGCGGTTGCCCTTGTGGACCACCTCCCGCAGCTCGGGGAACCGGGACAGCTCGAGCTCCGCCTCCGGGCCCAGCAGGCCTCCGTCGAGGGCGGCCGCGCCCGTGGCCACGATCGCCGTGTCCCCGGCCGGGCTGACCAGGATGATCGAGCAGGTACTCAGGGGGACCATCGAGGCGATGCGGTTGGCCACCACGGTCAGGATCTTCTCGGGCTCGGCCGTGGAGTGGAGCAACGAGGCGATCTCCAGCAGGCACTGGTTCTCGTTGCCCTGCCGGCGCCAGGCGTCCCGCTCCTGGGCGATTCGCGCCAGCCCCGTGACCAGGTCCTCCAGACAGGCGCCGTCCAGATCGCCGGCCACCACGCAGACCGCGCCCAGTTCGTGGGCGGCGGCGCGGTCCACGACCCCCTCGGCCGGGGCGATCACGACCACCGGCGTGTCCTTGGCCTCCGGGATGCTCGCGAGGCGATCGAGCATGTCGAGGGTGTCCGCGCCGCGGCTGTCGCTGGCCACGAGGACGACCTGCGGTGCGAAGGTCTCCAGGACGTTCTCGGCGCGATCCCAGTGGGTGGCGGTGAGCAGGGTCAAGTTCAGCTGGGTGATCCTGGACTCGAGGCCCTCGACCGCGGCGGCGGTCGGGCCGATCAGCAGCGCCGTGATCTGGACGCTCAACGCGTCTCTCCTCGCCCGTGCGCCGCGACCAGTGCGGCCCGGTGGACCTGGAGGATGGACACGCCGTGCTCGGCAGCGCGCGCGCGGCAGTCCTCGAACTCCGGCATCCGGTTGAGCTCCTCGCCGAGCCCGGTGCACACCTTGACCCGCACGTCGCCGAACGGGGTGTCCACGGTGACGATCTCCCGCTCGAGACAGCTGCGCCAGGCGCGGTGGCGCCTCACACCGATGGTGGAGGTCTCCCGGAAGATCACCTCCTCGAGGGCGCCGCGGCGGTCCGGGCTGCACAGGACGGTGAGCTGCACGCCCGGCCGGCCCTTCTTCATCACCACCGGCGTGAGGAACGCGTCCTGGGCGCCGCCGTCGAGCAGCGTCTGGACCAGGGGACCGAAGAACTGGGGCGCGAGGTCGTCGATGTTGGCCTCGAGGACCCACGTGGTGTCCTGGGGCACGTCGCCGCTGGTCAGTGCCTCGCCCACCAGCAACCTGAGGCCGTTGGGCATGGCCTGGCCGCGCGCCTGGCCGATCCCGTACCCCACCGAGTCGATCACCATGGCCGGCTGGGAGCCGAAGGCGTCTGCCAGCGTCGTGGTCAGCGCCGCCCCCGTGGGGGTCACCAGCTCGCGGTGGTCCTCGCCGGGATAGGTGGGCACGCCGCGCACGAGCTCCAGGGTGGCGGGCGCCGGTACGGGGATCAGGCCGTGCTGGCAGCGCACCGTGCCCTGACCCAGGGGCAGCGGCGAACAGGTGAGCCGGTCCACGTTGAGGAGGTGCAGTCCGGCCACCGCGCCGACGATGTCGACGATGGAGTCCACCGCGCCCACCTCGTGGAAGCCCACGTCTTCGGGATCCTTGCCGTGGATCTTGCCCTCGGCCACGGCGAGGCGGTGGAACACGGCCACGGCCCGATCGCGGACCGCCGGCGGGAGCTCGGCCCCCTCGATCATGGCGCGGATGTCGCCGAAGTGGCGGTGGGTGTGCTCCTCCTCCGCGCACAGGACCTCGACCCGCGTACCCGGGATGCGGTGCTCCTCGGGGACGGGCCCCGCGCGCAGGCTCCATCCGTCCAGGCCCAGTCCCTGGAGCATCGACGTGAGATCGTCGAGCTCGACGCCGGCGTCCACCAGCGCCCCCAGCGTCATGTCGCCGCTTATGCCGCTGAAACAATCGAGGTGGGCGACGCGGGTCATGGTTCGCTCCGGGTGATGCGGGTGGCCGCGGCCGCGGCGCCGAAGCCGTTGTCCACGTTGACCACGGTGACACCGCTGGCGCACGACGTGAGCATGCCCAGGAGGGCGGCGATGCCTCCAAAGGCGGCCCCGTACCCCACCGAGGTGGGTACCGCGATCACGGGCTGCGGCACCACGCCGCCCACCACCGACGCCAGCGCGCCCTCCATGCCGGCGACCACGATCAGGACCCTCGCCTGCATCAGCCGGTCGTGGGCGTGGAGCAGCCGGTGGAGGCCGGCCACCCCCACGTCGAACAGGGTCTCGACCTCGTTGCCCATGTGGCGCGCGGAGACCGCGGCCTCCTCGGCCACCGGGAGGTCCGCGGTGCCGGCGCTGACCACCAGCACCTTGCCCTCGGTGGTGACGGGCACGGGGCCCTCGCTCCACGTGACGCAGCGCGCCAGCTCGTGGTGGACGGCGTCTGGGTGCCGATCCAGCAGCGCGGCCACGGCCTCGTCGGCGACCCTCGTGGCGAGCACGGGGTGGCCGTGGGCGCGAAGGGCGGTGAAGATCTCCACCACCTGCTGCGCGGTCTTGCCCTGGCCGAAGATCACCTCGCCCATGCCCTGGCGCAGCGCCCGATGATGGTCCACCCGGGCGAAGCCGAGATCCTCGAAGGGGAGGCGCTTGAGTTGCGCCGCCGCGTCGTCGACGGAGACCTCACCCTGGCGGACGCTCGACAGCAGTTCCTGGAGCTGTTTGGAATCCACTGGAACACCCCGTTTCGAAGGACCGGCGGAGTTTAGCACGTGTTGCGGCCGTGGGGCTTTCGTGCCACGCTCCCTGCCCATGTCCACGTGCCCCGTACCCCTCGCCCGCGCCGCCACGACCGCCCTGCTGCTGACCTTCGCCCTCGGCTCCGCCGCCCGCGCCCAGGAGGGGACCGCCGCGCCCGACGACGTGATCACCGAGGCCCTGGAGCTGGTGGTCGACCGCTACTGGCGCCCCGAGGAGGTCGAGCTGGACCAGCTGCTCGGGGCGGGACTGCAGCGCCTGGAGCGCGCGGGCGACCGCGTGCTGGTCACCGGCCCCGACGCCTCCGGGGTCTACACCGTGGAGGTGGGGCGCGAGCGGCAGGCCTACGCGACCCGGGACGCGGACAGCGTGGTCGCGGTGGTGGATCGAATGCGCGAGGTCATGGCCTTCGTGGAGGTCCACCTGGAGCCGCTGCTGGTGGACGAGGAGATGGCGGATCTCGAGGTGCTGGCGCTGCAGGGCCTGCTGCAGCCCCTGGACCGGCACTGCCGCGTCATCGACGAGAGCAAGCTGGCCGACTTCGAGGCCCGCTACCGCGGCACGCTCAGCGGCATCGGCGCCAAGGTCGGCAAGCGCAACGACGTCCTGACGGTGGTCAAGGTCTACGAGGAGACGCCGGCCGAGGAGGGCGGGCTCCGCCGCGGCGACGTGATCACGCACATCGACGGCGTGGCCACGCTGAACATGCGGGTGGCCGACGCCATCGCCCGTATCCGCGGCGCCGAGGGGTTGCTGCTGACCCTGACTGTGCGCCGGCCAGGGGAGGAGGGGCGCCGGACCTTCGAGCTGGTGCGTCGCAAGGTGGTGCTGCCCACCATCGACTACCGGCTGGTGGACGGCAGGTACGCGCTGCTCGCCCTGGACCACTTCAGCCAGCAGACGTCGCGGGAGTTCAAGCGGGATCTCGCGCGGCTGATGGAGCAGGCCGAGGCCGAAGGTGGCGGCGAGCCGGGTGAGCTCGGGGGGGTGATCATCGACCTGCGCGGCAACCAGGGCGGCTCCATGCTGCACGCGTCGTGGATCGTCGACTACTTCGTCGATTCCGGCGAGATCCTGAGGACCCAGGGCGCCTCCGGCGGCTCGGTGGACGGGCTGCGGCAGCGGGTCGAGGCCACCGAGGAGCGCACGATGGCGCCGTGGCCGGTGGTGGTGCTGGTGGACGGCAAGACGGCGTCGGGATCCGAGATCCTCGCCGGCGGGCTCAAGTTCCTCGACCGGGCGCTGGTGGTGGGCACCCAGAGCTTCGGCAAGGGCACGGTCCAGAAGCCCTACGAGCTGCGCGAGGAGCTCCAGATGAAGCTCACCGTGGCCCGCTACCTGGTGGCCGGGGACGTCTGGCTGGCCGACGTGGGCATCACGCCGGACGTGGTCCTCGGCGAGCTGTTCATCGACGACGACGAGGTCACGCTGGCCGACGAGCTCCTGGATCCCGAGTGGACCGAGCCCCTCGCCCACGCCGACTGGCGGCCGACGCGCGATGGCGCCAACGCCGAACCCGAGCTGCACCTGCTCTATCCGTACCTGGCCTGGGCCGGGGACGGGTACTACGACCCCGCGCAGCGGTCCGACGAGGACGCCCCGTGGCAGCCCGACCTGGCCGTGGTCCTGGCCAAGCGTATCCTCGGCGCGGCGTCCGGGGTGGATCGCGACTCCCTGGTGGAGGCTGCCCGCGCCGTGGTGGAGGCCGAGGGGCTGCACCAGCAGGTGAGGCTGCAGCACGCCATGCTCGATCTGGGGGTGACCTGGAGCGCGTCCCCCGGGGCCTGGATGGACGGCTCACCGCTGCAGGCCGCGGGCGACCTCGACGTGCTGCGCGGCCCCCCGTCCGAGGACGTGGAGGTGGTGCTCGACGTGGACGACCTCCACGCCGGCGAGACCGCGGAGATCACGTTGCGGCTGACCAACCGCTCCGAGCGTCCCCTCGTGCACCTGCGCGCCGGACTCCTCAGCGAGCTCCGGGCCCTGCGCGGGCTGGGCTTCGTGATCGGCGATCTGGAGCCCGGCGCGTCGGCCACGGCCACGGCCTCCGTGGAGATATCGCCGCGCATGCGGACGCGCATGGACCGGGTCCGGATCGTGGTGCTGGACGACAGCGGCCCCCTGGGCGGTCCCGTGGCCACGCACGTGGTGACCCGCGGCACCGAGTCCCCCCTGTACGCCATGCGCGTCTCCCCCACCTCCAGCGAGCCCGAGGCCGACGGCGGCCGGATGGTCGAGTTCGCCGTCGAGGTCCGCAACGACAGCGACGTGGCCGCGGGGCGGGTGCGCGTCGCCTTCGAGAACCCCGGCCGGGAGGGGGTCGAGTTGCAGGAGCCGTACCACGAGATCTCCTCCCTGGCCCCCGGGGAGACACGATCCGTGGTGCTCCGCGTCGCGTTCGGTGCGGCCACGGCGACCACCCGGCTCGTGCTGGAGATCGACGACCTCGACTACGGTGTCGGCACGTCCGTGGGGTTCCCCGTGGACCCGTCGGCGCCCACGGCGCGCGAGGACTGGTATCGCCCGCCGGTGATCGCGATCCAGGGCGACCAGGGTCCCCTCGTGGGGGAGGGGCTCCTCCGCCTCCACGCCGAGATGCGCGACGACGAGGGCATGGATCACGTCCAGGTCTGGATGGACGGCGACAAGCTGCAGCTGATCGAGCCGGCGCGGCGCGGGCGCAAGGTGGTCGTGCGCGAGGAGATCCCGCTGCTGGAGGGGATCAACACCCTCAAGCTCGTGGCCGTGGATGCTACGGGTATCCGCGCCGAGCACCGCTACGCCGTGCTCGGGCGGTGACGTCCCCCCCGATCGTTCCCCCCCGCGGTTCCGCTAATACAGCTCGTCGTCGGAGTACGGCCCGGTGTTCATGCACAGGCGCTTGCCCGAGCTGACCGAGGCGCGGACCTCCTCCATGGTCACCTTCTTGAGGGGGAAGGTGGCCTTGCGGATGCGCGCGTTACGCAAGGTAACGCCCTCGAGATTGGCGAAGTCCAGATCGGCGCCCTCGAGGTTGGCGAAGTCGAGATTGGCGTTCTTGAGGTTCGCGTGCCACAGGCTCGCGTTGGTGAGATCGGCTCCGGAGAGATTGCACTGGAACAGATTGGCGTCGCCCAGCTTGGAGTTCCTCAATCGGGTCCCTGAGAGATCGAGACCGGAGAGATCGGAGCCCCGCAGGTCGATCCCCTCGAGGTTCTCGCCCCGCTCCAGCATGGAAACGACTTCGTCCTTCGTGTACGCCCTCGGTGATGGCATGTCCACCTCTATTCGGCACCCGTGGGTGCCACGGCTATGCATCGTCGCGGTCCCCGTGGGCGCGGGGAGTCCGCATCAGCTCATCCGTCCGGGCACCACCTGCTTGTGGCGCCGGCCTCCGCCTGATCGTGCTCCGAGGAGCCCAGGCGTGCTACGAGTCGCTCGATGATCCCCGCGGCCACCGCCCGACCCGTCGTCCGTTCGATGTTCGCGATCCCACCCGGCGCCACCACGTTCACCTCCACGGCCCGCCGGTCGATCACGTCCAGCCCGGCCAGGAAGATCCCGTCGCGCTCCAGGGGCGCGCGCAGGGCGTCGCAGATCTCGCGATCCGCGTCGTCGAGCTCCGCCGGCACGGCCCGTCCACCCGCGTGGATGTTGTGCCGGAACTCTCCTGCCCCGCGCATCCTCGTGTAGCAACCGACGGGCTCACCCTCCACCAGGAGGATCCGTTTGTCACCCCGTTCGGCGCCGTCGAGGTACTCCTGGAACACCAGATAACCATCCGGCGTTCCGAGGAGCCGCGCGAGCTTTCCGTCCAGCGGCAGCGCGTCGTGCTGCTGGACGAGTCGAACACCCTGGCCGCCGAATCCGCGGACCGGCTTGAGTACGCCGGGACCGCCGAGATCCCTGCGGAACGCCTCGAGGACCGAGAGGTTCCGCGTGACGATCGTCCTGGGTCTCAGGTGACGAGGAAGGGCCTGCGGGTACAGCTTGCCGGCGCCCGCGGCGAGGCCGTCGGGGTCGTTGAGCACCACCACGCCCCGGTCCTCGAGCGCTCGCGCGAAGTCGAGCACCGTCCGGCGCACCGGGTTGTTGCGCAGCAGCAGCCCGTCGAGCTGTTGCACGTCCAGCAGGCCGCGCGGCATCCGGGGGACCGCCTCGACCACGCCCGCGGGGGTGGTGGCTTGCGACGGAACCCGATGGCCGAGGGCCAGGACTCTGTCCTCGGAGTCCAGGGTGAAATCACCGATTTCAATGAACAAGGCCTGCAGGCCCGCTCTCGTCGCTGCCGCGGCGAGATGGGATGTCGTGTACGTGTCCCGGAGGCTCCGGAGACGGTTCACCACGATCCCGATTCGCACCCGCTTGGTCAGCCTCCCGCCGACGCGAAACAGGGTGCGCCGACTAGGGCCGCAGTCATAGAGAGCGCGCGTGTGCAAGTCAACACAATTCGGCAGCCCCGGGCAGCGCCGACGTTGTGCGAAATGGGACTCCCGAGGGCGAGCCGGGTGTCCTAGGACTCGAGGCACGCGGCATGTGGACAGCGGGCCGATTCTTGGTATGCTGCCGCACAGCGTGCGGAGGAGTCGGAGCCGCGCCACCGACCATGGGAGGGTCGTAGCCATGTTCGCAAGAACCCTGTTGACGCTGGTACTCGTCCTGGGCGGCATCCCGATGCTGCTCGCAGGCTGCTTCGGCGGCGGTGACGAGGAGGACGCCGCAGACTTCGTCATCAGCCCGTCCGGCACGCCGGAGACCCTGGGCAAGCAGATGGGGGACGCCAACTCCATCGTGGGCCTCGAGGGCGAGATGAAGGAGGAGCAGGCCGAGTACATCGCGCTGGCCAAGCAGTACAAGGAGGCCACCGGCGAGAGCCTCAAGGGCATCGAGCTGACCACGCGGGAGGCCGAGCACCTGCGCAAGAAGCTCGAGAACGAGGAGGACGTCTCCTACGCGGGGCTGATCCAGGACATCCTCTCCAAGCAGGATCGCATCGACGAGCTGCGCACCGAGATCGAGGAGATCAAGAGCCGCCTGCCCCTGCCGGTGACGGTCAACCGCGGCGACACCCACTACGGCATCGCCATGGACTACCTGACCAACCAGATCGGCCTGAGCGAGCAGGAGGCCAAGCGGGCCATCGAGAAGGCGCTGATCACCGACCGCCTGGTGCCCGGCCACGAGGTCTGGAACTTCTACGAGGGCGGCGTCTACGGCACCTCCGTGACCCAGGGGACGGCCAAGGTCAGCCCCTACTTCCTCAACGTCCAGTACGAGAAGAAGATCGTCTCCGAGCGCGACGAGGCCCAGGAGATGGCCACCCACCTGCAGGCCGAGCTCGAGATCCTCGAGCACCAGCGCGACGAGCTCACCGCCGAGCTCGAGGAGCTGGAGATGCGACACGACGCGGTGGTGGCCGAGCGCGACGACCTGTTCGACGAGAACACGGTGATGGAGACCCACATGTCCTCGGCCCGCTACTACGTGGACCACCGGTCCAACCTGCGCTCCGAGGGCATCATCAAGATCGGGGGCAAGCGGCTCAAGGAACTCGACCCGTCCCTGTTCATCTACTCCATCGACCTGCGCGAGGAGGACACCATCTCCCTGGCCGCCTCGGCCTTCGGCAGGAACTCCGTCTCCGGGGCGGAGCTGCTGCCCAACGATCTGTTCGTCAAGAACACCGACTACACGGTGGACACCTCGGATCGCAGCCGCTGCCGGATCACCCTGTACAACCTCGAGAAGTTCGAGAACCAGAACTTCGTCGTGGTTCTCCACTAGCCTCCGATCCCCTCCCTCGATGGGCTCCCCCTCCGTCCTGCACCTGCGCTCGTCCGTGGAACGCGCTGGGCCCGACAGCGTCCTGCTCGACCTGATCCCGGCCCTGGCGCGGATGGGACACCGCTGTGACGTGGGGGTGATCTCCCACGTCCACGACCCGGACCTGCTGCACGCCCTGACGCGCCGCGGCGTGCGCGCGCTGCGCCTGCCCACCCACGGCCCCGTGGATGCGACGTTGCTGCTGGGGCTGATCCGGCGGAGCCGCGGTCACGGCGCGATCCACGCCCACGATCCCAAGGGGCACGTGTACGGGACCGCGGTCGCGGCGATGACGGGGCTGCCGCTGATCGCCACGCACCACGGGTGGCTGTCTCGCGACCCGCGGGAGCGGCTGTACGAGCGGATGGACGCGCGCGCCCTGCGATGGGCCCGCCGCGTCGTGTGCGTCTCGCGGGGGGCCCTCGCCGAGCTGCGCGACGCACGGGGTGTGCCGGCCGACCACCTCGTGTGGATCCCCAACGGCGTGGACCCGGACCGCCTGGTGCCCATCGAGCGCGCGGAGGTGTGCGAGCGGTTCGGCGTGGACCCCGGGGATCGGCTGGTCGTCGCTGCGGGGCGCCTCGAGCCGGCCAAGGGGTTCGACGTCCTCGTGCGCGCCCTCGGCGGGCTCGGCGGGCGCTCGCGTCGATCGGTGACCGCGCTGGTCCTCGGCGAGGGGCCTCAGCGGGCGCGGCTGGAGGGGCTGGCGGCCCGGTGTCCGGCGGGGGTCCGCGTGGTCCTGCCGGGGCACGTGCCCGACGCGGCCGCGGTCCTGGGGGCGGGGGATCTCTTCGCGTTGCCGTCCCTGTCCGAGCACCATCCCGTCGCGCTGCTCGAGGCCATGGGCCACGGCGTGGCCGCGATCGCCTCGGACGTGGGCGACGTGGCCGAGACCGTCGGAGAGGGCGGGGTGGTGGTGGCGCCGGGGGACGAGGATGGACTGGCCGCGGCCCTGGCCCGCCTCCTGGACGATCCGGACGCGCGCCGTGCTCACGGGGCCCGGGGCCGGGAGCGGGTCGCCGAGCAGTTCACCGCCCGGCGCATGGCCGAGGGGTACGCGCGGCTCTACGAATCGCTGTCCTGATCAGTCCTCTTCGAGGTCGAAGAAGTCGATACGGCGGGTGTCGAAGGTGGCCGGCCGCGTGCGGTCCCGCGCCCACTCGCGCAGGTCCTTGATGCGCCGATCCATGGTCACGGCCAGGGGCACGGTCTCGCGCAGGGCGGCGAGGATGTCCTTGGGGCCGAGCTCCCGCCCGTCGGCGAACGCGGCGAACATGGCGGAGATCACCACCTGCTCGATCTCGGCGCCGCTGAACTTGTCGGCGGCGTCGGCCAGGGTCCAGCAGTCGAACAGGTCCGGATCGCGGTTGCGGCGCTTGAGGTGGATCTGGAAGATGGACTCGCGCTCGTGCACGTTGGGCAGGTCCACGAAGAAGATCTCGTCGAAGCGGCCCTTACGCAGCAGCTCCGGCGGCAGGTTGGCCACATCGTTGGCCGTCGCCACCACGAACACCGGTTGGGTCTTCTCCTGGAGCCAGGTGATGAACTGACCGAACGCCCGCTTGGCGCCGGCGGCCTCGGCCGCGCCGGTCTCCACACCTGCGAACGCCTTCTCGATCTCGTCGATCCACAGCACCACCGGGCTGAGGGACTCGGCGAGCCGGATGGTGTCTCGCAGCTTCTCCTCGGTGGTCCCCGTGGCCTGGAGCAGCGAGCCCACGTCGAGGCGCAACAGCGGGATGCGCCACAGGGAGGCCACGGCCTTGGCCGTCAGGGACTTCCCGCAACCCTGGATGCCCACGAGGAACAGCCCCTTGGGCTGGGGCAGCCCGTACTTGCGGGCCTTCTCGGTGAACGCGCGGTTGCGGTTGACCAGCCAGTCCTTGAGCTGGTCCAAGCCCCCCACCTCGAGCATGGTCTCGGCCCGGTCGTAGAACTCCAGGAACTCGGACTTGCGGATGATGTTCTTCTTCTCGCGGATCAGCGTGTCCAGGTCGTCGCTGTCGAAGCCGGCCCCTGCCATGGCGATGCGCGTGTAGACCCGCTTGAGCTCCTTCTCGGTCAGGCCCAGGGAGGCCTTGACGAACTTCTCGAACAGGTCCACGTCGATCTTGAGCTTGCGGCTCCGGATCACCACCGCCAGCAGGTTCGCCACCTCGCCCACGTCCGGCAGCGGCACGTCGACGACGCGCACGTCCTTCTCCAGCTCGCGCGGCACGCGATACACGGAGCTGACCAGCAACAGCGTCTTGCCCTGCTCGGCCATCTTCACCTCGAGGTCGCGCAGCCGGCGGACGATGGCCGGGTCCTCGATGTAGGGGTGGTAGTCCTCGATGACGCACAGCAGGGGACCCTCGTGGGCGTCCAGCCGGTCCAGCAGGGCCATGGGAGAGGGGATCTCGTCGCCGCCGTCCAGGGGCGCGCCGGCAGCCATCACCAGCATGTCCCGCGACAGCTTCTCCGCCACCTGCCCCAGGAGCCGCTCGGTCCGCTCCTCCTCCCAGCTCAGGAGGTAGAGGATGGTGTACCGGGCGCGGACGAGCTCCGCGATCTCGTCGATCAACTGTTCCACGCGGGGATTATCCCACATCGCGCGCGGTTCCGCTGGCCGAGCCCCGGCCCACGGAGCGTGGATTCCGAGTAACATGGTCCCATTCCGGGGATTCGAGCCCAGGATGACGAAAGGGCCTCGATCCACCGTCGAACTCCCCTGAACGGAGGACCGGATGACGACGTCCAGAGTGCTGCTGGCTCTGCTCCTGGCCGCGAGCCTCGTCTGGTCCGCTCTGGCCCAGGAGGCTCCGCCGGAGCCACCCACCCCGGCGGAGGCCCCGACCGACGCGCCGGTCGGCGTGCCCGATCGGTTGTTGATCAAGGTCGAGGGGGCCGGCATGCCGGGCACCTGGTTCGACCACGTGGTCCACGACACGGGCGAGTGCAAGTCGTGCCATCATCTCGGTCGCACGGACCAGAAGTGCACCGAGTGTCACCTGGCCAAGACCACGGGCGAGGTGGCCGCCGCCCAGCTGGCGTTCCACGAGAACTGCTACAAGTGTCACGTGGAGGGTGGTGCGAGCAACGACAAGGCCATCACCTGCGTGGACTGTCACAAGGAATGATTCCATGAACCCAATCCATCGTCGGACTCCGCGACGGATCGCGGCGCGCCTCGCCTGGCCCCTGCTGGCGGCGCTCGTGCTGCTCCTCGTCGGCGCCTCGCCGCCCCAGGACGAGGCCAAGGGCCCCGCGGCGTACAAGCCGATGACGGGCATGCCCCACAGCCTGCCCGCCGGCACGGACTGTCAGCGCTGCCACTCGGCCGAGGACTTCAAGGTGATCGTCGCGGACAAGGTGCACCAGGACGGCCGCTTTCCCCTCGAGGGGGAGCACGGGCGGCTGCCCTGCGCGTCGTGCCACGAGGTGGCCCGGGGATTCATGGGCCTCAGCGGCGAGTGCAGCGCGTGTCACTCGGCGCGCGACGCCCACCTGAGGCTGGTGGGCGACGACTGCGCGGCCTGCCACACGCCGAGGGGGTGGATTCCCAATCGGTTCCGGCACATCTCCACCGGCTTCCCCCTCACCGGCGCCCACCGCGCCGCCAACTGCGACCAGTGTCACGCCACCGGCTTCCCGATGGTGCCGACGGACTGCGCCTACTGCCACGAGGCCGACTTCCGGCGCGAGTCCGGCAGCCACAAGGCCGAGGACCTGATGACCTGTGACCTGTGCCACGACACCCACGGATGGGAACATGCGCGTTTCCCCCACTAGCGCAGCGACGCTGCTGGCGGCGTGTGTGCTCCTGGCCGCGGCGCCCCCGTCCGGGGCCGAGGAGGTCCAGCGGGTGAACGGGCGCGTCGGCCTCGGCGGGCTGTTCACCTACGTCAACCCCGGGCTCTACCCGTCCGGCGCCTACGACCTGCGCTTCAGCACGGATCTGCGGCTCGACGCGGAGAACCTCGGCGGCAAGCCCGTGGGGGTGAGCGCCGACGGCGACCTGTACCTGGACGCGGACGACCAGGTCCTGCGGACCTACCGCCTCCTGGACCTCAACGTGCACTTCCGGCCCGGCGCCGGACCCGTGCGCATCGCCGTGGGCCGCCAGCGCGTGGCCGAGACCACCGAGGAACTGGTGGACGGCGTGGGCGTGCGCGGCGATCTGGGCAAGGGGGTCTACCTGGGCGGCTACGGCGGTCTGATCCCCGAACCGTTCACGACCCTGGCCACGGTCGGCACCGGCGGCGCGGGGGTCGTGTTCGGCGTCAAGGCGCCGCGCATCCGCGTGGAGACCGCGGCCGGGTTCTCGGCGCGCTCCGCCGGGTTCGACCACGGGTTCGCCCACCTCTCCTCCATGGCCATGCCCATGCCGGCGCTGTCCCTGTACGGGCGGCTCAAGGTCCAGGGGTACGGCGGCGCCTCGGGGCTGGGGTTCGCCGACGTGTTCACCGGCGTCTCGTGGCGGCCGCTGCGCATCCTGCGCATCCGCGGGATGTACAACGCATACTCCTCCGAGCGGTACGTGGACCTGGTGGATCGCAACCCCACCCTGTCGCGGTTCGCCGCCCGCGCCGACGCCCTGGATCTGCTCTCCGAGATCCCCAACGACACCCTCGACCGGGCCCTGTACCACCAGCTCGGCGCGGACGTGGACGCCCGGGACGGCCAGACCCACGGCGCCGTCGGCGTCCGCGGCAGGTACCGCCTGTCGCAGCGCTCCGAGGACGCCTACGGGCTCGCAGAGCTCCACGGCGGCCTGGTCGAGCTGGGCCGCGGCGGCGCCGACATCCGATTCGCCGGGCGCTACATCCGCGTCAGCGGCCGTGATCTCGGGCAGGGCGAGGTGGGCTTCGAGACCTACCTGTTCGGCGAGCGGTTGGACCTGGGCGTGTACGTGTTGTTCTCGGGGTCGCCGGCCCTGGAGGACGAGACGCGGCCCATGGTGGGTGTCTACGGCGACGTGTTCGCCTCGCTGTGGTTCGGCAAGGGCTGGTCCCTGGCCCTGGCCACCCGCCTGGGCTGGGAGGACAACGAGGCGGCGGCCGAGGTCACGGTGGACGGCCTGCTCAAGGTCAACTGGCGCTTCCACACCGTGGGCCGCAAGGCCAAGGCCACGGAGCCGGTGGCGAGGTTCTGACCATGCCCCGGTCCCCGGTCGCGGCCCGGCTCCGGGACTACCTCGACACCCCCGGGACCGAACCGCTGTTCCTGTGCGGTGACGCCAGCGATGTGCTCGCCGCCTTCCCCGACGACTCCGTCGATTGTTGCATGACCAGCCCGCCGTACTGGCGCCAGCGGACCTACGAGGCCGGCGGTATCGGCGCCGAGGGGGACTGGCGCGCCTACATCGAGGATCTGGCCGTCGTCTTCGCCCAGGTCCACCGGGTGCTGCGGCCCACCGGCTCGTTGTGGCTCAACCTGGGCGACGTCTACGAGCGCAAGGGGCTGCTCGGCCTGCCGTGGCGGCTCGCGCTGCGCCTGGTGGACGAGCAGGGCTGGGTGCTGCGCAACACGGTGATCTGGCACAAGGTCAAGGGGGGACCGGACAGCGCGCGGGATCGCCTGCGCAACGTCCACGAGCCGCTGTTCCATCTGGTCGCGAAGCGCAACGGCTACCACTACGACGCCGACGCCATCCGCTCGGCGCCCCGCAAGGCGCGGATCGAGAAAGGGGCCGTCGTCTCGGCCACCGGCGTCAGCGGGGTCCGATACCGCCGTCAGATCGAGCTGTCCACCGCCCTGGACGACGCCGAGAAGCGCGCCGCCGAGGACGCGCTGGACGAGCTGCTGGGCCAGGTGGCGGCGGGGAGGCTCTCCGACTTCCGGATGATCATCCGCGGCCAGCAGCGCTCCACCCACTCCGACTCCACCGCCGTGTCGGGCCGCGCCCGGGAGCTGCAGGAGCGGGGCTTCTACTTCCTGCGCTACCACCCGAGGGGCGCCAAGCCGGGCGACGTCTGGGAGATCCTCCCCGAGGACACCCACCGGCGGGGGCGCCACTTCGCCCCGTACCCCGCGGACCTGTGCAGGGTGCCGATCCTGGCGACCTGCCCCGAGGGCGGGCTGGTGCTGGACCCATTCTGCGGGACAGGGACCACCAACCTGGTGGCCGCCGGGCTAGGGCGCAAGTCGGTGGGGATCGACCTCGCGGACGAGTACCTGGAGATGGCGACCAAAAGGTTGTGAAACGGCGACCGTCAGGTCGTCAATCGAGTCCACGGAGAGACCGAATACGTCTGTATCAGGTCACGTTCAGTTGTCCTCGATCTCCGCGAGATGCCTGCGGATGGCCTCCTTCTCCCGCTGCTGTCCCGGGTGGGTCATGGCTTCCATCGCCTCGCGATACAGAGCGGTCGCGGCCGGCACGTCGCCGCGCTTCTCCTGGACCATCCCCTGGGCCTGGAGGATGCGCGCCGCGCGGGACCCGTCGCCGAGCTTGTGGGCCAGCTCCAGGGCCTCGCCCAGGGAGCGGTCGGCGTCGTCGAGCTCGCCGGCGACCATGTGCATCTGGCCGAGGTGGAAGCAGATCTCCTTGCGCAGCGGGACATCGTTCTCGTTGACCGCGCCGCGGGCCTGCTCCAGGTAGGTGCGGGCCGCGCCGGGATCCTGGGCGCCGGCGGCGAACAGCCCGCAGTGGTAGAGGTCCGCGGCCAGGAGCTGGTCGAGGCTCAGGTGACGGTTGAGCTCCAGGGCGTCGCGGGCGAGGTCGTAGGCCTCGGCGGCATTCCCGGTCGCGGCCTCGGCCTGGGCGAGGAGGGAGGCCGCGGCGCGCTCGAGGAGCCTCGCCTGCATGGCCCGGGCCGTGGCCCTGGCCTCCCGCAGGGGCGTCAGGGCGGACTTGGGGCGCGCCTGGGCGATCAACAGCTCACCCTGGTTGATGCGGGCCTCCACGCCGAGCAGGGGGTTGCCCGAGTCGCCGGCCAGCCGTGCGGCCTCGCCGAAGGACTCGGCGGCGGCGGACAGCTTGCGCTGACCCTTGCGCAGCAGCCCGCGGATGAACATCGCGTGGGCCTTCACCGGCGGGATGTTCGCGGCGCGGGTCGCCTGATCCACGTAGTCCTTCGCGGCGCGCGGATCACCCCCGTGGAGCGCGAGGATGGCGAGCTGGTTGAGGGTCTCGCCCTCGCGCACGGACTCGCCGCAGGCCTGGAATCCCTCGAGCGCGGTCTCCGCGTGGGTCCGCGCGGCCTCCATGTCCCGTTCGCGCAGGGCCAGCCGTGACCGCAGCAGGGACGTGTAGGCTGCCAGCCCGGCGTCGTCGGACCGCTCGGCCCAGCGCTGGAGCCGGCCGACCATCTCGTTGGCGAGCTCGGCCTGGGCGCTGGTGCAGGCGCGCTCCGCGGGCTCGGCGTGGAGCAGCCGCATCAGCCCCGGCCACAGGTCGTCGCCCCCTTCGAGCTCGACCATCTCCATGGCGAAGCGGCTCAGATCGATGCGATCGGTCCCCATGGCCAGGCTCAGCAGGTTGCGCGCCCGGCGGGCCTGGCCGCCAGCCACGAGGAGGCGGGCGGCGTCGGGGATGAACGTGTACGCGGCCGGGACGTGGGTCTCGAGCAGGACCCTCGCCATCTTGCCGGGGAGGGAACGGACCTTCTTGCGCAGGCGCGGGCTCACCTGGGCGAGGCGGCGCCGGTAGAGGGGACGGTTGAAGCTGTAGATCCAGGTGCCGACCGACTCGTGGAAGGTCTGCTCGGTCACGAGCTGGGGGAGGTCGTCGAGGATGTCGTCGACGATGTCCTGCTCCACGCCCATGGCCCGGGCTACGGCGCTGGCGGTGAACCGCTCGCCCACCTGGGCCGCCGCGTACAGCGCGGTCTCGGCCCACTCCGCGCGCTGGGCCGGGTCCAGGTCCTCGTCCTCGCCGGGACCGGGATCCGGATCCGGCACGAGCTCCTCCAGGGTCAGCTCGGCCAGGGAGCGGGTCAGGGTGAACCCGTCGCTCTGGCCCCACACGATCACCTCCTCGCCCTCGAGCAGGTCGAGCAGGTCGGTGAGCAGGGCGGGCTCGCCGCCGGTGAGGCGGCGCAGGTGGTTCGCGAACCCTTCGGGGAACTCGTGGGGGCGGTAGCTCTCGTCGACCAGCGCCTGGATCTCCGCCTCGATCAGCGGCTCGAGGCCCACGGTGGCGTCCACCTTGCCGTCCAGCAGCTGCATCAGCATGCCCGACGGGGTGGGGAGGGTGTCGTCGGCCCCGTCACCGTAGGGGCTCTCGCTCGTGGACAGCACCCACAGCACCGGGAGCTCCCGTCGCTGGACCTCCCGCCACAGCAACCCCAGCCAGGTCCAGAACGCGGGCGAGCACACCGCGTTGACCTGGTGGAAGACCAGCACGGTGGGCACCTGGCGGGGGATCTCCAGCAGCAGGCCGAGCAGCCCCCAGTACGGGTTGTCCGCGGGCAGGCGGATCTGCAGGCCGCCCTGCTCGTCCCGCTGGCCCGCCTCGAGCTGAGCGAGGAACTGCCGGATCCAGGTGTCGAGGCGGGGATCGCGGTCCTGGACCGCGCGCACACCGGCGGTCATCGCCCGGGCGCGCTCGCCGCCCCGGGCGAGGCTCGCGGCCAGCCCGCCGTGGAGGCGCAGCAGGGCGGCGACGCCGTCGTCCGTGTCCTCGAATCGCCAGCGGATCACCAGCTGGTCGCCCAGGTCCTCCTCCAGCTGGGAGGCCAGCCGCGTCCGGCCGCTGCCCTCACCGCCCGCCAGCAGCACGGCCCGTGGGCCGTCCCCCGGGGCGGGGAGGAGTCCCGAAAGGGTCTGCAGCGCCTCGACTCGGCCCACGAACGGCCGTTGTGAAACCTCAGTCATCTCGCTCCCTCGGGTCGCTAGCGCGATCCTTCATTCGATGTAACCCAGCTCCTTGAGCCGCTGGCGTGTGGCCGGGTCGAGTTCGGGCCCCTGCACCTGTACGGAGTCGGACCACGCGATCCCCTCCGCCTCGACCCACTCGGTCAGGGTGGCCCGCGAGGCGGCCAGCGGATCGGGCAGGTCGGTCGTGCGGTCCAACTCCTCGGCCGGATCTTCGCCCAGATGGAACAGCCGCTCCTCGCCGTCGCTGGACACCGTGTACTTGGTGGAACCGCGAATCACGCCGCGGCGCCGCACGAAAAGGCTGTCGAGGTCGCCGGCCATGGTCGTGTCGGCGTTGGTCGGCAGCATCGACGGCGTGAAGTGTTCGGCCAGGGTCGCGCGCACCGGCACGTCGGCGCCGGCCGCCCAGGTGGTGGCCAGATCGAGGCCGCGGGCCGAGGGCCACGCCTCGGCGGGGATCCCCGCGGCCGAGAGCAGCGTGGGGACCAGGTCGATGCCCTGGACCTGGGCGCCGCTGACGCTCCCCGGCGCGATGTGCCCCGGGAACCGCATCACCAGCGGGACCCGCAGCAGCTCGTCGTACAGCGAGTGCACGTGCCCCCAGAGGTCGTGCTCGCCGAGCAGCTCGCCGTGGTCGCTGGTGACCACCACGAGGGTGTCCTCGGTCAGCCCGGCCGCGTCGAGGCTGTCCACGATGTCGCCCAGCACCGCGTCGCCGTACAGCGTCGCCCCGTCATAGCTCCGGCGGACCGAGAGGATCTCCTCGTCCGTGAGCGACAGGGGGCTGGCGAAGACGTGATGGAAGAACACCTCGGCGTCGGTCCGGCGCGCGTCGCGGCGGCTGATCCCCGCCGGCAGGAACCGATCCTGGTACGCCGCGGGCACGTCGTTGTACGGCGCGTGGGGGTCCATGACGTTGACGAACAAGAAGAACGGGCGGCCGGTGTCGCGGTCCTCCTCCAGCCATCGCTGAAGGAACCGGACCCCTGCCGCGCCCCCCTTGTCCTGGTCGCGGTCCCACACGGGCCTCAGGACCCGCCACAGGTTCAACGACTCCTGGATCCAGTGGGCCCGCCAGGACTCCTCGAGCACCTCGAACCCGTCGGCGGTGCCCAGTCCGCGGGAGATCAGCGGGTTGCCGGTGATGCAGATCGTCTGGTAGCCGGCCCCGGCCAGGGCCTCCGCCATCGTGTCCTGTTCCTCGTCCAGCATCCAGTGTTCGTAGTGGGCGCCGTGCAGCGAGGGGTGGTCTCCGGTGAAGAAGGTGGCGTGGGAGGGCAGCGACCACATGCCGTTGACGCGCGCCTGGTCGTAGCGGATGCCCTCACCGGCCAGCCGGGTGAGCTCCGGGCTCGTCGGCAGGGGGTAGCCGTAGGTGGACAGGTGATCGCGGCGGACCGTGTCCAGGACCACCAGCACGAGGTTGGGGGCGCCAGCGGCGGGGGGCTCCGCGGTCTCCATCGAGCCTCGCGGGGTCGGCAGCAGCAGCGGCAGGAATGCCAACCCGAACACCAGCACCACCAGCGATCGCAGGGCGAGCCGGAGCTTCGAAGGCCGCCCCGACATGCGCGTACCCGCCCAGGCGAACAGCGCGGCCGGGATGCCGAACAGGAGCACCGGCGCGACGTTCTCGCCCGCGGCCAGGGTGGCCAGGGCGAGGGCCCCCAGCATCAGCACCACCAGCGGTCCAGGCCTCTCCCTCAGGACGGGGACCTTGCCGAGCACCCATCCCAGGGCGGCGAAGACGCCCAGGTAGACCACGGCGCTCGAGACCAGCGCCAGCAACAACCCCGACTGCCGGAGCTTGAGCATCACCGGCAGCAGCACGATCAGGCTCTCGACGCCCACGAGATAGGCGCCGAATCGGAACCCGATCCAGTGGGGTTGGCGGAAGTGGCGGCGCTTCTCTTCCATGGGATTCGTGGTGCGTCCTCAGGGGCTGGGCGGCTTGGTGGCCACCGCGAGGATCGAACCCCCCAGCTTGACCCGCGTCAGCACCAGGGAGGCGAAGATGTCGAAGGGGATCATGGTGAACCACATCCCGATCCAGAACAGCACCCGGATGACCTTGCGGAACCAGCTGTCCCCCAGCAGCAGCCGCTTGAACAGCATCACCCACACGCTGGTCATCTCCGGGAACAGCGGCACGGTGCGGATGTAGGTCGGCGCCGGCAGGCCGGCGGCGGCCATCGTCCGCTCCATGGAGTCCAGGGTGAAGTCGTGGACGTGGTACGGGGCCTCCAGGGCGGTCCAGTAGGGGCCGGAGAGGCGGCGCACGATGGAGCCGAAGTGGGGCACCTCGATGGCGAGGATGCCGCCGGGCTTGACCTTGGCCCAGGCGCGCCGCACCAGGTCCGAGGCGTCGGGGATGTGTTCGAGCACGTGCAGCGCCACCACCATGTCGTAGTGCTCGTCGGGGAAGTCCACCTCGTGCAGCTCCCCCTTGCGGAAGTCGATGGCCCGGCGCGGTTCGGGGCTCATGTCCTGCAGCCCCACGTCGTTGGTGTCGCAGCCGGCGATGGCGCAGCCGAAGGCGCGCCGCACCTCCTCGAGGAAGATGCCCTGGCCGCAGCCCACGTCCAGGACCTCGGACCGGATGTTCAGTTGTACGTACTGCTTGAGGCGCTTGAGGCGCATCTGGTGCAAGAAGCGCATGCCGGCGCCCGACTGCAGCTCCCGCACCTTGTCCCAGCCCGCGCCCACGTACCAGTGGTCGTAGAACTCCCCCAGCTCCTCGGGGATGGGCCAGATGAAGGCGTGGCCGCAGGTGCGGCAGCCGAACAGGTCCCACTGGCCCGGCTGCTCCCAGTAGCGGTCCTGGAGCGTGTAGCGCTTGCGCGACGCGCCGCCGCAGACGGGGCACGCGGGCGTGCTCGCGGGGGTCGCGGCCGGACTGGGCACGGGTAGCTCGGCGTTCATCACTTCTCCACCTCGGGCAGCGCTCGCGGCCGCTTGCGCCGCCACGGTGTGCCGGTGGTGTACATACCGCAACAGCGCGGACAGATGGGCAGCAAACCTTCGAGAATGCGTTTGCGGAACCCCCGCGCGCGCTCCCCATTCCACAGCTGCAGCAGATCCGCCTCCTCCAGCGAGCCGATGCGGTAGTCGGGGAAGTCGGGGCAGAACGTCAGCTCACCGCTGGGCAGCAGCAGGGTGTACACCCACGGCGACAGGCAGGTCTCGCGGCCGAAGGAGATGGAGGTGTTGGCGAAGAACACCGCCACCTGCTCCGGGGTGAGGCGGGGGTGGAGGACCACCTTGAACGGGTACCTCTTGCCCTTGACCCGCTCGAAGGTGGCCGCCAGCTCGCCGGTGTCGATGTCCAGGGGCGGATCCACGCGGAACCCGCGCCACGAGGGCGCGGCGCAGCCGAACGACTCCCCCATGGCCCGCTCGTAGGCCTCGCCGGTGGCGTCGTCGGTCCACCACCGCAGGGTGCTGACCACGTGCAGGATGCCCAGGTCCTCCTCGGCGAGGCGATCGTAGAGCTCCTCGAGGTAGGGCCACGTGTCCTCGCTGACCACGTTGGAGATGCGGAACCGCGGCCGCACGACGCCCATGGCGCGCCGCTGCCGCTTCACCTCGCGCATCCCCTCGATGACCCGCTCGAAGGCGCCCTCGACGCCCCGCACCCGGTCGTGGACCGCGGGGGGGCCGTCCACCGAGACGATCAGGTCCTTGACCCGCTGCCGCACCAGCATCTCGGCGTGCTGGCCCAGGGTCAGGCCGTTGGTGATGATGCCCACCGGCACGCGGCGGTCCCGGCAGTGGGTCAGGAGCTCGTCGAGGTGTGGGTAGACCAGGGGTTCGCCCCCCCACAGGGTCATGTCGATGCCCAGGGGGGCCACCTGATCGACGAAGCGGCGGGCCAGCTGAAGCGGGATCGTCTGGCGGCCCTCGTGGTCCTTGTGATAGCCGGTCTCGCCCCACTGGCCGCACATGCGGCAGCGCATGTTGCAGCGGTTGGTCACCTTGATCTGCACCAGCAGGGGAGGGCGCGCCGTGCCGTCGCCACGCTCGAGCTCGCCGCGCAGCCGCGCCATGCGCCAGCCGAAGCGCGCGAGGTT
The DNA here is from genome assembly GCA_964425605.1 of uncultured Rickettsiales bacterium. Classification (GTDB taxonomy): domain Bacteria; phylum Myxococcota_A; class UBA796; order UBA9615; family CAYRNR01; genus CAYRNR01. Next base: position 27,114 of record CAYRNR010000014.1, on the reverse strand, counting down.
GCGCAGCGCCTCGTACACGCGGCGGGAGGCCTCGCCGAGCCATCGCAGCGGCCGGATCATCCGCGGTCCTCGCTCGACCTGCGCGGCGGGTGGGGCGGCAGGGCGTCGCGGAACCGGCGGATGTCCTCGCGCGACCCCAGCACCAGCAGGGTGTCCCCGGCCTCCATGCTGTAGTCCGGGTGTGGGAAGGCCCCGGGGCGGCGGTCGATGTCGCCCTGATCCCCCTCGGGCTTGCGGATGAGGATGATCTCCACGTTGTAGCGGGCCCGCACGCGCAGCTGGCGCAGGGTCTTGCCCACGAAGGCGAAAGGCGTGGGTACTTCCACGAGGCAGTGCCCGCCCAGCAGCTCCACGTCGTGCTCCTGCTCCACGCCGGACATCACCGAGTGGAAGCCGCCGCTGAGGTCCCGCTGGAAGATCTCGCGGTTGTACGCCTCGATCACGTGCTTGCGCCGCACCGAACCCAGGAGCAGGCCGCCGCGGTCCACCACCGCGATCTCGTCCTCGTCGTGCTGGCCGAACAGGTGCATCACCAGGTCCAGGTTGGCCTTCGGTCGTACCGTGGGGGGCTGCGTGTGGGCCATGTCCCGGGCCACGAGGCCGTCGGGGAGATCGGCGCGGTTGATCAGCTCGCGCATGTCCAGCAGCGTCAGCGCCCCGATCAGCCGCCCGTCGGGGTCCACCACGAAGAAGTCCGCGCGGGAGCTGTGCAGCATCCGGTCCAGCACCTCGTGCACCGTCGAGGTGGCCGGGATGCGCGCGGGGCTGGGGTCGAGCACGTCCTCCACGGCCAGCGAACGCAGGATGTTGACGTCCTTGCTCGCGGCGAGGTTGATGCCGCGCTTCGCCAGCTTCTTGGTGTACATGGAGTGGGGCTGCAGCCAGCTCGACAGCAGCACCGACAGGATGCACGCGACCATCAACGGCGGGATGATCAGGTAGTCCCCGGTGAGCTCGAAGATGATCAGGATGGCGCTGATGGGCCCGAACGTGGTCCCCGCCACCATCGCCCCCATACCCACCAGCGCGTAGGCCCCAGGGCTGGCGATCCCCGGCATCCAGGCCCCGAAGAGGTACCCCACGGTCCCGCCCAGCATGGCGCCGACGAACAGCGAGGGCGCGAAGATCCCCCCGGAGCCGCCGCTGCCGAGGGTGGCGGCGGTGGCCAGCATCTTGGCCGGGATCAACAGGACCAGCACCAGCAACGCGGTCCGGCCCCACAGGGCGTCGTCCAGGGCCCCGTAGCCCACGCCGAACACCTGGGGCAGGGCGATGGCGATGGCCCCCACCACGAGGCCGCCGATGGCCGGGCGGCCCCACGTGGGCACCGGCAGGGCCCTCATCAGATCCTGGGTCCGGTAGACCGTGGAGATGAACGCCGCGGCCAGGAGCCCCGCTGCCACGCCGAGCACGGCGTAGGGGAGGAACTCGCTGGCGCTGAGCAGGTCGTACTGGGGCACCGCGAACGCCGGGCTGTCGCCCAGGAAATGGCGCGACAGCACCACGGCCGTCACCGAAGAGATGACGATGGGGCTGAACGACAGCACCGCGAACTCGCCCAGCAGCACCTCCACGGCGAACAGGGCGCCGGCGATGGGCGCGTTGAAGGTCGCCGCGATGCCCGCCGCCGCGCCGCAGGCCACGAAGGTCCGCATGTGCCGCGGGCTGACCGAGATGAACTGGCCGAGGACCGAGCCCAGGGCCGAGCCGATGTGGATGATCGGCCCCTCACGGCCGGCCGAGCCGCCCGATCCGATGGTCAGTGCTGCGGCGAGGGACTTGAGCACCACGACCCGGGCCCTCAGCACCCCGCCCTTGAGGGCCGCGGCCTCCATGACCTCGGGCACGCCGCTGCCGCGGGTCTCCGGGGCCAGGTACGCGATGATCGGGCCCACGAGCAGCCCGCCCACGGCGGGGATCAGCAGCTTGAGGTACCACGGCAGCGCCGCCACGGACTCGATGCCGTTGTCCAGGGAGAAGAAGAAGGCCCCCTGGGAGACGCGGATGAGGTGCCGAAAGGCGATGGCGCCGCCTCCGGCGAGCAGTCCGATCACCACCGCGGCGATCATCAGGAAGGTGAGCTCGGCCCGCTGGGCCTGGTGGGTGAGCTCGCCGGCGGTGCGACCCGCGAGACGCCGCGCCCTCAGCACCCTGAGCAACCATCGACGTGGCAGCTTTGGGCGCCATCCGGGCATGGGGCGGTCCTCTCCGGCGGTCCTCCAGGATCAGGCGGGCGGGATCAGAAGCTGGCCTGGACCAGGAAGTTCAGCCCCAGCTGCTTGGCGCGATCCTCGTCGAGCACGCGCACCTGGTTGCCCGCGTCCTCGCCCGTGGTCTTGGACTGGTTGTAGTCCAGGGTGTAGCTGACCTCGGCCATCACCGACATCATCTGGCTGAGGTCCCAGCGCAGGGTGGCCTTGGTGCTGATGATGGTGAAGGGCCCCTCGCCGGCGGGCAGGAACTCCAGGTCGCTGCCGTCGCGCACCACCACCGTGCCGTCGAACTCGCCGACCAGGTCGGGGCCGCCCGTGGCCGCGGCGGGCTGCATCAGGCCGAAGATGACGCCGGGGGTCAGGTGGGCCTTCTGGAAGTAGTAGTCCACGCCGACGGCGCCGTAGAACTGGGGCTGCGTGTCCAGGGCCTCCGACAGGGTGTAGTAGGGGATCAGCCCGGGGGTGTTGAACACCAGGAAGTTGACCGAGCGGTACACCACGTCGCCGTGGACGCGGAAGCGGTTGAGGCGCAGCGCCACGTTGACGTCGCCCGCGGTGGCGATGGAGTTGGTGGTGTTGGCCGGGGTCTCGAACTCGATGGCCGTCTGGCCGATGGCCGAGAACTCGGTGGCCACGTGGAAGTGGACGCCCTCGGTGTACTCGATCTGCTCGGACGCGGTGTCGCGGGCGTCGGGGTCGTTCTGGTACAGGCGGAAGTCCACCGACTGGCCGATCTCGTCGCCGAAGTCCAGGCCGACCTGGGCCGACCCGCCGATGGCCTGGATCGAGTTCTCCAGGTGCTGCTGGATGTCGAAGTGGCCGCGATCGAAGAAGCCGCCGTTGGCGTCGAAGAAGAAGGGGCCGGCCCGCAGACCACCGCCCCACAGCACGCCGTACTGGTTCTCCACCTGGTTGTCGTAGTACTGCTGGATCCGCGGCTGGCTCTTGGCGCCGACGAAGAAGTACGCCTCGTCCAGGTCCAGGTTGAGCTTGAACCCCGGCGCCGGACCGAAGTTGGTGGGGAAGATCCGCTCACCGCCCCAGGTCAGGTCGTAGGAGAAGCCCAGCAAGAAGCGCTGGGAGTCGAACGGGAACAGGGTGAACGCCAGGTTCGGCCCGCTCATGGCGTCGCGGTCGAAGTACCCCGTGATCTTGAGGTAGCTGCCGTCGTCGCGGATCGACGAGTCGATCTGGCTGATGGAGGGCCCCACCTGGCCGTTGTCGGGATCGCGGAAGATCTCGAACTCCACCACCATCGCCGCCTCGGTCTTCAGCCCCTTGATGAAGCCCGGCATCATCTTGTAGAGCACGAGGTGCGTCTCGGTGACCGCCACGGTCTTCTCGGACTCCAGCCCCTCGAAGAACAGCTCCGGATAGGCGTTGGAGAAGCCCGGCGAGGGCGAGAAGTCCTCGGGACCGGTCAGCAGGTTGTCGTCCCCGAAGTAGCCGGTGATCGTGGTGTCCATGAACGACCCGGCTGCGGCCGGGATCGCCGGCAGGCACAACAGTCCGAAGGCGGTCAGGGTGAAGAAACGGTTCCAAGCAGCTCGCATGTCAGCTCCGCTGTTGTGAGGGGTGGCCATCATGGCGTCCACCCCTCGAAGTCCTCGGCCCATCGGGGCTCGAGCTTGAAATTGCTGTAGGCGTAGTGCAGCAGGCCGGTGACGGAGGTCATCGCCTGGTCCAGCGGCGGCTCGGGCGTGGACGTGGCGCCGCCGCAGCTGGTGTTCATGAACAGGTCGTCCACCCGCAGGCAGCCCGCGACCTCGAACTCGCCGTAGTCGCCGCTGTCGGGGTTCTCGCTGGTCACCGTCACGTCCTGGACCTGGATCAGGACGCCCTCGTAGGGCTCGAGGCCCTGCTCGTCGAGGGAGCAGATGTCCTCCACCACCAGGGGATCGGGGCCGGCCCCGCCGGTGGTGACGACCTCGAAGTCGTCGGCCGAGGCCAGGGACACGAGGCTGACGTCGAACGACTCGCCGTACACGCCGGTGAGGGTGACCACGTCGCCCACGGTGACGGCCATGTCGGGGATGTCGTCGGCGAAGAACTCCACGTAGATGCCGGAGTACTGCCCTCCGGCCGGGTCCTGGACGAAGAAGCCGATCCGGCCGCAGTCGTCGTACCCCTCGGACAGGGGCGAGGACACGACCACCTCCACCAGCTGGATCCGGCCGGCCTCCACGTCGCCCTGCTGGATCTCGGGGATGGTGACGATCTCGGCGGGGCCCACCTCGCCGAAGAGCACGTCCTCGGAGTCGCGCGGCAGGATGTGGTAGCTCCAGAAGCTGTAGTCGATCACCCCCACGAGGTGGTTGACCGTGGCCCCCACCTCCGGGTCGGCGTCGTAGAAGAAGGCGTCCACGAGGACCCCGTCCACCTCCCACTGGCCGTAGCTGTCCACGCCGGCGGTCACGGTCAGGGGCGTCTGCACCTCCACCAGCACGCCTTCCCAGGGTTCGGCGTTGGCGTAGGCCAGGTCGTCGATGGTGACGAGCGCCGGCTCCGGCACGTCCGTGCGGGCGGTCACCTCGAACTCCGCGGAGGTGGTCAAGGTGATCTCGGTCATCTCGCCGTCGTTGTCGGAGTCGTAGTGCCACTCGGAGTAGCTGCCGCTGACGGTGACCACGTTGCCGGGCTCCACGTCGCAGTCGCACAGCGCCTCGTCGTAGGTGTAGACGTACAGGCCGCTGTACTGGCCGCCCGCGGGCTCCTGGATGTAGAAGCCGCTCTCGCCGCGCGGGGTCGTGACGATCTTGTCCACGAAGGTGAGGAACGCCCCCTCCTCGTAGACGCCCGCGTGGAGGTCGTAGATGCTCGCGCCCTCGGCGTCTGCCGAGTCGTCGTCGTCCCCGACGCTGTCGCCGTCCGGGGTCAGGTTGCAGCCCAGGGCCGCCAAGCACGCCAGGGCGGCGAGGGCGGTCCAGCAGGAAGTGCGATGGTGGAGTGGCATAGTTTCTGAACCTCTCGACTCAGTCGAGGTAGTAGGGCACGCCTTCGCACCACGGGACGTCGCGTCGGTATTGCTTCGGCTGCGGGGTCGGGCCGCTGTAGTGGGCCTTGGCGGCGGCCGACTCCTCCTCGCAGTCCTCGGGGCGCGCCTCCGGCGAGATGTCGTCGCAGCCGCGGGGCTCGAGGATCCAGGGGGGATCGGCGTACTTGATGTGTCGCATGGTGCCGGACAGCCACTCGAAGTACACGGGCTCGGGGGTCCGCCCCTCCGCGCACTCGGGGAACCGCAGGCCGGGCACGGTGTGCGACGACACCACGGTCATGCCGACCGGGTCGCACTCGCCGCCGCTGATGTCCAGGCGGATGGGCCACTGGCCGTACTCCAGGTAGGACTCGCAGTCGTCGGCGCCGTCGAAGTCGCTCCAGGCGCCGAACACCTTCACCAGCGAGGACTCGTACCCCTCCATGGTGTCGGTGTCGCCACAGATGTGGGTGTCGTCGAGCACGGTGGGCTCGGGCAGCGTGTGGCCGGAGCTCTCCACGAGGAACGACGGGTAGCCGAGCTCGGTGAAGGCGATGTACTCGACCACGTTCCCGTCCAGGGCGGCGAGCTTGTCGCCCTCGAGCAGGTCACGCGGCCGGCTGAAGGTGAAGGCGAACAGGGAGTTGTACGACCCCGCCGGATCCGTGGTGTCGGTGACGTAGAAGCCGTCCGAGGCGATGTGGGTGACGATGAGGTCGCGATCCCCGATCTCGATCTCCACGTGGTTGCCCAGCAGGCCCGACAGGTCCTGGCAGGTGGGCCGCTGGACGTCGGCGATGGTGGGGTAGGCGAAGTGGATCACCGGGGAGACGCCCGTGGCGAATCCCGCCCCCTCGCGGACCGAGTCCTCGATCCAGATGCGCGTCGGCCCGTGGGCCTCCTTGATCCGGACCTCGACGCCCGTGGCCACGCCGTTCTCGACCTGGATGGTCCACGGCTCGATGGCGGTGCCCGGGCGGCAGTTCACGCCCAGCTCGCCGTCGAAGCCGGTCATCAGCGCGCCGCTGGCGTCCTTGACGGCCACGTCCACGGTGAAGGTCCTGGGGACCATCTCGAAGCCGCTGGGGCCCTCCTCGTAGATGGCCAACGGCTCCTCCTCGGAGCCGATGTCCTCGCCGAGGGACTCGTCGAACGTCACCGAGATGAACTGGGGCCCCTCGGGCGGCCCGATCTCCTCGACGCAGCCCGCGAGGACCAGCCCCAGCGCCGCCAACAGGAGTGTCGTCTTCGTCATCGTGTCTCCCATCAGTACGTCGGCGTGATGCGCCCGTCCGAGTCGGCGAAGCCGCTGTCGTAGGGGACGTTGGGGTGGTTGAGCAAGAAGGTGATCACCGCGTCGCGCATCGAGATGCCCGTGTCCACCTTGGAGGTGTTCTGCTCGAGCACCTGGAAGCCGGACCCGCCGTTGGCGATGTAGTTGTTGGTCGCGAGCTCGTACACACCCTCGTCCACGATGGGGTGGCCGCAGGCGCCCGCCGAGCAGATCTCCGAGGCCTTGGAGCAGTCCGCGTCCTCGAAGCACGGCTCCCACGAGCCGCCGATGGTGACGTCCTCGGCAAAGCCCGCGTCGCAGTTCATCACGAACCGCGCGCCGGAGATCTGGGCCTGGGCGTTGCAGCCGCGGCTCGCCGAGCGCTGGGTGGTGTAGTCCATCAGCGCCTGCACCTCGAGGCCCGACAGCAGCATCACCACGATGGTGTTGTCGAAGGGCAGCACGTTGAACATCTCCTCGCGGGTGATGGGCCCGGCCTGGATGTTGGTGCGGATGCCCAGGGAGTTCGTCAGCGCGAAGTCGGTCTCGACGCCGTCCCGGGTCTGCATGGCGTGGGCCACGAGGCTGCCCAGGGGCGCGTCGCCGCCGTCGAGGCCGAAGCGCCGCAGCTCGTAGTCCTCGTCGTCCACCTCGCCGTCGCCGTCGAGGTCGCCAGCCAGGGCGATCTCCTCGTCCAGATCCACGGTGCGGTACATCTCGACGACGTAGTCCTCGAGCAGCGTCAGCATCTCGCCGTCCTCTTCCACGGTGCTGTCCACCGGGAAGATGGTGTAGTCGTGGCTGATGACGTCGCCGTCGCGGACGATGAGGTCGAGCCGGCCCACGAACTTGACGAACGCGCCGGAGTGGCACACCAGCACCCGCTTGCCCGGCACCACCTCGCTGGCCACGAGCTTGGGCGGGTCGATGGCGATGTGCAGGTGGCCGCCCATGATGACGTCGGCGTACTCGGAGTAGCGGGCCATGTCCTCGTCGGTGTGCAGGCCGGCGTGGCTGACCACCACCAGGAGGTCCACCTGGGGCTCGAGCAGCGCGCCGTAGTGCTCCAGGGTCCACAGGGCGCCGGTGGCGTCCACGTCCAGGGAGTTGTCCGCCTCGGCCAGCGAGGAGATCGAGTGCATGTCACCGATGCCGATGAAGCCCACCTTGAGGCCGTCGATCTCGGTGATGTGCCACGGCTGGATCTGCTCCTCCAGCGTGTTGTTCCACGGCTGGTCCGACTCGCGGAAGTCGTAGTTGGCCGCCAGGTTGGGGAAGGAGCCCCACGAGGCCAGGTTCCACGCGAAGTTCTCGGCGCCGCGGTCGAACTCGTGGTTGCCCACGACCACCACGTCGGGCCGTAGCTGGCCCAGGGCCCGCATCTCCACCTCGCCGCTGAACATGTTGTAGATGGGCGCGCCCTGGGAGATGTCGCCGGAGTCCACGTACAGGCTGCGCCCGGCCAGGGCCCGTTCGCGCTTGAGGATCGTCGCGACCCGGGCGATGCCGCCGAAGGGGCCGCGGGCCCCGTCCAGACCCAGCTGCTCGTCGGTGTACATGGGGGTGTACTCGTAGGGCAGCATGCGGGAGTGCATGTCGCTGGTATGCAGGATGGTCAGCCGCACGTCCTGGCCGGCCAGGTCGGGTGACCATCCCTGGACCGTACACGACGTGAACGGGACCATCAGGAGGAGGAGAAATAGTCGGTGGAGCACGAAATTCCTCTTGAATTTCAACAGGTTAGGCCGCCTCTCCCGAAGGGAGAGGAGCAACTTAGCACGGGGGTCGTGCAGGGGGGAAGGAAAAAACTGTCACCTGCGGTCTCGGCGACAGCGCATATCCTGCACCCTGCCGGCCACCGCCAACATGGAGATGCAGTGCGAAATCGCGGCGCCGCGACCTTGACACCACCAGGGGTGACTGCTTTGATTGCACGACTTTTTTCAAACCGAAAGGTTCCACTGCGTGGAAAGAGAGGCTCGGACACGATGATGCGATGGATGGCACCATGCCTCCTCGCGGCGGGGATCGCCCTCGTCGCCCTTCCGGCATCGGCCGACATGTTCCAGCACCACACCTCCCAATCCGACATCGAGCAGCGGATCGTGGAACGGCCCCTGGTCGTGGGCAAGGGATGGGTGGAGATTGGACTCGGTTTCGACTGGAAGCACTCCAACAGCGAGTTCCTCGCCGGCGACAGCTCGTTTGGAACCCAGAGCGAGAACTACAACAACAACGCCCGGATGAACTTCCGGCGTTTCACGTTGCTGGGTCGCTGGGGGTTCACCAAGGGCACCGACCTGTACGTCCGGATCCCGTTCGTCTGGAACCACCTCGCCAACGACAACGAGATGGTCATCGAGACGGGCAACGGCGAGGAGACGCGCTCGACCAGCGTCAACACCTTCGCCCTCGGCGACGTGGAGATGGGCGTCCTGATCCAGTGGTTGAGGCGGCAGGACCCCAACGGCAAGTTCAACACGTCGCTGGGCAGCCACGTGGACATCAAGGCCCCCACCGGCCTCGAGTCCCCGGGGAGCTACATCGCCAGCCCGGGGCTGGTCACGGTGATGCCCACGGGCACCGGCACCTACAACTGGGGCCTGGACATCGAGTGGAAGCAGCAGCTGGCGTTCATGGCCGTGGACGTCCGCGCCGGCTTCGTCTGGCGCACCAGCGGCATCGCCCAGTACCTCATCGAGGACCAGGAGAACCAGTTCCAGATGCGGATCAAGCCCGGCGACGCGGTGGAGTGGGACGTCAACCTGCTCTTCCAGCCGGCGCGCTTCCTGTCCCTGCGGATCGGGGTGCTGAGCCAGTACCGCTTCGAGACCAAGGTCGGACCCTCCAGTCGCTCCCTGGCCCAGTGCAGCGAGTGCGACCCCATCCCCAACAGCTCGGGGATGTTGATGGACGGCGTGTTCGGGGTGAGCGTCACTCCGAGCCGTGAGTTCCAGGTGGACGTCCTGGCCCAGTACACGCTGGCAGGTTTGCCGGCGTTCATGATTCCCCTCGAGGACGTGAGCCCCACCCGCGGCATGACCGTGGGCGCCAACGTCCTGTATCGCTTCTGATGAGACTTTCGCCCGTTGGAGCAGAGATGAGCATCAAGGGCCCCATGACGACTAGGATTCTGCTGGGCGCGTTCGCGGTTCTGACCGTGTTCGCCGGACCCCAGAATGCCAGCGCCGAGAAGTTCTTCGACTTGTTCAACTACCCGTCGCTGGACTGGTACGTGATCCACACAGAGCACTTCAACGTGTTCTACCCGGTCTCCAAGAAGGGGCCGGAGGAGACTCGTTTCTACCTCGATGGCAACGCCGCGGCCCGCAAGACCGCGCTGGTGTGCGAGGAGATGTACGAGCCGATCTGCTCGCAGTACGACCTGTTCCTCGAGGAGACGGTCAACGTCGTGATCCTCGAGCAGCCGGACGACCTGTGGGGCTACACCATCCCCAACTTCGACTGGATCGTGGTCTCGTCCAAGCATGACGACATGCTGTGGCGCTGGCGCGGTCACGCCGACTGGTTGCGGGCGGTGATCTACCACGAGTACGCCCACGTGGTGTCCCTGAAGAAGGACGGCGTGTTCGCCGAGAACTCCTTCGGGTGGGTCGTGAACGCCCGCTGGCGTGACGGCGCGTACAACACCGACACTGGCATCAACGTCTTCATCGGTGATGGAGACCCCTGGTGGTGGGTCGAGGGTGGCGCGGAGTACACCTCCGAGGTCGCCGGCATCAACACGTGGAACTCCAACCGCGACATGTGGATGCGCGCCGACATCCTCGAGGGCACCCTCCTGGCCAAGTCCGACTGGGAGGACTACTACGGCCGCGACAGCTGGATGGACGGCGAGCGTCACTACAACTCCGGCTACAACTTCGCGGTCTACCTCGACGAGCAGTACGGCGAAGGCATCTACCAGGCGTTCGCCAAGAACAAGGAAGAGTCCGGCTGGACCGCCAACTTCGACCGCGTGGTCGAGGACACCCTCGGCGTGACCGTCGAGGAGCTGCGCGACGGCTGGATCGAGTGGGCCACGGCCAAGTACACCAAGGTCCAGGACGAGGTCATGGCCGAGCCGGCCATCGGCGCCGAGATGCGCTACACGCCGCCCGACTGGGAGCTCCCCGAGGACGACGAGGACCGCATCGAGTGGGAGAAGAAGAAGGAGTTCGAGAAGCTCAAGGACTACGAGTCCTCGGGCTCCATGCGCTGGTGCCCCCGCTACACCGCGGACGGCCGCTACATGGCCGACTACGAGTACCGCGGCGGGCGGCTCACCGTCACCGAGATCGACGAGGAGATGTGGATGCCCATGCGCCGCGCCTACCTCGACGAGGAGGAGGACGAGGAGCTCATCTCCGATCTGAAGAAGCGCAAGGTGCGCACCGGCTGGAAGAAGGGCACCGTGCCCTCGGCCTCCGGTTCGGGTCAGTTCGACTGGTCCCCCGACGGCACCCGGCTCGTCAGCCAGTGCTACGAGCACGACATCTCCAAGGCCCAGCACGATCTGAAGATGTACACGTACCCGGGCGGGTACACGTGGAACACGCTGTGCATCACCGAGGTGGTGGAGAACGAGGACGACGAGTCCCTCGAGATGGAGCTGGTGGGCAAGCTCAAGGGCGCCCTGCGCGTCCAGGACCCGTCCTGGTCCCCGGACGGTGAGTGGATCGCGTACACCGAGTACGCGGCAGGCAACCAGAACCTCTTCAAGATCCGCGCGGACGACTTCAGCCTCGAGGGCGAGAGCCGCGTCCAGCTGACCCCGTTCCTGGAGCACAACACCATCGAGATGGTGGACTGGTCCCCCGACGGCACGCAGCTCGTGTTCGGGCTGTGGCGCAACAACATGCAGGATCTCTGGATCGTCAACGCCGACGGTACCGACCCGCATCCCATCACGCGCGACCGCTACGAGGACCGCGACCCCTACTGGGCCGACGACGGCATGATCTACTTCTCCAGTGATCGCGTCGGCGGCATCTACAACGTCTTCCGGTTCAACCCCAACGCGGAAATCGGCTGGCGCGACACCGACGGCGACAGCTTCGCCGACTCCGAGGACAACTGCCCGGAGGAGCCCGAGACCTTCAACCGCTGGCGCGACCAGGACGGCTGCCCCGACGAGCTGCCCGTGCGGGTCACCGCCGAGCGCGTCGAGATCTCCGAGAAGATCTTCTTCGACCTGGGCACCGCCAACCTGTCGGCCCAGTCCAACGAGCTGCTCGACGTGCTGGCCGAGACCCTCAACCGTCACCCCGGCCTGACGAGCATCGAGGTGGCCGGGCACACGGACAGCCAGGGCAAGAAGAGGGCCAACCAGGAGCTGAGCCAGAACCGCGCCCAGGCCGTGGTGGCGTACCTCGCCGGCAAGGAAGTGGACGCGGCGCGGCTGACCCCCAAGGGGTACGGCCAGACCAAGCTGCTGTCCACCGAGGACACCGAGGAAGCCCACGCGCTCAACCGCCGCGTGGAGTTCGTCATCCTGGCGCGCGACGAGGCCGTCGCGGCCCAGGACCGGCCCATGGTCGCGGGCAAGGGCGGCGACGACGCGTTCACGCCGCCGGAGCTCCCCGAGGAGATGCCCGAGACCCTGCTGATCGTCAAGGAGTACACCCCCGAGATCATCGGCAAGAAGGCCACCCAGCAGGAGCTGGACAACGCCGCCCTGATCCAGGTGACGAACGTGCTGTACGGCGCGTTCACCCCGGGCATCACGCCCAAGGGCAACCTGATGTACAGCTACTACACCTGCTACGGCTGGAAGCTGTACGGCCTGAACAAGGACGACTTCTACAACCACGTGGTGGACGACACCGCGCTGGCGTTCGGCGACGACGAGTGGGACCTGGAGCTCCAGGAGGACATCCCGTCCTACGCCGAGGTCACCGAGCCGGTGCCCACGGGCGGCAAGTACCTGCGGCCCCCCGGCGCCATCCCGATCCTCTCGCTGGAGAACAACTCCCGCTCCCACATGGCCTTCGCCGGCGGTATCTACATGTGGGGCAACGACTTCCTGTCCAACCACGACACGTGGCTGTACGCGACGTTCGGTGAGTACATGGTCATCGCCGGTGGCGTGACCCTGAACAAGCTCGCGCCCAACATCTCCTTCGGCGGCCAGTACGTGCAGTACAAGTACGACTTCGCCTACCGCTGGGATCGGGACGAGGACTCGGCGACCACCGACGACATCTTCCAGGGGGACATCAAGGGCGGCCAGGCCTTCTACGGCGCCTACGCGGGCATCGACATCCCGCTCAACAGCTACCTGGAGCTTAGCTACAACAACTTCACCTACGGGGCCAGCTCCACGGGGACCGACGAGGGCACCGGCGTCTCGCCCATCTTCTTCCACGTGAACAACACGTTCCACTTCGGGATCGCGTCGTTCTCCGAGCAGGCGATGTACTGGGGCAACTTCGCCATCAACCCCCGCGGTGGTATCCGCGTCTCCGCGGACGTCTCGGTCAACTACAGCGACATCCTGTACGAGTCCACCCACGGCGTGGACGCGGACGACGGCGAGCTGTTCGACCGCTACGTCTACCCGGAGTTCCAGTTCCAGACCATCGGCTACATCGCCGTGCCCTGGGCCAAGCGCTTCGAGCACACCCTGCAGCTGGACCTGCTGCTGGGGCTGATTCCGATGAACGTGCCCTACTCGGACGAGTTCCGCGGCGGCGGCCAGTCCGCCCTGGGCTATCGCAACCCGTGGACGGCCAACACGTCGTTCGCCGGGTACGAGCCCTGGTCCCTGTCCGGTGAGATGATGGGCGTGTTCAACGCCGCCTACCGTCTGCCCATCGCGCGGAACATCGACAAGAAGTTCGGCATCCTCTACCTCGAGAGCATCTACCTGCAGATCTTCAGCACCTGGGGCAACTTCTGGAGCTACCACGTGCGCGAAGGCGCCGAGACCTACCAGTTCGTCTACGGCGACGAGGTGGCCTACAACGCCAACGACATCGTGCCGGAGACGCTGTTCAGCGACCGGCTCGACAACTGCCCCACGGACGTCAAGCTCCGCAACGGCGGTGAGTGCGGCCGAGCCCTCTTCCCGGTGGCCAGCCAGAACGGCAACCGGATACTCGGCGACATCGGCGTGGAGCTCCGCATCCGCGCCAACCTGTTCAACCGCTCCAGCTGGAACAGCTTCATCCGGGTGGCCTACGGCTTCCAGGAGATCGGCGGCATCTGGGACGTGGACGGCGACGACATCGTCACCAACGTCTCCGACCCCAACGTCGGTTCCATCTCCACGGAGAAGGAGAAGCCATCCATCCGCCTGTACATCGGGCTGGGCACGGGCTGGTAGAGCGATGAGAGAGACAACCCTGGCGCACCGGCGCCGCATGGGAAGCAAAACGATGACGAGAGCGACACTCCTCACCACCCTCGTCGGCATCCTGCTGATCGCCGTCGTGTCCGCGGGTTGCGGACGTGACACGAACAAGGCAGGGGCCAAGTTGATCGGAGTCGGTTACGACCCCGGTCAAGTGCAGCCCGCACCCGAACCCGCGGGGGGCCTGATCGACTTCGTCAACCTGAACATCGAGGCCACGAACCTCGATCTGTCCTCGACGGGGATGTACTACCCCGGCGACCCCTTCATGGACGGCTCCGATCCGTTCCACATGGTCGTCGGCGCCAGCTACGTCTTCCACCCGGCGCTGACCGGGGCGGACGAGTTCGAGCTGGTCAGCCCCAAGGGGCCGGACACCATGGACAGCTGCGTGGTGACCAAGAACCGCACGGGATTCATCGGCTCGTTCACCACGGTGGACCTCGGGGACAACATCCGGTTCGTCAGCGACACCATGCGCTTCGAGCTGCCCCGCGACCCGGGGGACTACCCGGCGAACACCACCGACGTGTTCATCTATTACATCGACGCCGGCGCGCAGGTGCAGGACCACCCCGACATCGACTCCAACTGGTCCTACGACGAGGAGCTGACCCTGGAGTGGGACGGCGGCCTGCCCCCCGAGGGCGCCCCCGTGGCCTCGGTGCCCTCCCCCTCGTGGGCCGGGGACACCCGCTCGGGCAAGCCCGCGGACTCGCCGACCATCTACTCGCCGCCCAAGCTCGACACGGTCATCGTCGGCAACACCGACTCACCGACCGCGGGCGACGTGATGACCTTCGCGGCCTCGACGCGCTACCTGGACAGCCCCCTGGACGGCACCGGCGACGTGCTCAACGTCCGGTGGGAGCCCTGGGAGGACGCGGCCGAGAACAACGGCTACGTCGTCATCCAGGTCAAGCTGCTGTACGAGGAGGAGCTCGGACGGCGGCTGGAGTGCCCCTGGGACCCGGCCTTCGAGTGCGACTGCGTGGACTTCAACCCCAACGATCCCGACTACGACGCCGGGGCCATGGCGGCCACCGACCTGTACTGCGACCCCGACTACCAGCCCGACGAGACCGTGGGCAACAGCGAGGGCAGCGGCAGCGGTGACGACAACTGCGACGACGGCCTCGACAACGACAACGACTTCTACTGCGACTCGGACGGCTGCCTGTGTCACTGGGACCCGGACAACCCGACCTGTCCCGAGTGGCTCGACGGCCAGTGGATGGGCCCGGACCCCGAGTGCGCGCGTCACTACCAGACGCAGGAGTGCCGCAACGTGGGCGGCGAGAAGCGCTGCTTCAACGTGGGCGGGAACCGCAACACCATCGAGGGCGCCCTGGCGGCGGAGATGACCTGCACGGTCAGCGACGAGCCGGGCCAGTTCATCGTCTCCGCGGACACCATCGAGGACCTGCTCGACGAGGTGGACACCACCCGCGTGGCAGGTGCCATGCTGCTGGTCGGCCGCGTGGTCGAGGAGCGCGTCACGATGCCCGCGGTCAAGGACGAGATCGGCAACCAGGTGGACATGGGGCAGATTCGAGTCCGGGTGAGCAACGTCTCCATCGGACGCCTCGCGGTCGACCGGGAAAGCCTGTAGGTGGAGGACATGAAGATGCGAATCACGACTCTATCGCTGGTCTTCACCACCTTGCTGCTGGCGTCCGTCGGTTGCGACACCGTCTACTACACGGGTACACCCCCGTCGATCGGCGGGCTGGAGCCCACGGGTCAGTTCTCCCTGGCGGGGTGCGAGCACGTGGTCGTCACCATCGCCGACGAGGACTTCGAGCAGTGCAGCACGCCCGTGGTGACCTTCGGGTCCCGCAACGCGGCCGTGCTCGAGTCCTACGACGACTCCGGCGATGTGCTCATCCGAGGGCAGGACAAGACCGACTACGAGGTCGCCTGTCACCTGCTCGACGGCATCGACCTCGAGCCCAACGCCATCAACGTGATCACGCCTCCCGGCCCCGTGGCTGGCGGCACCGTCCACCTCCAGGTCGCCTGCGAGGGCGGCGTGGACTTCGTGGCCGATGCATACTCCTACCCGGACGGTCGGATGACCGACGGCCCCGAGGTGCGCGACCTGCACGAGGACGAGGTCAGCGGTCTGGCGGTGCTGTGGAGTGACGGCCCCTTCGTCAACGTGCCCTTCGCCTACGGCTACGGGTTCGTGCACGAGGAGCCCGTGCCGCGGCAGTCCATCTTCCTGGCGGGCGACCACGACGCCGTGGCCACCGGCACCGGCATCCGTCCCCAGACCCCGCCTGCGGCCTTCGAGCTGCCCGAGGGTTCGGACCGGCTGCGCATCGGCGACGCCATCGAGCTGTACCGGGTGCGCAACCACACGGGCGAGGACGGCCCCACCGGCGGCCGCGTCTGTGACGAGCCCATCTGCAACTACGTGGGCGATCCCACCGACTTCCAGAACACCGACGCCGCGTTCCTGCGCATCGAGTACGAGCGCCCCGCGGGCCAGGCCTGCTTCGCCGGCGCCTTCGGCCGCGACGAGATCACCGGGGACCCGAACCCGGACGTGGACACCTGCAGCGACGGCATCGACAACGACGAAGACGGGAACATCGACTCCAACGACATCAGCTGTGGCTACTTCTGGGGCACGGGCGACGACTCGGACGACGCCCCCACGGGGTGCGTGCGCTACTACCACATCGACGCCAACCTGGCGATGGGCCTGACCCACGACGGGTTCGACCTCGCGCCCAGCGAGCTTCCCCTGGACTTCACCTGGCAGGGTGTCATGCGGCCCCTGGGCTCCCCGCCCTACGAGACCTCGGTACAGAGCGAGGACATGATCGAGGGGGGCGAGGTCGTCGGCATCGAGCTGACCACCACCGCCTACCGTGCGCGCCTGGTGCGCACCATCACGAGCTTCGGCCTGCCGATGGATCCCGACGATCCCTTCGAGCACGAGCTGGAGTTCTTCGACGCCCTGGAGCTCGAGCAGGGAAGCACCGAGGTCATGCTCCCCGAGGAGACGGTCTTCCCCTTCTTCTTCGACCCGGACGTTCGTTACTACGAGAACTTCGACACCGGCGGCGAGAACGTCATCCCCATGGGCAAGCCCATGTTCGTGCGCGCCGACGGCGGTACCTCCTACGGTACCCAGGTGGACGGCTTCGACACCGACGGCAACGGCAACGGCGTCGCCGATCCCTGGGAGTACGTGATCACCGTGCCCGACACCGAGGAGGGCGACCCCAACGCGGGCACCGGCTTCCCCTGGGCGCTGGACCTGTACTTCTCCTTCCCGATGCACATCGATCCCAACGACTACGCCGGTGTGACCATGACTGCGGAGGACTGGAAGCGGTTCGACGAGGACGGCGTGGTCACCGCCTGCAAGGGCAAGCCCATCCTGTGGGAGGACGAATGCGGTGAGCGCGAGGGCGACCGCGACTCCTGCTTCGACGGCGAGGACAACGACGGCGACGACCTCACCGACGACGCGGACAGCGACTGCTTCTGCAAGGACGACTTCGTCACCGCCAGCATCGACGTGTACGAGCCGGCCCTGCCCATGAGCCTCGGCTGGGTGTCCTCGTACCGCCTCGTGGCGCACGCGTGGCACCACCAGGAGCGCATCTGCCTGCCGCCAGAGGCCCTGGCAGCGCTTCCGGACATCGCCCCGTCCATCGGCATCGACGAGGACTACCAGTCCTCCGAGGTCTACCGGACGTCGGGCTGGGGCATCATCGCGTTCAACAAGCACCGGATGAGCCCGGTGCCGATCAACGAGCTCCACGGCAACATGATCGCCGACGCTCAGCACGGCTATCAGTCCTACTTCTTCACGGTCTCCAACTGCCAGGACGGCATCGACAACGACGCCGACGGCGCGGTCGACTGTGACGACTGGGCCTGCGCCGACGCCGTCGTCTGCGGCGGCCAGAACACGGAGAACTTCTGGGAGGCCATGCAGGACCCGCTGTGCAGCGACGGCCGCGACAACGACATGGACGGCTGGATCGACTACGTCGAGGACAACCCGCTGACCGAGGACCTGGACGAGTCGCTGTGGGGCGACCCGGGCTGCGACGACGGCGACGACGTCACCGAGGACAACGACGATCTCGGTCCCTGCGCCGACGGCGTGGACAACGACGGCGACGGCGACGTGGACGGCAACGACGTGCAGTGCGCCGACCCCGTCACCGGCGGCTGGAACGCCGTGAGCGAGAACCCGCAGTGCTCCAACACCGTGGACGACGACGGCGACGGCTTCACCGACTATCCGGACGACCCCGACTGCGTCGACGAGAACGACAACATCGAGGCGACCACCGGCTGCGAGAACGGCCTCGACGACGACGGTGACGGCTGGATCGATGAGGAAGACCCGGACTGCTACTACTGGGGCTTCGTGGACGAGGACGACCTCAACGTGGCCAGCTGGCCCTGCGCCAACGGCCAGGACGACGACCTCGACGGCCTCATCGACGGCCACGACCCGGGCTGCTCCGACGCCGAGGACACCTCCGAGGAGGATCCCCACGCGTCTTGCGGCGACGGGGTGGACAACGACGGTGACGGCTGGATCGACATGGAGGACCCGACCTGCGTGGACGACATCCCGGAGGTCACCGGCGGTGGCACCGAGACCGAGTGTCACAACGGCCTCGACGACGACGGCGACGGCGACATCGACGGCTTCGACGCCCAGTGCGAGGACGCCTACGACGTGCAGGAGGCCGCCAGCGAGTGCGAGGACGGCACCGACAACGACGGTGACGGCTGGATCGACGAGGAAGACCCGGACTGCTACTACTGGCTCGCCGGCGCCGAGATGGGGCTGGACGTGAGCAGCTGGGAGTGCGCGGACGGAGCCGACAACGACGGTGACGGGCTCATCGACGGCAACGACCTGGGCTGCGAGTCCGCCGAGGACGCCGACGAGACCGACCCCCACTGGAGCTGCGTGGACGCCACCGACAACGACGGCGACGGCTGGATCGACGAAGCCGATCCCGACTGCGACAACAACGGCGACGAGGACGCGGGCGACTTCGGCCTCACCGAGTGCAACGACGGCGCCGACAACGACCTGGACGGGTTCACCGACAGCGAAGATCCGGAGTGCACCGATGCCCTGATCGATCAGGAGGCCGGTCCCAACTGCGCCGACGGTGCGGACAACGACGGTGACGGCTGGATCGACGAGGAAGACCCGGACTGCTACTTCTACATGTCCGACTTCGAGAATGGCGCCACCATCGCCGCCGAGTGCGGCAACGGCGTGGACGACGACGGCGATCTGCTCATCGACGGCAACGACCCGGGCTGTGCCGACGCCGAGGACACGGACGAGAGCGACGCCTGAGCCCTTCCGCCGGTCCCTCCCCTTGCACGACACCGAACTCGCATGGTTGGCGAGTTCGTCCGTTCCGAGCAGTTGCCAACAAATCCGTTGGCAAACCGTGCTGGTTCTCCGAATCCCCTCCTCGGGGCCTTACCCAATGCCTATCGTGGAGGTAGACTTGTAGTCGTGGGGTCGAGGATGGAGGTGCCGTGAACGAGCCGACTCTGTGGATCGTCAACGCGTCGGAGGTGGTGCCGGTGACGGCGGGCTTCCCGGTGATCGCCGACGGCGCGGTGGTGTGCAGCGGCGATCGAATCCTCTGGGTCGGTCCGGAGAAGGAGATCCCGGCGGACCTCTCGCCGCCCATCGACGGGGACGTGCTCGACGCTCGTCGCGGCGTCGTGCTCCCCGGGCTCGTCGACTGCCACACGCACCTGGTCTTCGCCGGCTCGAGGGCGGGCGAGTTCGCCCAGCGGCTCACCGGCGCGAGCTACGAGGAGATCCTCGCCTCGGGTGGAGGGATACACGGGACGGTCCGCGAGACGCGCAAGGCCACGAAGCAGCAGCTCGCCGACCTGGGACGGCACCGGCTGCGCAAGTTGCTCTCCAACGGCGTGACCACGGTGGAGTCCAAATCCGGCTACGGCCTCGACGTGGAGACCGAGCTCAAGATCCTCTCCGTATCGTGCGACCTTCACCGGGAGGGCCCCTGGGACGTGGTCCCCACCTTCCTCGGCGCCCATACGGTCCCGGCGGAGTGGCGCGACGATCGCGACGGATACCTGCGGGTGGTGCTCGAGGAGATGATGCCCGCGGTGATCAAGCACAACCTGGCGCGCTTCTGCGACGTGTTCTGCGAGCCGGGCCTCGCATTCGACGTGGACGAGACGCGGCGGGTGCTGGAGCGGGCTCGCCGCGCTGGTCTCGGGCTGAAGGTCCACGCGGACCAACTCACCGCTGGCGGCGGCGGTCGCCTCGCCGGTGAGATGGGGGCCGCGTCCGCGGACCACCTGGAGTTCGTCGATGCAGCGGGGATTGCGTCCATGGCCCGGGCCGGGACCGTGGCCGTGCTGCTGCCCGGGGCCGCGTACTTCCTGGGATCCCCGGCCCCGCCGGTGGCCGCCCTGCGCAAGGCCCGCGTACCCATCGCCCTGTCCACCGACCTCAACCCCGGGAGTTCGCCCACCTCTGCGCTGTTGCTGATGGCCTCCATGGCCTGCGTGCAGTGGAAGCTCACCGTGCCCGAGGCGCTGACCGCCATCACGTCCAACGCGGCGCGGGCCCTCGACCTGGGTCGCGACCGCGGGCGCATCGAGCCGGGCCTGCGCGCCGACCTGGCGGTGTTCGGCGTCCGCGACCACCGGGATCTCGTGTACTGGTTCGGAGACTGCATCGGCTGCGCGGTCGTCAAGAACGGAAAGCTCGTCGGGCTGTGATGACGCCCCTGCGCTGGGAAGAGGGCCGGCTGAAGGTCCTCGATCAGGCCCTGCTCCCCCATACCGAGCGCTGGCGTGACTGTCAGACCGCCGAGGACGCCGCCCAGGCCATCCGGGAGATGGCCGTGCGGGGTGCCCCGGCGATCGGCCTCTGTGCGGCGCTGGGCCTCGTCCTGGCGGCGCGCCGGGGGGATGACCTCCAGGCCGTGGCAGCGTCGCTGAAGGGGGCGCGGCCCACCGCGGTGAACCTGGCCTCGGCCGTGGACGACGTCCTGGCGCACGCTCCGGACGTCGAGGCCATGGAGCAGCGGGCGCTCGCGCTGTGGGACGAGGACCGCCGATCCTGTGACGCCATCGGCCAGGCGGGCCTGGACCTCGTGCCCGCGGGGGCCCGCATCCTCACCCACTGCAACACCGGCGCCCTCGCCACAGGTGGCGACGGGACGGCGCTGGCCGTGATCCGGGCGGCACACCGCGACGGCCGCCTCGAGCGGGTGTACTGCACGGAAACCCGCCCCTGGCTACAGGGGGCTCGCCTGACGGCGTGGGAGCTGGGCCAGGAGGGCATCGAGCGCTGCTTGCTCGCGGACTCCGCTGCCGCGGGCCTGCTGGCCTCCGGGGGCGTGGATCTGGTGATCCTCGGCGCGGACCGTGTCGTCCTCAACGGCGACGTCGCCAACAAGGTAGGCACCCTCTCGCTGGCCGTGAACGCCGCCGCCGCAGGCGTCCCGTTCTACGTGGCCATCCCCCTGAGCACCCTGGACCGGCAGACCGCGGACGGCGGCGCCATCGAGATCGAGCAGCGCAGCGCCGACGAGGTGCGCACCCTCGCCGGCGTACAGGTGGCCCAGCCGGACACCCCGGTGTTCAACCCGGTGTTCGACGTGACGCCGGCGGATCGGGTGACGGCATTCGTCACGGATGCAGGCGTGGTGCGGCCCCCATACGGGAGCTGGCCGGGGTAGTTTTCGGGTGCGGGAGCGGGTGGGGGAGGCGCTTCGCGCCTAGATCGGGAAGTCGGCGGCCATGGCTTCCCAGTCGATGTCCGAGCAGCTGATCTCGTCGTGGTAGTCCACGTCGTAGCAGCACATGGTGCAGATACGGCGGTCCTCCTCGCAGAGCATCATCGCGTCGATGTAGACCAGGAACTCCTCGCGCACGTCGAGGTCCAGCAGCTTGTCGGGCGGGCAGTTGTCCCCCACCTCGATGGGCTCCTTGCACTCGGCCTGGGCCGCGCAGTAGTTGCTGAAGGCGTTGCAGGTCTCTTCGCAGACCCAGTCGTACCAGCCCTCGCCCTCGCACTCCCAGGTCGTGCCACTGTCGACCTCGACCTGCTCGCACGACGTACCGCCGCTGCACACGAACATGTCGACCTTGCAGGCGTCGAGGCAGGCGTCGTCCCAGACCTCGCACCCCAGGTCACACGTGAACCGGTCGCCGACGCAGCCGTCGCCACCCCAGCAGGTGTCGAACTCGGCGTTGCACGCCTCGGCGCAGGCCTCGTCGGTGCCGCACTCGTCCACGCAGTCCACGGCGGTCTCGGCGCAGGACAGGTCGCCTGTGCACTCCCACAGGGTCATCTGGGACTCGTCCATGCAGGTGTCGTAGGTGTCGTTGTAGCAGGCCGTGGCCTCGTAGCGGTTCTCGGCGTCCGCCCAGCACCCGTAGAAATCGTCGTTGCAGAACGAGGTGTTGGCGGCGTGATCGATCCAGCACTGCTCCTCACTCTTGCAACCGGAGAATGCGATTCCCGCAGCAATGATCAGCGCAGCCAGCCATCGAACGTTCATGTGGGCCTCCCTTGGGCCTCCGGAATCGCTTGCGGATCCCGCATGATTTTTCCTGACAATGGCGCGTAGTCTACCGTCGGTCACCCCCCCGTACAAGGGGGTTGGAGCAGACTTGATTGTCTCGTGCGCGCGACTTGACACCCTTGTCGCGCGCGTCCTAGTCTTCCACCCCAAACTACAAGGGGAAGAAACGTATGTTCTCCTATTTCCGCTCCCTGCTGTGCTGCCTGTTCGCCGGATTCCTCTCCACCGCTCTGGTGGGCTGCCCCACGGCGGCGGACGACGACGACAGCTCCAACGACTACACCTCCACCGAGGGCTTCTGCTACGACGCGGAGACCGGCGAGGTGTACCCCATCTCGCCCGAGACCTGCGACTTCGTCGACAACGACTGCGATGGGGAGATCGACGAGGACTTCGACGAGGACGGGGACGGCTACATCTCCTGCCACGGCGACTGCGACGACGACGATCCCGCGATCAACCCCGCGGCCGAGGAGATCTGCGACGGCGTGGACACCAACTGCGACGGCGATCTCGGCATGTTCGGCACCGAGGCCGAGCCCCTCGACGAGGCGGACGACGACGGCGACGGCTACCTCGAGTGCGCCACCGGCGCCGACCAGGACTGCGACGACGACGACTCCAGCCTCAACCCCATGGACGAGGACCAGGACGGCGTCAGCACCTGTGACGGCGACTGCGACGACGACGAGGACGAGATCTTCCCCGGCGCCGACGAGCTGTGCGACGGTGAGGACAACGACTGCGACGGCGACATCCCCGCCGACGAGGTGGACGACGACGCCGACGGCTACATGGTGTGCGAGGACGACTGCGACGACGCCGACGACGCGCGCTTCCCGGGCAACGACGAGGTCTGCGACGGCCAGGACAACGACTGCGACGACGCCACCGACGAGGACGGCGACGCCGACGGCGACGGCGCCTCCATCTGCGACGGCGACTGTGACGACGCCGACGCCACGGTGTTCCCCGGGGCCGAGGAGATCTGCGACGGCCTGGACAACGACTGCGACGGCGCCGTGGGCGGAGACGAGCTGGACGACGACTACGACGGCTTCATGGTCTGCGAGGGTGACTGCGACGACGCCAACGCCGCGATGACCCCCGAGGACGCCGACGCCGACGGGCTCAGCACCTGTGACGGCGACTGCGACGACACCGACCCGGCCCTCAACACCACCGACGCGGACGCCGACGGCTTCTCCACCTGCGACGGTGACTGCGCCGACGACGACCCCGCCATCCACCCCGACGCCGACGAGATCTGCGACGAGGGCGTGGACAACGACTGCAACCCCGGCACCGACGAGACCTGGGACCTGGACTCGGACGGCTTCACCAACTGTGACGGGGACTGTGACGACGACGACGCGACCCTGACCCCCGAGGACGCCGACTCCGACGGCTTCAGCACCTGTGACGGTGACTGCGACGACACCGACGCCGCCCTGAGCCCGGCCGATGGCGACGGCGACGGGGTCAGCGGGTGTGACGGCGACTGCGACGACGCCAACGCCGACGCCTTCCCGGGCAACACCGAGATCTGTGACGCGGGCGTGGACAACGACTGCGACCCCGGCACCGACGAGAACGTGGACGACGACGGCGACACCTTCACCGAGTGCGACGACGACTGCGACGACAACGACCCCGACACCTACCTCGGCGCGGACGAGCTCTGCGACGGTGTGGACAACAACTGCAACGGCACCGTGCCGGCCAACGAGTCCGACGACGACGGCGACGGGGACCGCGGCTGTGACGGGGACTGCGACGACGACGACCCCGACCTGAACCTCGCGGACACGGACGGCGACACGTTCACCACCTGCGACGGGGACTGCGACGACGACGACGCGCTGGTGAATCCCGACGCCCTCGAGATCTGCGCCGACGACCTCGACAACGACTGCGACGGCGTCGAGGACGCGGACTGCTTCGGCGAGGTCGGACTCGGCGACGCGCACAGCTGCGCGGTCGCCATCGACGAGACGCTCATCTGCTGGGGCGACGACGCCGCTGGCCAGGCCACCTCGCCTGCGGGTGACTTCGCCAGCGTCAGCGGCGGGGGAGCCCACTCCTGCGGCGTCGACCTCACCGGCGCTGCGGAGTGCTGGGGCGACGACACCCTCGGCCAGTCCACCCCGGACGCCGGCACCTACCTCCAGGTGGACGCCGGCTATCAGCACTCCTGTGGCGTGCTCGACGACGCCTCCGTGGCCTGCTGGGGCGACGACGAGTCGGGCCAGTCCACCGAGCCGGCCGGCGACTTCGTCCAGGTCAGCGCCGGCGGCTACGCCGACTGCGGCCACTCCTGCGGCATCAGGGCCGACGGCACCCTCGAGTGCTGGGGTTGCGGGATGCCCGGCTGCACCGTGGACGACGGCCAGTGCGACGCCCCTCCCGGCACCTACCAGGCGATCGCCGCCGGTGGCGCGCACACCTGCGCGCTTCGTGACGACGGCGCGCTGCTGTGCTGGGGCTCCGACGCCGAGGGCCAGGCCAACGTGCCCGGCGCGGTCTACGCGGCGGTCTCCGCCGGCGTGGACCACACCTGCGCCATCCGCATGAGCGGCCAGACCCTGTGCTGGGGCCTCGACGCCGACGGCCAGGCCACCCCGCTGGTCAACGACCTCGACGGCATCTACGCCGGTGGCGCGCACAGCTGCGGCCTCGACGCCGACGACACGCTCACCTGCTGGGGCAGCGACATCTCGGGCCAGGTCACTCTTCCCTAGATCCCTGCCCCCTCCGTGCTATTGTTGAGCGCGTGAACACCCGCGAGGAGGGACACCATGTCTCTTGCAGCACTCTGGAGCCCCGGGATCGGCGAGCTGGTCGTGATCCTCGTGATCATCATGATCTTCTTCGGCGTCGGGAAGCTCCCCCAGATCGGCTCCGCCCTGGGCAAGGGCATCAAGAACTTCAAGACCGCCAGCGACGGCAAGGAGCTGGACGTGACGCCCGAAGCCGACGAGAAGCCCACCGAATAGCCCGCTGACCGAGTTGCCCGCTAGCTGATTCCCCCCAGAATCCTCCTGGCCACCGTACAGATCTCCTCGCCCAGCTGCGACGACCGCGCCGCGTCGCGCAGGTCCGCCCGGCGCAGGTGGGGCAGCAGCGCCATGGCGATGTCCACGGGCGTGTGGGTGTTGAACACCAGGGCCTTCTTCACCGGGTAGCGGGTGATCCAGCGGGGGGACCGATAGACCTCCTCGAGCACGTCGCCGTTCGTGGGCTTCTGGGCGGCGATGCGCACGACGTCGCGTTCGACGAGCAGGGGATTGCGCAGCAGGTTGCGGATCACCATCGGGTTGAGGTCCACCACCAGCCGATCGAGCTTGAAGCGGTCCCGGCCGCGGGCGTACGCCTTGCGCATGCCCAGGGACGTGTCCCCCATGGCGCGGTTCTCCACCTCCACCCCCTTGACCAGGATCTTCTCCGCGCCGGTGGGGCTGGACAGGAACAGCCGGCCGATCTCGTCGCCGCCCTCCCGGCGCGCCAGGGTGTACATGGCGCGGACCTTGTCGTAGCCCAGGGTCTCCACCAGGGGCCGCGACGTGACCAGGTCCAGCAGCAGCTCCCGCGCGAACGGGTGCCTGCGCTGGCTCGCGCGCCACAGCCAGCGGATCACCAGGTACGCCATCCGGTCACAGCCCTTGTCGAGGATCTCCACCACGCGCCGCCGCCGGTGCTCTCGGATGGACAGGGTCGACAGGCGCCCCAGATCGGTCGCCAGATGGACCGCCGCCTCGTCCTGGAGGCGCCGATCCAGCACCTCCAACAGCCGTTCCCGTTCCTCGAGCAGGTTCGCTTCGATCACCGCGCCGCCGTTCGTCGCTCAGCCCCGCGCGCCCGCGGCCATCTGCTCCAGGATGAGCGCCGCCGCTGCACGGGGGTCCTCCGCCGCCTTGATCGGGCGACCCACCACCAGGTGGTCCGCTCCCGCCGCCATCGCCGATCCTGGCGTGGCCGTCCGCGCCTGGTCGTCCAGCGACGCCCCAGCCGGGCGAATCCCCGGGCACACCAGCACGAACGGTCGTGGCAGCGCAGGCCGGATCTCGGGCAGCTCCTTGGGTGAACACACGATCCCCCCCACCCCCGCCTCACGCGCCATCGTCGCCAGCAGCATCACCTGCTCCGCCGGCGACCGCTCGATCCCCATCCGCGTCAGCGCCGCCCCATCCAGGCTCGTCAGCACCGTCACCGCCAGCACCGTCGGCGGTGTCTCCCCCGCTGCCGCCGCTCCGGCCTCCGCCCCCTCCACCGCCGCCGCCAGCATCGCCGCTCCCCCCGAGCTGTGCACCGTCAGCATCTTGATCCCCATCCGCGAGATCTCCCGGCACCCCCCCTTCACCTGGTTCGGGATGTCGTGGAACTTCAGATCCAGGAACACCTTGAACCCGTACCGCCGCAGCACCTCCACCACCGGCGGCCCCTCCGCGCAGAACAGCCGCGACCCGATCTTGATCCACCCGACGCTCCCCTCCAGCCTCTCCGCCCACGCCCTGGCGTCCTCCAGGGTCTCCACGTCGAGGGCGAAGATCAGTCCATCCCGCTGCTCGCTCACGATTCACCTCCGGGTCGCCGAAGTGTACCAGCCCCGCTCCCCCAGCGGCCCCTCCTCGCACCGATTGACACTCTCGCTGCCTGGGCCTACCATGAGCCATCCACGGCGGGCGAATGATGGTTGCAGGACACGACAATCCACA
>CAYRNR010000013.1:0-83409 GCA_964425605.1 uncultured Rickettsiales bacterium | reverse complement strand
GAGAGTCTCCTGGCGAGAATTCTTGTGGGTTAACCGGATAAGCAGGGAATATTCCACCCCCATCATGCGGTGCGCGGTCCCTGTGCGAGTGCGGCGGCGAGTGCGCGGAGGAGGGTCGGGCCGAGCCTGACACGACCTTTGCTCTCGGCCTTGGAGATGGTGCCCTGGCGCACGCCGAGACGATCGGCCGCAGCCTGCTGGGTCAGACCGAGTCGGGACCTCCAGCTCGCCAGATCGGTTCCGGTGAGAGTGGTGTTCGTGTCGGAACGGATTGGCTGAGGAGCCGGCTGCCCGACTCTATGTGGCTGCTTCTCCAGGTTGGCGGTAGTGGACCCTGCGGACTTCTGGGACTGTCTGGAGGCTCGGCGAAGGGCGGGCCGCGATTGGGGGGACCGTTTCTGCGGGCTCTGCGGGTTTGGCCGGCTCGGTGGAACACCTTGCGCCGGGTTCCGGGATCGGACTGCGGACGTCGCGGATCGATCCGCTCGCCTCGTGGTGGAGTCTGAATGCCGACAGCGCTTCTCCTTCCGCGTGCTGGAGATCCTGCGAGCAGCCGTCGGCTGCGGCTGCGCAGCCAAGGCACCTCTCCTTTGTCGTTTCGCCTTCCGCACCTTTTCTTTGGGCCGGACTGCCGCTCGGCGTTTCGGCTCGTCGCGGGCGTGTTGCCGCTCACGAGCAGCCTGGCGTACCTCCTCCTCCCGGCGACGGGTTTCGAACTGCTCCTGCTCGATCCGAAGGCGTTCTCGTTCACGGGCGAGGCGTCGAGCTTCCCGCGCGAGTTGGGCGCGTTGCTGTCGCTCGGCTCTCGCTCGCTGCTCGGCTCTCGCTCTCTGCTCAGCGCGACCATGGGCTCCCTGGAAGGACCGCTCTTTTTCCTTCCGGGAAAGGGCCTCCCGCCGATCGCGTCCTGCCGCTTGCTCGAGCGCCTCACGCCGCTCGCGTGCCTCGCGATTGGCCTCGAGAGCCAACGCGCTTTCAGTGATCGCCGCGAGAGCTTCTCTGCTTGCCTGGGCGATGTCGCTGTCGCCATCCACATCCATGAAGGCATCGAAGGCCTCCATCGCGAGCTCGTCCTCGCCGGTCTCGTCGTCATCCTCGTCGTGGTACCCGTCCAAGTCTTCCATCTCGGTCTCCTGCCCTGGCTCAGCGACGCCGTCTCCTTCTTGGCTGTGGCTCCGGTTCGATCTCTTCCTCCATGGCCACGAGCCAGTCGTCGACGATGCGGGCGACGATGCGATCCAGCGTCGCAGTCTCCACGCTGACCTGACCTTCGGGCTTCGCAGCTCTCCCGACAACAGGTCGCAGGCCCCTGCGCTTGGCCTCGTGAGCGACGCGGCTGCACAGAACCAGCAGATCGCCGTGGCTGACGATCCGATCCTCGGCCAGGAACACCTCCTCCAGCTCGAAGAGGTTGTCGATGTTGGCTGTGTTGCGGCCCGCCTCGATACGGGCGAGCAGGCTACGGTCCCACTGCATGCGCCCGGAGAGCGCGGCCTGGGACACGCCAAGCTCCTGGCGGAATGCGGCGACGATGCGCCCGATGATGCTGGAGAGATCGACGGCGTGGGGGATGTTCATGAGCAGGACCTCGGTGTTTGGGTAAAAAATACCCCAATGAGTTTGACGCACGCAAGAAGATTGGGGTAATTTTTACCCAGATGGTCGTCGTGCGACAGGGCGGCCGCGGCATCGTAGGGAGAAGGGCCGGTGTCTGTCGCGAACTCCGATCAGCAACCCCGGGGCGACGTCGTCGAGTCGGCTCACGCCGCGGGGCACGGCCATCGGAGGCACTCGCAAACCCCCGACAACAAGAAGGTCAGGCGCCCTCGGATCCCGAGGGTGGGCGAGACGATCACCCAGTCTGGCACCCCTTCGGCGAGTGGATGGGCGTCATGCGTTCCGCTGGGATCCCTGGAATCCGCACTACGCAAGGCGGTGGTTGAGACGACGACATTACGTCAACCTGCGGAGTAGGAAGGAGCCTACTATGCCCATCATCGGAGCGGCGTACCTGCGATGCAGCGACCCCCGCCAGGACAAGTCCATCGAGCAACAACGACAGGAGATCGAGCGCCGTACCGAGGCGGATGGCGTGGTCATCCCGCCGGAGAACTGGTTCATCGACGAGGGCCTCAGCGGCCGCTCCACCCGGCGACGAGCGAGCTATCTCGGTCTCATCCGGCGGGCCGAAGCCCAGCGTGAGGCGATGCGGCGCCGTGGTAGGAGTCCGTCCACCAAGGAGCCCATCGCCCGCCTGTACGTGTGGGCGATCTCCCGCATCGCGCGCAACATGTTCGACTGCCTGCGGGCGCTGGCGACCCTCGACGACGCGGGCATCGAGATCGTGTCGCTGACAGAGCAGGACACGGGCGACGCCTCGATGCGCAAGCTGATCCGGCCCATCCTGGCGTGGCTGGCCGAGCGATACTCCGAGGAGCTGTCCGCCAACGTGCAGCGCGGGATGCGCTCGCAGGCCGAGAAGGGCCGGTGGGTCTACGGCCGTCCTCCCTGGGGCTACGATATCCAGGACGGCGCGCTCGTGGTCACCGACAGGACTCGCCCGCGGCTCGATGCAGTCCAGCGCGTCTTCCGGATGGCCGACGAGGACGGGGACGGGGCCTCGCGCATCGCAGCCCGGCTGACACGCGAGGCCGTCGCACCGCCCATGCGCCGCGACCTCCCCCGGAAGGTCGCTCCCGGCGCCTGGCGCGCCAAGCACGTGGCCTCCATCCTGACGAACGCGACCTACACCGGGAATTTGGTCTATGACGGCGAGGTCGTCGCCCGGGACACCCATGAGGCTGCCGTCGACGAGGAGACCTTCGCCCGGGTCCAGGCCCGGCGCGCCTTGCGCGACCGCAACCGCAGGGCCGGCAAGGGCAATGGCGCGAATCCGGTCCGCCTGGGAGAGCGCGGCCTGCTGACTCCCTGGCTGCGGTGCGGGACCTGCGGCGGCCGGATCTGCGTGGCTACGGGCGGGCGTCCGAAGAAGCGGACGTACCTCTACTACTGTGCCACGCGTCAGGACAATCCTGCTGCCTGCGCCGGAATCTCGATCCGGGTGGAAAAGCTCGACCGGCTCGTGCTCGACGCCATCGAACAACAGGTCCTCGCCCCGGCCAACGTGCAGGTGCTGATCCAGAACGCCATCGACCAGCTCGCCGACGCACCCATCGACCACGCCGCGGCCGAGCGCGAGCGGCTCACCGCGCTCGTCGCCGATCTGGACGGGAAGATCCGCCGGACCTCAGCCCAGGTGAGCAGCGGCCTGATCGAGGAGGACGACGCCCGGGCGATCAACGGCCCGCTCATCGAGCAGCGGGAGCAAGCCCGTCTTCAGCTCGCCGCGCTTCCCTCTGCTCAGCCGCCCCCCGCGTTCGACGAGGTCGATCCTGAAGCCTTCCGAGCAGCCATCCTCGAAGCCTGGCACGACCGCCCGCTGGCCGAACGCCGCGAAGCCCTCGATCGCGTCCTGGACGAAGTCCGTCTCTCACCTGGCGGGATTCACATCACCTACGGGATGGCCGGTTATCACGGCCATGACCCATACGGCCCACCGTAGGCGCCGATGTCCGCGGTGCCGCCGTCCGGATCGGCGATCCCGGGATCACCGGCATCTACCAGGCCCGAGTAGGTGTGCAGGTGCAGGTCCCAGTGCGCGGGATCCGCGGGCGTGGTGTCGAGGAACTGCGGATTGACCGAGATGTTGCCGTCGGCCTGGGTCGGGGTGATGCCCGCCCAGTTGTTGGGCGAGTTGTTCCAGCCGTTGCAGTACTCGATGTCCGCCGCGGAGGAGCCGCTCAGGTAGAGCCCGCCGCCGTCGGTGGTGGCGTAATTGCTGGTGATGCTCACGCCGTCGAGATCGGCGGTGGAGTAGTACTGCACGAGCATCCCGCCGCCGTAGTCGTCCGCTTCGTTGAAGAGGAAGTTGGACTGGGACACGTTGATGTACGAGTACCAGGCCAACAGGCCGCCGCCCCACCATTCGGCCTCGTTTTCGGCCACGATGAGGTTGTCCATGGTCACCGAGGACCCCCAGAGCGAAAGGCCGCCGCCGGAGTCGTCCGCCGTGTTCTCGGTGATGATGGTGTTCGAGATGGTGGGATCGCAGTAGTACGCGAAGATTCCGCCACCTTCGTAGTCGGCGTGATTGCCCGTGACCACGAGCCCCGTCAGGGTCGGATCGGAGGATTCGACGTAGATGCCGCCGCCGTGGTCCGCGACGCCGCCGGTGATCGTGAATCCCTCGAGGATCGCCGACGCGTTCTCTCCGTTCTCGAACACCACGACAGAATCCCAGCCGGAGCCGTGGATGGTCGTCCCGGCGGCCCCACCGAGACCCAGCAGGTGGATGTTCTTGCCATCGAAGTCGACGGTCTCGTAGTAGGTGCCGGCCTGGACGCAGACGACGTCTCCGTTGGCGGCGGCGGCGATGCCCGCGTTGATGGTGGCGTGGTCGGTGGGGACGGTGCGGTCGCAGGTCTGAGCCCAGGCGGGCAGGGCCAGTGCGGTCGTCATCAGGACCGCGAGACAGCGCAGAAGCATGGTCGATCTCCGTGGCTCGGCCGAGTCGGGAGGAGGGGGCTCCTCGGCGCGCAGACCACCTTCGTGGCACGGTCAGCGCTTGTATATTGTAGCTGTAGATCACGTGCGCCGCTGCATGGGCGCGCGCGTGAGGTCAATCGTCGTGACGGGGCGGGCGCCGGAGTTGCTTGACCCGGCCCTTGCGGCGCTTGGCCTCCAGGCGCCTGCGGCGCGCCCCGGGCGGGGTCTTCGTCGCGATGCGCCGGCGCTGTCGGTGCAGGGCGCGGCGCAGCAGCTCGGCGAGCCTGCGCCGCGCGTCCAGGCGGTTGCGGTGCTGGCTGCGTTCGCTGCTCGCGTGGACGTGCAGGTGTCCCTCGGAGGTGATCCGGGAGCCGAGCCGTCGCCGCACGAGATCCTTCTGGCGGGGTGACAGGGCCAGCGATCCCTCCAGGTCCCACGACAGCGTGACCTTCGAGCTGGTCTTGTTCACGTGCTGCCCGCCCGGTCCGCCCGAGCGGCTGGCGCTGAACTGGAGTTCGTGTCCGGGCAGGACCAGGCCGGGGCGAATGGGGAGATCGTCTTCCATGAGCGCTCACTTCACATACATGACGTGCACGGAACACGTCCAGGGTACGGCAAAACCGATCCCGGGCATCGAATTTCTCGCAGGTTGACAGGTGGGGACCGCACACCTACCTTCGCGGCGCGCAGGAGCCCCCGATGCCCCGAAACGAAGCCTTCCGCAACGTCGCCATCATCGCCCACGTGGATCACGGCAAGACCACGTTGGTGGACGCCATGCTCGCCCAGTCCGGCGGCCTGGCCGATCGCCGCGACGTGGTCGAGCGGGTCATGGACAGCAACGACCTCGAGCGCGAGCGGGGGATCACGATCCTCGGCAAGGCGACCTCCATCCGCTGGAAGGACGTCAAGGTCAACATCGCCGACACCCCGGGTCACGCCGACTTCGGCGGCGAGGTCGAGCGGATGTTGACCATGGTCGACGGCGTGGTGCTGCTCGTGGACGCCTCCGAGGGCCCCCTGCCCCAGACGCGGTTCGTGCTGTCCAAGTCCCTCGACGCGGGCCTGGCGCCCATCGTCGTGCTCAACAAGATCGACCGCAGCGACGCCCGGCCCGCCGAGGTCATCGACGAGGTGTACGACCTGTTCATCGACCTGGGGGCCAGCGACGAGCAGATCGAGTTCCCGGTGTTCTTCACCGACGCTCGCCGCGGCACGGCCACCGCGGACCTGGCCCAGCCCGGTACGGACCTGGCGCCGCTGCTCGACGCCGTCCTCGAACACATCCCGGCTCCCAAGGGGGACCCGGACGCCACGCTCCAGGCGCTGGTGACCAACCTGGACTACAACGACTACATCGGCCGGCTGGGGCTGGGGCGGGTTCGACGGGGCACCCTGCGCGAGGGCGAAGAGGTGGCCGTGGTGGGCGAGGACTCCACGCGGGTGGTGAAGCTGGGCCAGCTGTACGTGTTCGAGGGGCTGGATCGCAAGCGGGTGAAGGAGGCCCCGGCCGGGGAGATGTTCGCCATCGCCGGCATCGAGGACATCCAGATCGGCGACACGGTCACCGACGCCGAGGATCCCCAGCCCCTGCCGCGGGTGCGGGTGGACGAGCCCACCATCGCCATGTTCTTCTCGGCGAGCACCTCGCCGTTCGCGGGCCTCGACGGCAAGTACGTCACGTCGCGCAACATCCACGACCGCCTGATGCGGGAGCTGCGCGGCAACGTGTCGCTGCGGGTGGAGCCCACCGAGGCCCGGGACACGTTCAAGGTGGCGGGCCGCGGCGAGCTGGCCCTGGCCATCCTCATCGAGACCATGCGGCGCGAGGGGTTCGAGCTGTGCGTGTCCAAGCCCGAGGTGGTCACGCGCACCGACGACGACGGCGAGATCCTCGAGCCCATGGAGCGGCTGGTGCTGGACATGCCCGATCAGTACCTGGGCGTGATCACCGAGAAGCTGGCCCACCGCAAGGGCCGGATGGGTGAGATCCGGCCCCTGGGCTCGCGCGGCATCCGCGTGGAGTTCGACATCCCGTCCCGGGGCCTGATCGGGTTCCGGTCCGAGTTCCTCAACGACACCCGCGGCACCGGCGTGATGAACACCCTGTTCAACGGCTGGGCGCCGTGGCAGGGCGCCATCATCTACCGCGTCAACGGCGCCATCGTCGCCGACCGCAAGGGCAGGTCCACGGCCTACGCCATGTTCCACCTGCAGCCCCGCGGCCAGCTCTTCGTCGGGGTGGGCGTGGAGGTGTACGAGGGCATGATCGTGGGCGAGAACTCCCGTGGCAACGACCTCAACGTCAACGTCACCCGCGAGAAGAAGCTCACCAACATCCGCGCCTCCAACAAGGACGAGTCCCTGGCCGTGTCGCCGCCGCGGCCGATCACGTTGGAGTACGCGCTGCACTGGATCGCCGAGGACGAGCTCGTCGAGGTCACCCCCAAGCACCTGCGCATGCGCAAGAAGATCCTGCGCGGCGCCCTGCGACCCAAGCGGGACAAGGCCAAGGCGGCGCGCGAGGAGAGCTGATGGACTCCTTCCCCTTCTCCCGTATCGCCAGTCAGATGAAGCCGTCTCCCATCCGGGAGCTGTTCAAGGTCATCCAGCGGCCCGGGATGATCTCGTTCGCCGGCGGACTGCCGGACCCGGCCATCTTCCCGGTGGACGAGTTCGCGGCGGCCTCCGAGGTCCTTCGCAGCCAGGGCCGCCAGGTGCTGCAGTACGGGGCCAGCGAGGGGTACCCGCCGCTGGTCGAGTGGATCTGCGAGCAGATGACCCGCCAGCTGGGACGGGCCGTCCCGGCCGACGAGGTGCTGGTGACCTCGGGATCCCAGCAGGGAGCCGACCTCCTCGCTCGCGCGTTGCTGGATCCCGGCGACGTGGTGGTGGTCGAGGCGCCCACATACCCTGGCACCGTGCACAGCCTGCGCAACGTGGGGGCCCGGTTCGCCACCATCCCCTGTGACGGTGACGGCATGCAGGTGGAGCGCCTGCCCGAGCTGGTGGAGCGGGTCCGCGCGGAGACGGGCCGGCCGCCGAAGCTGGTGTACACGATCCCGGACTTCTCCAATCCCAGCGGCGCGTGCATGAGCACGGCGCGGCGGCTGCGGCTGCTCGAGATCGCCACGGAGCTGGGGCTGATCCTGTTCGAGGACGATCCCTACGGGCGGCTGCGGTACCGCGGCGAGGCCCGCCCCACGATCAAGTCGCTGGCGGGTGACTCGCCCAACGTGCTGTACGCCTCGTCGTTCTCCAAGATCCTCGCCCCTGGTGTGCGGGTGGCCTGGTCGGTGGCCGCGCCCGAGTTGATCCGGGCGATGGTGCTCCTGCGCCAGGGTGAGGACCTGTGTACGCCCGTGGTGACACAGGCGCTGGTGGCCGAGTACTGCCGTCGCGGGCACCTCGAGAGTCACCTCGATCGGATCATCGACCACTACCGCGGCAAGCGCGACGCCATGCAGGCGCAGCTGCTCGCCCACCTCCCCGAGGGCGTGGCGCGCTGGCACGAGCCCGAGGGCGGCTTCTTCTTCTGGATGCACCTCCCGGGGAGGGACAGCGACGCGCTGTTCCACCAGGTCCTGGAGCGCAACGTGGCGTTCCTGCCCGGCGGCGCCTTCTTCCCCGGCGCGGCCGAGCAGGTGGGGGGCGTGCACGCGGGGACCGAGTACGCGAGGTTGTGCTTCACCTTCGCCGATCCGGAGCAGATCGCCGAGGGGTGTCAGCGCCTCGGGCAGGCGCTGGAGTAGCCATGGCCCATCGCGCGATGTGCTGGAGCCTGGTCGCGGTCGCCGCGCTGGCGCTGGGCTCCTGTGCCACCGGGCGCAAGCCCGTCACGACCACCGATCCCGTCGTCGTACCGGCGCGGGTGCAGACCTGGGAGCTCACCTCCATCGAGCGCTACCAGATCCTCCGGGGCACGGCCGAAGAGCCCCTGGAGCTGGTCCTGAACGACCAGGCCGCCGGCGATCGGTTCCTGCGCTCGGAGACCACGCTGGTCGAGCCCGGCGATCCTGCGGTGGCCCACCTCGCGGACCGGATGGCGGCGACGGTGCAGGCCGTGGGCGGGGTGGGCATCGCCGCGCCCCAGGTGGGGGTCGGGCGGCGGATGTTCCTGGCGCAGCGGCTGGACCTGGAGGGGGAGCCGTTCCAGGCCTTCCTCAATCCCCACTTCCTGGAGATGGCGCCTCTCAGCGAGGTGGGCTGGGAGGGCTGCCTGTCCATCCCGGCCGGGTTCGGCGAGGTGGAGCGGCCCGTGTCCGTGCTGGTGGAGTACGACACCCTCGACGGCGCGCGGGAGATCGAGCGCGTCGAGGGATTCACCGCCGTGATCCTCCAGCACGAGATGGATCACCTCGATGGGGTGTTGTTCATCGACCGGATGGTGTCGAGCGAGCTGATGCCCGAGCAGGAGTACCGGGCGATGAGGGCGGGGGAGGTGGACGGGGAGGGGGAGTGATTTCTGGTCAAGGGGGGCGGGTCGTGGTAGCTATGGCGCGCGGAACGAAATGAAGGGAGAGATTCCAGGATGCGTATCCATCACCTGACGTTGGCGGTCTCGGCCGCCTTGTTGCTGGTCGCGTCGTCGGCCCAGGCCAAGGGCATGGGCAAGTCGGCGGACTTCGAGATCTTCGCCATGGACGAGGGGGGCGGCGGGTGGGTGATCCACCACATCCCGGTCAAGGGCGACATGCTCTGGGGCTGCACGGACATCGTGGGCGTGGACGAGTGCAAGCCGGTGCCCCTGCCCGACTTCACCCACGCGGCGACGCTGAGCATGATCCACATCAGCGAGGACTCGGCGGCGGCGTGGCTCAAGGTCTCCGTGCCGATCTCGGGCGACTTCCTGATGGCCTGCTACGACCCCGAGGGTGGGCCGTACTGCGAGAAGGTCCGCCTCGAGGTGCGTCCTCCGGGGGCCAAGATCGACCGCGAGTGGCCCCACTACGGCAACCCCGAGGAGTGCCCCTGTGGTGGCGGTGGTGGTGCTGCTGCAGCGAGCGGTGGCGGTGGCCTGATGGGCGGCATGATGGGCGGCGGCGGACCGAGCGTCCCCCCCGAGGACATCATCGAAGATCCGTCCCGAGCGGACATGTGGCTCAGCGCGGCCGTGGCCGTGCCCGGTCCCATCAACCTGTACGCGTGCCGCGGCCTCGACGGTGACCCCGAGTGCCGCCTGACGGTGCCGGACTGGTTCCTCATCGACCGCGAGGATCTCGGCTTCAAGAAGGTCGAGGAGGTCGACCTGTCCGAGGGCAGCTCCAAGTACTGCGGCATCCTGGTGGACGACATCGACGAGGAGTCGGTGGTCGAGGACTCCGACATCCGCCTGGGCGACGTGATTGTCCGCGTGGGTGGCTTCCCCATCAAGAACGCCAAGCACTTCAAGGGCCTGCTGTCCCAGTTCCCGGCCACCTACTCCATCCCCATCGAGCTGGAGAACGGTGATCGGGTCCGGATCCGCCCGCGCCGCCTGCCCGAGAAGGACTAGGCCAGCTATCATCAGGGGACTGTGAGCCGGTCCCCTTCCCCCACCTCCCGCCTCCATCCCCTCCCGTGGATGCTCCTGTGCGTCCTGTGCGTGGGCTGCCCCGGTGTGGACGACGACGACGTGGAGCAGGTGCCGGGCGTCCCCGACGACGACGACACGAGCGAAGCCGACGACGACGACACTGGCGGCGTGTTCCCGCCACAGTGCGAGGCCACGTGCGCCTCGGCGCATTTCGACGACGGCGCGCCGTTGCTGGACGCGGCGCTGCCACCGCCGGCGACATTGGGTGTGCTCCTGGTGCGCTCCGACGGCCTCGATCCCGACGATCCCGTGGTGCGCGGCGTGACCCATCACCTCGACGGGCTGGGCGTGGGGTACACGGCCGTGGCCGCGTCGGAGGCCCAGGTCTACCTCGCGGTCCACAGCGCCGTGTTCGTGATCAGCACGTACTGGGAGCCGGCCGAGCTGGACGAAGGTGCGCTCGCGGCGCTGGCGGACGCGGTGGCCGCCGGGACCGATCTGGTCTGGTTGGGCCAGGGGCTGCCAGCGGAGCTGGGCGGGGTGTTCGGGATCGAGGTGGTGGACGAGATCTCCGCGGCCGAGGGCGGGCTGAGCCACGTGGCGTTCACCGATCCCACCGGCGCGTCGCTGCAGATGCCCCTGTTCGACGACTTCCTGACCCAGGTGGCGCCCGCGGGCGCCGAGGTCCTGGCGACCTTCGAGCCCGACGGCTCCCCCGCCGCCACCGCGTACCGCGCGGACGGCGCCGGCCGGGCCGTGCTGCTCCCCTTCGGTCTGATGCACTACTGGGGCGAGGAGCGCGAGGACCACGCCTGGGCTCGCGCCGAGCTGCTCACCGAGGCGCTGGCCCTGTCCCTGTCCGGTGGCGCCGCCGTCGTCTCA
Organism: uncultured Rickettsiales bacterium; assembly: GCA_964425605.1. Taxonomy (GTDB): domain Bacteria; phylum Myxococcota_A; class UBA796; order UBA9615; family CAYRNR01; genus CAYRNR01. The sequence continues at coordinate 72,467 of CAYRNR010000013.1, read as the reverse complement.
CCCTTCCCCGACGGGTACGGCGGCGCGTTCCTCGTGCGTTTCGAGGACCTGCACCCAGGGGGGACCCGGTTCTGGCTGCACGGGGACTGGATGGACCAGTACGAGCGGGTCACGGCGCGCCTGGCCCAGTGGGAGATCCCGCTCAACCTCTCGGTGGTGGCGCGGTACGTGGACCCCACCTACGGCGAGGACCACGGCTGGGACACCGGAGGCGAGGATCGCGAGCGCCTGCACGGCCTGCTCCAGGACAGCCTGGGCCACGGCGCCGAGCTGATCTGCCACGGCTGGACCCACCAGTACGGCGTCGGAGAGGACGACTACACCGGCGTGGACTGGGAGTTCTCCGACGACGCGTCCGGTGAGTGGGAGTTCCTGCCGTACGCCGAACAGGAGACGCGCATCCTCGCCGCCCGAAGCGAGCTGACCGCAGCGTTCGCCGTCGAACCCGTCGTGTGGGAGACCCCGCACCTCGATGGCAACGAGGACACCTACCTCGCCGCGGCGTCCGCGGGTTTCCCGTGGGTCAACGAGAGCGACGGTTTCCTCTTCCCCAACCGCTGGGGCGAGTACGACGTCGTGGGCGGTGTCGCGCTCAACGTGCCGCACACGGGCTCGTACATGCCCAACGACGGCTGCGCCGAGTACGCCGATCAGTCCCTGACCTGGGTGATGCCGAGGCTGGCGCGGATGCGAGCCCCGTTCTTCCTGTACTACCACAACTACTCGCTGGAGCAGGAGGAGGCCCTGTACGCCATGGCGGAGTGCGCTGATGCGTGCGATCTGTGGCGCCCCAGGGTGTCCGATCTGGGAAGCTGGTGGGAGCAGCGGGAGGCGGCCGTGGTCGAGGTCGAACGCCTGGAAGATGGCGCGCTGATCGCCTCGGTGTCGGACCACCCGGCCGGGCTGACCCTGGTCTTCCGGCTGCCCGACGGGCTCGAGGCGCAGGAGGTCCTGGTGGACGGCGCCGTCGCCCCGTTCGAGCGTTACCGCCGGTCCGGCGTCGAGTACGCGCACACCGTCCTCGACGCCGCCGGGGAGCCCGTCGAGATCCAGGTGTCGGTCCAGCCCGGCTGAACTCTCCTCGCCTTCCACTGGCACCCATCCCACCTTTCGAGAGAGAATTCCCCGGACGGAGGTCGAAGCCATGAAGCCGTGCCGCTGGATCGTGTCCCTGCTGCTCGTCGCGCTGGCCCTCGCTGCGCTGCCGCTGCTCGCCAGCGCCCAGGTGGGCGGACGCCCCGTCCTGGTGGAGCTCGTCCCTCCAGGGCCGATCACCACCGACGGCTCCGATCAGGTGCTCACCTTCGTGGTGACCGACACCACGGGGAAGCTGGCCGAGGAGGCGAAGTTCCGCGGCTCCACCGTGGACTTCGGCAAGCTCACGGACTGGGTGCGCACGGCGCCCGGGGTGTTCAGCTGCACCTTCACCGCCCCGGACAACTCGCAGATGTCGCAGGTCCGGCTGTCGCTGAAGGTCCAGGTGGACAAGGAGGTGGTGCGCAAGGAGCTCATCCTCGACATGGAGCCCCCGCCCCTGAAGACCCTGACCCTCGTCGCCGACCCGCCCGTGCTCGTGCGGCAGCAGGACCGCTCGGTGAACCTCGAGATCGTCGCGCGGGCCACCGACGGTGGGCCCACCGATGGCCTCGACCTCGTGTTCGAGACCAACGTCGGCAGCGTGGACCGCGTCGCCACCGACGGCAACGGCATCTACCGGGCGCGCTACCTCGCCCCCGAGGGCAAGCCCCGGCCCGACATGGCCCTGCTCTCCGTCACCGCCGCGGATCAGCCCGAGTCCATCGCCGCGTTCACCGCCATCCCCCTGGTGGGCAGCGTGACCTGGGAGGTGGACACCGGCATGGCGGGGGTGCCCGTGTCGCTGGACGTGGGCGGGCGTCGCTTCGGGCCGGTCCCCGCGGACGACAAGGGGATCGCCGGCGTGCCCATCCTCGTGCCGCCCGGCGTCGAATCCGCCGTGGCCACCGTGGAGCTGGGCGACGGCAACCCCATCACCCAGCCCATCAACCTCAAGGTCCCCCCGTACTGCCAACTCGCCGTGGCCCCGGTGGCCACCCACCTCCCCGGCGACGGCCTCACGCCGGTGCCTTTCTACCTCTACGTCGTGGATCGCGCGGGCGATCCCGTGAGCAACGCCTCGCTGCAGGTCCAGGTGGGGCTGGGGACCCTCACCGAGCCCAAGCACAAGCGCGACGGCCTGTACGTGACCCAGTACACACCGCCGGTGGTCCACGAGGCCACCCCCATGACCTTCACCGCGGCCATCCCGGGTCAGGACAAGAGCGTGTCCAACCTGGAGTTCGAGGTCGTGCCGCCCCTGGCCGCCGGCTTCACCGCCACCGCCGACCCCGCCGTGATCGCCGGCGGCGACGCGTCGGTCAAGCTCGCCGCCAACGTCGTCGCCCTCGGCGGCACCCAGGCCGAGGAGCTCTCCGCCGCCTTCTTCGCCACCGACGGCGAGCTCCCCGACACTGCCGGCATGGGCATGGGACAGTTCCTCAACGGGTTCTCCGGCAACTTCGACGAGCCCCGGATCTTCCTGGCCACCGCCACCCAGCGCGCCATCGACCAGCCCGTGGACGCGCTGATGGTGTGGGTGGTGGACGAGCAAGTCCCCACCGAGGGCACCACCACCGTCGTCGCCATGGCTGTCGACCGATACGGCCTGCCCGTGAGCGGCGTCCCCCTCGGGGCCCGCTCCCTGTTCGGCGGCGGCGACGTCAAGGGCGGCGGCGCCACCGACGATCTGGGCCGGGTGCTCTTCGAGTTCCAGGCCGCCCCCCTCGGCGGCCTCGCCGTGGTGGAGGTCTCGTCCGGGGACCTCACCTTTGCCAGCCCCATCTGGCAGGCCCCTGGCGATCTCCCGCGCTTCGTCTTCCCCCGCACCGGCGGCAAGTCCCGCCTCGACACCCTGGACCGCTGGCTGCCCCTGTCGGGGCGTCTGCTGCTCGGCGCGGGGGTGGTGGTGGAGGAGGAGGAGGCTGCGGCGGGCGAGGGGGGCTGACGGCAGCTCGTCTCCGGTCTCGCGCCAACCCTTGGCCGTTCTTACCCTGTGGATAAAGCTGTGGAACCTGTGGGAAAACATGTCGATAACTGGCGCGGGCGGTGCGCGGGGCTGCAAAGCTAGCGAGAGGGGATGGGCGTCTCTTCGGTGTCGTCGTCGTGGGGGGAGGGCTCCTGGGCGGCGGCCGGTGACACGGTCGCGTCGCCGACGGACTGGCCGAGGATGGTGCGGGCGAGGCGAAATCCCACGAAGTGGTAGCCCTCGTCCGGGTGGGACTGACCGTAGCGGGCGGCGACGCGGAGATCCGCGGGGAGGCTGAACGCGGAGCCGCCGCGGCAGACGCGGAACTCGCCCTTGGCCGGGCCGACGGGATCGACGACGAGGGACTCCGCTGGATAGGGGCCGTACCGATCCCAGACCCACTCGGAGACGTTGCCGCACATGTCGTACAGCCCCACGCTATTGCGCTTGCGGGTGCCGACGGGGCGGGAGACGCCCTCGGCGTTGTCCCAGTACCAGGCCACGTCATCGGGATCGGCGGCGCCTGAGAACGTGGTGTCCTCGTCGCCCCGGGCGGCCATCTCCCACTCGGCCTCGGTGGGCAGGCGGAATCCGTCGGCGCGGCGGTTCCAGCTCACGGTGGTGTCCTCGACCCGGTACGCCGGGCTGAACCCCATGGACTGACTCAGCCGATTGCAGAACGCGACGGCGTCGAGCCAGCGCACGGACTCCACCGGGAGGTCGTCGCCGCGGTTCCACGCCGGGTTGTTCCCCATCAGGGCGCTCCACTGGGCCTGGGTCACCGGCGTGGCGGCGATGAGGAAGGGCCTCGACAGGCGGACGCGGTGGAGGAACTCGTCGGGGTTGGAGCCGGTGAGGTCGTCGCGGCTGCCCATCCAGAAGGTGGTGGGCTCCATGCGGATGAGCACGATCTCCAGCAGGGGATCGCCGAGGGCGCCGCCGGGCACGTGCACCGCGGTGCTGACCCGGGCGACGGGCAGGGGCCCCCCCTTGGCCTCGGCCTCGAGGTCGAGCTCGATGGACAGGGCGTCCTCCCCTTCGGGCGCGCCGCGCGGCTCCGCGGGCTCGAGGGAGACCTCGAACTGGGTGGAGTCGTCGGCGGCGCGCTCGAGATCCTCGGAGACCTCGAGCCCGGTCCAGGACACCAGCCACTCGCCCAGATTCATCGTGCCCAGGAGGTCTGCGCAGGCGCGGCGGATGTCCCGGCCCATCTCGGCGGCCGAGGAGTAGCGCCGGTCCCGGTGACGCTCCAGCGACCGGGCGAGGATCGGCACCATGGCCGGCATGCGGCCGCTGACGTCGTCGAGGGCCTCGGCCACGTCGGCGCGCTGGATCTGGGCGAGGAGGTGGTGACGGTTGGGATCGTGGAAGAGCTTGGCCCCGGTGATCAGCTCCACCAGCAGCGCCCCGAGGCCGAACAGGTCCGAGCGGTGGTCCAGCGCCGCGCCGCGTACCTGCTCGGGGCTCATGTACGACGGCGTCCCCCGCGTCACGTTCTCCACCTGGGTGTGGTAGAGGTTCGCCGCGGACTTGGCCACGCCGAAGTCCATGATCTTGACCACCCCGCCGGGGGTGATCATCACGTTGCCGGGCTTGAGATCCCGGTGGATCAGGTTCAGGGGTTGACCCAGCTCGTCGGTGGCCGTGTGGGCGTAGGCCAGCCCCTCGGTGAGCTGGACGGCGATCTCGGCGACCGCCGCCTGGGGGATCGCGCCCTGGGCGTGGGTCCGCATCAGCACCTGGGCCAGGGTGTTGCCCGGCACCAACTCCATGGCGATGTAGAAGTCCTGGCCGTCCTGGTCGAACTCGTACATCTCCACGAGGTTGCGGTGGTGCAGGTGCCCGCCGAGGCGCGCCTCGTTGATCAGCCCGCGGACCGCCTGGTGATTGCGGATGACGTGGGGGAGGATCTGCTTGACCGCGACCTGCTTGCGGAATCCCATCGGGCCGGCCTGGATGGCCCGGTAGACGCGCGCCGACGCCCCCTCCCCGAGGACCTCCAGGAGGAGGTACTTGCCCAGCTGCTTGGTTCCCTCGGCCATGACTACACTCTACCGCCTGGCGCCGCTGTGGGTCCGGTCCCGGACCGTGCGAGCCAGCCGAAAACCCAGGAAGTGGAAGCGCTCGTCCGGGCTCACCTGCGCGCTGCGCGCGGCCACGCGGGCGTCCTCGGCGAGGTTGAACGAGGAGCCGCCGCGGTGGACCCGGACGTCGCCTTCGTCCGGTCCGCCCGGGTCCGTGGAGAGGGGCTCGGTGGGATAGGGGCCGTACCAGTCCCAGACCCACTCGGCCACGTTCCCGGACATGTCGTACAGGCCCAGCTCGTTGGGCTTCTTGCGGCCCACCGGCTGGGTCAAACCGCCGGTGTTGTCCCAGTACCAGGCCACCTCCTCTGCGTCGTCGGAGCCGGCGAAGCGGAGGTCCTGACCACCGCGGGCCGCGACCTCCCACTCGGTCTCGGTGGGGAGCCGGAATCCCAGGGCGTCCCGGTCCCAGTGCACGACGTCGCCCTGGACGCGGTAGGCCTCGGGCAGCTCCAGGGAGCGTGAGAGGCGGTTGCAGAACTCCACGGCCTCGAACCAGCTCACCGTCTCCACCGGCAGCTCTTCCCCCTGGGCCCAGCTGGGGTTGTGGCCCATCACGGCCGCCCACTGGGCCTGGGTGACGGGCGTCGCGGCGATGAGCAGCGAGCGGCTCAGCCACACCTGGTGGGCGAACTCGTCGGGGCGGCTGTCCGGCTCGTCGTGTCGGCTGCCGATCCAGCACTTGGTCGAGCGAACGCGGGCCAGGAAGACGTCCATCAGCGGATCGTCGGCGCGCCCGCCGGGCACCCGGATCGTGCTGGTGACGCCGGCGTTGAGCAACGTCTCTTCGCTGTAGTTGCCGCTGGTGGGGACGGGCGGCGGCGGCTCCGGTTCGAGTTCGATGGAGATGGGTCGCTCCCTCGGCGCGATCCTGGGCTCGGTCTCCTCCAGGGAGACGGGCTGGAGCAGGCCCTCCTCCAGGGAGATGGGCGGCGGCCGGGCCTCGAGCAGCGTCGGCGCCTCGTCCTCGTCGGGTTCGGCCGGGCAGTCGGCCATCCACTGCACCAGCCAGTGACCTAGGTCCCCGGCGGGCGCGAGGCTTTCGCACGCGCGGCGCAGGTCGTGGCCCATCTCGCCGGCGGTGGCGTAGCGGGCCGCGCGGTCGCGCTGCAGGGCCCGCTCGAGCACCGGCACCAGCTCGGGGATGCGCCCCTGTGCGAGCTCCAGGGCGTGGCCCACGTCGGCCCGGTGCACCAGGTGCAGCACCGCATGCAGGTTGTCGTCGAGGAACAGGACCTCGCCGGTGACCAGCTCGGCGAGCACCGAGCCCAACGCGAAGATGTCGGATCGCCCGTCCAGGCGCTCTCCGCGCACCTGCTCGGGGCTCATGTACGCCGGCGTGCCGCGGGTGATGTTGGCGACCTGCGTGTGGTAGAGGTTCGCGTCCGACTTGGCCACCCCGAAGTCCATGATCTTCACGGCCCCGTACGGGGTGATCATCACGTTGCCGGGCTTGAGATCGCGGTGGATGAGGTGGAGGGGCTGGCCCTCCTCGTCCCGCGCCGCGTGGGCGTAGGCCAGGCCGTCGCAGAGCTGGATACCGATCTCGGCGACGATGCCCGCGGGGATCGGGCCCCGGTCGCGCGCCCGGCCGGCCACCCGCGCCAGGGTGTGGCCGGGGACGAACTCCATGGCGAGGTAGAACGAGTCCCCGGCCTGGTCGAACTCGTAGATCTCCACGAGGTTGCGGTGGTGGAGGTGGCCGCCGAGGCGGGCCTCGTTGATCAGCCCGCGGATGGCGTTGGGGTTCTGGACCACGTGGGGCAGGATCTGCTTGACCGCCACCTGCTTGCGGAATCCCATGGGCCCGGCGTGGATGGCACGGAAGACCCGGGCAGAGCTCCCCTCTCCCAGCACGTCCAGCAAGGTGTACTTGCCCAGCTTGGTCTCGACCTTGGTCATGGGGGTCGCCTGCCGCGATCCTGTCGTCGCGGTCCGGTGCCCCGGGAGTATAGCGTGGGTCGGCGCCGACGGTGGTCGCGGCGCGCGGTCAGTCGCGGACGACGGGCAGGCCGCTCCTGCGCCAGCGAGACATGCCACCGTCGAGGTTGGCCACCTGGGTGAACCCCGCGCCGCACAGCATCCTGGAGGCCACGGAGCTGCGGTTCCCGCTGTGGCACACCACGATCACCTCGCGGTCGGCCAGCAGCCTCAGCCTGGGCAGCGTCTCCTCGAGCTGGTCCAGGGGCACCAGCAGGGCGCCCTCGATGTGGCCGTCCCGGCCGACGAACTCGCCAGGGGTGCGTACGTCGAGGATCACCGGCGCCTCGACGGATCCGGCCAGCCGCTCGACCACGTCCGCGGGGGACAGGTCCTCGAAGCACGGCGCGGCGATCGCGGCCCACGGGAGGGCGATCAGGGCGAGGAGCAGGATCGTCGGCTTGCGGGGCATGCTGTCGGCCTCCTGGGACATCAGAGCCAGCAGGGACCTGGATCGATGCACCTCGACTTCGGGGCCTGACCCGATGCGGCGGCCGTGATAGCTTCGGCCCATGGAATCCACGACGTCCTCGACCAGCTCCAAGCCGTTCCGCATCGTGCTGTTTGCCCTCGGCGCCCTGGCGGCGATCCTCGCCGTGCTGGCCCTCATGGGGCGGCTCAACTCCCAGGAGCCGGTCCTCTACTGGTGCGAGTTCGAAGGCGCCCAGCCCATGGGCGGCGAGGTGGAGCTCTGGGTCACGGCCCTGGACTACTCCCCGGGGATCGGCAGGCTCGAGCTGCGGATCGACGACTCGGACCCGTTCGAACCCGAGCCGGTGGTGCCGGGGGAGGAGCCCGCCCTGCGACCCACGGCGACCCACAGTTTCGTGGTGGACACCACGAAGCTGACCGACGGGCCGCACAAGATCGCCCTGGAGGCGTGGGACAGGTCCCTGATGCGTAACCGCGCGCAGGCGTTCGAGATCCTGATGGTGGACAACTCGCCGCCGATCCTCGAGCCCGTCGGCGACGCGCCGGTCGCGTCCCAGGGCCGCACCCACGCCCTGGTCGTGCGCGCGGACGAGGAGCTCACGGAGTTCACCGCCAGCCTGTTCGGCCGGGAGGTCGCGTTCTACCCCCTGGGCGACGAGGGGCTCCACCGCGCCCTGATCGGGTTCGGGGTCGCCGAGGAGCCCGGACCGGTGGACGTGGCCCTGAAGGCGGTGGATCGGGCTGGCAATTCGTCCGAGACCACGGTCCAGGTCCAGCTCGACGACGTGCGCTGGCCGTCGGGCGGCTACATCGCCCTGTCCAGCACCCAGGCCAAGGCCCAGAAGGAGAAGGACAAGGGCGCCGAGGCCAACGCGAAGCGCGCCGAGGCCTACGGGCGCCTGGAACCCGAGCAGCTCTGGGGCGGACCCTTCCAGCGCCCGGCCGCCGGGCCGGTCACGTCCCCCTTCGGCAAGGTCCGCACCTACAGCACCGGCGCCGAACGCCACCACCTGGGGGTGGACATCGCCAACTCCGTGGGCACCCCCGTGGTCGCCCCCGCCGCCGGGGTCGTCACCCTGGCCGAGGATCTCCACGTCTACGGCAACGCCGTGATCCTCAGCCATGGCCACGGCATCAGCTCCTCGTACAACCACCTCGACGAGATCCACGTGCAGGTCGGCGACCAGGTCGAGCCCGGTCACCCCCTCGGGGCCATGGGCAGCACCGGCCAGAGCACCGGCTCACACCTGCACTGGGGGATGGTGGCCAACGGGATCGCCGTGGATCCCCTGCAGTGGCTGGACGAGTCGTTCGAGGTGGAAGGCGCGGCGGACTAGGAAGCCAGCCCAAACCTCAGCGCCAACGATCCCTGGACCACGAAGACGCCTGCCCAGCCCACGTGGAGCTCCGGCGCGATGGAGAGGGGGGAGTCGCCCAGGGGGATCTCCAGGCCGCCGCCGAGGCCGCCGCCGACACCGAGACCGGGGGGGGAGGCGGCGAGAACCGCGCCGGACGGGCCCTTGGCGTCGTCGTAGAGCACCACGAGCAGGTGGGCGTCGACGAAGGGGACCACGGGGCCGAGGAAACGCCAGGTCGCGCCCACCTCGAAGGGGACGATGCCGTAGAGGGCGCCGTCGGTGCCGCGCATGCCCATGCCGCCCTGGACGCGTGCGTGGAGCCCGCTCCACAGCCGGACGTCGAGGCGCACCTGGATCAGGCCCCAGTCGTTGTCCAGCGAGCGTCTGCTGTGGGCGTACCCGCCGGCCACGCTGATCTGGGCGAGCGGGCGAACGGACGGAGGCGGAGGTTCTTCTTCTTCTTCTTCTTCTTCGCCGTCGCCGTCGCCGTCGTTGTCTCGGGCGGCCTGGATCGCAGCGGTGAGCTCGGCGACCTCTTCGCGCTCGCTGTCGCTGCTCAGCGCGGCGTCGAACCTCCGCGCTGCGTCGTCGGCCCCGTCGTAGTCTTTCATCTTCAGCAGGGCCCGGCCGCGGTACAGGTGGACTCGATAGAACTCGGGCGCGAACTCCAGGGCCCGATCGTACGCAGCCAGCGCCTCGGCGGCCTTGCCCTCGGCCAGCAGCCCGTTGCCCTCGAAGAAAGCCTCCTCGGCCTTCGGGTCGAGCTCGCCGTCGTCCTGGGCCCAGGCTGGACCGGCGGCCAGAGCGGCGCAGAGGATCATCAGCCCAGGGCGTCCGCCACGTCCTCGACGCGCCGCGAGGGCGCCGCACAGCAGCGTCAGCCCGAGCAGCGCGGCCCACGGGGACCCGGTGGTCCCCGCCGTCGTGCATTCGCACAGGAACAGGCGCTCGTCGGCCTCCTCTGCCGAACCGCTGTCATCGTCGTCGTCCCCCAGGGTGTCGTCGTCGTCGTCGGCCGCGTCGTCGTCGTCATCGTCGTCGTCCCCGGCGCTGTCGTCGTCGTCCCCGGCGCTGTCGTCGTCGTCCCCGGGCTGCCCGCCGGTGGTGTTCTCGTAGATGAGATCGTGGTCCTCGAAGTTGGCCACCGAGAGGTCCAGGTCGCCGTCCCCGTCAAAATCGATCCACGTCACGTAGGTGGTGTGGTCGGTCCGATCGGCCTGCCACGAGGCGGACAGGGTGCCCCCGTCGTTGACGTAGACCTCGTTGACCGCCGGATCGTCGGTGGAGCCGTGGCCCATGGCCAGGTCCAGGTCGCCGTCCCCGTTCCAGTCGCCGAAGCGCACGGCCTTGGTGTCGAAGGCGTCTGCGGACAGCTCGGTGCCCTCGGTGTCGAGGGTTCCGCCGGTGTTCATGTACAGGCGGTTGACGGCGTCGTGGTAGTTGCCGGCCGCCAGATCGATGAGGCCATCGCCGTCCACGTCGCCCCAGTCGATGCTGTAGGTGGAGTGGGTCTGTGTCGAGGTCCACGCGGGGCTGGTGTCCAGGTCGCCGCCGGTGTTGAGGTAGACGTGGTTGGCGGTGTTGTTGCCGTTGCCCGTGGCCAGGTCCTGGTCGCCGTCGTTGTCCCAGTCACCCCAGGCGACCGATCGTGTGTTGTTGGCGTCGTCGGATGTCCAGGCGATCTCGAGGTCGTCGCCGGTGTTGACGTAGATGTAGTTGACGCCGCTCATGTTGCCGACGGTGAGCTCCAGGGTGCCGTCGCCGTCCCAGTCACCCCAGCGGACGCTCATGGTGGGATCGCTGGACTCGTCGGCGGTCCACACGAGGTTCCAGCTGCCCGCCTCGTACTCGTAGACCTGGTTGGCCGCGTTCTGGTTGCCCACCGCCAGGTCCAGGTCCCCGTCCCCATCCCAGTCGCCCAGGTCCACGGTGGTGGAGCGGGCCGACTCGGCCGTACACGCGTCCTCGGTGAGGGTCGCGCCGTCGTTGAGGAACAGGCAGTTGGGCTCCTGGTAGGCCGCGGTGACCATGTCGGGATGGCCATTGCCGTCCACGTCACCCCACGCCACCTCGAAGGTGGCGTCGGTGTCCGGCGAGGACCAATCCGCGGTCGTGGCGAGCGTGGCGGCGGTCCGGGACCAGGTCGTATTGGTGGATGCGTCGCAGCCGGCGAAGGCCGCGGCGAGGATCGGGGTCAGGAGGAGAGGTGCGAGCCTCCCCCGCGGGTCGATGTAGATCACGTTCGCTCCCCGGTGGGTTCTCCAGGAAGATGCCTACCACACCTGGAGGAAAAACGGCGCGTCCTTCTCGCCGAGGTAGACCCGGCTCGCGCTGTCGTCGGGGCGCTGGGCCCAGAAGTAGTACTCGCAGCGCCCCACCATCTCGGGCGTGAACGGCAACGAGACAGTCCACGCGCCGTCGCCGTCGCCCTGCAGGTGGTGGAGGCGCCAGTCCTGGCCCTCGCCGCGTAGCAGCAGGGCGACCTCGGCCTCGTCCGCGCCGGTGAGCCGCACCTGGAAGGTCTTGGAGAAACCGGCGGAGACCTTGTCGGGGAGCGCTGCCGACGACAGCGCGAGGGCGGCCTCGCTCGCCTGGGTCGGCTCCTCGGCGTCGTCGTCCCCGGCGATCGGTGTGACAACGGCCGCCTCCGTGGGTGTTTCGCCGGGGTCCCCTTCGTCCTCCGTGGGTGTCTCGCCGCCGGTTTCGTCGGCCGCCTCGGTGGCGTCCTCGTCGCCCGGGTTCTCGGTGGCGTCCTCGGTGGGCTCCTCGACCACGATCTCGGTAGGCTCGACCACGGCGGACGGCCCCGGCGCCATGTCCACCAGCTTCCACACCGCCAGCCCGAGGAGGATCGCCAGCGCGAACAGCACGACGAAGCCCCCCAGGAGCAGGGGCAACCACCGGAGTCCCTTTCGGGTGGACACCGCGCCCTCGGTGACCGCGGTGGGGATCGGGTCCTGGGAGGGCTCGCGCCGCGCCGACGGTGGCGCGAACGTGTCGTCCGGCGGCGGCACCTGCGTGGGGTTGGAGGTGGCGTCGTCCGCGTCCCAGCTCGGCCGTGGGCCGACCATGGCGCGCGCGCGAGCGTCGCGGGTGTCCGTGGAGAGCTTGTACAGGGGCGCGCGGTCGTGGGAGGGCTCTTCCTCGCCGTAGAGCTGGTCCATGAACTCGGCGAGGGTCGCACGATCGGGCAAGGTGCCGCGGACCCGCTTCAGATCGGCGGCGAGCTCGCGGGTGTTGGCGTAGCGGTTGGCAGGATCGAAGCGCAGGCAGCGCCGGATCACCGGCCCGAGGCCGGGCACGATCTCGTCGACGATGGCCAGGCGCGTGCCATCCTCGAGCATCTCCTCCACCCGGGAGATGGCCAGCAGGATCGACAGCATGCCGCCGCTGCGCTTCTCGAACAGGTGCTGCCCCACCAGCATGATGTACAGCAGGGCGCCCATGGCGAAGATGTCCGACCGGCGGTCGAGGGGCTCGCCGTCGATCTGCTCGGGGGACATGTAGTTGGGGGTGCCCTTGGTCATGCCCGTGCGGGTGTGTTCGCCGACCCGGTCGTTGGCCTTGGCGATGCCGAAGTCCATCACCTTGGCCGCGCCGTAGCGGCTGACGATGATGTTGCTGGGCTTGAGGTCCCGGTGCACCAGCACCGCGGGCCTACCGTTGTCGCTCAGGTCGTGGGCGTGGTCCAGGCCGGCGCACGTCTGGATGGCTGCATCGAGGGCCACCGACCGGGGGAGTCCGCCACCGACCTTGCGGATGAGCCGGTCCACGGTCACCCCGTCCACCAGCTCCATGGCGATGAACGGCAGCCCCTCGAGCTGGCCGAAGTCCAGGGTGGCGACCACGTTGGGATGGTTGAGCAACCCGCCCAGGCGCGCCTCGTTGATGAACGCGTCGCTCGCCACGTCCGCGTGGGTCGCGTCCAGGCGGACCACCTTGAGCGCGCACTGCTTGCGGAACCCCTGCGGCCCCAGCAGGTCGGCTCGGTACACGCGGCCCATGCCCCCCTCGCCGATGATCTCCAGAAGGCGGTAGCGCCCGGCCGTGTACGGCAGGTCCTCCTTTCTGAGGAGATCCATGCGCTGCCCGGTATCGTTCATCCGAGGTCTCCGAGGAACCCGGCGACGGCCTTGCGTACGCGATGGTCGCTGCCCACGTAGAAGTGATCCGCGTGGGGCAGCAGCACCACCGGGACGTCGGCCGGGGTGTTCGATGCCAGCCAGGTGCGCAGGGTCGCCTCGGAGCAGAAGTCGTCGCGCTCGCCCACGATGACCTGGGTCGGGCACGACGGCAGCTGCAGGTGGCTCATCGACAAGAAGTCCACCGGCGGTGAGACCAGCACCAGGGAGGCCGGCGCCAGCCCGGCCATGGTGGCGCGGACGGCCACGGCGGCGCCGAAGGAGTAGCCCACGAGGTGGATCGGGGCGTCTGCCGGGAGCTCTCCGCCGAGGAAGGCGGCCGCGCCGTGGATGTCCTCGATCTCGGGCTTGCCGCCGCCGTGGTCACCGCCGCTGGCACCCACGCCGCGGAAGTTGAAGCGCAGGGCGGCCAGCCCCAGGCCCTCCAGGGCCGCGCGCGCGGCGAGCACCACGTTGTTGTCCATGGAGCCGCCGTACAGGGGGTGCGGGTGGGTGACGACCCCGCCGCCTGGCCGCGAACCGGGGGTGAAACCGCCCTCCAGGGACAGCCCGTCGGCGGTGGGGATGGTGACCCGCTGTTCCACTGGTCCCTCCGGTCCCTCTGGTCGCTTGCGCTGCGCAGGCCTCCCCCGTAGCCTCGACACTCGGAACTAGGGTACCTGAACGGGCGCGCGGAGAGCACCCCTTGCACATCGACTACGAGCTGATCGAACGCGAGAACACGCCGCTGGGTGAGCTGACACTGCGCCGCTATCGCGCCGAGACGGGTGAGGTGGGCTACGAGGTGGCCATCGACGGCAACTTCCTCATGGCCAGCCACGGCGCGCACAGCGAGCGGGCCATGGCGGATCTGGCCCTCCAGCGCCTCGATGGGCCTCGAGACGGGCTCCGGGTGCTGGTCGGGGGCCTCGGCGCGGGGCACACCCTGCGCGCGGCCCTGGACCTCCCCGGCGTGGAGCGGGTCGTGGTCGCCGAGATCGGCGCGCGGGTGGTCGAGTGGAACCGCCTGTACTTCACCGAGGTCAACGGCGCGGCCGTGGACGATCCCCGGGTGGAGGTCCGCGTCGCCGACCTCGCCGAGGTCCTGGGCGAGTCGCCGGAATCGTTCCACCTGGCCCTGCTGGACGTGGACAACGGCCCGGGCTGGCTGGCCGCCGAGGGCAACGCCGGCCTCTACGAGCCCGACGGGGTCCGGCGGTGCCGTCGGATCCTCACCCCCGGCGGGGTGCTGGCCGTGTGGAGCCCCCAGGCCAATCCGCCGTTCCGCCGCGTCCTCGAGGCGGTGTTCCCGTGCGTGGTGCCGGTGGACACCTCCGAGATGGGCCGCGAGGTGGACGAACCCGGTGACGTGGTGTATCTGGCGTATCCTGGCGCGGACGCGCCGGGTGCCCGTTGAACGCGTCGAGAGGAGCGCATCATGAGCAAGGCCCGATCCCCGAAGTGCCCGGTCTGCGGTGAGAAGACCCAGTGGGACGACGAGCAGCAGCGCTACGAGTGTGAGGGGCTCTCGCAGCACTGCTTCCTGCTCAAGGGTCGCGGCCTGTCGCGGTCGTTGATGTTGATCGCGTCGGACTCCGGGGAGGACGCCGAGCTGTTCACCCTGTACCCCTGGCCGCGCGAAGGCTGAGCCCTCCTCTGGACGGTCCCATGGAACCCACGATCTCCCCCAGCGACGTCGATCGGATCTGTCGGGCCGATCACCACGACCCGTTCTCGGTGCTGGGCTGCCACCCGGTCCAGGTGGACGGCCGCGACATGGTCGCGGTGCGCGCCTTCTTGCCCCAGGCGAAGAAGGCCTACGTGGTGCGCGAGAAGACCCCCCAACGCCGTCTGCTGCGTCGCGTCGGGGACACGGCGTTCTTCGAGGCGCGGTTCACCCGGCTCAAGCGGGTGTTCGAGTACCGCATCGAGATCCACTCCCACGACGGGTACGTCTGGCAGTTCGACGATCCCTACCGCTTCGCGCCCTCCATCGGGGACTTCGACCTGCAGCTCCTGGGTGAGGGCAACCACCTCGACAGCTACGACGTGCTGGGCGCCCACGTGATCGAGCACTGCGGCGTCCGGGGCACCCGGTTCGCGGTGTGGGCCCCCAACGCCCGGCGCGTGTCGGTGGTGGGCAACTTCAACCACTGGAACGGCGGCAGCCACTCCATGCGATCCCGCGGCGGCAGCGGCGTGTGGGAACTGTTCGTGCCCGGCCTCTGCGGCGGCGAGCTGTACAAGTTCGAATTGCTGGGCTCCGACGGCGCCGTGGTCACGCGGACCGATCCCCACGGCAGACATTACGAGGTCCGGCCCAAGAACGCGGCGGTGGTGTGGGAGGGCGACGGGGAACCCTGGGGTGATGGCGAGTGGATGGACCGGCGGGCCCGCTGGCAGCCCGCGAGCGCGCCCATGTCCACCTACGAGGTGCACCTTGGATCGTGGCGCAAGGGCCCGGGCGAGACCTGGCTGAGCTATCGCGAGCTGGCCGACGCCCTGGCCGACTACGTCGAGGAGCAGGGATTCACCCACGTGGAGCTGCTCCCGATCACCGAGCACCCCCACGACGGCTCGTGGGGCTACCAGTGCCTGGGGTACTTCGCGCCCACCAGCCGCCACGGCACCCCCGACGACTTCCGCGCCTTCGTCGACACCCTGCACCAGCGCGGCATCGGCGTGATCCTCGACTGGGTCCCTGCCCACTTCCCCCGCGACGCCCACGGCCTGGCGAACTTCGACGGCGCGCCGCTGTACGAGCACCCCGATCCCCGCCGCGGTGAGCATCCGGACTGGGGCACGCTGATCTTCGACTACGGCCGCCGCGAGGTGCGCAACTTCTTGCTGTCCAGCGCCCTGTTCTGGCTCGAGCACTACCACCTCGACGGCCTGCGCGTGGACGCCGTGGCCTCCATGCTCTACCTGGACTACTCGCGCGACGACGGCGAGTGGGAGCCCAACGTCGACGGCGGCAACCACAACCTCGAGGCCATCGACTTCCTGCGCAGCCTCAACGAGCTGTGCCACGGCCGCTGCCCCGGCGCCGTGGTCATCGCCGAGGAGTCCACCGCCTTCGCCGGCGTCTCCCAGCCGGTGTACGACGGCGGCCTCGGCTTCACCTTCAAGTGGAACATGGGGTGGATGCACGACACGCTGGACTACATCTCCCGCGAGCCCATCCACCGCCGCTTCCACCACCAGCAGCTGACCTTCGGCATGGTCTACGCCTACTCCGAGAACTTCGTGCTGCCCATCTCCCACGACGAGGTGGTGCACCTGAAGGGCTCCATGTTCGGCAAGATGCCCGGCGACGACTGGCAGAAGCTCGCCAACCTGCGCGCGTACTACAGCTTCATGTGGACCATGCCCGGCAAGAAGCTGCTGTTCATGGGCCAGGAGTTCGGCCAGACCACCGAGTGGGACGAGGACCACAGCCTGCCGTGGCACCAGCTCGACCACGAGCCCTTCGACCAGCTCCGCCGCTACCACGCGGAGCTCAACCGGGTCTATCGCGCCCACCCCGCCCTGTGGCAGCGCGACACCAGCTGGGAGGGGTTCCAGTGGTTGCAGGCCGACGACGACGTCAACTCGGCGCTCGCATTCGTCCGCCGCAGCGACACCGAGCAGCTCGTGGTGGTGATCAACTTCACCCCGGTGGTACGCCAGGGCTACGTGGTGGGGGTGCCCGACGCGGGGGCGTACACCAAGGTGCTCGACAGCGATGATCCGAGGTGGGGTGGCAGCGGCGTGATCAACCCCGAGACCGTGGTCGCGAGGCCGGTGGGCGCGAACGAGCAGCCCGCATCGGTGGAGCTGGCCCTACCGCCGCTGGGGGTGCTGGTCCTGCATCGAGAGAGTTAGCCCCGCCTTCGCTCGAGCAGCACCATCATCAGCAGGCTCAGCGCGATGCGCTTCTCCTCGAACTCGTCCATGTCCGCCTCCTTGGTGATCTGGAACTTGCCCTCGAAGAAGGCCGGCTGCTTGATCAGGCGGGCGACGCGGGTGCCGTCGGGGCGGGTGACGTTGTACTTGGGGTTGAACAGGTACTTGGCCACCAGGCCGATGATCGGGATCTCGGAGAGCAGGGCGTCGAGGAACTTGATCCAGGGGTTGTCCTCCTTGATGGTGAACTCCACCTCCTCGCCGTCGTAGATGTCGTAGGAGGCCTTCCACAGCGACTTCATGCCCTGGCGCTTGATGGAGCCCACGTCCAGGCCGTTGGCGTCCTTGAAGTGGTAGCGCGCCGAGAAGTCGATGATCTTGTCCGCGGCGATGGTGAACAGGGCCTGGGTCTGGCCCTGGTCGGCGAAGACCGTGACGGCCTCCTTGAGCTTGAACAGCTTCTGCTTGACGTAGAACAGCAGCTGGCCCGACGAGTCGGCCACGAAGATCTGCGGTGCCAGGGCCATGATCTTGAAGGTCAGCTGCAGGGGGAATTGCATCGAGGGCTCCTCTCGTTGGGTCTCTTCGGGGAGGTGGTATTCTCGCGCTGGAGGGAACCATGCGCCAGTACTTTGGTCTCGTCGCGCTGCTCGCGCTGCCCCTGGGGCTCGCCGCGTGCTCCCAGGAGTGGTCCGGCGACGACGACACCGGACCGTCGGACGACGACGACGCGACCCCTTCGGGCGACGACGACTGCCTGCCCGGTGACGACGACGACAGTCTGGCCGGTGACGACGACGACACCGCGCCGCCGTTCACCTGCACGCCGGACTCGTTGTCCTCGCCCGCCCTGGCCGCCGACGTGCACTTCGACCCCGCCGAGCCTCACCCCGGCGACACCCTGACCGTCATCATCCGCTCCACCAACGGCACCGAACCGGGCTCCGCCCCGTCCCTGGCCCTGCAGGTGGAGCAGGCCGCCGGCACCTCGGTCGAGCCCACCACCATCGTCGCCGGCGGCGGCGACACCCTGTACTACTTTGCCGTGGCCGGCGTACAGCCGGGCGACGTCTGCGTCACCGGCCTCATCGACGGCAGCACCCCCGAGGTCGCCGGCGAGGTCACCGTCACCCCCCGCCCCGCCGGCCCCGACGCCTCGAACGGCGTGTACAAGGTCACCACCAACCATCAGTGGACCTGCGCCGAGCAGCCCACCTACGGCAACGAGGTCCACCTGTACGTCCTCGACGAGCACGGCGCCGGCGTCCCCGGCGTCCCCATCCGCATCGACTACGCCGACTCCACCGACTACGACTCCATCTACAACGGCGGCGGCGACATCCCCCACTCGGTCACCACCGATGGCAGCGGCTACTTCCTCGGCTACGACTACTGGCCCATCTCCGACCACGGCTTCATGGTCTTCCAGCTCTACCTCGACGGCCTCGCCTCGGACATCGCCACCGAGATCACCACCGGCTGGTGGGAGGACGACGGCAGCTGCAACTACTGCTCGACCTACGCCATCAACACCTGGGGCCACTGGTCGCACACGGTGATCTGGCAGCTGGATCCCGACGCGTCGGAGATCTGCGTGGTGGAGACGGATCATGCGGGACAGAGCGCGTGCGGGGCGCCTGGGCACCTGCATCATCATCCGGATCATCGGGCTTGCTGGGAGGGGTAGCGCTCACTCACTCGGTTTCTGGCCCGTCAGACGGCGAGTTTCGTCCGTCAGGCGAACGGAACTGGTCCGGGTAGTTGGGGGAATTCATTGTGGAAATGGCGGGCTTGTGGATCTCGTGGACGGGCGGGTGGGGATGGAGAGATGGGTGGTTCAGGTGTCCGTGAGCTGCCGCCAAACCCTGTTCCCTCCGTGGCCCGCCCACAAGGTCCACGAAGCCCTTGGACGGCGCGCGCGTCGTTTCACGACGCTCTGAACGCGCCGACCACATTCCCACAGCGACGACGACGAATACGAATGAAGGGCTGGGGAGGGGATAGGGAAAGGAAGCCGGGGAAGGGACGCCGGGGAAGGGGGCCAGGCCCGGAGACGTACACAACTCGGCTTCTGGCCCGCCAGACCGCGAGTTTCGTCCGTCAGGCGTACACAACTCGGCTTCTGGCCCGTCAGACCGCGAGTTTCGTCCGTCAGGCGTACACAACTCGGCTTCTGGCCCGTCAGACCGCGAGTTTCGTCCGTCGGCCCGGGCCGCCGCCCCCCATCGAACTTCCCCCTTCCCCAGCATCCTCTTCTTCCCCTTTCTTGTACCCGTCGTCGTCGCTGTGGACATGTGGTCAACCACCAAGCGCAGCGAGGGGGTTGTCCAAGGCCGTGGTCTCTGTGGGCGGGCCACGCCCGTCCACAGAATCCATAGGCCGGCATGTCCATGGCGAACTTCGGTTCGGACAACCGAGTCACAAGGGTCCTGGAGCAGATGCGAGGAACTGAGTTATCGGTCGGGCGAGCCGAACGGGTCCGGGTAGTGGTGGGGGCAGACGCCTACGCCGCCTTGGCCCCCTTCTTCGCCTTCTTCTGCACCCGCTCCATCTGCTCCTGGATCGCCTCCATCTGCTTGGCCAGGGTCGCCAGCTCGTCGTGGAGCGAGGGTTCGTCGCCGACGCGCAGGCGGATCAGCTCGGCCTCGTCGGCCTCCTTCTGGGCCTCGTCCATGCCGGTCATGATCACGCCGATGAAGAGGTTGAGGATGATCATCGTGCCGAAGAGGACGAAGGACACGAAGAACAGCGAGCCGAACAGGGGCATGGCCTTGGACACGGGCTGGTGTAGCTCGAGCATGGCCGCGTCGTAGCCGTAGTTCGCCGAGCCGTACATCTGGATGTACATCAGGTCGGTCCAGTCCTCGAGGGTGACCGCCCGGAACAGCGAGAGCATGGACATCTGCAGGTTGGCGAAGTGGACGGGGTCGTTGTCCGAGAAGATGAAGGTGGCCGCGACGCCGTACAGATAGAAGAGCAGGAACAGCAGCACGGTGACGTACATCATCGAGGGGATGGACTTGAGCAGGGCGCCCACCAGGATCTGCAGCTTGGGCAGGGCGCGCACGAGCTTGAGCACGCGCAGCAGGCGGGCGAGTCGCAGCACGGTGACGTACTGGGCGTCGATGGGCAGGAAGCACACCGCGACGATGGCGAAGTCGAAGCAGTTCCACGGGTCGAGGAAGTAGCGCCACGGCTTGGAGCCGTGCGCCCCCATCTTGACCACGATCTCCGCCACGAAGATCCACAGCACGATGTCGTTGAGCAGCATCAACGTGTGCTCGTGCTCGGCGGCGAAGCCCTTGTAGGTCTCGAAGCCGACGATGACGCCGGCCGCGAGGATCACGGCGGTGATGAAGTTCTGGAACCACTTGGACTCGGCGATCTTCTCCAGGAAGCCCTGCATCGGTCGTATCTCCTCCTCGGATGGTCGGAAAAATGAACGCGCACCTTAGGTGCGAAAACGTGTTCTGTGCAAGTTCAGGGTGCCCGTACCCGGCACCCTTCGACGCGCGTGATGGGGGATTATTCAGGGATTCATCGGATCGTCGGCCCAGGCCGGGAGCAGGGACGCCTCGTCGAGGGAATCCTGGGACACGGGGAAGCCCCAGGCCGTGTAGAAGGGGCCGAGGTCGACGCCGGTGGCGAGGGACGACCGCTCCACCCACTGGTCGATGATCGCCTGGTCACCGGCCGGCTCCTCTCCGGCGGTGAGGTCGTTGTACTCGGCGAACAGGTCGAAGTAGAGGTCCCAGCCGAAGGCCTCCTGGAGCTGCAGATAGGTCTCCAGGGCGGTCCAGACGTTCCAGTCGGACCAGAAGTCGGCGCCGCCGTCGAGGTAGTCGTCGATGCGATCGGCGCGGTCGTCGGGGTCCAGGGAGGGGTGGGCGTCGTCGCGGGACTGCCCCAGCACCTGTTCGTAGACGTACACGGACCACAGGTTGACCGAGGCCTCGGTGGTGCCGGGCAGGAGCCAGGAGCTGAGCTGGTGGTTGTGACCGAGCTCGTGGAAGGCGCCCCAGTCGCCGTTGTCGAGCAGGTGCTGGGTGTCGAGCAGGTCGGGCGCGGACACGTCGTGGGCCATGATCGGGTAGCCCGAGTGCATCCAGCCCGCGCTGATCTGGCGGTCCACCACCATGCGCTCGGCGCGGACGCGGTCGTGGTCGATGGCGGCGAGGTCGGCGCAGCCGTCCAGCACCTCCTGCCACAGGCCCACCAGGGTCTCGGGGTCGTCGAGGGCGCGGATCTCGCTCGACGGCACGGTGAGCACGAAGCTGTCGTTCTCCAGCTCCGCCCAGGGGGCGGGGAGATCGCGGATGCTCGCGGTCCAGGCGGCCGGGTCCGTCTGCCCGAGGACGAAGCGCGGCGCGGGGATCACGCCGTCGAGGGTGACCTCGATCTCGCCCAGGTCCGTGCCGCCGGGCACGGTGACGTAGGCCAGGCCGCCGAACGCGGTGGCCACGGCCGTCTCGGCGGCGTCCAGGGGGTAGCTGCGGGTGATCTCGGGGACGCGGGTCCACTCCGTGGTGGACCACAGGCTGTCTGTGTGCGCGCCCACGAGCAGGCCGAGGCCGTGGCCAGCCGCGTCGGGGGGCACGGTCACGGTCACCAGCTCGCCCGCGGGAATCCACGCGCCCGTGCTGCGCCACACGTCCGCGCCAGCGCCCGAGTACATGTAGCGGCTGTCCCGGCCCTCGTAGCTGGCGTCGATCGTCACGGTGAGGAGCTCGGTCGCGGCGGAGTCCGGGACGCCGGGGAAGTCCTCCCCCGCGGGGTGGGCGAGCACCTCCTCGGCGGGCAGGTCGGCGGCGAGCTTGGCGTCCAGGTGCACCACCAGGGCCTCGATGGGCTGGTCCCCGGGCACCACGGGATCGGCGGCGGTGGGAATCACCGGCGTGGTCTGGCTCAGCTCCATGGCGTCGTCGAAGAACGCCCACGACAGGGGCAGGTGGTCGATGGCCAGGGAGATGGAGCTGGACGCCAGGAGCTGCTCGTCCAGGTCCAGGGGATCGCTGTCGTCGAGGTGGTCCCCGACCGGCCCCAGGGCGCGCGTGGCGTTGAGCAGCACCGACGGCGCCTCGTCGCCCACCGTGTCGGTGCCCGCGCTGACATAGCCGCTGGTGATCACCAGCCCCGCGTCGAACAGCAGCTTGTTGCCCGGATAGTTCTCCGCGGCGTTGTCGTTGGAGTAGCCCCACCACCAGGCGTGGCCGCCGGCGATCAGGCCGCCGCCGGCCTGGAGCCACCCCCGGAAGGCGGCGAGGCCGGCCTCGGACGGCTCGTTGTACGTGGTGGTGATGTAGACGTCGAAGCCGTCGAGGTTCTCGAGGTCCGTGTACGAGGCGGTGTGGCCCTCGTCGAGCACCCACGACAGCGTCGAACTCATGCCGTCCTCCACGCCGACGGTCGGTTCGGGTACGCCCGCGACCCACTCGAGCGCGTTGCGGATCAACCGGCCCGTATCGCCGTCGCCGGTCAGACCGCCGCTCAGATATCCCTCGTGGCCCACCTGCACGACGCGACCGTCGCCGGCGTGAGCCGCGGTGACGAACGGCAGGTTGGACTCGTCGAGGATCACCGGGAAGGCGAGGTCACCCCACACGACCGTGGACGACGGCAGCGACTCGCCCGACTCGATGGTCTCGACCCCCTGGGTCAGGGCCTCCCAGTCGGCGGTCCAGTCGAAGCCCTCGCCGCCTCCGGACGAGTCGTCGTCATCCCCTTCGGACGTGTCGTCGTCGTCCGAGGTGGCGTCGTCGTCGTCGTCCGCGGTGATGTCGTCGTCATCGTCGGCCGGGTCGTCCCCGCAGCCCGTCGCGACGATCAGGAGCAGGGGCAGCATGAGGTGGGCGAGTATCCAGGTCCGGTGCATCGGTCGTCCTCCAGGTCGGCGGACAATGTGACACGGAGTGGCCGCGTGCGGAAGGCCGATCTACGGCGTTCAGGCGAGGAGGTCGAGCAGGGCGTCGTGGGTCTCCTGCTCGGCCTCCAGGACCGCCAGGTTCGCTCCGTACGCGGCGCGGGCGCTCATCTGCGTGATCACCTCCGCTACGAGGTCGGTGTTGGAGCCGGTGACGAGTTCTCCGTCGGCCAGCAGCAGGGGAGGGGAGTCGTCCGTGGGGACGATCCGCGTGGCGACGCCCCCGGAAGCGAGTTCCTCGCCCACCGCGCGGCTCGCCCGGAACCCGTCGGTGGTGGCGTTGGCCACGTTGTGGGCCGAGACCTCGAGGCGGCGCGACTGGTGGAGGAGGCCGGACAGGGCGGTGGAGATCGCCATGTTCGCTGTATCGGACGAAGTCCTAAAAAGTTGAGGGGATCAGCCCGGGAGGACGTTGACGGAGCCCGTCGCGACGAGCTTCACCAGCGCGTCCGCCGTGCGGGAGGGGACCAGGGGGGAGTGGGCGAGCAGCACCGAGTAGGGGATCGGCTCCCACACACAGCGCAGGACCGTCAGCTCGTCCCCGCCGGGGAGCTCGCCGGCCGGGGCCGCCTCGATCACGGGATCCTGACCCTGGGTGAGCATGGGCAGGATCCGGCGCACCCAGGCATTCCACCGCTTGGCCTCCACGTAGAGCTGGGAGGTGTCGAAGCCGCGGCGCAGGTCGAGGGGGAAGGCGATGTCGTGCTCCTCGAACCAGATGTTGCGCCAGGGAGCGCCGCACGCGAACAGGAAGCTGTCCCTGACCAGCTCCGACACCAGCTCCTCGAGGGCGTCGGGGGTCAGCAGCGATCCATCGACGAGGGCGTCGGCCAGCCAGCTGGTGTCCAGGTTCGCGACGAGGCCCTCCAGGACCTCCGGGGTCAGGGTGCCCGTGGCGATCAGGAGGCGCCCGAGCCGCCACTCGTCCGCGGGCCCAGCGCAGCCCACGACCTTGCCATCGCGGAAGTGGACGTCGCAGCTGGTCCAGCCCTCCGCGCGCAGGAACAGCAGTCCCGACTTCTTGCCGCTGTAGATGGCGCGCAGGGCGTCGCCGGTGATGTGGACCGGGGCGGGGCCGTCGTCGTTGGACCAGTAGCGCGCGATCGAGGGATCGTCGCAGTTCGGATTCAGCTTCGTGGCGCCCGGGTGACTGACCATGGGCCCACACTAGTGCAATCGGGATGCCAGGTTGCTTCCGAGTGCTTCCGCGCAGGATTCCACCCCTCGTGTGGCCCGAATGGGGCACGTGAGCCGATCCAGATCGGACCACGGGAGGTTCGAAAAGGAACACGTCCAGCCCGATGAGCGCCCTCGACTATGAAAAAAAGTCAGGCTGACGGTCGATGTTTGCGTAGTTTCAGGCGCGTCGGCGTCGGTGCAGCAGGGCCAGCAGCGCGGCGAGGGTCGCCGGGACCGCCGCGGCGGAGCCGCTCGTGGTGCAGCCGCATCCCCCTGATCCATCCTCGGCGCTGTCGTCGTCGTCGTCGGCCGCGTCGTCCTCGCCGTCGTCCGCCAGCGTGCCCTCGAACAGCGAGTCGATGTCGTAGCTGGTGATGGGGTTGAGCGGCGCCATCTCGTCGTGGCTGGCGAAGGCCACGTCCAGAGTGCCCAGGGCGGGGACGACGCGCATGGTGTGGATCGTGCCCGATCCGAAGGAGTTCCAGCCGGCGGCGGTCTCGATCTCCCACAGCCGGTCCAGGGTCATCTCGCCGCCGTACTCCTCGACCATGGTCTGGATGGTGGTGTAGCGGTCGCAACCGACGGGATCGGTCAGCATGCGGTGGTGGTTGGTCACGGCCACGCAGTTCGGGGCGGGCAGGGGATCGTCGGTGGGCAGGCGGGTGACCATGCCGGTGTGGTCGGCCTCGATGATGGCGGCCGGCGGATCGGTGGTCTCCCAGCGCGAGATGACGTGGATCTCGTAGGAGCCCAGGCGCCCGGCCGAGGCCACGGCGTGCTCCACGTCGTGGATGGTCTCCTGGCCGTCGCCGTCCACGTCGCGGCCCTCGATGGCGACGCGCATGGACATGTGGATGGGCATGGGCGCGGGATCGGTCTCGATCTCGCCCAGCAGCGTGGGCGTGTTGCCCTGGTTCTGGAACGCGCCGACGCCGGTGACGTTGAAGCACGACAGGCAGCCGACCCAGCCCGGGAAGCCGACGGAGACCCACGGCTGGTACTGGGTGCCGGCGGGATCGCGCACGATGATCACCGCGTAGTCCCTCAGGTCGGCCTCGCCTCCGGCGTAGCCCCAGTCCAGGTCGCGGACCATGGCCAGCTCGCCGTCGAGGGTGGCGTCGTTCTCGGTCGCCGCGCCCCAGGCCGAGATGCTCGAGCAGAAGTGGATGCCGAACAGGTCGGCGGCCGAGTTGCTCAGCAGCAGGTCGTAGGCGTCGATGTCGCGCTCCACCTCGGTCATCTCGAGGGAGACCCCTGCCGCCGCGATCCCCTCGAGGATCGCCTCGGTCTCCGCGACCACCTCGTCGGGGAACACCAGCATCTCGATGAACGCGGACTTGATCATCTCGTACTCGCCCGCGGACACCCCGAACATGGGCAGCACGTAGCCGTTGGCGAGCTCCATGACCTCCTCGGCGAGGAGGTAGCCGTGGGCGAAGCCCATCTCCTCGTGGGTGCCCCAGACGCGCAGGACCTTGTGGTCGCCCGCGTCGCGCAGCGTGCCGTTGACCTCGGGATCGGCGAGGGCTGGGCCAGCTTGCGCGAGGGTGAGCAGCGTCGCGGTGGCGAGCATCTGGAGGACGAATCGGTGCTTCATGTCTTCCTTCCCGTGGTCCTTGTCACTGGATCTCGTCGGCGCCGATGTCGCGGGCTCCGGTGCGCGCGTCTCGGTCCATGTCCTCGTCGCACTCCCCCGCCGGGATGTCCACCCCTTGATCGATGGCATCGACCGCCGAGGGGAGCAAGTGCAGATCGCCGCCGGCGACGTCGGTGAACAGGGCGGTCGGTGCGTACTCCAGGTTGCCGTCGAGGATGGCCTGGGCGTCCTCGCGCTGGCGGATATTCTTGGTCACGACGTTGTTGGTGATCGTGGCCGTGGTGTCGGCGAAGCGGTACTCGATGGAGATGTACGGCTCGTCCGTGGTGGCCACGGTGTTGTGCAGGACGCGCACGTCGCACGACTGGTTGACGGAGATGCCCACGTCGAAGCCGTGCTGGGAGGCGAACAGATCGGGGTCCGAGCCGGACACGGCGTTGTTGCGGATCACGCCGCCGTAGTGGCCTGCGATGGCCACGCCCGGGCACGGCTCGTCGTCGTAGACCCGCCCCTCGGGGACCTCGTACATCCCGAAGCCGATGCCCCGGACGTTGTCCACGAGCACGTTGCGCTCCACCACGGTGTCGCGGCACCCCGACCACATGTGGATGCCGTGCTCGCTGAGCCCCTCGGGGCACCAGAACCCCTCGATGTGGTTGTCGTGGATCCACCAGCCGTGGGCCGCATGGGCATCCACACCGCCGGTGTAGCAGCCCGAGACCACGGGATCCACGTGGGGCCGCCCCTCGGCGGTCAGCTCCAGGGTGGAGCAGCCCACCTCGCCCTGGTCGGCGTTGAACTCCCCGTTGGGGTTGATCTTGATGGACTGCTGCATCGGGTCGATGACGTGGACGTTGAGGATACGCGTGCCGGTGATGGATGGGCCCGCGGCGGCGGGGCTGACGTGGATGGGGTGGGTGGTCGGGCGCTTCAGCGTGAAGTCGGCGACGGTGACGTTCGAGGCCTCGACGCGGAGGATCTCGGCGCTGACGTAGCCGCCATCGAGGACCACCGCCTCGCGGTCGCCGCTCTCGGATCTCACTGTCACGCCGTCGGCCTCGATCCAGATGTACGTCCCATCCAGCGCGTACTCGCCGTCCTGCAGCAGCAGCGTGTCCCCGGCGGCCAGCCCACGGCTGATGCTGATCAGATTCGGCGCGTCCCCGGGGCCCACCAACACCGTGTTGCCGGTGGGGGGCGGCAGGGGCGCGCAGGGGTCTGCGGCGGTGTCGTCGTCGTCGCCTGTGTCGTCGTCGTCGTCCGCGGTGGTGTCGTCGTCGCCGGTGTCGTCGTCGTCGTCCGCGGTGGTGTCGTCGTCGTCCGGCTGGGCCGCGGTGGTGTCGTCGTCGTCCCCCGCGGTGGTGTCGTCGTCGGCCGCGCCGTCACACCCGCCGAGCAACGCCAGCGCCATGACCTGGATGGAGATCGTGAGGGCTTCTTCCAGTCTCCGCATGGCGCGAAATCTATCACGCTGCCGTGGAGTTTCGTTCGCAAACCGTGTACCGAGTGGAGACGTGGACGATCGAAGAGCCGTGATCCATGGCCGCCTGCTGGTGGTGGCCGCCGCCGTGCTGTGGAGCCTCAGCGGGTTCTTCGTCAAGAGCCCGTGGCTGGCCGACCTGCCCGCGGCGGGCGCCGGCCCGACCATCGCGTTCTACCGCTGCGTGTTCGCCTTCTTGATCCTGCTGCCGTTCGTGCGGCCGTCCCGCATCCGTTGGCACCCGGCGATGCTGCTCATGGCCGGGTTCTTCGCCTCGATGAACATCCTGCTGATCTGCTCCATGACGCAGACGTCGGCGGCCAACGCCATCTTGCTGCAGTACACCGCGCCCATCTGGATGTTCGTGGCCAGCGTCACGTTGCTGGGGGAGAAGGCCGACCGCCGGAACCTGGCCGCGCTGGTGCTGGGCATGATCGGCGTCGGCGTGATCGTGGTGGCGTTCTGGGGCGGCACCGAGGCCGCCGGTGTGCTCATGGGCCTGGGTGCGGGCGCCTCCTACGGGGGCGTGGTGGTGTGTCTGCGCGTGCTCAGGGGCCACGATCCGTTCGTGCTGGTGGCGCTGAACCACGGGGTCAGCGCCCTGGTGGTGCTGCCGTGGATCGTCGGCCAGGGGGGCGGCCTCCCCGACACCGGACACCTCGTCGCCCTGTTCGCGTTCGGCACCCTGCAGATGGCCGTGCCCTACGTGCTGTTCACCCGCGGCATGCGCACCGTCAGCCCGCAAGAAGCCGGCGTGATCACCCTCATCGAGCCGATCATCAACCCCGTGTGGGTGTTCGTGCTGTGGCGCGAGCCCGTGGCCCTCGCCACGGTGGTCGGCGGCGCCTTCATCGTCCTGGGCCTGGCCGTGCGCTACCAGCCCTGGTTCCGCGCGCGCACCCCTTGACCCCGTCCCGAACCGATTCTTAGTACTAAAGTCTCTTGGTAGACAAGACTAACTCGCTCCCTGGGAGGACTCCCATGGATCACAGGATCTGGATGGTGATGGTGATGCTGTCGATGTCGATTCTCACGTTCCTCGACCCCCGGCCGGCCCCTGCGAACGAGCGGCCCACCGCGGGCTCGATCGCCCCGGACGTGACCCTGCTCGATCAGGACGGCGCCGCCGTGACCCTGAGCGACCTGTGGGCGCGCGGCCCCCTGGTCGTGTACTTCTACCCCAAGGACCAGACTCCGGGCTGTACGACCCAGGCGTGCTCGTTCCGCGACGCTAACGACGACCTGGTCCAGGCCGGACTGCAGGTGGTGGGTATCTCGCTGGACACGGTGGAGTCCCACCAGAAGTTCGCCACCAAGCGGCGACTCTCGTTCCCCCTGCTGGCCGATCCCGACGCCGAGGCGACCACCGCCTACGGGGTGAACTCCAGCTTCATGGGATTCCAGATGGCGCGGAGGGTGACCTTCCTGATCGATCCCAGCGGCGAGATTCGCCACGTCTGGGACCCGGCCAGGGCCAGCGGACACGCCCAGCAGGTGCTGGACTGGGTCCGTGAGCAGGGCGCGCTGGCCGAGGCGGGCTAGGAGAACAGGTCCCTCAGGGGCACCCGGATCATCTCCCCGTGTCCCGCCGCGTGCTGCAGGCCCGCGAGCCGTCCCTCGAACGGGCCGAGCGTCCAGCACGCGTCCTCGGCCATCTCCTCCACGGGGGGCTCACCGGGATCGTTGACGGGGCAGATGTCCCGCAGCTCGGCCACCACCCCGGGTTCGACCTCCTCGGTCCAGCGCAGGGGCAGCCCCTGGGTGCGGCATACGTAGGGGCGGTGCTCGTAGACGCGGCAGCCCCCCTCGTCGTCGAGGAGCGCGCAGGCGCCGTCGGCGTGGGGTGATCCACCGCGCAACAGGTCCGCGCAGTGCCGGCGGATGCGGTCCGCCTCCACCTCGAACACCGAGATGTCGTCCACGCAGCACTCGGCGCAGCCGTGCCCGCAGCGGAGTCGATTCCCGTGCCGCGCGGCCACCTGGGCTGCGGCCTCGTCCACCAGGCGGTGGAGTTCCTCGAGGAGTTCGGCGGTCGTCCTGGGGGCGTCGGTCATGGCGGTGCAGTGTACACAAGACGAATCCCCGCCGGGATCCAATGAAATGGCGCCGTGGGACGTAGGATGGACATGGACGGAGCTTTCCCGTGAGACTGCTGCTCATCCTCGTCTTCGTGGCGCTCGTGCCCGGTCTGTGGCACGTGCTGGTGGACGTGGTCCAGCGGGCCGCAGCGGACACGGCGCTGGCGGGACGTCTCGTGGGCGGCGCCGCCATCGGGGCGGTGATCCACCTGCTCGTGCTCCGCCGCGTCCCCGGATACCTGACGCTGCAGCACGAGCTCAAGCACGCGGTCGTGGCCCTGCTCTTCGTGCGCCGCATCCACCGCTTCCGCGTCACCCTGCGCGCCGGCGGCGTCCTCGAGTACGGCCAGGGGTTCGGCGGGACGTTCGGCAACCACACCATCTCCCTGGCGCCGTACTTCCTGCTGCCCACGGCGGTCCCGGCCGCGCTGATCCTGCCCCTGTTCCCCGACCAGGGCTGGCACGCGATCCTGTTCGGTGGACTGCTCGCCCTGGACCTGTCCAACGTGGCCCACGACCTGCGCCGGAACTGGAGCAAGACCAGCGTCCCGATGGTGGACGGCTCGCTGGCGCGCACCGACATCGGCGAACGGGGGTACGTGTTCACGGCGGCCACGGTGGCCTTCTGGGGCCTGGCGCTGCTGGTGCTCTCCCTGGGGCTGGTGACCGGCGGCTACCAGGGCATGCCCGCCGTGGGGGCGGCGGTGGCCGAGACCTGGCGGGACACCGGCGTGTGGATCTGGCGCGCGGTGGCAGAGCGGATCGGCCAGGGGTAGTACACTCGGGATGTGACCCTCCCTCACCGCGGACTGTTGCCACTGCTGCTGCTCACGTGCGTGATCGGGTGCGGGCGCGGTTGTGGCTGCGGCACCGAGGAGGCCGAGACGCGCGGGCCCCTGGCCACCCAGGTCCCCGAGGGGCTGGTGATGAGCCTGGCCGAGGTGCCGGCGCCCTTCGAACCCCACGATCCGCTCCCGGCGCTCGAGGGGCGGGTGATCCCCGCGGACCGGGTCGCCGAGCTGGTGGCCACGCTGCCCCCGATGGAGCTCCCGGCCGACGGCGCGACCGCCCTGCGGGCCTCGGTGCTGCCCCCCGACAGTGGCGACGACGCACTGCCCGCCTTCCCGCCGGTGCCTGCGGAGAGGCCCGATGGGCCGTCCGAACCGGGACGCTTCCGGGTCACCGGCTGCGATCCGGTGGGAGACGTGCTCCGCGCCCCGCACGTGACGCTTCGGTTCTCGCGACCCGTGGCCTCCGAAGACACGGCGACCCTGGCAATCCTGAAGCCGTCCGTGCCGGGGAGCTGGCGCTGGCTCGGGTCGCGGGTGCTCCAGTTCCATCCTGACGAGCCCCTGCCCATGGCCACCCCGTTCACGGTGGGGATCCCGGCGGGGATCGAGGCTCAGGACGGGGAGTCCCTCGCGGAGCCGGCCCAGTTCGCGTTCACCACGGCCCCGCCGGGGGTGGTGGCCTGGCACCCCGCAGACGTCGCGAACTCGCCGCGTCCCGTGATCGTGGTGGCGTTCGATCAGCGCGTGGAGGGGCGGGAGCTCCTGCCCTTCGTCCGCCTCGCCGCGGTCACGGGCCTCGACATTCCCCTGGAGCTGGCCTCCAGCGCCGAGGTGCACGCCGACTGGTTCGCCAGCCGGGTGGCCGAGCGGGCCGGCCCCGGGCAGTGGATCGCGGTGCGACCGCGCCATCGTCTGCCCCTGGCCGCGGGGTATCGGCTCACGGTGGCTGCCGGGGCGTCGTCCGCAGAGGGACCCCTGACCACGGCCGCGGACCAGTCCACCACCTTCGTGGCCCCCAAGCCCCTGCGGGTGGTGGACCACAGGTGCTTCCCCGACGGGAGCTGCCCGCCGGGCGATCCGCTGCTCATCGAGCTGAACAACCCGCTGGACACCACCGCGTTCGACGCGGACTCCCTGCTCGTCGATCCACCTGCGCCCGGTCTGACCGTACAGGCGAGGGGGCCGACCATCGCGGTGGAGGGCTTGAGCGGGCCTCGACACACCATCACCCTGCCGGGCACGTTGACCGACATCTACGGCCAGCCCCTCGGGGCGCACTACCCGGTCCAGTACGAGCTCGGTGGCGCAACGACCGAGGCTCCTCACGGCGCCGACACTGCCGGGGCGAACGCGCCCTACGTGACCGCGCACGCCTCGGCGGAGAGCCTGACGGTCTGGGTCACGTCCCCGGTGACCGGCGAGCCCCTCCCGGGAGCGGCAGTGGCCGCGCATCCCGACGGGGCGTCCGGCGCGACCGACGAGCGCGGTCTGGCCGTGCTCCCCCTCGGCGAGGCGGCGGTCCACCGGATCGAGGTGACCAGCGCCGATGGCGCAGTCGGGGTCGCGCTCGCTCCCGGTCGCGCAGGGTGGCAGCGAGCCGATCGGCGCGAGGCGCTGCGCTGGTACGTGGCCCCCGCGGTGGCCGTGCCGCGCGCGACCGGGGACGTGGCGGTCAAGGGCTGGGTCCGGCGCGTGGGCGTGGACGGCGTGGTGCGCGAGCTGGGGGAGAGTCCGCGCCGCGTGGCCTGGCAGATCCTCGACCCGCTGGGGGAGGTCCACGACGAGGGGCTGGCCGAGCTGGGGCTCTACGGCGGCTTCGATCTGAAGGCGGCGTTGCCCAGGGCCCGATACGGCCCTGAGGCCCTGTTGCGGCTCAAGGCGGTGGGAGCGCCCGACGTGGGAGGGACGACCCACGAGCACCCCATCCCCATGTCCCCCGACCGGCTGTTCGACCTGGGGGTGATCGCCGACAACGACGGTGACCACCGGTTCGCCGGCGAGGACGCCGTGCTCAGCGCCCGCGTCTTCGGGAGCCTCCAGCGCCCCGAGGCGGGCGCCGCGGTCCTGTGGAATGTCGCGGTGGAGCCCATCGACTTCCAGCCGCCGGAACCCGAAGCGTTCCACTTCGGTCCGCTCCCCGATCCGCGGGAGGCGGGGTGGACCGGGATCGCCTCCGCCGGCGAGACCTTCGAGGGGAGGACGGACGCGTCGGGCCGCCACCATCTCGGCATCGCCTTCGAATCGCTGCGCGCCCACCGGGCCCGGCGTGTGACGGCCACGGCCACGGTCACCGACTCCCGCGGTGCCTCAGCGACGGCGTCCTCCGAGGTGGTGGTCCATCCGGCCGCGGCGCTGGTCGGCATCCGATCACCCCGCGCCGTGGTCGAGCCCGGCGAGCCCGTCGTGGTCGAGGTCCGGGTCGTGGACATCCATGGGGGCGCCATCGCCGGAGTGCCGGTGTCGCTGGAGCTGCAGCGCCAGGCGCCCGAAGGTGAGGAATGGGTCCCGGTGGCCGGTGTCGCTGGTGAGGCCACCTCGGCGGCCAGCGAGGTGGCGTGCTCCCTCGGCGTGCAGCCGGGCGGACGTCTCCGGGTGACTGCGACGGCGCGCGACGGACAGGGCCGGGAGAGCGTCGCCGAGCTGGCGGTGCTGGTGGCGGGGGACGAATCGGGCTCCGAGACCGGCGTGGTGCTGTTCGCCAGGCAGACCCCCGTGGCCCCCGGCGACGAGGCCGAGATCGCGGTCGTCGCCCCGTTCCACCCGGCGGCCGGGCTGCTGACGGTGCGCGCCGCCGACCTCGATCGGGTCATTCCGTTCGAGCAGGAGGGGCCGGTCGAGAACCTCACGCTACCCATCGCAGAGGACCACGTGCCCGATCTGCTCGTGCGGGTGGAGCTGGTCGAGCGGTCCCCGGGCGAAGGACCTGCGAGGCGTGCCAGCGGCGAGCTCATACTCGACGTGCCTCCCACCTCGCAGAACCTCGACGTGGTCGCGATGCCCAGGGAGCGCGAGGTGCTGCCCGGGGGGGAGACCGCGCTGCAGCTGGCGGTGATGGACGACGAGGGCGAGCCGGTCATGGGCGCCGAGCTGGCGGTCGTGGCCGCGATGTCGAGCCGCGCTCCCTGCCCGGGGCTCCCCGATCCGAGGCGCAGCTTCTACAGCCGTCACCGCGCCGCCGAGGAGGCCGCCGGCGCCACCGAACGCTGCCACGACAGCCCTCGGCTGTTCGCTCCGTCGGTGTTCACCGACGCCTCGGGCACGGCGCGGGTCCCCCTGCAACTACCGGATATGCCGGCGCGGATTCGGGTGGATGTCGTCGCGGCGATGGGGGACGGCCGTTTCGGGGCCACGCGGACGGAGGTGGTGGCGCGGGAGGCCCTGGAGATCGCCCCGGGACTGCCCACCGTGCTCGGACACGGGGACGAAGTCCAGCTGCCCATCGAGCTGGAGAACCGCACGGGCGAGGGCATGTCGGTGGAAATCGCCCTGCGGTCGGATCGACTCGCCCTCGGTGAGCACGAGACCTCCTCAGCAGGCCTCCTCGTCACCCTCCCCGCGACCAGCCGCTCGGTGGTCCGGCTGCCCTGCACCCCCCTGACCCCGGGCGTGGCCCGGCTGCAGATCGTCGCCACCAGCGGCTCGCTGCGCGTCGTCCAGGAGGTCCGGTCCCACGTCCGCGAGCCCGCGGACACCCAGCTCGAAGCCCTCCACGGGGAGATCGTCACCGGGCACGCCGCGCTGCCTGTGCGCGTCCCGGCGGGCGCGATACCCACGGCCGGCGGGCTCGACGTGACGGTCTCGGTCAACGCCCTGCAGCAGCTGACCGACGCCCTCGCCGCGGTGACCTCGACCCCCCCCGTCGGCAGCGAGGCGCTGGCCTCGCGGATCCTGGCGGTCGCCGCCCTGCGCGAGGAGCTGTGGTCCTTCGGAGCCCGGGGTATGCCCGCGCCGGACGACCTCGATCAGGGGGTCCTGGCCGACCTCTTCCACCTGCTTCGCCTCCAGGGGAGCGACGGCGGCTTCCCCGTCCACGAACGAGGCGGGGACAAACACCCCTTCTTCGGTATCCACGCGGCCCACGCCCTGGCCGTGGCCCGGGACCACGGGTACCACGTGAACTGGTCGGCCTGGACCGCGTCCCAGCGGTACCTGCGCCAGCTCGAGCTCCACCTGCCCCAGTGGATCAGCCCGGAGAGCCGCTGGGCCCTGCGCGCCTACGCCCTGAACGTCCTGTACCGCATGGGCGAGGGCGACGTGGAGGCCGCCAGGGTGCTGCTGCGAGAGGCCGGGACCGAGAAGCTGCCCCTGGAGGCCCACGCCTGGCTGCTGCCGGTGTTCCACGACGCGGACGCCGAGTGGGAGGTCGGGCAGACCCTGGCCCACCTGGAGTCGAAGGCCTCGGTGACCGAGACCCGGGCGCACTTCGCCACCGGGTACAGCGACGGTGCCCAGGTCCTGCTGCACTCGGACGCGCGCGCCAACGCCGTGATCCTCGACGCGCTGGCCGAGGTGGCGCCCGGCGACGACCTCACCGCCAAGCTGGCCCGGGGGCTGCTGGAGGACCGGGAGGGGGGCGCCTGGACCAGCTCCCAGGAGAACGCCTTCGCAGTGCTCGCCTCCATCCGCTTCATCCGCGCCCAGGAGGGACCGCCACCGGACCTGCTGGGCCGCGTCTGGATCGGCGAGCAGCTCGCCGGGGAGCACGTGTTCCGCGGACGTGTCACCGACCGCGTCGACGTCCGGGTGCCCATGGCCACCCTCGCCGAGGTGGACGGCGACCTGCCCCTGACCGTGGCCCGGAAGGGCCGCGGCACGCTCCACTATCGCGCGGCCGTGCGCTACGTCCCCGTCGGCAGCACGACGGCGCCCGTGGACGCGGGGCTGGCCGTACAGCGCGCCTACGAGCCGGTGGACGATCTCGCCGACGTGCGGCTCGCCGACGACGGCACCTGGCACATCCGCGAGGGCGCTCGCGTCCGGGTCCGCCTCACCCTCGCCGCCCCGGTGCAGCGCTACCACGTGGTCCTGGACGACCGCCTGCCCGCCGGGCTGGAGCTCCTCCATCCGGAGTCCTCGGTGGAGGACACCGAGCCGCCCGCGGCGGCCGACGAGGAGCAGGTCGAGCGCTACTGGTGGTGGTGGCGCCCCTGGTACGACCACGAGGTGGTGGAGACCGACGGGGTCAGGGCGTACTCGGCCCAGCTGTGGGAGGGCGTGCACACCTACACCTACCTGGCGCAGGCCGCGACGGCCGGGGCGTTCGAGGCCCCGCCAGCGCGCGCCGAGGAGCGCTACGCCACGACCACGTTCGGGCTGTCGGCCGGGGAGCGGGTGGTGGTGGAGTAGGCCGGTCCGCGCAGGCGTCACCACCGCGCGTCGTGGTCCTCGCACACCCCCCAGAGATCCGTGAAACGCGCCGTCTGATCCCCCACCTTCACCGTGCCCGAGAACGTGCCGTAGGGCTGGTGGAAGACCGAGCGCACCAGGCCCAGGCGGATGGACTCGGCGCGCTCGCCGCGGGGCGTGAAGGTCACGTCCACCTCGCCGTCGGCCGTGCCGAGGCGCCACGGGGCGAGGACGTCGTCCTTGCGGAAGTCGAAGCGCGCCGGCCCCAGGTGGTGCAGCTCGCCGTTCACCCACAGGGCGTTCTCGTTGTACCGCCGGTCGTCGCTCACCACGTTGCGGGTGAGGTTCAGCGCCACGGGCCGCCCCTGGTCGTCGTGGCCGGCGCAGGTGGCCCAGTTCCACCAGGTGTGGCGGGGGTAGTGGGCCTTGTGGATGTCGAGGATGGCGAAGCAGCTGTCTGCGGTGGCCTCGTAGCGCCGATCGCCGACCTGGATCGATCCCTCGATGGGGAGGGCCACCTTGTGGGAGTACATGCCGCGGTTGGGGCCGACGGGGAGGACCACCACGAGGGGCTGGATCTGCTCGAGATCGTGCAGGCAGCGCAGGTCGGCCGAGATGGCCGGCTTGCCCCTGGCCCCGTCGATGCGGATCGACACCTGGTGGTGCCCGGTGTCGAGCTGGTTGGCC
Organism: uncultured Rickettsiales bacterium; assembly: GCA_964425605.1. Lineage (GTDB taxonomy): Bacteria > Myxococcota_A > UBA796 > UBA9615 > CAYRNR01 > CAYRNR01. The sequence goes on along the minus strand of CAYRNR010000013.1, from coordinate 36,486 downwards.
ACGTCGAGGGCATAGCCGCGGGCGTGGACGTGGGTGTGGTCGTTCCACAGCTCGCGGGCGATCTTCACGTCGAGCACGGGGCTCTGGCGCGCGTGCTCGAAGTGGGAGTCTCCCTCGACCACGTGGCACCAGCTGACCTTGAGGAACTTGGAGTCGACGATGGCGAAGCTGGCCATCATCTCCGGGAGGATCAGGCAGAAGTGCTGCCACTCCTTGAGCCGGAACCGGGTCAGCCCACGCCCGAACGACAACCCGCGGTGCTTCAGCTCGGCGTCGGCGAGGTTGATGGTGCGCAACGGCGCGTTGAACACCCCGTAGGTCAGCTGGCCGCTCGAATCGACGATGGCATCGGGAGGTGGCGAGGATTGGATCATCAGGGGACCTCGACGTACACGGGATTGGTCAGCGCGTAGGCGTGGGCGCCGCTCCACAGGGGCGCCATGTCCCCCGAACCCTCGACCTCCACGAAGTAGTAGGTGTCCTGGTCCGGGGTCACCTCGACCTCGTGGTCGAACCAGACGGGGGGGGCCGGGGCGTCCACGATCCAGGTGTCGGACAGGATGCCGTTGGAGTAGAGCCGGACCTCGTCCACCTGCATCCAGCTGGGGGCCAGGACCTCGATCTGTAGCGTGGCCGAGCTCGCCTCGAGGGTCTCGCCGATCTCGGCGACGTCGCCGCCATCGGTGGCGGTCAGCGTCACGAAGGGACCGCCGGAGACCACGGCCTGTTGGGCCTTGAGTGCGACCACGAAGGCGTCCTCGTCCAGATCGGCCACGTCGTCGACGCCGGCGCGTACGTAGGTCCTGCCGTGCCCCGTGCCGGGCAGGCGGCCGTGGGAGTCGCTGACCCCCACGGCGGTCTTGCGCAGACCCAGGTCCAGGTGGGCGCGCCAGTCCTCGCGCAGCTGCTCGGCGTCCCCGTATCCCCCGGAGTTGAGCACCTCCATGACGTCGAAGGCGTCGCAGTAGAAGTCGGGATCGTCGGCGACGCCGTTGACCGCGTCGAACTCCGCGTAGGCGAACATCCCGCTGCCGCGGCCGTGGTTGACCTGCAGCACGGCGTCCTCGTCGATCCGGTCGCGCCACATCTCGTACAGCTCGCTGGTGGTGACGCTCACCTCCCACCAGCGCGGCGCGCCTCCGTTGGGCTCGTCGGGCCAGGGCTCGATGGGGTAGGCGTTGTGGTGGCCGCGGATGGTCGGCGAGATCTCGTCGCCGACCACGGACACCATCCACGCGTCCAGGCCCATGGCCGCGGCCGCCGGCCGGTAGTCGGCCACGTGGTCGTGGTCGGTGGACACCTGCAGCTGGACCTCGGCCACTACCGCGGAGGCCAACCGCTCCTCCACGGTGCATTCGCCGTCCATGGACGGGCTGGCGTGGTTGTGCATGTCCGCCGAGATCCAGCCCGGGGTCTCGAACGCCTGCTCGAGGACCAGGGTCTGTTCGTGGGTCTGTCCCGAGATCAGCTCGACACCCTCGACGGTGTCCATCTCGAAGCGGAAGCCCCGGTGCCCCACCAGATCGTAGGTCCCGGGGACCATGGGTACGGTCATCTCCCCGTCGAGGACCCACACGACCTTGCGAGCGCCGCCGCGCGGGCGGCTCTCTCCGAGCCGGGAGTCGCGCGGTTCGGGATCACTCACCCCCGAAGGGAACCGGATGTGGACCAGGGCCGGGATGGGGTCGCCGTCGCCGTCCTGGACGGTCAGCTGGAGCTGGGCCGGCGCGACCAGGGTCAGATCCGCCTCCACCACCTGCCCCGCCTCGAGGGCCACCGCGACGACCTCGGACCGCCCATGGCCGTCGGCCTGGGGCGCGGCGAGGGACGCCGCCGGGGCGGTGTACGCGCGCATGGCCAGCTCGTTGGCCGAGGCGTGGGCGTACACGCCGTACGCGCCCAGGGCGGCGGGGAAGTCCATGAGCTCGTTGTTGCCGTCGCCCACCACCACGAGCTGGTGGTCACCGGCCTCGTACACGATGGAGAATCGTCCCTCGTCGTCGCTGATGGCCAGGACCTCGGGGTTGCCGTCGAGGTCGGTCAGGAAGACCCGGGCCCCGGCCACGGGCGCCCCGTCCGCGGTGACCGCGCCCTCCACCGTGGCGGTGTCCAGCTCCTGGACCAGGCGCCGATGGGCCTCGAGCGCGGCCTGATCCCGGGCCACCGCGATCCAACGCGTGTAGCTGTCCTCGTCGCCGGGGCCGAGATCCAGGGTGTCCCCCTGGGCCGCCACCAGCTCGAACTCGTCGCTCAGCGCGGTCATCGCTCCCTCGACCAGGTTGCCCTCGGTCGGGTAGGCCGCGACGGCCAGATCGTTGCGGTGGGAGGCCATGGCCAGCATGGTGCGCCCCCCTTCGGGCGCCTCACCGTCGAAACCGGCGCCCGGGACGAAGGGACTGAACGTGGCCAGGTCCACCATCCCCGCGTCGATGATGTCCAGCGACAGGTCGTCGTCGGTGGTGTTGCGGATGAACGTCTCCAGCTGCAGCGCCGGGGAGCCCGGATCCAGGGTGAAGGTCTGGACCACCTCCAGCCCGCGCGGCGGGAACAGCCCGTGGGCCTCGATGGCGCCCTCGAGGAACTCGAAGGTCGTGTCCGTGCCGGTCGCCTGGATCACGGCCGCGCCGCCGTCGGAGCCGTCGGCGATCACCTCGATCTGTTCGGCGCTGAACAACCAGGCCAGCCCCATCATGGTCATCATGTCGTCCATGCCGTCGCGATCGGCCTGGCCGTCGGGGCGGACGATGTCCATGTCGATGATGCTGCCGGGGTATCCGGCGTAGAAGCAGCCGTCCCGCAGGCCGCGGATCACGAACCGGGCGCGGTCGTTGTACAGCAGGAAGTCCCCGGGCCGGGACTCGGCCGCGGCCCCGCCGACGAAGGCGCCCTCGTGGTCCTCGGTCAGCTGACCGGCGCGGGCCTCGTCCGGACCCAGCCGCTCGGTGAGATCGATGGGATCGGGAGTGTCTGCCGTCGTGTCGTCGTCGTCCGCCGGGGTGACGACCTCGTCGGGACACCCCGCGAGGAACAGGACCAGCGCCAGCGAGAGGGCTCGGTACATCACGGCTCCTTCCTCCTCCGATGGGGACGACTCTAGCAGCTGCGGGGCGACGTAGTGACGAAAGTGCAGCGCCGGTCCGGGTCAGGAGCCCAGGAACCCGTCCACGGCGTCGAGCACCGCGGGCACGGATACGCCCTCCATGCATGGCGGGGGTGAGTCGGGGTAGTCGAAACCGAGGTTGAGGTAGCCACAGCCGGCCGTGGTGGTGGCCACGGGGACCGCCCGCGGGCCGAGGGCCCCCCAGCGCGCCGGCAGGGTGGGGCCGTGCAACGCCACCAGGGGCGCGTCCAGGGCCGAGGCCATGTGCATCACCCCCGTGTCCACGCTGACCACGAGCCGCGCGCCGGCGAGCACCCCGGCGAGCTCCGCGATGGACAGCTGGCCAGCCACGCTGTGGCCGCCGCAGTCCGCGGCGAGCTCCCGCGCCCCCTCCTCGTCTCCCGGGCCGCCGGTGAACACCCGCTGGAGGCCCTGGTCCTCCAGGTGCGCCGCCAGATCGGCCCAGCTGCGCCGCGGCCACTGCTTGAGCTCCCTGCGGGTGCCGCCCGGCCAGGCGTGCAGCACCGCGTAGGGCGCCTCCAGCCCGGGCAAGTCCGGCGCCGCGCCGGGTTCCAGGCGCGGCAGGGCGGCTCCGCGGACGCCGAGGAGGCGCGCGAGGCGGCGGTAGTTCTCGATCTCGTGGATCGCCGGGGAGTGATCGACGCGCCGGTCGAAGACGTGGTGGCGGTGTTGGCCGGCCGTGCGGAAGCCTGCGGTGAATCGCGCCCCGGACAGGCGGGCGAGCAGCGCGTTGATCCGCGGCCAGCTGCCGAAGTCCAGCAAGGCGTCCAGGTGCAGGTCGCGCAGCAGCGCGGCCGCCCGGCCGGGTCGGTGGATGGGGAGGCGCACCACGTCGTCCACGCCCGGGATCAGGCGGGCGATGGCCTCGTTGTTGGGGCCCACCAGCAGCGCCAGCCGCGCGCCGGGGAGGGCGTCGCGGAGATCCTGGACCACGCCCGACAGCAACACCGTGTCGCCGATGGCGTTGGTCTTGAGCAGTCCGACGGTGTCGAGGCGGCGCGGCACCTCCCGCCGTCGCCAGCGCCGCAGGGCGAGCACCAGGGGGATGCCGCCGTAGCGGTCCGCGCGTTTGAGCAGGGGGTTGCCGCGGGGGATCACGTCAGCGCCCTCGGTCGCCGTCGAGGAGGACCGTCACGCGGCCCAGCACCTCGGAGACCGCGATGTCGCGCATGCAGACGTTGGCCGGGCAGTCGTGGAACCGCTTGCCGTCGTAGCAGGGCCGGCAGGGGAGGGCGGCGCCGCCCCAGAGAACCTGCGTACCGTCGTGGGCCGGGGGTACGAACCAGCGCGGATCCGTGGGCCCGAACAGGGCCACCGCCGGGGTGTCAGCCAGCCGCGCCAGGTGCATGGGGCCGCTGTCGTGGGACACCACGGCGTCGCAGGCCGTGTACACGGCGAGCAGGTCGGGCAGCGACGTGCGGCCCACCAGGTCGGTGATCCCGTCGATCCCCGCGAACGCCTCGCTGACCCAGGCGTCGTCCGGGCCCCCGATCACCACCGTCGCGCAGCCGCGTTCGGCCAGCGCGCGCGCCAGCTCGGCGTACCGCTCGAGGGGCCAGCGCCGGACCTCGTTGTCGTTGAGCACGTTGCGCGCGCCGCCGGGGGCCATGGCCACGCGCGGCCCCTCCCCGGCGAGGGTGAGGCCGGGCGGCAGCGGCGGGCGGATGGCCTCGGGGAGCGCGACCGGCACGTCGGGGCCGTCCCCGCCCAGGGCGAGGCGCACGTACTCGTGGCCGTGGTACCGCCCCGGCACGGGCATGATCCGCTCGCGCGGGTTGCGGCAGAAGCGTCGGACGGTGTGCCCGCGGACCAGCTGTTCGAGGACCCTGTAGCGGGGATCGGGGTGCCCGTTGAGCACCAGGTCGAAGCGCCGCATGTGCAGGTGGCGCGCGGCCGCGCCGAGGGCCCTCATGCGATCGCGGTAGTTGCCCGCGAGCAGCGAGGCCTCGTCCACCTCGACGATCTCGTCGATGCCGGGCAGGAGCCGCAGCAGGGGGACGACGCCGCGCCCGGCCAGCCAGGTGATCTTCACGCCCGGGTGTTCACGGGCGAGGGCGGTGGCCATGGGGCTTGCCATCACCACGTCGCCGATGGCGCCGAGCTTGAGGATCAGGGCGGACCGCACCGTCACGGGCCGTCCTCCCCCAGCAGGAACCGCACGAAGTGGGGCAGATCGTCGTACAGCGGCGTGTCCGGCAGCTCGGTGGCGCTGGTCTCCCCCTTGCCGGTGCGCACCAGGGCGGTCCTGCAACCGGCGGCCTGGCCCGCGAGGATGTCCCGGGTGGCGTCCCCCACGAGCCACGTCTCGGCGGGATCGAACCCCCAATCCCGCTGCGCCTGCAGCATCAGCCCAGGGGCGGGCTTGCGGCAGTCGCACCCGTGGTCCGGCGCGTGGGGACAGATGTAGAAGGCGTCCACGCGTCCGCCCGCGACGCTCAGCTCGCGCTGGATCAGCTCGTGGATGGCCCGCACGCCCTCCATCGGCAGGATGCCCTTGCCCACGCACGACTGGTTGGTCACGACCAGGACGGTGTACCCCGCGGCGCCCAGGGCGGCCACGGCCTCGGGCACGCCGTCGATCATCACCAGCTCGTCGGCGTTCTTGACGTAGTCGACCCGGTCGCGGTCGAGGACCCCGTCCCGATCCAGCAGTATGGCGCGCGTACTCACCTTGTTCATCGTAGGGATGCTTCCCGGTGGCGGTCAATCGGCCGGCGCCTCGCCGCGGCCTGCGCCGCGGCGAGGACACGGGGTAGACTGGCCCGATGGACCGGACGAGAACCCTGTCGATCCTCGCCGCCCTCGCCCTCGCTCCGGGCTGCGTACCCGACCCACCTTCGACTCGAGACGACGACAGCGAAGCCGGCGACGACGACACCACCGAACCCGCGGACGACGACGACGATGCGGTGGGCGACGACGACGATGCCGCGGTGGATCGCCTGGCGGTCCTCTCCCTCAACCTCCACTGCCTGATCACCGACGGCACCCCCTTCGCCACCAACGCCGAGCGCCTGGCCGCGGTGGCCGAGGCCGCGGCCGCCGAGGGGGTCGTCGCCGTGGCCCTGCAGGAGGTGTGTCAGCGGGAGGGGGAGTCCGCGCTGGAGCTCCTCGAGGGTTCCCTGGAGGAGGCGACCGGGAACAGCTGGTCCAGCACCTGGGCGTTCTCGCACCTGGCCTGGGAGGGGACCGGGGACGAGGCCGAGGAGGGGGTGGCGCTGCTGGTCGAGGGCGCCATCACCGGCGGCGAGGTCCTGACCTACTTCGTCCAGGGCGATCTCCAGCGCGTGGCCGTGGCCGCGACGCTCTCGCCGGCGCTGGGCTCGCTGCGGCTGGTCTCGGTCCACCTGGATCACGAGGACGCGGACGTGCGCGCGGCCCAGGCGCGGCAGAGCGCCACGGCGGCGCTGGCCTCCCACGACTCCCTCGGGGTCCTCGTCGCGGGGGATCTCAACGACCAGGAGGGGGGCTCGGCCCACGGCGCGCTGCTGCAGATGGGCTTCGAGGATCTCACCGATCCCCTGGACGCGGGCCGCATCGATCACATCCTCGCCCACCGCGGCGCGCCGGTGCGCGCGGACGAGGCCGTGCTGATGTTCGACGGCGGCGCCTACCCCGAGGTCTCGGACCACCCGGGTGTGCTGGTCCGGCTCGAGACCGTCGGGGTCGTCGAACCCGAGGTCACCCGGATCATCGCCCAGGTGGACGTGGGCTGGGGGCACCACCTCACCGTGCGCGGGGACACCGCGCCGCTGTCATGGGACGTGGGCTGGCCGGCCTACCCCGCCGAGGACGCCCGCTGGGAGCTCGTGCTCACCGAACTCCCCGAGGGGACGTTCGAGTACAAGGTGCTGGTGGACGACGAGACCTGGCAGGGCGGGGACAACGAGGTGGGCACGACGGGGGAGGACAATGAGGTCGTTCCGACGTTCTGAGGTGACCGCGCTGCTCCTGGGGTTCCTGCTGTGGATGCCGGGATGCGGTGACGACGGCGCCGCCGGTCCCCAGGACGACGACGACGTGACCGGCGGGGATGACGACACCACCGGGCCGATGGGGGACGACGACGACACGGTCTGCCCCGAGGAGCTGGCCGAGCGGGTCGTCGTCACCGCCGTCGACGTGTCCCCGTCCTCGGTGTCGACCGGCTCCTCCGGAGGATTCTCCGAGAACCGTCCGGTGATCCTCGCCCCGCTGGCCGATGGCCGCTCCAAGGTGGCCTGGACCGACGGCACGGGCACCGTCCACGTCACCCCCCTGGACGCCAGCGACGGGCGCGCCGGGGACGACACCACGCTCCCCGGGGACGAGGTCCGCGGCCTGGTGGCTCTGGACGCGGGCGCGATGTTGCTGGTGCGGCGCGACGACACGATGGCGTTGGTCCAGGTGGACGGCCACGGCGACGAGGTGCTGGAGCGGGTCCTGGCCGGGGACAACAGCCACGGCCACGTGGGGGACCAGTGGATCGACTCGTGGTCCCACGAGGGTCGTCTGGCATCCTCGGGCGGCGGGTATGCGGCCTACTTCGGTCTCACCCAGCTGTGGGACTCGGGCAACCACCAGGGGGACGCCCTGCACTACTTCGATTCGGCGGGGAGCCCCGCCGGCGGGGGATGGAGCTGGGGCTGCAGCCACAGCCTCGACGTCCGGATGGCCTACAGCGGCGCCCAGCCCGGCCCGGTCTGTCTGTCCGACTGCTACCCGGGCAAGGGCATCTACTTCGACCACTACACCGAGGTCTTCGCCGATCCGTCGGGCAACTGCGCGGGCTCCTCGGACACCGCCCTGGGCGGGTTGGTGGCGGTGGACGGCGGCTTCTTGCTCACGTTCACCTCCCCGGTGGGCCGCGCCTCGGACGACGTGGCGCTGGTCCACATCGGCAGCTCGGGTGCGGCCAGTGCTCCCACCTGGCTCACCGACACGCCGTCGGTGCACGAGGGCGGCGCCCACCTGGCGCCCTACGGGGACGCGTTCCTGGTGAGCTGGGTCGGCGCCTCGGGCACGGAGATCGGCGTGATCGATTCCACCGGGACGTTCCTCGAAGGGCCGGTGGCCATCGAGGCGCGGATCGCGGACCGCGACGACATGGTCGGCCACGCCGACGGCGACGTGGGGTGGGCGTTCGCCTGGGGGAGCAGCAGCGAGCTGAAGGTCGTCCGCGTGCTGTACTGCGAGTGATGTGGGCCAGCCTGGCCCGCGACGTCAGCCTCAGCAGGGGGCCGGATCGACGTCGTCCTCCGCAGGGGCGCCACACGTGTCGTTGGGTTGGCCCTCCACGGACTCGCCGGTGCAACAACACGAACCCTGGATGCCCAGGGCGGCGGAGATGAAGGCCGCGGCGCAGCCCACCCCCGCCTCCACCTGGATGGCCTGTTGCTCGCAGTTGCGGGCGCAAGCGCCGCACTCCATGCACGCGTCCTTGCGGGCGATCCGGGCCACGCCGTCCTCCACGCGGAACACGGCGTGGGGGCACACGGCGGTACACATGCGGCAGCCGTTGCAGCGGGAGGGATCCAGGGCCAGGGTGGTCACACCCGGCAGATAGCTCATCGTCTCCATGTTCGGACCCTCCTCACACCGTCCACCGCGCACCGATCCACAACCCCACGGCGATCACCGCCGTGACGAGCTGCACGGGCACGAAGCGGCGCATCTCCTTGCGCACCCCGGACGGCGAGGTGTAGGTGGACGCGCCGGTGAAGTTCATGGCCATGAAGGCCGCCAGGGCGGGAATGGCCAGGCCCCACGCGGCCATCTCGAGGCGAGTGGACCAGGCCGCCACGCCGTACAGCTCGGCGATCACGCCGAGCATGAGCGAGGCCATCATCGCTCCGGCCACGGCCCCCTTGACCGAGAACGCGCGGCCCGGCAGCAGGGGCAGGGCCAGGGGGGTCAGCACGGCGCCGGCGAACACGGCCAGCCCGATCCCCGCGATGGCGAACCCCGCATAGCCCAGCGCGTCGGCGAGGAATCCCCCAGGGCCGGTGAACCCGGCCACGACGATCAGCGCCAGGACGATCAGGACGCCGCTGCGGGCCGCGGGGATCAGCTCCATGGGCACCAGGGCCGCGCGCTCGGAGATCTCGAACGGCTTGCGCCGCATGGCGTCCGTGGCCTTGCCCCGTGCGTCGAGGTACTCGGGCAGGTCGGCCGCATCGACGGGGCCATAGCGCACCGAGAAACCCGTACGCTCCTTCACCTCGTGGGCGGCCACGCCCGGGGCTCCGAGCTGGGGCACGATCAGCCGCGGTCGCCGGACCACCTGGTCCACCCCGCTGTCGAGGACCCGTCGGACCAGTTCCGTGGTGCCGAAGGTGCCCTTGCCCGCCGCGCACCACACGTTGACGCCATCGGTGTCCAGCACGAGGAGCCACGCGTCCCGCCCCGGCAGGGACGAGCGCAGCACGTCGAAGCTCATCTTGTAGTTGGCGCTGACCAGGACCGGGGCCTCGTCGCCGGGCTCCCCCAGGGCGTACAGCCCGGGGATCACCTTGTAGTCCATGCGCCCGATCCCCCACCGAGCGGCCGTGGTGCCGCGTCGGTCCGCGGCCGTCAGCTCCGCAGAGACCTTCGGGACCTGGCCCGCGGGCGAGTCCACGTGCCCGGTGACGAAGGGTTGCCTCGCGCGGTCCTCATTCGACGACACAGCAGCCTCCCGTGGCGGCGCCCTGACAGCACCCCGCCTCGCAGGCACCCTTGAGCGCCTGCGCGAACAGTTTCACACCCCGGTACACCCCCTCGCGTTCGTGGGCGGGGATGAACCCGTCCACGAGCGAGGCCGCACCGGCGATGCAGGTCCAGACGCGCCCGGCCGTGGCCCGGCCCGCGTCGGTGATCCGCAGCTCGAAGGCCCGGCGGTCGTCCTCGCGCCGGTGCTTGAGCACCAGGCCCGCCTTCAGCAGGGGCGCCACGAGGCGCGTGGTCGTGGACTTGTCCACCTCCATCGAGGTGTGCAGATCCGACAGGGCGAGGCCGCCGTCGGCGTTCACCACCCGGTCCAGGATCAGGAACTGGGTGAAGGTGATCCCCTCGCAGAACGCCTGCTCCTGCTGGAATCCGCGGGCCACCCGGACGAGCTGGGCGACCAGATCGATGAGTTCTCTGTCGGCCTGGGTCGGCATCATGGTTGTACTATACAACTAAATTTCGAGACGTCAACACGCGGGACAAAAAAGGGGAGGGGATCACTCCCAGATCTCGACGACGTCCACCGGCGCGCGCCCTGCGGCCCGCCACGTCCGGGTCAGCAGCTCCCGGCCGCGCCCCTGGCGGGCGTAGACCACCTCGCACGGGCCCACGTGGGCGGCCCAGGCGTGAGCCAGGATCTGTGCGGCGTTGCGGTCTCCCCCGAGGACGGCGGGCACGGGCCACACCCTCCCCGAGGTCTCGACCAGCAGGTACCTGGGGTAGCGGATGGGGCCGAGGAGCTCGGCGCAGGCCCCGGCGAACACCCTCGAGTGATCCGGCGTGCCTTCGAGCCACCACAGCCCGGCCCGGGAACGCAGCTCGCCCTCGGCGAGGTTCGCGGTGCGCAGGGCGTCGAACAGCGCCCGCACCACCACGGCCACCAGGTCCCAGTCGCGCAGGCCGGTCCACACCAGCAGGGACGACACGAGCATGCCGGTCGCGGCCACGGGGATGCCGAGGATGGGGCCGGCGGTGATCATCCCCAGGAGGCCCGCGGAGATCCCGGCCAGCGCGGCGATGCCGGCCGCCATGCCGCGCCGGCGCTTGCGGTGGTGCAGCGCGGCGGCCGTGGCCCGGATCGGCGCCTTCGGCCGCTCCCCTCGGAGCCGCACCGGGGGCGTGGGGGACGAGCCGCGCACCTGCCAGACCCTTCGGTCCGCGTAGGCGCGGCCCACGGCCCAGTGGGCTGCGGCGCCCTTCATCTCCACCAGCCGCCGGGTCATCTGCTCGCGGATCCCGGGGACCTGCGCGGCCACCTCGCTGGCTGGACCGGCGAACGCGGGGTGGATGCGGGAGACGCCGGCGCGGATTCGCCCCTCCGGATCGATGCCCAGGGTGTGGGCGTGCCGGGTCTTGAGCACGTCGAGCATGCGGTCCCCGCCGCCGATCCCCGGCGCGAGGGGGAGCACCTCCCACAGGGACGCCACCTTGCCGGGATCGGCGGGGTCGGGCCTCAGGGCGCGCCCGCGGACCTGGTTGACCGTCATGGACGCGGAGATCCCCGTGAGGTCGACCACGCAGTTGACCGCGGGGCAGTCCCACCCCTCGCCCAGCAGGTGGTGGGTGCCCACGAGGCAGCGGGTCACCCCCTCGGTGAGCAATCGGGTGGCCAGCTCGACGCGGCGGGCCGTGGGCCACGAGGCCACGTCCACCTCCCGGTGACCCCGGACGCGGCGAAAAGGCAGGTCGGGGACCCGCGGGCCGACCCGCGGCCACAGGTCGTCGTCGACCCAGAACACCGATCCGGTCACCAGGACGGGATCGAGCACGTCGGTCCGGGCGTCGGCCACCAGCTCGCCGAGCACCTCCCGCGCCGACAGGCGGCTCCCCTCCACGTCGCGGTCGGTCAGCACCAGGGCGCGCAGCCAGTCGGTCCTCGCGCGCGCCTCGAGGGCGAGCACGTCGAGCATGCCGCGGACCCGTGTCCGGCTGGCAGCGAGGCTCTGCAGGGCCACGTCGTTGCGCAACGTGACGACCTTGCCAGCGCGACGGAAGCCCGCGGCGCGGACGGCCGCGCGGACGTCGTCGCGGTCGCTGCCATACGCCCACAGCGCCTGGACGCGATCGTGCAGGGTGGGGCGGGCGCGCAGCTCCGCGTCGGGGGGCAGATCGTGGGGCAGAGCGCGGCCCTGGGCGTGGCGCACGCGGCATAGGGCCACGAGCAGCCCCTCGTTGCGCGCGAAGCGCGCCTCGGTGAGCTCCCACAGGTCCTCGCGCAGGGTGCGCGCCATCCACTGCTGGAGGTCGTCGCCCAGGGCGGCCTCGGCCTCGGTCAGGACCTGGTCGGCGTCGCGCAGCGCGGGGACGTCCTCGAGGTCCGCCAGCACCGGCCAGACCAGATCGAGGAACGGGCACAGGTGGCCGTCGCGCACCAGCGGCGGCGCGGCCACCTCGACGGGGTCGTCGCCGACGATCTGGACGAAGCGGTCCCACCCGGCGCCGCCCACCGGCGGGGTCCCGGTCAGCCCCAGGACGCGGTGCTCCGGCCCGAGCTCCGCCTCCACCTTGCGACCCCACGCCGACTGGAGGTGGTGCGCCTCGTCCAGCACCACCAGCGCGCCGGGCTGGAACGAGCCGAGCCCCGCGTAGGTGCTCACGTTCACCGGCGATCCCTCCGCAGCGTCCGTCACGTCCACGATCTGCTCGCCGGCCCGCTGCTCCCACTGCCCCTGCAGCGCCGTGGTGGGTACCCGCACCTCCAGGGGCAGCGCGAGCTCCGAGGCCACGTGGAGGGCGCAGCGGGTCTTGCCGGCCCCTGGCGGCGCCACGAGGCAGATGCGGGCGCCGGGGCGCTGCAGGTGCTCGAGGATCTCCCCCACCGCGCGCACCTGGTAGGGGCGCAGAGGGGAGCCGGCGGCGTGGCGCCGCCACGGCTGGGAGGGGTCGACCACGGCGGCCTATTGTATCCTTCGGATCTCGAGCCATCCCCGGGAGGGACCCATGAGCGAGATGAACGACCTGCGTTGGACCGATGCGGTGGAGCTGGCCTCCCCCCACCCCTACGTGCTGGCGACCACCGTGGACGCCGAGGGGGTCCCCAACGCCATCGGCATCGGCTGGTTCACCATCGTGTCGTGGAAGCCGGCCATGGTGTGCATCTCGGTGGCCCCGCCCCGGCACTCGTTCGCCAACCTCGAGCAGGTGCCCGAGTACGTGATCAACTTCCCCGCCGCCGAGCAGGCCCGCGCGGCCTGGACCTGCGGGACGAGGTCGGGCCGCGATCTGGACAAGTTCGCCGAGGGCGGGCTCGAGGCGGTGCCCTCGGTCCACGTCCGCCCGCCCGCCATCCGTGGCTCGGTCATGGCCTGGGAGTGCAAGGTCGTGCAGACCGTCGACACCGGGGACCACCGGCTGTACATCGCCGAGATCGTCGCCACCCGCGGCGACGCCGAGGCCAGCGCGCGCCTGTACTCCAACCACTACCGCGAGCTCGTCAGCGTGGACCGCGTCGCCGGCACGATCACCCCGGTGGAGCACAAGTGAGCCTCGACATCGAGGGCCTCGTCGCCGACGTCCACGTGGACCTGAGGGCCGCGGCGCTGGCCGAGCGCCGGGAGTTCATGGCCCGGACCTGCGCCTCGGAGCTGACGACGCTGGGGGTCAAGTCGCCGGACATCCGCCGCATCCACGCCGAGCTGTGCCGCAGGGTGCGCGGCGCGTCGCCCGGGGAGATCAAGGCGCTCGCGACGGCCCTGGTTCGCGGCGGCACCCTGGAGGGGCGGCAGGTCGGCTACCTGCTGCTGGACAAGCACCGCGATGCCCTGGCCCGGTTGACCCACGACGAGATCCTCGACCTGGGACAGGGGGCGGACAACTGGGCGTCGGTGGACACGTTCGCAGGGCTGGTCGCCGGCTCCGCGTGGCGGCGCGGTCAGCTGTCCGACGACGTCGTGCACGGGTGGCTGGAGTCCGAGGACCGCTGGTGGCGCCGGGCCGGGGTGGTGTGCACCGTGGCGCTGAACCAGAAGGCCCGGGGCGGGACCGGCGATCCGGAGCGGACGCTGACGGTGTGCGAACAGGTGGTGGGCGACCGCGACGACATGGTGGTCAAGGCCCTGTCGTGGGCGTTGCGGGAGCTGGCCAAGCGGGAACCCGAGCAGGTGCGCACTTTCATGGAACACCACGGGGATGCCCTGGCGCCGCGGGTGCGCCGCGAGGTGCGCAACAAGCTCGAGACCGGGCTGAAGAACCGATAGCCTGGACAGCAAGAGGAGGGGAGATGCTCGATCTGCGTTTCATCCTGGTGTGCCTGGTTGCGGCCGGGCTCGCGCTGGCCGGCTGCCCCGAGGAGCAGAACAACCCTCCGGGCCCCCAGTGGGACGACGACGACGCGTCCGGTGACGACGACGACGATGACGACGACACCGTGCCCGGTGACGACGACGACGCGTCCGGTGACGACGACGACGCGTCCGGTGACGACGACGCCTCGGGCTACACCGGCCAGCCCGGGACCTTCACCGACTCGTTCGGCGGCCGCGGGTACAAGCTCCACGTACCCGACGGCTACGATCCGTCCACCCCCATCCCCCTGGTGATCGGCTTCCACGGCGCCGGAGACAGCGGCAGCAACTTCTACAACACGGCGGCGTACACCGGCTGGACGTCGGCGGCGGCGCCAGCCCAGTTCGCCCTGCTGGTCCCGGACACCCTGTCGCCCTACAGCGACTTCGCGGTGTGGTCGGGCAACCCCAACAACGACATGGACGAGATGGTCACCGAGATGGACTCGGTGCTCGACCTGGTGGACCACCTCGGGCTCAGCTACCACCTCGACCCTGACCGCATCCACGCATTCGGCTTCTCCGACGGCGGCCTGTTCCTGGGCGTGGCCGGCCTCGCCCGCTTCGACCGCTTCGCCTCGCTGGTGGTGACCGGCTACGGCTGGGGCGGCTTCTACCCCATGGGGACGCCGCCGCGGCGCGGCGCGGTGCTGTTCGTCTGCGGCACCGCCGACAGCTTCCACAGCTTCGCCCAGCAGTCGGAGAGCTATCTGGCCTCCCAGGGGCACCCCACGCGCATGGACAGCATCGCCGGCGCGTCCCACTCCTTCTCGGCCCTCATGGCTGCCACCACCCCCTCGGATGTCTGGGCCTGGATCGGGCCGGAGACCACCCCCTAGAGAACCCCCGCCCGCGTTCCCCCGCGCCCCCGCGTGGGCTATGCTGCTGTTCTGCGGAGGAACCCATGCCTGACTACCTGCTCCGGTGGGCGCTGTGCGCGCTGCTGGGATTCGCCCTGATCGGCTGCCCGGAGGGGGACGACGACGTCGACACGCCGTTCACCGACGACGACGACGACACGTCCGGCGACGACGACGACACCACCGTGTTCGTCGAGGGTTGCATCACCGTCAACGGCGAACTGCCCGGGTACGCGAACCTGCAGGACGCGGTGTTCATGGCCCAGGAGGGCGACGTGATCTCCCTGTGCGCGGAGACCTTCGTGGGCTCCGTGACCGTGGATCGCTCCGTGAGCATCGTCGGCGCCGATGACGGCGAGTCCATCGTCGAGGGGGACACCAACGAGATGGCCATCACGGTCACGGCCCCCGACGTGACGCTGGCCCGGTTCACGGTCCTGAGCACCCGCAACGCGGTGGTCGCCGAGGGCGCGAGCGGTCTCGTGCTCGACCACATGACCATCACCGACTCGGGCCAGTTCGGCGTCTCCCTGTCCAACAGCGTGGCCACCATCCACGGCAGCGTGCTCAGCGGCCACCCCTTCGCGGCCATCGACGCCCAGAACAGCACGCTGACCGTGACCAGCAGCGAGCTGCTGGACAACGAGGACTACGGCCTGCGGCTGGTGAACTCCACCGCCGACGTGAGCGACAGCCTCATCTCGGGCGCCTCGGGCTCCGAGGACGGCGACGACTACTCCGGCAGCTGCGTGTTCTCCGAGGACGCGCCCGCGCCCATCGTCATGGACAACGTCCAGATCGACAGCTGCGCCCGCGTGGCGGTGTACTGGTTCTACTCGGACTTCGAGGTCAGCGGCTGCTCGCTGAGCAACGCCAACTACGGCTTCGTCGGCGTGGGCGGGGGAGGGGACGGCTCCGTCCTGACCGACAACCACCTCCAGGACATGGCCTACTACGGCATCTACCTCATCGAGCAGGACTCGTCCGTCATCGGCAACACGGTCTCCGCCTCCAACGCCGTGTTCCAGGACTCCATCGGCATCGCCGTGGGCAACACCGACGGCAACTTCACCGTCCAGGACAACACGGTTCAGGGATACCGCCTGTACAGCATCTGGGTGCAGTACCCCTACGACCCGACCCCCGAGGGCGGCACGGCCGTGGTCAGCGGCAACACCGTCCTCGACGGCCAGATGTACGGGCTGTACGTCAGCGCCCTGGACGAGGTCACGTTCACCGACAACGTGGTGGACGGCCTGGCCTGGAGCGGCACCCAGTCCGTGCCCAACTCGTACAGCTCCGGCATGGGCATCGGCCTGTTCGACATCGGCGAGCTGACCATGAGCGGCAACGCCGCGCGCAACGTCGATGTGGTGGGGTACTTCATCCAGAACACCGAGTTCCTCTCCACCGACGACGAGGTCACCGGCACGCGCATGTGGGCCATGTACATCGACCAGTCGTCGGGCACGTTCACCGGCCTGGACGTGCACGATCTGACCATCTACGGCATCGACGCGCGGGTCTCCGACGTGGACTTCGAGGGGTGCACGTTCGCCGACCTGCTCGGGGGGGTCCAACCCGCCGAGGAGGACGATCCCGGCGCCTACCCCTACCCGACGATGGGGGTCATCTACAACGACGCCCAGGGCACCGTGGCTGGGTCGTCGTTCAGCGGGATCGAGGACTACGCCGTGTACGTGCAGGAGGGCTCGGTCACGGTGGACGGCAACGACTTCGAGGACAACTACACCGGCGTGTACGTCTACCAGAGCACCATCGCCGAGGGGTATCCGGTCTACATCGAGAACAACACCTTCGGTGAGCACGGCTACACGTCGGTCAACACCTACGTCTCCGACGCCACCATCGCCGACAACGTGTTCACCTCGGTGGAGGGCTACCACTTCTACGGCAACCACTTCTTCGGCACCCTCGAGGGCAACCAGTTCGGCACCTACGGCGTGGACGGCGGCACGTGCGTCCAGCTGTACGGCTACGACGAGACCCAGGTGAGCGGCGGGATCACCATCGACAACAACGACTTCAACGGCTGCGCGTCGGGGATCTACGCCTACTACCACCTGGGCGAGGTGACGGTCTCGGACAACACCTTCACCGAGGTGGGAACGGGCATCGACATCGACGACTCGTGGGTCCAGGGCGACGAGTCGCTGATCCTCGAGGACAACGAGTTCATCGACATCGCCGGTTCGGCCATCCAGGTGGCCGATCTCGGCAACGTGGAGCTGACCGGGACCAACACGGTCACCGGCAACTCCAGCGGCTCCGCCGTCCAGATCGAGGGCGCGGGCACCGTCGTGGTGGACGGGCTGGAGGTGACCGGAGCGGCCGAGGCCGGCCTGAAGATCACCGGGAGCGGCACGGTCGGCATCTCCAACGGATCGTTCACCTCCAGCGGCGGAAGCGGCATCCACGTGGACGGCTCCGGCGTGACCCTGGATCTGTCGGACAACACCGCGGTCAGCCTCAACGGCGGCCACGGCATCGAGCTCTCGGGTACGGTCTCCGGGGACATGCTGGGCAACGTCATCGAGGGCAACCAGGAGTACGGCATCGCCTGCGACTCGGCGTCGGTGAACCTGGCCAACTGCTTCAACGCCCTGTCGGGGAACGTCCTGGGCGACTTCCTCGAGACCAACGGCTGCACCCTGGGTTGTGTCGCCCAGTAGTCCCACGGCGACGGCGGAGGAACCATGTCTGATCTGACTCCGATGCTGACCTCCATGCTGCAGGCGCTGCTGCAGCAGGGGGCGCAAGGGCTGGTGATCGTCGCGGGCTACCCCCCCAGGCTGCGGGGCGGCAGCGAGGAGTTCGACAACGCCTGGCCGCGGGTCAACGAGTACCAGGTCTCGGAGCTGATCGAGGCGCTCCTCGCGGACGAGGACAACCCCGAGAACCTCGAGATCACCGGCTCGTGCGAGATCCTGTACGAGTTCGACAACCGCTACTTCGACTGCGAGATCCGCCAGGGTGATCATCCCGGGGTCACGTTCACCCTGATCGACACCGATCTGCTCGCCATGTCCGTGGAGGAGTCCGCCGGGCTGGCGTCGATCACCATGGCCCACACCTCCCTCGACGACGAGCCGTCGTCCTCGGGGTACACCGAGCCGCCGTGGATGATCCGTCCCCCGGTGCCGGGGACCGAGGAGATCGAGACCCCTGCGTTCGAGGGGCTGCCGTCCCGCGCCCCGCGCGCCCCGGGCAGCAACGCCATCGACACCTACCTGCAGTGGATGGTGCGCAACAAGGGCACGGACATGCACCTGACGCCCGCGTACGAGCCCACGCTGCGCATCGACAACCTGTTCCGCAAGAGCGACCTCGAGCGCACGACCCCGGACCAGCTGCGCGCGATGATCTACGGCATCCTCACCACCGACGACCGGGCGGAGTTCGAGAGGCAGAACAGCGTGGACCTGGGGTACTCGCTGCAGGGGATCGGCCGCTTCCGCATGAGCTGCTTCCAGCAGCAGAGCGGCCCCTCGATCTCCATCCGGCACATCCCCGAGAAGGTCAAATCCCTGGCCGATCTGGGGTTGCCCAGCAGCCTGGGAAACCTGGCCGAACACCGCAACGGCATGCTGCTGTTCTGCGGCCCCACCGGATCGGGCAAGTCCACCACCCAGGCCGCCCTGGTGCGGCTGATCAACGAGACCCAGGCGCGGCACATCATCACCCTCGAAGATCCCATCGAGTACATCCACAAGAGCGACAACTGCCTGATCCAGCAGCGCGAGGTGGGGGTGCACGCGCCGTCGTTCGCCCGCGGCCTGCGTGACGCGCTGCGGGAGGACCCGGACGTGATCCTGGTGGGGGAGCTGCGGGACCAGGAGACCATCTCCATGGCCCTGGCCGCGGCCGAGACGGGTCACCTGCTGATGGGGACCATGCACGTCAACACCACCACCAACGCCATCACCCGGCTGGTGGACGCGTTCGCCGAGCACGAGCGCAACGCGGCGCGCGCCCAGATCGGCGAGAGCCTGCGCGCGGTGGTCAACCAGCGCCTGCTCACCCACACCAGCGGGACCGGCCTGGTCCCGGTCATCGAGCTGATGAAGATCAACTTCGCGGTGGCCGCCCTCATCCGCGAGGGCAAGATGCATCAGATCAAGCAGGTGCTGACCACCAGCCTCGCCGAGGGGATGGTCAACTTCGAGCGGTCCGCGGCCATGGCCTACCTCGCCGGCAAGATCACCCGCGAGGACGCGGAGCGCGTGGTGCCCGATCGCAACGTGTTCCGTCAGATCCTCGGGGCGCTGCGGCTCAAGTCGTCCAAGCGCGTCGAGAAGCTCACCATGGGCGGCTCGTTCACGGCCCAGCGACCCTCCAAGACCTAGCCCGAATATCTCACCACCCACGCCTACTGCGGGCCGCAGCCGGCTGCTCCGCAGCCTTCGCCGCCGATGCACGCCGTCGGCGTCCTCGGCGTACTCAAAGTACGCCATCGGCCACCGCCAGCGCGCCCCGACGGCGCCTGCGACTCCTCGCTACGCCGCGCGTGGTGAGACATGCGGGCTAGCGCTGATCCCCCTCAGGGCCAGGGCACCTCGGACTGGAGCACGACCTCGCCGCCGAGGGTGACCTGCACCGGCAGCGGCGCAGGGCAATCGCCTGGATCGGGGCGGCCGTCGACCACGGTCGCGAAGCGCCGGTGGAACCAGACCCGAGAGTCCCCCTCGGCGCGGGTGCGCAGGAATGCGGTGCGGCGCGGGTGGAGCCACGGGCCGCATCCGGTCGGTGGGTCGGCCAGCACCAGGTCCGCCGGGACCTCCAGGCCGTCCCCCTCGATCTCCACGCCGACGAGGAGATCCCAGGCCCCCTGGTCCGACTCCTCCCAGCGCGCGAAGGGGTGGTCGGCCGCCCCGGTCAGGGTGCCCGGCGCCGCGAACCAGTCCACTGCGGACGGCGGGGGCGCCTCGTCCTCGTCGGTCTCCTGGCGGGGGAAGAGATCGGGCAGCACGTCCCGCACCGACAGCCACGACGGACGGACCGGGACCTGGGTGTCCCCCAGGGCCAGGTGGAACGGCTCGAGCAGGGTCTCCAGCGCGCGCTCCGCGCGGAAGGTCATGGTGATGTTGCGGCGGAAGAACTCGCGCCCGCCGCTCTCGCCGGCCTCGAAGCGTTCGGTCCGGGCCAGGGGTACCAACGCCCCCTCGGCCAGATCGCCGCCGAAGCGCAGCTCGAGCGGCTCCGGGGCGGCCATCAACGGGCGGTTGAGGCTGACCACGGTGATCTCCACCTTGACCTCGTCGCCGGGCGCGGCCAGGGCGGGGGTGACCCGGGCGAAGGCCTCGCGCTCCTGCAGGGACAGGGAGCCCGTGGCCAGGAAGAACGCGAAGCGGTGGTCTCGCCGGAGATCCCGCAGGTCGGGGTCCTGTTCGATCAGATTGAGATCGCGGACGCCCCCGTCCCACGCGCGCGAGAGCCAGCGCAGGGACTCGTCGGTGTCCCCCAGCGCCGCGTAGGAGCACGCGACGTTGTAGGCCATCTCCGCGAGGGTGGGATCCGCGGCCAGGGCCAGCTTGTCCTGGACGATGGCCTCGGCGAAGCGGTCCTGCCGCGCGAGGGCCCGCGCGAGGGAGGCGCGGGCCACTGGATCCGCCGGGTCCGCCGCGACCATGGCCGAGAACAGCTGCTCGGCCTTCGCGGCGTCGCCGCTGTCCAGGGCCTCCATGCCCCGCTGGTACTGCTCGGCCGGGGTGAGATCCGCGTCCTCGCCGCACCCGAGGCACAGCACGCACGCAGCGACGAGGGGCAGTGGATTCCTCATCGGAGCTCGATGACCCCCATCTGCCTGCCCGTTCGCGGACCGTCGCGGCGGTAGGAGTAGAGGTCGGGCGAGCAGCAGGTGCATCCGCCGACCGCGGAGATGGACTCCTCCGCGACCCCCGCCGAGCGCAAGATGGCCTCGTTGGCGCGCCTCAGGTCCACGCGTCGCGAGTCGTCGCCGGTGTCCTCGGTGAAAACCTCGGGCGGCAGGATGCCGCTCAGGGCTTGCACCACCTCCGGGCCCACGTCGTAGCAGCAACCGCCGATGGCCGGGCCGATGGCGGCGCGCACGTCTCGCGCCCTCGTCCCGACGCGGGCGGCCATGGACTCCAGCGTCCTCAGGACCACCTGCTGGGCGGTGCCGCGCCAACCCGCGTGGACCGCCGCCACCGCGCCCTGCACGGGATCCCACAGGAGGACCGGGACGCAGTCGGCCACCAGGACCGCCACCGGGAGTCCGCGCTGGCGCGTCACCAGGGCGTCGCCGTCCAGGTGCCGTACCCGTCCCGGGGTCGGACCGTCCTCGCCGCCGACCCAGGTCACCGTGCAGCCGTGGACCTGGCGCTGCAGCGCGGGCGGGCACCGTCCCAGGCCTCCAGCCCTGCACACGCGCAGCAGGTTTTCTGCGACGGCGGCGGGATCGTCGTCGCGGCTCGAGAGGTTGAGCTCCTGGAAAGGCGGCTCGCTCACACCACCGAGCCGCGTGGAGAAACCCGCCGTGATCTCGGGGGCTTGAAGCGTGCTGGCGCGCAGGATCGGCGGCGGTTGTTGCACGAGGCCTCCAGGGGGACGTTCGGGCCTGTCCCGGATCGGGCAAATGCTTGCCCGAAACGACCTAACCCCCCGTGAGCATAATGAAATTCGAGTTTGACTTCCATGGACCCTTTCGGTAAGGTCCGGCCCGATCGAGGGACAACTACGTCTCGCGGAAGTGGGCTTGATTACTAGCGAATTTGGGGCGCGAACAAGAGGGGCACGAACGGCCCTCCAGAGAAAAGAGGTTTGGAATGCTGAAGGACAAGACCACGTTGCTCTTTCTCCTGATTGGGCTTCTCGGTATCGGAATGGTGATGACCGGTTGTCCCGGAAACGACGACGACGACGACTCGGCGAACCCGGGCGACGACGACGACAACGGTGACGACGACGACGACGACGATGACGCCGCCGCCGGGATCGAGAGCACCGAGCCGCAGGAAGGCGACACGGACTTCTACCACCGCAACAACATCTTCGTGGAGTTCACCGACGACGTGGGCACCGCCGAGATCACCCTGGTGGACGACGGCGGGACCGCAATCACCGGCGACAACGCCCTGAACGACAACTCCACGGAGCTGACGTTCAACCCGGGCGGCGACAGCGAGACCGATCACCTGGAGCCGAGCACCTCCTACACCGCCACCATCGCGTGGGACGGCCAGACCGCCGAGCTGCACTTCCAGACCAGCGACGTGGGCACCGAGGCTTCCGACGTCCAGAGCGCCATCGTCGGCAACGACTACTTCCTGGACCTCGGCTCCGCGACCTTCACCGAGCCTCCGGGCGTGGGTTCCCTGCTGGCCCAGTACATCGCCGACGTCTACGTGATCATGCACGTGGACGCCATCGACGAGGGTGCGGGCACCATCGACATCTACGGCGGCATCGTGGACAAGGAAGGCAACGACTACGTCCAGGACCTGTGCACGCCGACCCTGGGCATGACCGAGACCGAGCCTGGCCAGTGGGACAACCCCTACATGCAGATCGGCCCCACGGACTTCCACATCGCCATCGAGGGCTACGACGCCGACATCATCGACCTGCGCATCGGCGGTAGCTTCACCTCCGACGGCATGACCCTGGTGGGCGGCACCTTCGACGGCCAGATGGACACCCGTGTCCTCGACGAGCTGATCGATCCCGGCGCCGACGAGGGCGCGGCCTGTGACCTGCTGTCCAGCCTCGGCATCTCCTGCGAGGAGTGCCCGGGTGGCGAGGGTCCCTTCTGCCTGACCGTCAGCGCGTACGGCATCATCTCCGAGAAGGTCGATGTCATCGGCTACGACCCGGAGACGGGCACCGAGTACGACACGCTGACCTACGTGTCCGAGCAGATGATCGCGGACTGGGTTGCTGGCGGCTTCTGCGAAGCTGCCTAGTGACGGGTCGCCTCGAGGCTCTGCCTCGGGGGCGATGATTGCACCGTGAACAACCGCCCCGGGGGCTTCTCCGGGGCGGTTGTCTCGTCTTGGACGTTACAATGGGTCATCGGGTGGCCCACCGGCACTCCTCCCGTGGTGGGATGAGGCCGGGCACCTTCCTTCCCCGTGGCTTGGTCCGGTTCGTGCAGGATACGAGCCACGGAGGGACAGGAAGGAGTGGATGACCATGTCCACACGTATTCTCCTCGTCGTCCTCGGGCTGGTGTTGCCGCGGTTGATCCTCGGCTGCGCCGATTCCCTGGCTTTTGCCTCGCCCGCAGACAACGCCCAGGAAGGCGGCGGCGACGACGACGACTCATGGGGCCACGGTGACGACGACGACGACGGGGACGACGATCTCTCTGGCGGCAGCTGTGAGATCCAGGGCACCGTGCCCGTGGATGGCGATCCCATCGCCTACTACCGCGACTCGCTCCAGGTGATCTTCGTCGAGCCGGTGGATCAGGTCTCCATCACGCTGGAGGGGGACGACGGCGTCGTCCCGGGTGAGGTCACCCTGAGCGAGGACGGCCTCATCGCCACGTTCGATCCCCACGGCGACGACCCGGACGACCACCTGCAGCCCTCGGCCAGCTACAAGGCCGCGGTGGACGGTGGCGGCTGCTGGGCCGAGTGGACCTTCAGCACCAGCGTGCTGGGCACGGAGCTCGCCGATGACGTCGTCCTGCGCGACGCGGTGTACATCGTGTACCCGGAGCAGGCGGAGCTGGTGCGGCCGGCGGGGGTGGACAGCTTGCTGTCCATGCTGGGGCTGGGGCCGTTCCTGCTGGCCATAGACGAGATCAGCGGCGCGGAGCTCGGGCTCACGGCGGCCGGGCTGGACCTGGCCGAGCTGGAACAGGATCCATGCGTGATCACCGCGGATCTGACCGAGGGCTCGCCCGCCCTGCTCAGCGGTTCGCACCTGAGCATGTCCGCGGCCCTGCTGGACATCCCGTTCCAGCAAGAGGACTGGTCGCCCGGCTCCGAGTACTGGCTCGACGGCGCCCAGGTGGGGTTCGAGGCGGAGTTCACGCCGGACGGCGAGATCCTCACCGAGGGCCGCATCGAGGGTGTGGTGGACGGCTTCGCTCTGGACGCGCTGCTGGCGGATCTGAGCAATGACCACGACACGTACTGGCAGGGCAGCACCTGCGACCTGCTGGAGAAGCTGGGCAACCCCTGCTCGGCTTGCCCGGGATATCCCGAGCAGCAGTCGTGCATCCCGTTCCTGCTCCAGGACGTGGAGGCCCACCTGCTCGACCACATGGAGCTCGACATCGTCACGGCGGAAGCCGCGGCAGCCTGCCTGGACTAGACGATCAGACCCGGGGAAATCCAAACGGGGGGATGGGGCAACGAAGCAGGGCCCACTGCTTCCGCATTGCTCACAATCGCTTCTACGTCAACGTGCCCCTACACCAAGACGGCCCTACCTCGACCGCCGCGAAGCTAGCAAGGCGGCTCCTGACGTGTCAAGGATTGGCGCAAATTTCCACCAGCGGCGAATGACAACGTCAAGAACCCGATGCGGTAGCATGTCCCAACGTGGCTGACTCGGACCGGCAAGACGTGCTGACGACCGTCGATATCGCCCGCCTGTGCGGCGTCTCGCGTCCCACCGTCGTGCGCTGGATCGAGGCGGGCAAGCTCGAGGCCTATCGCACCGCGGGCGGTCATCGCCGCGTGCGCAAATCGGCGCTCCAGGCGTTCTGCCGCGAGCAGGGTGTGCCGCTGGTGTCGCCGGAGCAGGGGCATCGCCCCGTGCTGGTCGTGGACGACGAGCCGTACATCCGAGGGGCCATGGTCAGGCTGCTGCAGCGCCTCGCACCCGAGGTCCCGGTCTTCGCCGCAGAGGACGCCTTCCAGGCCAGCCAGATGGTCGCACGACACACCCCTGCGCTGGTGTTCCTCGATCTGCGGTTGCCGGGCATGGACGGCTTCCGGTTCCTGGAGCACATCCGGGCCACGCGCGGGGGCAGCGAGGCGCGGGTCGTCGCCATCTCCGGGATGACGGACCGCGATCTGCACCTGCAGACCGAGCGCGCCGGCTTCGCGGGGCTGCTGCGCAAGCCGTTCACGTCCGCGTCGGTGGAGCGGATACTCGACGAGCTGCTGGAGCGGTAGGAGCCTGTCGGGGGTCACCGGGCCTGGCGAGACGCCGCGCGCGTCGCCAGGGAGGACTGGACCTCCTTGCGTACCACGTCCACGGCGTCCACCGACGCCACCAGCGCGTCGATCTCCGAGACCAGCTCGTCCGATTCCACGGGAGCCGGCGTGTCCATCATCATCATGTGGGAGTGGAGCTGCCTCACGTGCTGGTACAGCTCCTGGAGCCGGATCACGTAGGTGTTGCGTGCCTGCATCACCGTCAGGATGTGGTCCCGGTGGCGCTGGGCGTGCTCCATGGCTCGATTCAGCGACTCGAGCTGCTCCTCGCTGCGTTCGGGATCAGCCATGGAGCGGCCGATCTTGGCGATCTCGTGATCGGCGAGCTTCACGTCCAGCTCGCGCGTGCGCAGGAGCTGCTCGAGCTCCTTGAAGCGCTTGCGTAGGTCCACCACCCGCTTCTCGATGGAGTGCAGGCGGTCCTTGCCCGCCTCCGGGAAGCCGTCTTTCTCCAGCGAGCGCGCCAGCTTGCGGCTCTTTCGAAGCAGCTCGAAGACCTTCCAGGTCTCCTCACCCAGCGGAATGCGGCGTGGCGCCGCCGGTGGGGCGGCTCGGCTCTCGCCCGCTACCGAAAAGGGGAGGCTGTCGCGGCCTCCACCTCGGCCTCGGCGGCGGCCTTGAGGTAGTCGGGCTCGCCCTGCTGGTCCCTGACGTCCACGACCTGTCCCGGGGGCTCGAGCTCGCTGCGCCGCCGGCCACGGATGGTGTCCGCCGACGCCGACATGCCCGCGTACAGCAGCCAGCCCAGCAGCAGCTCGTCGATCAGGGGGATGCCGTCGATGATCAGCAGATCGATGACCAGCAGTCCAGCGAAGGCCAGGTTCATGAAAAGCTGCACCGGCAGCGGCATCTTCTTCATGCCGTCCTTGATGCGATTCATGAAGCCCATGAGGTCGATTCCGGTTGCGGTCGATTCCGCGCTATTCGCCAGTGTGTGGGTGCTCATCGTGAGGTTGTACGCTGGCGCGCGAGCATTATTTCACGTCCGAGCGCTGTCGGCGAACCGGACGCCGGACCGGGGGGGACGTGGGTGAGGCCTGTGCTACGCTGCCGCCCATGGGCACACATCCCACCGCGGCCGGAACGCGCCCGGACTGGCTGCTGGTCCCGGCGTCGCTGGGGCGGTCCATGCCGCAGCAGGCGGTGCTCGAACCCTCACTCCCCGTGGATCTGGTGCTCGCAGGCGGCCCGCGGATCGAGACCGGGGCTCGTCTGTGGCTGATTTCCGGGCCCGCACGGCGCGGGGGCGATCCCGTGGCCTGGGCGAGGACCACCACCTCACCGAGGGAGGTGCAGTCGGCGTGGGTGGGGCGCGCCCAGCTCCTGCTGAACCTCGACGGAGGAGCGATGGGGTGGCGCTGTGCGCGCCGGCGCGGGGACGAGGTCTTCGAATGGCTGGCCCTGGGGGGTGCGGCCGCAGATGTCGACCCATTGACGGGAATCGATCTGCCCCTCGGGGCGGACCTCCCGCGCCCGGACCTTCATCGGCGGCGCGAGGTCCGGCGCTTCGTGGACGAGCTGGATGCGGGGGATCGGGAGGCGCTGGTCCTGTCGGGTGCCCTCGGCCCAGGCTTCTGGCGCAGCGCCGTGGAAGCGCGGTCCATTCTTCCGGCCCTCCTGGCAGGCAATGCGGCGCTCGCGCGGGTGCCGGATCGCCTCAGGCGGCCCTGGCTCCGGCTCCAGATGCGTTGTCTCGGGATACCCTGAAAATGAGACGGCCCGCCGAAAGAGTTTCGGCGGGCCGTCGAAGAGCCACCCGGGGCGGGAGCGGGTTTAACCGGATGGCTCGATGCGGTAGTTTGGAGCGAAAGGTTAAAATACCCTGCGCTTTTAACAAACCATCTGTACTCCAATGTAACAGGAGCCCCTCGGATCGCCAACCTTTTTTTGGAATCTTTTTTCAGGTGGGATCCGTGAGCGAGCTAACCTAGGTGGGGCGTCAGCAGAACGCGTGCGCGTAGTTCTCTATTCAGGGCCCGGGTCGTCTGCTAGCATGCCCGCGCTTTGTGGGGTATCCAGCGAGGAAAGGAAAAATCCATGCATCGAACCGTACTGGCCGCTCTGGCGCTCCTGGCCTGGGTGTGTCCTCCGGCCGGAGCCGTCACCGCCGATGAGCTGGTCGATGCCCTGGGTATCCCCGCGGCGGACATCGTCAGCGTCCAGCTCGCCGACGGCTCCCAGCAGATGATGTCCTCGATCTCGTCGGTGGGGACCATCGCCGCCACCTACCCGCCCATGGGCCTGATGTCCACGGGCCGCGCCGATCAGGTCACGGCTTGCGTCGACCACGACATGCCCCCCGAGTGGGACGAGGCCGGCGATACGGTCACGGTGCGCGTCGAGGTGCAGCCGCCGGCGAACATGAACTCGTTCAAGTTCAACTTCTACTTCCTGTCCCGGGAGTACCCCAACTACCAGGGCAGCGACTTCAACGACACCTTCACGGTCACGCAGCAGTCCTCGGTGTACAACGGCAACATCGTCTTCGACGCGGGCGGCAACGTCATCAACGTCAACTCGGCCCTGTTCGTGGTCACCCAGGCCGCCCTGCTCCAGGGCACCGGCTTCTACTGCGACGATCCCTACTTCGCCGGCATGCGCGGCGGCGGCACGGGCTGGCTGACGACCATCTCCCCTTGCGTCCCTGGCGAGACGTTCACGCTGATCTTCACCATCGGCGACGTGTACGACGGCATCTACGACTCCGGCGTGTTCCTGGACGGCTTCGAGTGGCGCGAGGAGAACGAGGACGAGCCCCACCCGGCGCAGCCCATCAGCCTGCGGTTCCTGTCGCCCAAGGTAGGCCCCACCGAGGGCGGCCAGACCACGGTGATCTACGGCAACGAGTTCACCGAGGACTGCCAGGTCAGCTTCGGCGAGCACGCCGCCACCGACATCACCGCGCTCTCCAGCGAGCGGCTCCAGGTGACCACGCCGGCCAACGCCGAGGGGATGGTGGACGTCCGGGTCTGGTCGGACGCCTTCGACGACACGCTGACCGGCGGCTACACCTACACCGACGCGGACATGGGCACCCTGCCTCCCGAGCTCGCCGAGATCGAGCCCGGCATCGGCCCCCTGGAGGGGGGGATCGACGTGACGGTCCGCGGTGGCAACCTCTCGGATCAGACCGTCCTCTACTTCGACGGGGTCGAGGCCTCGTGCAGTGTCGGCGGCCAGGGGCTCGAGGCGGTCTGTGACCTGCCCGAGTTCCGCGGCGAGGAGTCCCAGGCCGTGGTGCTCGTGGAGGCGGTCAACCTCAGCGGCGCCGAGGCCATGCCGCCGCTGACCTTCACCTACTCCTCGGAGGTCAGCGCCGACGACTTCGGCTCCGGCGACGGCGAGGGGTGCAGCTGCGGCCACGCCGGTCGCTCGGTCGCCGGCAGCGGGGCGTTGCTGGCGCTGCTCCTGCTGATGTGCCTCCGCCGGCGGGAGGTGTGACCATGCGTAGCGTCTACGCGACGATCTTCGCGGCCCTGGTCCTGAGCATGGGCTGCACCCAGTACGACCTGTCCGTGGGCAGCGCCACCGCCGTGGCCAACGTGGTGACCACCGGCGGCGAGCTGGCCGCCACGGGCGCCTTCCCCTTCCCCGAGCTCATCACCTTCGACGGCTCCCAGAGCCACGCGGGGACCACCTCGAGCCCGGCCTCCAACTTCCGGTGGTCGTGGTACGAGGTGCCCGAGGGGTCGGGCTGGGAGGTGGGCTCCTCCGACGGCTTCTCCCACCCCAAGGGCGAGCAGACCACGGTCACGCCGCCCGTGGCGGGCACGTACATGGCCTCGCTGGTGGCGGCCGGGGACAACACCGCGGACAGCGTCAACCTGGCCGTGGCCACGGGCTTCGCCGTCAACCTGCAGGGGCTCGAGGTGCGGCTGTCGTGGGACAAGGACACCACGGACATGGACCTGCACCTGATCAACGGCGGGCAGGTCCAGGGCAACTACTGGACGGCCAACGACTGCTACTACGGCAACCCTACCCCCGACTGGGGCATGCAGGGCGAGGGCATCGACAACCCGAGCCTGATCTACGACGTGGACGACGGGTACGGACCCGAGTCCGTCAACATCGTCCAGCCCGCCGAGGGCATCTTCTCGGTGGCCGTGGCCTACCACAACGACTGGGACACGGGCGTGTCCGCGACCCCGCAGGTCGCCCTGTGGTTCGACGGCGCACCCCTGCACACGTTCCAGGGATCGTCCCTGGACGAGGGTGACGTGCAGATCATGGGGACCTTCGACTGGCCGTTCACCGCTGCGACGGACGACGGCACGATCAGCGGTCACGTCGCGCTCGGCGGCGATCCCTACAACGAGACCTAGCCCTCGACGCTTCCGCCCGCTCAGTGATGTGAACACCCCGAGCAGCCGCCCGAGCAGCTACCCGAGCTGCACCCGGAGCAGCCCGAGCTCGCCGAGCTGGCCGAGGGGCGCTCCGAACCCGTGGACTTGAACGCGAACACCGACACCTTGCGGGCCACGTCCTCGGACCCGCATTCGGGGCACGGGACCGTGGCCGTGGAGGAGAAGACGAGCTCCTCGAAGTCCTCCTCGCACGCGCTGCAGCTGTACTCGTAGATGGGCATGTTGCCCTCCTGCCCGCCCGGCCACGCCGGGGCACGGATCGAACTGTCGTCATCGGGCCACGGCTCGTCAAGGGACGGCGCATGAAAGTGCAGCGCGGGGCGGTTATCATCTCCGGACGATGAAGATCCTCGGAGTGAGTGACGGCGCGCGCCCCTCGGCCGTGCTCGTGGGCGACGGAGAGTTGCTGGGAGCGGCGTGCGCGTGGGCGGAGCCCGGCGCGAGCGGCCTGGCGCCCCAGGTGGTGGACGACGCCCTCGCGGCGGCGGGCTGCGCCCTGTCCGACGTCCATCGTGTGGTGTTCGGCAGCCACATGCCGCTGGCCGGGAGGCTGCCCGGCGCCACGTACGGGCTGAGCCGTATCCCCGGCAGCGCGCTGGTGCGGCAGCTGCTGGTGAAGGAGTCCGGCCTGTGGACCGTGTCGGCGTCGCGGCGCCGGGAGCACGAGGCCGCCCGGTTGACCCGGCGAGGTTTCCGTGGGGACACCAAGACCATCGACCACTTCGTGGCGCTGGGAGAGGCCGCCTGGCGCACACAGGCATTCGAACGGGCGCTGGTGTTCACCGCGACCACGGGCGGCGACGGCACGACGTTGACCGTGAGCGTGGGGGACCACGACGGACTGCGGCTGCTCCAGCGGCAGGGGGGGCTGTCGTCCCTGCGCAGCTATCGGGAGCTGGTGGCGGGCGTCGAGCCGGTCACGGAAGACCCGTCGTTCGATCCCTGGCCCCATCTCGGCGCCGACGCTTCGGCGCCGAGGGAGCTCAGCGATCTGTTCTACGCGCACTTCCACCTGTCGGCGCAGGGGTTCGGTTTCTCGCTGAGCCCGCTGTCGCGGCGTCTCACCGACCGCCTGGGCGCGTACGCCGACGAGGAGGTGTCCGCTGCGTGGGAGCACAACCTCGAGGTCCAGTTCCGGCGCCTGGTCCGGCACTGGATTCGACGCACGGGCGTGGGGCACGTGGCCGTGGCCGGCGAGGTGTTCGCCAACACCCAGCTGACCCACGGGCTGCTCGAGATCCGGGACCTGAGGACCCTGCACGTCTTCCCCGAGCACGGGGATCCAGCCCTCGCCACCGGGGCGGCGCTTCGGTTCGGTGACGTGGGCCCGCGCCCCCTGGACCACCTCTACCTCGGGTTGCGCCCGGTGGAAGCCCGGCTGCTGGGATCCCTGGGCGAGCACGGCCTGCGCGAGTCCATCCCCGAAGACCTCCCTGCGACCGTGGCCGGCCTGCTCCATGAGGGGGCCGTGGTGGGCCGCGTCGCCGGGCGCGAGGCGTGGGCGGATCCGGCCCTGGGGAACCGATCGGTGCTGTGCAGCCCGCGACGGCGAGACGCGGCCCGCGAGCTGGCGATGCGGCTGGGCCGTAGCGTTCATCTCCCGGTGACGACGCTGATTCCGCACGCCGCCGCGCCACAATTCCTGGGGGACCTGGAGCGGGTGGGCCAGGCCGCGAGGTTCGGCTCCGTGCTCGCCCCGGCGACGACAGAAGCCGACGCGATGATCCCCGGTTCGATCCTCCCCGGCGCCCTGATCCGCCCGCAGATCCTCGGCGACGGGGAGAACCCGGACCTGGTCGCGCTCCTGGCGACCACGGGCGACCTGTCCGGCGCTCCGGTGCTCCTCGCGCAGGACCTCGCGCCCGACGCCGCGTCCTCCGTCGACACCTCGGCGCGCGCCGTGCGACTGCTTGCGGAGGGCAGGATCGACGCGCTGCTGGTGGGGAACCACCTCGTGCAGAAGCACTCTTCCTGAAATCTGAAATCCAGATCAGAACGACAGCAGGTTGCTCTCCTTGGGGAACAGGCTCTTGTACGAGTCCAGCGGCTCGCGGGTCTCCACGAAGTCGGGCTTCATCCGCAGGAGCCGGATGCGCCCCACGTCCGAGTCCGCGGCGATCCAGTGGTCGCCGCGATCCAGCGCGACCGCCGGCCCGGAGAGGGATTCGCCGTCGACGACCAGGTGGCGCCAGGCGCCGGGCTCGCCGCGGACGTGGTACGTCCCTGCGGTCAGCGCGGGCAGCGACGCGCGCCTGCCCGCCAGGTTCCCCGTCTGGAACGCTCTCCCGGGCACGTAGACGTTGCCCCAGTCCTGGACGAAGTACTCGTCGCGGAAGCGCTGGAACGCGGCGGGCAGCGCCTGGGTGCGTTCGTTGACCACGAGGGCGCCGATCTGGCCGTTCGCGAGGCGGTCGATGAGTTCCTCGACGAGCTCGGGATCCTGCCGGTAGGCCAGCTGATTGACCACGTCGCACCACAGGTCCACGGTCTGGGGGTGGATCAAGGCCATGCCCACACCGTCGAAGTAGGTGTCCCCGGGGCCCAGCACCGCGTCGAGCCGGTCCATCACCGCGATCTGGTAGTCATTCTCCATGGCCAGGTTGTGCCGGACGCGATCCAGCGGTGCCACGAAGCCCACGGCCACCAGCACGGCGATGCCGCCCGCCCACAGCGGCGACGGCGCCTCCTCGGCCAGCCTGCGGTGGATCGAGCCGCACAGCGCGCCCCAGAACAGCGCCAGGCCCGGCGCGACCGAGGCCTGGAAGTAGGGCCACGGCTGGTGGTAGGTCACCACCGCCAGCAGGTGCACGGAGACGGCCACCAGCACGACCAGCAGGTCGGGGGCCGCGCGCTTGCGCCAGCTCCACGCCGCCGTCACCAGCCCGGTCCCGGCGACGGCCAGGAACACGGCGTTGTCGCGCACGAACGCGAGCCAGAACGCGGCATAGGTCACGCCGGTCTCGCCGGAGACCACCAACGCCACGGGGACCGAGGCCTCCCCGACCACGGACGTGCCCGTGTCCGACAGCAGGGCCCGGATCGCCAGGTAGGCGACGTGGGGGAGCGCGTACCCGCCGGCGAAGAGGGCGACCTTGCGGACACCCGCGGAGAGGTCGCGGGTCGCGATGGCCGCTGCCAGCAGGCCACAACCCAGGGCTGCGGTGGGGAGGACCGCCTTGAACGAGACGTAGAACGCCACGGCAGTGACCAGCCCCGACAGCGCGGGGGCCACGGCCCGCTTCACCAGCAGCAACTCCAGGGCCAGCAGGAACAGGGCGAGGACCACGAAGTCGGCTCGCGCCGTGTAGGAGTGGTCGACGAACACCGTGACCATGCCAAGACCCACCAGGGCGTGCACGCCGGCTCGCGTGCCGAACAGGCGCCCGGCGATCCGCAGCACCAGCAGGTAGGTCAACACGCACAGCACCACGGCCACCCCGCGGTTCACCACCAGCCCGACCACCGGATCGTGCTGTCCCACGACGACGCCAGCGGTGAACAACACCGTGGCGAGGAGTCGGTGCGGTTGCTGGACGCGGTGCTGTGGCTGCTCCAGCAGCTCCGTGGCGCTGCTGAACTGATCGAACTCGTCGGCCTCGAACGCGCTGTCGATGGCCAACACGGCCTTGCACAGGAACAGCAGCCCCACCCCCACGAGGATCAGCATCGAGAGCCGGTCCAGGGACAGGTTGCGTTCTTCGGTGGCGGCCGTGTTCGGCTCAGTGGGCATTGGGATCGTGGAACACCCGCAGGGTCGTCATGGCGATGATCTTGAGATCGAGCGCCAGTGACCAGTTCTCGATGTAGTAGAGATCGTGGGCGATGCGCGGCGCAAGCTCCGTGTTGCCCCGCCAGCCATTGACCTGGGCCCAGCCGGTGATCCCGGCGCGGACCATGTGCCGCTGATGGTAGCGGGGGATGTCCTGGCGAAACTTCTCGATGAACACAGGCCGCTCCGGCCGTGGCCCCACCACCGACATCTCCCCCTTGAACACGTTCCAGAACTGGGGGAGCTCGTCCAGGGACATGCGGCGCATCAGCGCTCCGAGCCGCGTGGGGCGGGCGTCACCGGAGCTCGCCCAGACCGGACCGCTGGCGCTCTCCGAGCCCTGGGGCATGGTGCGGAACTTGATGATCTCGAAGCGGCGTCCGTCCAGCCCCATGCGCTCCTGGCGGTAGAACACAGGGCCCTTCACCGAGATCTTCACGGCGATGGCCAGCAGCACCATCCACGGGAACAGCAGCGCCAGGACCAGCCCCGAGAAGGCGATGTCGAACACCCGCTTGACCGTCGCCTGCATCCCCACGATGGGCTTGTCCACCAGGTTGAGCACCGGCAGCCCGTCGAAGTCGTCCACCGAGCCGTTCATCACCAGGCCGAAGTCGAACAGATCGGCGACGATGCGGACCGTGGCGAAGGAGTCGGCCAGGGTCATCATCGTGCGCTTGATCCGCGCGAAACGCTCGAAAGGCAGGGCTATGAACACCTGCTGGGGAGCCAGCTTCTCCATGGTGGCGCCGAGTTCTTCGATGGTCCCGAGGACCTCCACGCCGTGGTGTGGCGCGCGGTCCTCTCCCTCGTCGGCGAGCATCCCGACGATGCGCAGCCCCGTCCACGGATTGGCTGCGGCGCGGTCCACCACCTGCCGGGCCAAGGGGCCCGCCCCCACCACGAGCACGTGGCGGAGGTTGTGTCCAGACCTGCGCAGGGCGCGCAGCACCCAGCGAACCGCGATCCTCGCGCCCAGCAGCAGCCCGATGTTCAGCGGTACGAAGACCATCAGGAACAGGCGCGAGTAGTTGGTGGACTGGTACCGCGAGAGGAACGACGCGATCAGCAGGACGACGACCCCGAGGGCGACCGACCGGACCACGGCGCCGGCCTCGGCGGCGAAGCTCTTGATGCGCCACGGCTCGTACAGTCCAGCCCTGCGGAAGACCAGGTGGAAGATCAGCAGGACGGCCCAGGTGCTGAAGTAGTACAGCTCCTCCGGAGGCATGCCCCGGACCACGGGGATCGTGCCGCTGAGGAAGCGCAGCTGGTAGGTGCCGAGCCAGGCCGCGGCGGTGAGCGCCAGGTCGGCACCCATCAGCAGCAGTCGCAGGACCTCGCCATAGCGTCGCAGCACAGTGTGGGTAGGGTCGCAGGAAGGACTGAGGAGGGCAAGGGGAGGGGGGGGAGGGGGAGGATTTCAGATTTCTCGGGACCGGCGACGGCGGAGCGGGGCCAGGGCGAACAGGGGAAGCAGGATCGCTGCGGAGGCCTCGCTGGCGCCGAGGCGCACTGCACAGCCGTAGGCGTCGGGATCGGGGGGCGGATCGCTGACGAAGCAGCGCTCGTCGATCTGGCCGTCGCAGTCGTTGTCGATGTCGTCGCCGCAGATCTCGGCGAGACCCGGCGCCGCGGTCGCGTCGGCGTCGTCGCAGTCCGGGGCGATCTCGTCGCAGATCAGCGAGGAGTCGCCGTCGAGATCCTCCTCGCCCTCCAACAGCACGCCATCGCAGTCGTCGTCGAATCCGTTGCAGGACTCGTCTGCATCGGGGTGCACGTCCCCGTCGTGATCGTCGCAGTCCGCGGCCTCCGTGGAACAGGCGAGGAAGCCGTCGCCGTCGTGGTCCTCCTCGCCCTCGAGCAGCGCGTCGTCGCAGTCGTCGTCCTGCCCGTTGCAGGACTCGTCCGCGCCGGGGTGCACCGCGGCCTCGAAGTCGTCGCAGTCCCCGCCGGCGGGGCCGTCGGTGCAGGGCATCCACCCGTCGCCGTCCTCGTCCCACTCCCCCTCGGGCAGGACCGCGTCACAGTCGTTGTCCACGCCGTCGCACAGCTCGATGGCTCCGGGGAAGGTCTGGGCGTCGTGGTCGTCGCAGTCGCCCTGGCTCTCGGAGTAGCCGTCGCCGTCCTCGTCGGCCAGGGCGGCCAGAGGAGCCGCCAGGACCCACAGGGCGACGAGGGCGATCCTCAAAAGTTCAGCTCCATGCCCACGTGCAGGCCAAAGGCGCCGGCGGGGCCGGTGTCCCCCTGTCCGCTGGTGTCCACCGCCATGCCCATGAGCTCCTCGCCGATGAGCAGCGACAGCGTGTCGTCGATCCGGATCAATTGCTCGAGGTACGGCCCCTGGGCGAACAGCAACCAGGTGTCACAAGCCGGGCCGGTGCAGTCGTCCTTGGCCGCGGTGACCAGGTTGCCGCGGATACGCCAGTTGACACCGAACGAGAAGCGGTCGCGGGTGAAGCGGTACCCCACTCCGAGGCCGAGGTACGCCATGTGACGCGTCGTGGCGGTGGCGCCCGGGGTGATCTCGGCTTCGATGGGCAGGTACCCGCCCTGGAAGCTGAGGCTGAGCCCGGCGAGGCGCGCGTCCTTGGACAGGCGCAGGCCCAGGTTCACGGTGGGGCCCCCGGTCGCGGTGCCCATCAGCGGCCGGATGCGGTCGCCGATGCCGAAGGCCGGTCCGCCGGCCACGTCCAGGTAGACCCGTTTGACCGGGGCCTTGCTGCCGATGGCGTCGGCGTTGATGCTCTCCTGGAAGCCGATGTCGATGACGCGGTCGAACAGCACCGTGCCCTCGGCGCCGACGATGGTGACGCGGTGCCGGCCCGGGTCCACGGGCATGCTGCCGGGGAACACCCCCTTGGCGCGCCCGTCCACCATCAGCGCGGCGCCGTCCAGGGCAGAGTCGGTGGTGTCGTAGTAGTAGATCAGCGCCAGCTGGCTCTCGAGGCGCTTCTCCGGCTCGCCCGTGACCACCAGGTCCCGTTCCCCCACCACGCGGAAGTAGGCCTCGGGCACCTGGGAGCCGTGGGTGAACGACACGGTGGCGCCGCGGGCGAAGTCGTGGGCCTCGTAGATGGTGACGAGGCCGTCGTGGTTGGCGTCGGAGTCCTCCTGGTTCCAGGTGAGCCCCTCCAGCAGATAGTACGTGTAGACACCGTGGCCCAGGGTGTCGTCCTCGCGCGCGGGCCGGCCCCACGACGTGGCGAACAGGTGGGCCTCGCTCTGGCCGAGCTTCACCCGCC
>CAYRNR010000012.1:78397-89724 GCA_964425605.1 uncultured Rickettsiales bacterium | reverse complement strand
ACGTGTCAACCTATTGCGGACTCAGATCTGGGACAAAGGTTTCTGGACGCTGCAGCCGTGAAGACTTCTTCGATGAGCCCGGACCCACATGCTTTCCCGATCACCTGATCGTCCACAGCGATGGGTGCGGGGACGAGTTTGACGGGACGGTAGCCTGGATTGGTGACCTTGGCAGATCCGTAGTTGTGGTCGAGGATATCAGTGAGAACGGGTACGGCGGTTGGATCGTGCATTCGGGTGGCTATGTGAACAACGACCTCATCTACGAGGAATCAGAGGGTAGCTTCACCACCCGTGAGAACGTCTCTACCTTCTTCGCCCCCCCCGTGGAGCGAGGCTCACCACCCTTGAGTGTGCGGCGATAGCCATCGGGCACGAACGCCCACACGCTCCGGGTTCTGTCTATGGACTGACCTGGCGTGCCGACAGGGAGTCGAATCCGCCGGTCCGTAGTCAACAGGCCGTCCACCTTGGGATCGGTCCTGCCTCGGCTGGCGATGGCGTGCCTCACAATGGCCGACGCCGATATCCCAGTGCCCGGGGGCGCGGTAGTCTCTCACCCAACAACTTGACTGGACGCCCGCAGCGAATTTGGGCGTCGCACAATCTCCGAAGGGAAGGAAAGCCGATATTCTTTCCATGCGCCGTACGGCGGGCCGTACGGGAACTGGTAGAAGAGGGGAAAAGCGAAACTCTGGCTCCTCCTGTCCGGCCCCGTCGGGCAGCTGCAGAGGGACATGGCCCGACAGGACCTCTCACTGGAGGCAAACCGTCATGAACCGTTTGTTGACTGCCGTCGTGCTCGCAGCGTCGATCCTGGCGAGCCCAGCTCGCGCATCGGACCACGAATTGCAGGGGTACGACGACCTCAGTAGCGCGATCGAGATGTGCTCGCCGGAAAACAAGCTGCCGATGCTGGCCGGGGGCATGGCCTACGCGGCCAAGCACCTCCTGGAATGTGGGACCTGTGGGGAAGCGTGGGATGCGTTGTCGTGGTCGTCCGGCGATGCGTGGGCCACGCGTGTTGCCGGGGCCATCGAGGGCTGTCCAGCCATGCAATGTGGCGCGAGGGAAAAACGCCTGGCGCGCGCCCTGGGCGAGGCCGATCCGGCCAAACGCGCGGCTGCTGTGCTGCAGGTCTGCGACGCCGCCGGACCCGACCCTGTCTTCGGCGGTGAGTTGGCCGACCAGCGCGAGCAGATGGAACCGCTGGAGTACCTGGCGTACCGCGCGTTGTTCGTCACGGCGTTCGAGCGGCTGGACGAGATCGGCGGTGAGCGGGCAGCGGAGCTGAAGGCGCGGTTCGCCGGGCTGGCGCCGGTGGTCGCGCGGGAACTGGCGAGGCACCGCGCGCCTGCGGTGGACGGACTGGAACTGCCGGTCACCACGTCCGTCCGGCGCCCCGAAGCCGGTGTCTACCCCACGGTGTGGGTCACGGCCGACGCCATCGCCGTGGACGGCCAGATGGTGTGCAGCGTGGCGGACGCACCCCGGGACGGTGCGCTGATCCTGCCGTTGTTCGACGCGTTGGTGATGCAGCGGGACAGCCAGGAGACGCTGCACGCGCAGGACCCGGATCGCCACCGTGAGTTCGGCGGCACCGTGTTGTTACAGGTGGATCGGGCCGTGCCGTACCGCCAGCTGCGCGAGGTGATCGTGACCGCGGCCCTGGCGCGGTACGGCGCGGTGCGCCTGGCCGGATACCAGCCGCGGATGGCGCGGCAGTCCGCGGTCGAGGTGAGCATGCCCGCGGACATGGACCTCTCTTTCGACCAGGACGAACTGGACGACAAGCCACCCCTGTCCCTGTCCGTGTCCCTGTCCGAGGAAGGCTTCCGCGTCAGCGGCAGCACCACGTTCCTGTACGAGCTCTCGGGAATTCCGCTGCGGGACGACGCCCTCGACTTCGCGGCCCTGGCCGAGGTTTGTGGCCAGGTCAAATACGAGCGCCCGGACGCCGAGCAGGTGATCGTGGTGCCGGGGGATGACTCGACGTATGCGGAGATCGTGGCCACGCTGGACGCCACGCGGGACGTGGTCGATCCGCAGACTGGCGAGGTGCAAGGCGTGCTGTTCCCGCGGCCGATCCTGGTGCTGGGCGGGGGGCCGGAGGTGGTGCTCCCCGAGGGGTATCCCGTCGACCTTCTGACCCCTGCGCTGGGGGGGCTCGGCTCGAGGGGCAGTCCGTTCGGGCGGGGCACGCTGGGAACCCGTGGCAGTGGCCTGGGTTCCCGAAGTCCCGCCGACTACCGCGGCCTGGGAAGCCGCAGCTCGGCCAGCTCCGACGCCAGTCCGATACTCGACCGCGACGGACTGATCGTGCTCGGCGCGCTCGACCTCGAAGAGATCCTGACGGTGATCCTGAGGCACGACTCCCAGATCCGGTACTGCTTCGAGCGGGAGCGGAACAAGGACCCCGACCTGGCCGGCGAGGCCGTGGTCGAGTTCACCATCGCGGCGGACGGCTCCGTGTCCGAGGCCCAGGTCGAGTCCACCACCCTGGCCTCGCCGCTGGTTGCCGAGTGCTGCGCGAGTCGTATCGCGCGCTTGCTCTTTGGCGAGGTGCCGGGCGGGGGCATCGTGATCGTGAAGGCGACGTTCCGGTTCGCGCCTTGATGGCCCTGGCGAACAACACCGATCGAGGCCACGCCGACGAAGAACGAGGACGCACCCATGAGCAATGACCCCGGCGCCGCCGCGCCAGCGCCCGAGCGGCGCATCTTCTGTAACCGCACCCTCAACCTGCGGGCCATCGACGCCATCGGCTACGACATGGACTACACGCTGATCCACTACCGCGAGCGGGAGTGGGAGCAGCGGGCGTACGAATACGTGCGGGCCAAGCTGGGCGGGCAGGGCTGGCCGGTGGACGGCCTGGAGTACGACCACGAGCGGATGGTGCGCGGGCTGGTGCTCGACGTGGAGCGGGGAAACATCGTCAAGGTCAACCGCTTCGGCTACGTCAAGCAGGCGTTCCACGGCACGCGGGCGATGAGCTGGCCGGAGGTGCGCGGGGCCTACTCCCGCACGATCGCCCACCTGGCCGAGCCCCGGTTCGAGTTCCTCAACACCCTGTTCTCCCTGTCCGAGGCCTGTATCTACGCCCAGCTGGTGGACGTGCTCGACGAGGGCCGCGCGCCGGCCGTGATGGGGTACGCCGAGCTGCGGCAACGGGTCGCCCGAAGCCTGGGCGAGGCCCACATGGAGGGGCAGCTCAAGGCCGAGATCCTCGCGAATCCGGATCGCTACGTGGTGCCCGATCCCGACCTGGTGCTGACCCTGCAGGACCAGCGGCACGCCGGCAAGCGGCTGATGCTGATCACCAACTCCGAGTGGGCCTTCACCCGGGCGATGATGTCCCACGCCTTCGACGCGGCGCTCCCGGAAGGCCAGACCTGGAGCGACCTGTTCGACGTGATCATCGTAGAGGCGCGCAAGCCGTCGTTCTTCGCCGACCGCAACGCGGTGTTCGAGGTGGTCGACGAGGACGCGGGCACGCTGCGGCCGCTGGTCGGCGGTCTGCGCGCCGGCCGCGTGCACCTGGGCGGCCACGCGGGGCTGGTCGAGGACTACCTGGGGCTGTCCGGCGACCAGATCCTGTACGTCGGCGACCACATCTGGGGTGACGTACGAGTCACCAAGAGTGTTCTTCGCTGGCGTACCTGCCTGGTGCTGCGTGAGCTCGAAGCGGAGATCGAGGCCAACAACGGGTTCGAGACCCAGCAGGCCGAGCTTCGACGCAGGATGGCGGCCAAGCAGCGGTTGGAGGCCGAGCACTGTCGGCTGAAGCTGGCCCGCCAGCGCCGCCACCACGGCTACGGCCCGACGGCGACCGAAGAGCCCCGCGAGATGCGGGCCGCCGAGGACGCGCTCTGGGCCCGGATGCAGGACATGGACGCCGAGATCGCCCCGCTGGCCCGCGCCTCGTCGGCGGTCAGCCACCCGGTGTGGGGACCGCTGATGCGGGCCGGCAACGACAAGAGCATGCTCGCCCGGCAGGTCGAGCGCTCCGCCGACATCTACACCTCGAGGGTCTCCAACCTGGGCGCGGTCACCCCGTTCGCGTACCTGCGCTCGCCTCGCGGCAGCCTACCCCACGATCCCCTGGATCCCCCCGCCGCCGGCGGCGGCGAGAGCGATCGACTCGGTGGGTGAGGCGCTCCGCATGAAAGAGGCCGCGACACGGCGGTCTACCCGTCCGTGTCGCAGCTACTCGCACCTTCCACCTTGGCGGAGGTCGGGCCGGTGGCGATCCAGCCGCACGCTGGCACCGGCCGCCAGAGCCGTCCTCGAACTATAGAACCTTGCCCTGGTAGGTGCCGGTCTGGGCCTCGAGGAAGGCGACGATCTGCTGGACCTCGGTGTCGTTCAAGGCG
Source organism: uncultured Rickettsiales bacterium (assembly GCA_964425605.1). GTDB lineage: Bacteria > Myxococcota_A > UBA796 > UBA9615 > CAYRNR01 > CAYRNR01. The sequence continues at coordinate 85,348 of CAYRNR010000012.1, read as the reverse complement.
GTGCCGCGCTCGTACGTGCCCATCTTGCGCACGGCCTCCTCCAGGGTCTCGACGGTGCCGTCGTGGTAGTACGGCGGCGTCAGCGCCACGTTGCGCAGGGTGGGCACCTTGAAGCGGTGGCGATCGGACTCGTCCTTGGTGACGTTGAAGCGGCCGAGATCGGCCTCGGTGGGGTTGCCGCGGTCAGCCATGTAGTCGGCGTGGACTCCCATGATCTCGAACGACGTCCCGCCCATCGCGGCGCCCACGTGGCAGGTGTCGCAGCCGTGGCTGTCGAAGCGCTCGTAGCCCGCGATCTGCTCCTCGGTCATCGCGCTGGCGTCCCCCAGTAGATACCGATCGAAGGCCGAGTTCGGCGTGTTGAGCGTCATCTCGAAGGTGGCGATGGCGTCGGTGATGTGGTCCGTCGTGATCTCGCCGTAGGTGCCGGCGAATGCCGCGACCATCTCCTCGTCCTCGTGCAGCTTGCCGATGATCTCCTCCCAGCTCGACGCCATCTCGATGGGATTCTCGGGCGGGCCTGCAGCCTGGGCGGCCAGGTCCTCGGCGCGTCCGTCCCAGAACTGGGCCAGGAAGTACGAGGAGTTGAAGGTCGTGGGGGAGTTGATCCCGCCGAGCTGGTCGTTCACGCCGGTGGAGTACTGAGCGAGATCGGTGCCTCCCTTGGTCAGGTCGTGGCAGCTGGCGCAGGAGATGGAGTCGTCCGTGGACAGCCGCACGTCGTGGTACAGCTTCTCGCCCAGGGCGACCCTGGCGGGCTCCAGCCCCTCGACGAGCTTGATCGGGTAGATGGGCTCGTCGTACCGGGGATCGTCGATGTCCTCCGCCCCGTCGTCGCGAGCGCGAATGTGGCGGGCCCAGGTCTGCTGGGCCGCGTCGTCCTCGTCGCTCCAGCGCGCGCTCCAGTGAAGCGCGGTGTACGAGGACGGCGGCATGGTGCCGGCCTCCATCTCGTGCTGCACCTTGGCCAGGGCCGCCAGGCTCACCTCGCCCTCCGTGGGGAACAGCTCGCGGTCGAAGTCGAACTGCGCGCGAGCCTCCCTGCGGTGCTCCTCTATCATCGACGACGCGACCGGCAGGCCCGCGTAGAACGGCAGCTCGCCGCTGCCGAAGTGGCAGTCCAGGCACTTGGTCGCGTAGACGGGCATCAGCGCCCGCTGATCCGCGTCGTCGATGCGCGCCATGAGCTCGTCCGGCGCCTGCCTGCTCCCGAGGTTGGACAGGGGGAAGGCCGCCGCCGCGGCGATCAACACCAACACGGCGACCAGCGCGATCAGGACACCCTTGTTCTTCATGACACGTCCCTTCCTGAGTTGTGGCTGCGTCGCTCTATAAGGTGCCTGGCGGCAAGGCACAAGGCCCGCCGGATGGTGTCGTTGTCAATCACCCACCACTACGGCCTCGACAGCAGCCGCGCCGATGTCCATCCGATATTGCACCCAGTCCCCAGCGACCTCGAGGCGCACTGGGGCTCCTAGCGGTAGTACATGCGCGCGTAGTCAGCGGGCGCGACGCCGGCGCACAACGGGGTCTGGGCGTCTCCCACGTAGTACAGGTCGTCGATCAAGAAGTCGTGGGCGCCGATGCCGATGGGGTAGGTGGACAACAGGTGATTGGGCCGGCAGCAGCAGCTGGTCGGAGTGTAGGGGTTCACGCTGTAGTTGTGGGACGGCAGGTACACGAAGCTGGATAGATCCGGGTTCCAGTTGTAGCCGATGGAGCACGCGTCCCCGTATGAATACGGCCGCGTGACCCAGTCGGCGTGGTCGGTCGCCATGTCGATGTAGACCGCCTCGTTCAGCTTCTTGCAGTGATAGCGGATCTCGTTGCTGACCAGGCCAATGCGCTCGGCCGAAGCGGCATCGAATACGAAGTCGTCCGACAGGGTGCCGTACACGTCCCACGAGAAGGTGTGGGTCAGGGCGTTGGCGATCAGGGTCCAGCCGCCGCCGTCGGTGGTCATGTCGCAGTAGACCTCCATCACCGAACCGGTGACGTCGGGATCGATGTAGTAGCTGCCGTCAGGGGCACCGGGGCGCTGGGTGATGATCTCGTAGCAGCTCTGAGCAGCGCAGTCCGGTGCGTCTCCCAGGGCCTGGTCCGCCAAGCCGTCGCAGTCGTGGTCCAGGCCGTCACACAGCTGGGGCGCGCCAGGGTAGATCGAGTCGTCGGTGTCATCGCAGTCGTCGCCGTCAGGCACGTGGGCATCGGGGGCCAGACAGGCGAAGAACTCGGTGGCGGGGTCGCCATGGTCGTCGCCGTCCGCGTCCAGGTACCAGGCGATGGGGTCGTCCACGTCCGGGTCGTCGTCGTCCACCAGGCCGTCACAGTCCTCGTCGGTGCCGCCGCAGACTTCGACGCCGTCGGGGGAGATGGCTGGATCGGTGTCGTCACAGTCGCCGGGGAGGGCCACGGTGCCGTCGGGGGCCAGGCAGGCGTGTTCGGGTGAGTCCTCGTCACCCCAGTCGTCGCCATCGGCGTCCATGTACCAGGTGGAGGGATCGTCCACGTCGGGGTCGTCGTCGTCCACCAGGCCGTCGCAGTCCTCGTCCCCTCCCCCGCAGACCTCGGTGCCGCCGGGGAAGGCGGTGGCATCGGCGTCGTCGCAGTCGTTGTCGCAGGTGCTGAATCCGTCGCCGTCGGTGTCGGCGGGCGTCAGGCCCGGGTTGAAGTCGTTGCAGTCCTCGTCACAGGTGGTCCAGCCGTCGGCGTCCCAGTCGCTGAGGTGCAGGGTGTCGTCGGTGTCGTCACAGTCGCCGGCGCACTCGCTGGCCAGGTCGCCGTCGTCGTCGGTCTCCCGGGGATCGACGATGTTGTCGCAGTCGTTATCCAGGATGCCGTCGCAGATCTCGGATGCGCCCGGGTACACGGTGGGCGTGGCGTCGTCGCAGTCGTCCTGGCACAGGGTGTAGCCGTCGTTGTCGGCGTCGGCCTGATTGGTGTCGATGACGCCATCGCAGTCGTTGTCCAGGGCCCCGTCACAGGTGGGGATCGCCCCAGGGTGGATGGTGTCGTCGCCCTCACCGCAATCGCCGTTGCAGGTGGTGAAGCCATCGTTGTCCGCGTCCACCTCATTGGCGTCGGGCTGGCCGTCGCAGTCGTTGTCGAGCACGCCGTCGCACAGGGGGGAGGCGCCGGGGTAGGTGGTGGCGTCGGCGTCGTCGCAGTCCGCGCCCGAGCCGTCGTCGCAGGCCATGAAGCCGTCCATGTCGGCGTCGGTCTCGTCGGCGCCCGGGGCGCCGTCGCAGTTGTCGTCCAGGCCGTTGCAGGCCTCGGTGGCGCCGGGGTTCACTGCGGCGTCGTTGTCGTCGCAGTCCTCGCAGGCCAGGTAGCCGTCGATGTCAGCGTCGATCTCGTCGCCTTCCGGCGCGCCCGAGCAGTCGTCGTCCACGCCATTGCAGATCTCGGTGGCGTCGGGATTCACCGCGGCGTTGGTGTCGTCGCAGTCTTCGTTGTTCTCGACGTAGCCTTCAGGGACCTGGGCGCAGGACTCCAGGAGTTCTTCGCCGGGATCGCCGTACCCGTCCTCGTCGGCGTCTCGGTAGTAGAGGCAGTCGGTGAGGCCGGTGGTGTCGTCGTCGTCATCCGCGGTGGCATCGTCATCATCATCCGCGGTGGCGTCGTCGTCATCCGCGGTGGCGTCGTCGTCCGCCTCGGTGTCGTCGTCGTCAGGGTCGAGGCAGCCGAGCAGGGCGAGGCAGAGTAGCAGGTATGGGATGGTTCGGAGCATGGGGGTCCTCCTCGATGGAGGATGCTAGCACGGGCCAAGTGTGGTGAAGAACGCGAGCGGCAACTACTGGAAGGACGCTGGAGAAGGGGAGTCAGGTACGCCGGCGAACTGTCCGGCCACGACGTCATCACGTTGTCCATGGTGCCGCCGCTGCCCGACGGACCGGAGCCGCAGTACCCGATCGAGATCGTGGCCCCCGAGGTCGAAGGGCGATCGGAGACCGCCCCTGAGATTCCGCTGGCACCGCGTGGGGCAGCAGCCCCCGATCCATGTGACCAAACAGCGCTCCCACCCGTTGGCAAGAACGTGCGCCAACTGCTGTGGAGGTGGGTCATGGAACGCGCTGGTTCGTGTTTGAAGGTCTCGTGTCTCTCCCTACTGGTCGCAGCCCTGTGCTGGCCCACGGCAACGGGGCATGCCCGGGATGACGAGGATGAACGCGAACGATACGGCCGGCTCGCCGTCGATGCGTTGCGCGAGGAGATCCATCGGGCTGAGATCCTGCTGAGCGACGGACGGTTCGAGAGCGACGACGCAATGCAGGCGGGCATCCTGATGCGCCTGGGAGCGAGCTACGAGGAGCTGGCTCAGCAGCTGTGGTTCGAACAGGTTCGCCGGGCCGACGCCGACCTGGACTCGTGTCTCGGGCAAGGGAGGACCGATTGCCCGGACCTGCCGGAGCACCCGGACGCCGGGGCTGCCGAACGCGCGCACGACGCTCTGGATGCCTTCGAGCGGCTTCGCGAGGAGTACCCCGGGTTCGAGCGGCTGGACGAGGCCCTGTTCCGCATGGCGGTCATCCGACAGTGGCTCGGCGACGCCGATGGAGCCGTCCGCGGCTTCACCGACCTGGTCCGGCATCACCCCAGGAGCGCCTTTGCGGGGGACAGCTGGCTCGCCATCGGCGAGGCCAGGTTCGAGGCCGACTACGCGTACAAGGCGTTGCAGGCCTACGAGGCCGCGCTGAAGACGGGCAGCCCGGACATCGCTCCCTACGCGCAGTACAAGAGCGGGTGGTGCCTGTACAACCTCGGCGAGTTCGACGCCGCCATCGAGGCCATGGAGGCGGTGGTCCGGGAGTCGGACAGGCTGCAGGCCGAGGGGGAAGTCCCCCGCATCCCGATCCGGGACGAGGCCCTCGCCGATCTGGTCCTGTTCCTCGCCGAGGCCGAGGACCTGGACGCGGTCCTGGATCGCCTCGGCCGGCTCGGGCGCGGTCCCGACACCGAGCGCGTCCTGCTTCAGCTCGCCCGTGTGTACGAGGACCAGGGGCAGCCCGACCAGGCCATCGCAGCGTGGCGAGGACTGATCGCCCTCGATCCAATGGCTGCCGAGTGTCCCGGCTGGCAGGCCTCCATCGTCGTGGCATTCTGGTCCGGCGACCGGTTCGAGCCCGCGTCCCGCGAGCTCTTCACCCTCCTCGACAGCTACGGCCCACGGTCCCGATGGGTCGCAGCCCACGCGGACGACCCCGTGGCCTTGGCCGAGGCCGACGACGTCTGCGAGCAGATCCTGCGCCGCACCGCTGTCGAGGCCCACGACCGGGGAAAGAAGCAGGACAGTCGTGACCTGCTCGTGCTCGCGGAGGACTTCTACGGCCGCTATCTCGAACGATTCTCCAGCTCGCCGGCCAGCTACGAGATGCGGTTCTGGCATGCCGAGCTGCTGTACGACCTGGGCCGCTACGACCTCGCAGCAGACGAGTACACGCGCGTCGTGGAGGCCGATCCCGAGGGCAAGTACCTCCGCGAGGCCGCCCTCAACACCGTGTTCGCCATCGAGAAGCACCTCGAGGGGATGGTCTCGGACAGCAGCGCCCCGCTGGTGCCGCGCTGACCGTGTGATCCGCCGTGAATCGCCCGGCACCTCTTGGGATACAATCCCTAGCAGCGTCGAGGGGGCGCCCGCGAGGAACGGATACCCGCAAGTGACCACCCGGCGCCGGGAGTGTCATGTTCTTGCGCATCAGCTGGTCCTCCTTCGCAGCCATCCTCCTCTCGTTCAATCTGCTTCTCCTGGGCTGTCCGGACGAGGAGGTCGGTGACGACGACGACGTGGGGGACGACGACACCGTGGGAGACGATGACGACGCCACCGCGGGGGACGACGACGACGCCGTGGGAGACGACGACGACAGCGCTGGAGACGACGACGACAGCGCAGGAGACGACGACGACAGCGCAGGAGACGACGACGACAGCGCGGGTCCGGTCGACGCCGACGGAGACGGATTCTACGCCGAGGACGACTGCGACGACGAAAACCCCGACATCTACCCTGGCGCGCCCGAACTCTGTGACGGCGTCGACGGCGACTGCGACGGCGCGCCCGCCGCGGACGAGGTGGATGCCGACGCAGATGGCGTCATGGTCTGTGACGGAGACTGCGACGATACCGCCGCGGACGTCTTCCCTGGTGCGCCAGAACTCTGCGACGGCATCGACGATGACTGCGACGGCGCCCTCGCCGCGGACGAGGTGGACGCCGACGCGGACGGCGTGATGGTCTGCGAGGGCGACTGCGACGACGGCGACGTGGAGGTGAATCCCGGCGCTCCGGAGCTGTGTGACGGCGAGGACAACGACTGCGATGGCGCCCCCGGCGCGGGCGAGGTGGACGCCGACGCCGATGGCGTGATGGTCTGCGACGGCGACTGCGATGACTCCGCACCGGACGTCTTCCCTGGTGCGCCCGAACTCTGTGACGGCGAGGACAACGACTGCGACGGCGCTCCCGACGCGGACGAGGTGGACGCCGACGCGGACGGCGTGATGGTCTGCGAGGGCGACTGCGACGACAGCGACGCGGCGGTCTACCCCGGCGCCCCGGAGCTGTGTGACGGCGTCGACGACGATTGCGACGGCGCACCCGGCGCAGACGAGGTGGATGCCGACGCAGATGGCGTGATGATCTGCGAGGGCGACTGCGACGACAGCGACCCGGGAACGTATCCCGGCGCAGCCGAGCTGTGCGACGGCGGGGACAACGACTGTGACGGCGCCCCCGATGCGGACGAGACGGACGCCGACGCGGACGGTTTCATGATCTGCGAGGGCGACTGTGACGACGGCGCCGTGGAGACACACCCCGGTGCGGCCGAGCTGTGCGACGGCGAGGACAACGACTGCGACGGCGCACCCGGCGCCGACGAGGTGGACGCTGACGCCGACGGCGTGATGGTCTGCGACGGCGACTGTGACGACGGCGACGCGGACGTCTAC
>CAYRNR010000012.1:0-78297 GCA_964425605.1 uncultured Rickettsiales bacterium | reverse complement strand
CCTGGCGCGCCCGAGCTGTGCGACGGGATCGACAACGACTGCGACGGCGCACCCGACGCCGGCGAGGTGGAGGCCGACGCAGATGGCGTGATGATCTGCGAGGGCGACTGCGACGACGGCGACGCGGACGTCTACCCTGGCGCGCCCGAGCTGTGCGACGGGATCGACAACGACTGCGACGGCGCACCCGGCGCCGACGAGGTGGACGCCGACGTGGATGGCTGGATGATCTGCGAGGGCGACTGCGACGACGGCGACGTTGGGGCGTACCCCGGCGCACCCGAGCTGTGCGACGGCGTGGACAACGACTGCGATGGCGCGCTCGGCGCGGACGAACTGGATGCCGATCTGGACGGCGTCATGATCTGCGAGGGGGACTGCGACGACGGCAACGTGGACGTCTTCCCTGGGGCTCCCGAACTCTGCGACGGCGAGGACAACGACTGCGACGGCGCGCTCGACGTGGACGAGGTCGACGCCGATGCCGACGGCGTTTTGATCTGCGAGGGGGACTGCGACGACGGCGACGCGGATACCTACCCGGGCGCCGACGAACTCTGCGATGGCGTCGACAACGACTGCGACGGCGTGGGAGACGACGACTGCCTGGACATCTCCAACGTGCCGGCGAGCACCCTGTGGGAGGGCGCGGCCCCGCTGTCGATCACGTCGAACACCACCGTGGACACCGAGACCGGCGCCATCGACGGCGTCCGCGGAGCGGGCACCGGCCTGGTGGACGGAATCTGGTTCGACGTGCTCTCCCAGAACGGTGGCCCCGACCTGGGCGTGTTCTCGGCAGAGGGCATCACGGTCGCGGCAGGCGTGGAGGTCGAGGTCATCGGCGGCAACCCGCTCGTCTGGGTCTCGTCGGACGACGTGACCATCGATGGCGACGTCCTCCTCGCCGGTGGCGACGGCGCCGACGCCGAGCTGCAGACGGGGCCCAACTTCGGTGGGATCGGCGCCACCGGCGGCGGGGATGGCGGCGATGGCTCGGACAACGTCTACGTCGGCGACTCCGACGGGACGGGCGAGGGCGGGGGCTTCATCGGCGCGGAGGGCATCCACTACGGCAACGGCGGCGGCGGCGCCGGGTATTGCTGGGGCGGTGGCGGCGGCATGGGAGACCGCCCCAGCATCCCGGGTTCACCAGGCACGATCGCCGCGGGGGGAGCCGGCGGATACAACGGCGGGGACGGGGGCGCGGGCGGCGACGGCGGCGATCCCTACGGAACGGCCGCGCTGATCCCCCTGAAGCCCGGTTCGGGCGGCGCAGGCGGCGTCTCGGACACGGACCGCAACCCCAACGGCGGCGGCGGCGGTGGCGGCGGCGGCGGCGGTGCCATGCAGATCTCCGTTCTGGGCACCCTCTCCGTCTCCGGCACGCTGGACGCCAGCGGCGGCGAGGGCGGAGACGCCTGGGGCGGCGGCGCCGGGGGCGGTAGCGGAGGCGGGCTACTGCTTGAGGCCCTGGACGTGCTCGTCTCGGGGACGCTGCTGGCCGAGGGCGGACGCGGCGGCCACGGAAACCTGCTGTGGGCACCCGCCGGAGCGACGGGCGGATACGGTGGCGGGGACGCCTCGCCGGAGGGTGGAGGCGGCGGCACCGAGTCGGGCGGCGGCGGGGGCGCAGCCGGCTACCTCTTCCTGCGGTACACGGACTCGATCTCGGTGACAGGGACCGTCAGCCCCGACGAGACCACCTCCTGCGCCGCGACCGAGGCGATGTAGATCGAGCCGAGTCGAAATCAAGCCAGGGGATCGGACTGGGCGGGGAACGATCCGGTCGCGTAGTACTGCTCCAGCAGGTCGTCCTTCTCGCGGAAGCGGTCGGACAACCAGCCAGAGAGTCCCTCCTCGTCCTCGGGCAAGGTGTGGACGGGATGTCGCCGAACATGGAGGTGCGCCCGGTTCGAGAACCCCTTGATGTACTGCCAGAGGGTGGGGACACCCTCCTCGTAGCCGAGGGTGAGGTCGTACACCGCGTCCACGTGATCGCGCAGCCCTACCACGGTGGCCACGAACCCCTTGGTGCGGGGGACCAGGGTATGGCGGGGCTCGTGGAGGCCGTGCTCACGGGCATACTCCCGGCTCCTGTCGCTCTTCGCCTGCGTGAACCGCGTGCCTTCCGAGAACGACAGCAGCCACACGGGCACGTCGTTGTCCCTCAGCCTGGCGAAGGTGGCGAGGACCGAGGCCCTGTCCTTGGCCCAGTCGCGCTTCACGAACACGCAGTCGAGGAAGAGCATGCCCCAGCCCACGCCGGGGACGTACTTGATCGGGTCCTTCACCATCCACTTCATGTCGCCCAACCGCTCCTTGGACCGGGCGTAGTCCATGAGGAAGGTGATGTCCGGCATGTTCTGGTGGTTGATCACCACGATGGCGTTCTCGCGCACGGGCACGTCGTCACCCGTGATCACGAGCTTCGCGTCGTTGATCCGCTTTGCGACGGTGACGCACAACCCCCACCAGAAATCCGCCGCCCAGCGGTTGAAACGGCGGAAGGCCTGCGGTGCGACGGGGATGAGAACCGTGCTGAGCGTCTGCGCGGCGTTGAGCCACAGCAGGGTGCCCATCAGAAAGGCCGAAATCGGCACCGCCCTGGCCAGGGCCAGGGCCCGGACGAGGCGATCCTCGGGATCCTTCAAGGGGGGCAGCGGCATCGGTGACTCCTGGGATCTGCTCATTTCTGGCGCAAATCGGTCCGAAGCGCAATCGCCACGCAGCGCGCGCGCCGGTTCTCCGGTCGAGGTGTCAGACATCGAGCCCGAGAAGGCGTGAAGGTGTGAGCGTCCCTTTTCTTCCTACGGCTTGATCGCGTACCAGACCCAGGTCAACTCGACGACCCCCTCGAAGGCGATCCCGGACGCGGCCTCGGCGCCCCCGAACTGCACGGCCGGTCGGAAGTAGATCCCGAAACCGAAGCTCTTCCCCTCGCTGGTGAGATCCACACCGACGCGGCTGCCCACCCCGACCATGCCCATCGGCACCCCGGACACCTGCGCGACCGCAGTCTGGATACACGGCGCCAGCGCAAAGGCCGCCCGGCGCTGTGAGGTGAAGTGGAAGTGGAAGTACGTGTTCTGGACGTAGGCGGCGGCACCCTCGTAGAGGACCGGGACGGCGATCATCTGCATCAGGCCCCACTGCAGATCGATGGAGAACTTGTCGATGGGGAACAACCGGAGCTCGAGGTTGGCCAACTCCATGTAGGGCCTCGAGGCCGTCGCGGAGGCCCCCGAGGAGCTCCAGGCCGTACCGACGCCTGCCCCGATGGCAAAATTGAAGCCGAAGCCCACGGCGCGATCCTCCGCCGTCGATACGGTGGGCGGCGCCAACGAGGCCAGGAGCACGGCTACGGCCAGGAGACCTCGCGCACGTCTCATCCTCATCTTCTCGTTCTCCTCTCGATCAGGACCGGCCGGACACAGCCAGGCCACCTGCGCCGGCCCAGCCCCAGGGTGCCACGACGGTCACGGACAACGCACCCGCCTGGATGGGAGATCGAGCGATGATGAATCCCGCGTCATGCCCTTCCCTCCCCTGGCGAGGGTAGCACGCCGCGGGTCTGCCCCGGTCCAGCCGCCGTGGGGCGAATCCCCGATTCAGTGGAACAGCACGAAGTCCAGCGGCGTGAAGTAGACGGTTCGCGCGGTGGTGAGGAACTCGAGCAGGAGCGCGTCGTCGTACCAGGGCGACACCCACTCGCCGAGGACCTCGATGGTCGAGCCACAGTCGACCACGCCATTGTTGAAGACGTCGTTGGTCATCTCGAAGGTCAGCTCCAGGCCCGGGCCGTCGAAGGCGCCGGTGACGACCATGTCGAAGGTGCCGCGTGGGCTCTCCCAGTGCTTGTCGGCCTCGAACGAGCCGTCCGGCTGGAGGTTCGCCTGGAATCGGACGCCATGGCCCGAGAAGAGCAGGACGTCGCCGCTCTGGAAGACCAGGGAGGGGTACTCGAAGGGAGAGGGATACAGGTTGGTCTCGGCGTCGAGGGCCACGCAGTCCTGCGCGAGGATGGTCGCGGAGAGGGCGTAGAACCCCTCGACATCCGGAGCAGCGGCGGTCGGATCGGCCCAGATCTCCTGCGCGCCGAGGATGTCCAGGGCCTCGGTGTCGCCCGACCAGTCGCGACGGATCAACTCGCCCCCGATGGCGCCATCGAGATACAGGCCCTCGAAGTTCGTCGTGAACAGGGAGCCTTCGAAGCTCTCTGCGCGCAGGTGCCCCCTGGAGTCGATTTCGGTGAGGAACGTACCGTACGGGCCGAAGAACAGGGCCCAGCCGTCATCCTCCATCACGTACCACGGTTCGCCGGCAGAACCGGAGACGTCGCGGGTTCGTGTGTCGCCGGAGACTTCGAATGCGTAGATCCCTTCGACCTCCACGCCGAGGCCGAATCCATCGGTCCCGGCCGCGCACCCGGTCAGCAGCGCCAGGGCTGCGACGAGCGGTGGCGCTCGGTGTGTCTCGTTCGTGTGCTCGTGTCGTGTCCGGCCCAGTGGATGGGCCCATCTCCCCTTGGCAGTCATCCCCACGTCCCGCTGCCCCGCCATTCACCAACCCGAAAGTGTGTCGCTGTCCCCTCGTAGCTGGGTACGGCCTGGTGCGGGCCCCGCACGACGCTCTCATCTGGAGTGTCGCCGTCACAGGATCGAACCGAGGACGGGGGAACAGGGGGACAGCCGTCGAAGCGAGGACATGTGTATGATCCCAGACGTGGGATCTGGGAGGGAAACCTTGCCTCTTCAGGAAAAACAAGCGCCTCTTTCGCAGAAAGAGGCGATCCGCACCGAGCTGGCGATACTCGGCGTGCTCGTCGCGGTCCTCGTCGTGGTCGGGAGCGTGCTCGGTCGCTCCTGGTTCCTGAGTGCGCCGTTGCCCTTCACCGTGGTGGTACCGATCGCTTTCGTGGCATCGGCGGTGCACGCATACATCCACCTGGGGGGGACACGCCTGCTGTTCCTCCTCGCCATCGCCATCCCGGTGTGTTTTGGCGCCGAGTGGACGAGCACCCACTTCGGCGTGCCTTTCGGCGAGTACGTCTACCATGAGCATAGGGCGGGCACGCCGATCCTCGACGTGCCCTGGACGGTCCCGCTGGCCTGGTTCGCCATGCTGTATCCCAGCGTCGTGATGGCCAACCTGTTCGTGACCGGACACTCCACCCTGTTCGCACCTGGGCTGCTCAAGATCCTCGGCATCGCCTTTGTCACGGGCGCGCTCATGACCATCTGGGATCTGGCGCTGGACCCCCACATGGTCGACTACGAAGGCGCATGGACGTGGCGGTACTCCGACCAGTGCCAGCAGGAGAGGTGCAAGGAAGCGAGGGCGGACAGAGACTGCGTGCGAGGGTGCAAGGAAAGCTGTACACGGCCGGCCAGCCCCCAGCTCTGCGCAGCCGAGCAGCTGTTCTCGGGTGACCCGGACGGCCTCCACGAGTGCCGGAAGGGCAAACGGCTCGAACCCTTCCTCGAGGAGTGCGCCGATCGATGCCGTGATGCAGCACCGGACGGCGACTTCGAGGCCGGGTGCGCCCATCTCGTCGCTGGAACCGAGGAGTTCGCGCGGCGTAGCAAGGACATCGCCATCTCGCCCCAGGGGGATGCGGCTCAGCGAGAAGCTCGATGGGAGGAGACGATCGCGCTTTACGAGGATCGTCGCACCCTGAACGAGGGACAGAACTGGAAGTTGCACTGTCAGCAGGAGTGCTGTGACGAGGACTGCGAGGCGGGGTGCGTTGCCGCGCATCCCGTGAGGAGCGGCGACGACGTTTGGTGGGAGAAGACCGCCAAGGGACACCCGTCCAACGCCGCGAACGTCCTGCGAGAGAAATTCCCCTTGTACTTCGCCCAGGGCTACTACCGCTGCATACCCTTCTCCAACTTCTTCGGCTGGTTCATCACGTCCGCCCTGGTGGCCTTCCTCTACGGTGTGGCGAAACACTGGTGGTTCAAACGACCCGGGAAGATGCGCCCGACGTGGATACAGCGGATCCCGGACGAGTTCACCCTGGTCGATCCAGCCGACGGGAATGGATGGTGGGAGCGCCGCAAGCGCTGGTTGCGGTCCGCGCTCGCGAGACAGGGCCTCCTGCATCTCGTGAACGCGCAAAAAGCCGCGACCGGGGCGGGCGTGGCGATCTACTTCCTCGTGGCCTGGTGCAACGTGGTGTTCGCCTACCCCGTGGAGCTGTCCCTCCAGGCCGTGCTCACCATGGGGATCCCGTGCCTGGCGGCGAGCCTGCGGATCTACTACTCCTATGGTCATCACGAGATCGCCGTCGTCTCGCACACGGCTCGGGACGCCTGGCTCGACCGGCCCGACATCGGCCCCCTCCAGACCCTGCAGGAGATCGAGATACCCCAGGAGGTGCGCGAAGAGATGCGACGCCGCCGGGCAGCCTCGAAGGGAAACCATCCACCCGCTCAACAGGCACACGACGAATGACGCGGCCCGTCGAGGGGCTGATCGCGTGGCTGCTCCTGCGCCACCTCCGCGCCGACGCCCGGCTCCGTCGACGGATCGCCGAGATCAGGCTCCTCGTCCGCCGCGACATCGGCCCGCAGATCACGCTGGGTGCCCGCCTGGTGGCCGGCCTCGTCGTGGTCGCCATCGCCGCATTCCGCGCCCTCGTCGAGGACGGCAGGACCCGCGAGGACGCCGTCAGCACCGTGGCCGAGGCCACACACCGGCTCGTCCTCCCCTGGATGCCGCTGCTTCGCGTCTCCGCCCTCGGCCTCGGGTTCTCCCCGCTGGCCCGCATGCGCCGCGGGTTCTGGCTCGTCAACCACCTCTTCCCCTTCAACCCACCCGCGTGGGAGCACGAACACCTCTCCCCGGGCGAGGGAGTCGGCCTGGACTACTCCCGTTGCCCCGTGGCGGACTCGTGCCGACGAATGGACGCCTCCGATCTGGGATCGGCGGCGATCTGCGCGCTGGACCACGAGTTCGGCAGGGCCATGAAGGTGAGGCTGGTCCGGGAGCACACGCTGATGGACGGCGAGCGGCGCTGTACGTTCAGGTGGATCAGTGGAACGGACGTCTCGTAGCGCTTTGTCGGGGGGATCGTGGACCATTTGGGGCACCGGGTGCTGTCGAAGGGCGCCCGGTGCGGAGGTGCAATCATGTTCGTGAGAACGGAGATCCTGTTCGCATTCCTGATACTGATCCTGGCGATGCCGGGAGCGACAGCGGCCCAGGACGACGAGGGCGAGGGCCTGGTCACCGCCCGGGACCTGCTGCGCGCGCACCGTTCGGGCATGTCGGAAGAGGCGATCCGGCGAGCCATGGAGGTGTCGGAGCGTGGGGCCACGCTGAGCGACGAGGACGTCATCTGCCTGCTCAACGCCGGCTTCCCGGTGTCGTTGCTTCGTTTCGCCACCGGAGGGAAGCGGCCGACGGACGAGGACCTGGCCGAGGTCGAGGCGCTGTACGAGACGCCGGCGCACTGCGAGGAGACCAACTTGCTGCCCGCCTCGACGGAGGACGTGGTACTCCCCGCGGTCTGCAAGGCGTTCTACTACTTCGACTCCACCGAACCGTTGCTCAGCGCGATACCCCTGGGCAAGGAGGAGTTCGCCCAGGAGATCGAGGACTGGATGAACGCGCGGATGGACGAGGGCTACGAGCGTTTCGTCAACGCCAGCGCCGGGATCAGCACACAGGTGTTCTGCGCCTGGTGAGCCCGCGCACCCGCTCTGCTAGATCTCCGCGAACCGCAGCTCGCCCCGCACCTGCACCGCCGCTGCCTTCGTGTCGGGTTCCGACGGCGTCTCCTCCGGCTCCTCGCTCGTCACGAGCGTGGCTGCGCAAGCCGCGAGCTTCTGGAGCTTCTTCTGGGCAGGCTTGGGGATCTTCCAGTCGTGGTTGTCGGTGGAGCCGGGCAGGCGGATCGAGGTGATGGTCTGCTCCCCCATCCGTCGCAACAGGGCAGCGTCTGGCTCGAAGAAGTAACCCAGCGACGTGCAGACGCCACCGCAATCCCAGACCGTGACCGTCGAGTCTCGCGCGAGGCTGAGCTGGACGACCTCGCCATCGGCGAACAACGCCGGCACCTCGGAACCGGCAGGGAACACGGCATCGGTCATGCCGTACTCCTTGACGAAGATCTGCAGCTCGGCCGTCCCCTCCGCGACCAGCAACTGCATGCCGACGGGGGTGTACCCGGTCATCGCCTGGACGACGATCTCCATGCTGGCGCCGCCGCTGTAGGGATCCTCGGTGACGCGGACCCCCTTGCAGGCATCCCCTGCCTGGGCCGGAGCCGCCGGGGCGCAGAAAATCACGGCGGCGCAAAGCACGGTCATCAGGTTCTTCATGTGTTCTCCCCGGGGGTACCCTCGTCCCCTGAAACCAACAAATATCACCCGCCAAACGGGCCTGTCAAAGACGGCCAAGGCCGCACGGTTGGAGCCGTACGAGCCGCCTGGTATCCTCCCACGACAGGGCCGGGAACTCCCTCCGCGGCTCGATGGGTCGATGAGGGGTGTGCAGTGAGGCGACTTCTGTCCAGGTCCGTGTTCCCTGTATTCATTATCTGCGTTCTGCTCGCGGCGCTGGGGTGTCCCGACACCGCAGGCGACGACGACGCGACCCCGGCAGACGACGACGACTCGGCCTCGGCCGGCGACGACGACGACGCGACCCCGGGAGACGACGACGACGACGACGACGATGCGACGCCCGGCGACGATGACAGCGCAGGCGACGACGACGACAGCGCCGCCGGCGACGACGATGTGGAGCTGGATCCCTGTTCGGGGCTGGACGTCCCCGGCGAGTACGAGTGCGACGATTGCCCCGACCTCGAGCTCCCCGGGGGCTACGCCTTCGAGATCCAGCTGGACGACGCCGGGACCTGGAGGTTCCACTCCGGGGACACGGGCCCCGTGACCGGCAACGACGGAGATGGAAGCTGGTATCTCACCCGCACCGGGTCGACGCCCGGAGAGAACCAGGGCCCCATCTCCACGGTAGGCAACGGTACGTTCGACGCGCTGATGCCCGTGTTCTGCGACACGCAGCTGATGAAGGGCGCGTGGAGCAACGACAGCGGCACCTACTGTGTCGTCCACGAGCTGGACAACGCCAACTGCACCGAGGCGGACATCCGTATCACCATCACCTGGGAATCCGGTGTGTTCGACCTGGAGCTGCATCTGATCCGCGACGGCGGCCAGATCAACAACCACGACGGCGGCATCGACGATTGCACCTGGACCAACATGGACCCCGACTGGGGCGTGCCCGGTGACCCGGCCGACAATCCCCACAAGGACGTGGACGACACCGGGGACAACGGCGTCGAGAACATCTACCTGCCCAACCCCGAGAACGTCCTCTACCACGTCATGGTCGAGTACTGGGCCTCGGGCGATCCCTCCACCCCGCAGACGGTGTTCAACGTCGATGGCGACACGCGGGTCTCCACGATTCAGGACTTCATGCCCCGGGAGGTCTGGTACGTCGGGACCATCGACTGGCCCAACCGCACGATCACGGTCCTCGACGATGTCATCGACTGCTCCGCGGACTGGTCGAGCGGGTGCTTGATGGACATCCCGTAGTTCCGGCGAAGTCCTCCCTCGGAATAGCTGTGCTCGCTCGCGCCTTGTCCATGCCAGGAGGAGAACCATGCGTCTTGCGGTAGCCGTGGCCGCGCTGCTCGGCATCTTCGGCTGTTGCCCCGGGCCACCGGCCGCGTCGGCCGGCGCCACGTCGTACACCGTGTTGGGTGAGGTGGACGCGGGCCAGGATTCCCTGGAGTTCTACATTCACTACACCCTCGACGCGGCTGTCCTGGGCTTTGCGACAGCCGATGATACGGGGAGACGGCGATACTGCCCCATGTACCCCTCGACCTACCGCGGCATCCCTTCGGTCGACCTCGAGGTCCACGCGTCGGACACGGGCGAGGAGGTGTGGGTCCGCTCCTCGTGGACGGGGTACGAGACGCTCGCGCACTACCGAGCCGGCAGCGACCAGTGCAGCACCCACTACGGGGACAACGCGCTGTTCGCGGAGCCCACGCCTGCATCCCTCGGTGGCTGCTCCGCGAGCCTGCCGAGCTTCGATCCCGAGCGCACGACGCAGATCGGCACGCTGGGCCACCGGCCGGACAGGTAGAGCGCATCGAAGGGAAGGAGGAGCGATGTTGGAGGCTGCCTTCGAGTTTTTCCTCCAGGTCGTGGCCCGATTCCTGGGGGTCACCGTGGTCGCACTCGCGATGTGGGGCTCATCCGGATTTCGCACGAGCTATCGCGTCGAGTGGAGGAGGTTGTTCGACCGGCACGACGGTGCCTATTCCTGGATCGACATCCTCGGCCTGGCGGTGATCGTGGGGGGCTTCGCTGCCCTCGCCCTGTCGGTGGTTTTCTTGTTACCAGCTCTCACAGGGTGAGGCTCGACGAGGGCTGGACCGAGGTCGCCCCGGAGACCACGTGGTACGCTGCAACGCATGCATCGGTGCCTCCCATGGATGCTCTGTCTGGGTCTCGCGGGGTGTGTGTTGCCCACGTGGCCTCCGCCCTGGATGGACGACGACGACACGGGGGACGACGACGCGGGGGACGACGACACGAGCGACGATGACCTCGGCGATGACGACACGTCCCTCCCCGCGGTCGACTGGGTCGCGATCGAGGGTGGCTCCTTCCAGATGGGGAGCGACGAGGGTGATCCGGACGAGACGCCGATCCACCCGGTCGACGTGCCGGCCTTCGAGATCCTGGGCACCGAGGTGACGGTGGAACAGTACGCCAGCTGCGTGGACGTCCAGGTGTGCACCGAACCGCTCTCCGAAAATGGATGCGATTGGATCGTCGAGGGCCACGAGGACGAGCCCATGGGGTGTGTGACCTGGCAACAGGCCCAGGATTTCTGCGACTGGCTCGGGGGGCGCCTGCCCAGCGAGGCGGAGTGGGAGTTCGCGGCGCGCAGCCAGGGGCAGGAGATCGTGTACCCCTGGGGAGACGCCGACGCCTCGTGTGAGTACGCGATCATGCACGATCCCGACTACGGAACCACGGGGTGCGGGCTGGGCGGCTTCTGGGTGGTCTGCAGCAGGAGCCCCCGCGGTGACACGGAGCAGGGCCTGTGCGACATGGCCGGAAACGCCTGGGAGTGGGTACAGGACTGGTATCACGCGGCGTACGAGGGCGCCCCGGCCGATGGTTCGGCCTGGGAGGCGGGCGGCGGTTCGGCGCGGGTGGTGCGCGGTGGGAGCTGCGGGAACGACGACCCCAATCTTCGCGCGGCCAACCGCGACTACGCGGCTCCCGACTCCCCCATCCGCGGCCTCGGCTTCCGCTGCGCCAGATGACCCCGGGCCGTCTCAGAAGCGAAAGGTGAGGCTCGTCACCGGGCCTACCACCCACGACAGCTCCACGCCCTCGCGCTGGGGCAGGACGGCCATCAGCAGCCCGGCCAGGGCCACGCCAGCGCCGGCGAATCCCACGACCAGCCCGGAGATGCCGGCGGTCCTCGTCGACTCGTAGGCGGCCTGGTCGGTCAGGTTCGTTCCTCGCTCGTACGCCACCAGGTTCAGGGTGAAACCGGCCAGGGCAGCCGCTCCGCCCGAGATCGACAACGCGGCACCTATCCTCCGGCGGGATGGGCGCGGCGTGGTTCCGGCGGACGCCGCCGTCTCCAGCCTCCTCACTCGCGTCTCGGCGTCGGCGACCATCGCCGCCAGCTCGGCGTCGTCGACACCTTCGGTCCAGCGGACGAAGGAGCTCAGATCCTCCAGGGCCAGCTCGTGCTGGCCCAGGCACTGGGCCAGGACACCGCGCCAGTACAGCAACGATGAACTCCCGACTTCGCGGTACCCCGCGTCCACGGCCTCCCAGGCCTGGGCCACCCGCTGGTATCCCTTCGCTGCGAGCTCGACATCCTGCATGTAGAGCTCCGGGCAGTACTCGAGGTTGACCTCGTTGGCCTGCACGGCGAGGGCTCCCACGTCCACGGTCTGGGCGGCGGCTGTTCCCCCTACCAGGACAGCCACGGCCAGGCCGATCACATGGGCCGAGATCGTGTGTCGTCGGTTCAACCTGTCCCTGACCCCTCTCGTCTCGCCACCCAACGAAGTTCCACGCGATTCACAACGGTACCACCCCACGCGCCCCGAGCGTGCGCTCCACCATGAGATCGAGCAGCGCTTCGAGGCTCTGCTGAGCTTCGGTCGACTCCAGTATCCCCACGGCGCACGCGATGGCCTCGAGGGTCGACAACCCGCGCGCGGGGTTCTCGGCGCGCAGGCGATATCGGCTACCGGGACCTGGAGGGAGGGTCACCCGCTCGACGCGGTCGAGGCCGGGGATGCGCCGCCCGAACTTTCGGGCCTGGCGCCAGCTGCCGTCGGGGACGATCAGCGTGACGGGCCTGGTTTCTCCGCGGACCAGGTCACGCGAGAGCGTCACCGCACCCTCCCCGGGAAACAGCAGCAACAGCCTCGACGCCTCGCCGTCCAGCTGCGACAGGTCCAGGGGATGGGCCGCGTCGCCGTGCACCCGGCGCTCGCTGTTGCGCAGGGCCAGCAGCGCCAGGTTGCCCGTGGACGTGCTCTTGAAGGTCTCGGCGCGGTGCAGGATCAGCAACACGCGCGTGCGCAGCTCCAGACGCGGCACCGCGTCACAGACGCACAGCGATCGTGGCATGCGACAGTGCAGGCAGCGGGTGGAGCTTCGGGTCCTACGTCCCATGATCCCGCGGATTCGTCAGCGACCACGTCATGTACGCGGCCATGGGGCCATCCTATCGCCCGTCCGTGCGGGGGGCCACGACACGCGGCGCATCAGGGGGACCTGACGTGGTCGCTCCCGTCTGGTTTAATCCGCCGGGAGGGAGGAACGAAGATGAAGACCACCACTCGTTTGCGCATCCTGGCCGGAGTGTTCTCACTCGCAGCCGTGACGGCGATCGCACCGCAAGCCGGGGCCATCGACGTGGCCATCTACCATGCCGACGACACGTATCCGGGCGACGTGGAGACCAAGATCGACGAGACCGGACTGCTGGAGTGGGTCTTCCTGGAGTCGGTGACGGCCTCGACGCCGTCCCTGGCCCAGCTGCAGACGCACGACGCGGTCTTCGTCTACTCGGCGGAACCGTTCGACGATCCCGATCTGATGGGCGACCGGCTGGCCGACTTCGTCGACGGGGGTGGCAGCCTGGTCCTGGCCGGCGCGGCCTTCGATCCGCTCCTCGGGTTGGGGATCGCGGGGCGGCTCGTGTCCGACGGCTACCTGCCCTTGCAGATGGGACTCCCGACGCAGGCGACCTCCCTGACGCTGGTGGAGGATCTGCCGGACCACGCGCTGCTCAAGGGCGTGGACGCGTTCGACGGCGGGCTGATGAGCCTGCACCACACCACGTCGCTCGTCGGCGGGGCGACGCTGGTGGCGAGCTGGAGCAACACCCAGCCGCTGATCGCCTACTGGGTCCCCGCGGGGGCCGGCACCGTCATCGGGATGAACATGGGCCCACCCTCGGGGGACATCTACCCGGGCCAATGGGATCCGTCCACGGACGGCGGCGTGATGATGGCCAACGCCCTGCTGTACGCCGCCGGCTGCGACGCCGACGACGACGGCTTCTTCTCCGAGGACTGCGGCGGCGCCCACGACGACTGTGACGACGCCGACGCGTCGAGGAATCCAGGGCTGGTCGAGACGCTCGACGGCGTGGACAACGACTGCGACGGCCTGGTGGACGAGGGGCTGCTCCCCTTCGGCGCCCTGATCGTCACCGAGGTGATGCAGAACCCGTCGGCGGTGGGCGACGACCACGGCGAGTGGTTCGAGGTCTACAACACCACCGGGACGCCCATCGACCTGTACGGGCTGAGCGTCTACGACCTGGGCAGCGACGACTTCATCGTCGATTCGCCGGTGGTCGTTCAGCCGAACAGCCACGCGGTCCTGGGGATCGACGGCGAGCAGGCAGCCAACGGCGGGGTCGTCCTGGACTACGAGTACAGCGGGTTCACCCTCGGTAACACCGACGACGAGATCGTCCTGGAGCACGATGGCGTCCTCCTCGACTCGGTGGCGTGGGACGGCGGACCGGGTTTCCCCGATCCGTCGGGCCGCAGCATGAGCCTGGGCCTCGAGTCCTACGACGTGAACGCCAACGACGACGGGGCGAACTGGTGCAACGGCGTGCCCGCGTTCGGCGCGGGCGACCTCGGGACCCCGGGCGCGGACAACGATTCGTGCGTCTGTGTGGACGACGACGCCGACGGGTACGAGGCCAGCGAGTGCGGCGGGGACGACTGCGACGACGGCGATCCCACCGCCCACCCAGGCGCGACCGAGGTGTGCGACGACGGCATCGACAACGACTGCGACGGGTACTACGACGGCGTGGACTGGGACTGTCCGGCGTGCGACGACAACGACGGCGACCACTTCGGGGACGCGGGCTGCGGTGGCGGGGACTGCGACGACGGCGATCCCACGATCTACCCCGGAGCCGGCGAGGTGGCCTGCGACTACGTGGACAACGACTGCGACGGCGCGCTCCACGACGCCGAGGTGGACGACGACGGCGACGGCTTCGACGAGTGCGGCGCCGACGGCGTGCTGGGTACCGCGGACGACGACTGCAGCGACCTGTTTCCCTCGATCTACCCCGGCGCGGTCGAGCTCTTCGACGTGATGGACAACGACTGCGACGGCATGGTCGATGAGGGCGCCCTGCCGGCGGAGGCGCTGGTGATCACCGAGATCATGAAGGACCCCGACGTGGTCGGCGACGACGTGGGCGAGTGGTTCGAGCTGGTCAACGAGACCCCGCTGGACATCAACCTGATGGGGATGCGGTTCTACGACCTGGGCTCCGACGAGTTCGTCGTCGACAGGGACGTGTGGGTCGAACCGGCCGAGTACGTCGTGCTGGGCCGCGAGGGCGTCCAGGCCCTCAACGGCGGCGTCGAGATCGACTACGTGTGGTCGGGCTTCACCCTCGGCAACGGCGCCGACGAGATCGTGGTGGAGCACGGCGGCGTCGTGCTGGACACCGTGGAGTACGACGACGGCGTCCTCTGGCCCGACCCGACCGGCGCGTCGCTGTCGGTGGACCTCTACCACTACGGCGCCAACGACGACCCCGACAACTGGTGCGAGGGCGTCGCTGGCTACGGCCTCGGGGATCGGGGGACCCCCGGCGACATGAACCCCGAGTGCTGCCCCGACGCCGACGCCGACGGCTTCCTCGACGCCTCCTGCGGCGGCACCGACTGCGACGACGCCGACCCAGCCATCCACCCCGGCGCCGAGGAGCTCTGCGACGGCGGCGTGGACAACGACTGCGACGAGGACACCGTCGAGGACGAGGACCTCGACGGCGACGGCTACGACATCTGCAGCGGCGACTGCGACGAGACCGACGTGACCCTCAACCCCGGCATGGACGAGGTCTGCGACGGCGTGGACAACGACTGCGACGCCGCCACCGACGAGGACGTGGACGGCGACGGGGACACCCACACCATCTGCGACGGCGACTGCGACGACGGTGATCCCACGACCTACCCCGGCGCCCCGGAGACGTGCGACGGGCTGGACAATGACTGCGACGGACAGCTCCCCGCGGACGAGGAGGACGGGGACGAGGACGGCGTGCGCGCGTGCGAAGGGGACTGCGACGACGGTGATCCCACGACCTACCCCGGCGCCCCCGAGCAGTGCGATCAGCTCGACAACGACTGCGACGACGAGGTGGACGAGGACGTGGACGAGGACACGGACGGCGACGGCTACAACGCCTGCCAGGGGGACTGCGACAACGGCGATCCGGACAGCTACCCGGGCGCGCCCGAGCTCTGCGACGGCGCGGACAACGACTGCGACGGCGCCCCAGCCGACTACGAGGTCGACGCGGACGGCGACGGGGAAATGGAGTGCGAGGACTGCGACGACGCGGACGCGTCCCTCAACCACAGCGACGCGGACGCCGACGGCTACACGAGCTGCGACGACGGCGACTGCGACGACACGGACGCCGGCATCCACCCCGACGCGGAGGAGGTCTGCGACGGCGTGGACAACGACTGCGACGGTGACGTCGACGCCGACGACGTGGACGCCAGCGCCGACGTCGATGGCGACGGCTACCTCTCAGCCGAGTGCGGTGGCGAGGACTGCGACGACACCGATCACCTGGTCAACCCCGAAGTCGACGAGGACTGTGAGGACCAGATCGACAACGACTGCGACGGCGCCACGGACGAGGCCGACGAGGAGTGCGCCGAACCGGCCGACGACGACGACAGCGCCCCCGACGACGACGACGACGACTGCGAGTGCGACGCCACCGGCCGCGGATCGGCGTCCGGGAGCGTGGCGGTCGCGCTGCTCGGGTTGGTGCTGATGGGCCGCCGGCGGCGGTAACTCCCCCGCGTGGGATTCCCCTGGCACCGTCGCGCTCAGGAACCCTACCGCTCCTCCCACCACCGCAGCACTCGCATGCAGCCGAGGGTCACCCAGCGGCTCGGGCGGCCCGCCGGTTCGAGCTCGAAGTGGACCTGTCCAGGGGCGCGCGCGTTGACGTTCCAGCGCCCGTCTGGACGCCGGCGCTCGCGCACCAGGGCGACGGCGGCTGCGAGGCGGTCGTCCCACGGGCCGTCGTCCGCGGCGAACCACGTGAGCCCCCGCAGCGAGTCGAAGTGCCACGAGTACGGGATCGGGAAGCGCAGGAATGCCTGGCGCGAGACCTCGCCGGTGCGGTGCGAGCAGTAGAGATGGTGCCGCAGGAAGAACGCCCTGCCGCGCGCGACCGCCGCCTCGATCTCCGAGGTGACCGGCCCTTTCTGGAACGCCTCGAGCACGGACAGGGTCGTGTGGAACGAGCCGTGCACGCTATCGCGCTCGCAGTTCCAGCCCCCGTCGTCGAGTTGCACATCGAGGAGGAACGCCCGTAGCCGCTGCCGAGCGCCGGGGTCCTGGTCGAAGGTCTGGAGGATCGACAGCACCATCGCGCAGACGCAGACGTCGGTCACCTCGCGCTGCCACAGGCGGATTCCGCCGGAGGGCAGCCAATGCGCGCGCGCCAGCAGGGCACGGCAGCCAGCGGCCGCGGCCGGATCACCCGGATCGAGCCCCAGCCGCGCGAGCAACAGCAGCGTGTAGTGCGTCGATATCCACTTGGGCATGTAGAGTCCGCGGGCGGAACGGGGCCCCAGGTCGTGGCTCCACAGGCCGCTCCCGTGCTGCCGCTCGAGCAGTCCGCGTCCCCACCCCTCGGCCGCGATCCGCCGGCGCTCGCCAGAGACCTCGTCCTCGGCGGCGCCGAGGAGGTCGCGCATCACCTGCCAGCGAACCGCGGGATCGCCCTGCAGCAACCAATCGATCACGTCGTGGTCGTCCATGGGACCGAATCCTATCAGGCGCAGAAGGACGATTCCGTCGCACCGGCGTCCCCGGCGATGCCTCGGAAGTGGGAGAATCGAAAGATGAGCTTCACACAGAGGATCTCGTGGTCAGTGGCCGCTGCAGCCCTGGCGATCGCGGTGTGCTCCTGCGCCAAGAAGGACTCCGTACCCGACGAGCAAGGGAACTACCCTCCGGTCTTCGCCGAGGGCCGCACCCCAAGCTGCGCCACGGACGACGATTGCGTGCTCGCGTGCATCCAGGACGGCAACTGCTGTGACGAGCCGTGCCAGTGCGCCGTGGTCTACAACCGCGAGCAGTTCGAGCAGGTCCGCCAGCGCCACGACGAGGTGTGCGAGGGCTGGCCGCGCAGATGCGATTCCGTGGACTGCGCAGAGCCCGCCTACGACGTGGAACCCGCTTGCGAGAGGGGGCGATGCAGGGCGCGGAGGGTCACGCCCGACTGACCATCCGATGGACGTCAGGCCGCGTCGAGGTGCTGGCGGAACCACATCACGTACAGCAACTGCAGGTTGCACCCGGAGCAGATGAGGACCGTGTCGTCGGGGGTGGCGATGCGGCCGTCGATCCAGTGGTGGAGGACGCCGGTGTGGCAGGCGTCCTCGAAGCAGGTCTCCTCGATGCACACGTCGCCTTCGTCGCACGGATCCGTGCAGTCGCCGGTGTGGAAGTGGGACAGGCACCAGCCGCCGACCAGGCAGGTCTCGATGAAGTCGAGCACGGCGTCGGTCTCGTGGAGATAGGCGGGGTCGCCGGTGACCTGGTGCAGCAGCATCAGGGCCATCATCAGGTAGTTCTGGCTCGACAAGGTGGTGTAGTCGTCGGTCTCGGCGCCCTCGACGTCGGCGCTGTACGGAGAGCGATATCGGCCCGGTCCAGCCAGGCCGCTCGCCTCGTCCACGCGCAGGGGCTGGATGCCGGCGTGGGTGTCCAGAGCGCGATCGAGGTAGGCCTGTTCGCCGGTGAGCTGGAACAGCCGGACGTTGAGCATGATCAAGGTGACGTTGGGGTAGAGGAACAGCCCCTCGCGGGTGTCGCTGAACTCGTAGTAGGTGCCGTTCCAGGCGCGGGCGTCCAGCTGGTCGACGACCGCGGCTGCCACCTCGACGAGGTCGTCGTCGCCGGCGAGGAGGTAGGCCCGCTGCAGGCTGATCAGCGCCAGCAGGCCGTTGATGGAGGTGGGGCCGTAGAAGTCCATGGCGAAGCTGTCCACGGCCTCGGGGGGGAAGTAGTGGCCGGTCGCCTCCATCAGGTCGTTGAGCACGGCGATCATCTCGTCGATCGCGACCAGGCCCGAGGTATCCCCGGTGGCGGCCACGTACTCGATCAGCCCGAGCAGGCACATGGCGATCTCGTTGACGTCGCCGGTGAGCAGGCTCTCGTCCTCGATCAGGGCCAGGTTGCGCGACATCAGGTCCTGGGCGATGGCGAGGTACTCGTCGTTGGACGAGCTGGTGCCCTCCTGGACGTAGAAACCCAGGCCGAAGAACGACCCGTCTCCCCAGTCCTCCTTCCAGTCGCCGTCGATGCGGGTGAGGGTCCGGGCCCAGTCCTGCACGGATTCGTAGAGCTCGGCGTGGCGGAACTCGGGCACGGGGTCCTCGGACGGACCGGAGTCACCGTCACATCCGAGCCCCAGGAGCAGGGCGAACAACAGCAGGTGGATCGTGCGCATGGTGGTTCGATTCTATGCTCGGGGCGAAGAGGATCTGAGCTTTCGTGAGATTCGCCCGGCACCGTGAGCCAGGACCAACACCACCATTCCCAGAGCCACCCACACGGCGCCGGTTCGCCAGGGCCGGCCGGCGAGCAACGTCCTGCACTGCAGGTCGAGCTCGATCTCGCCGGAGCGCCACCGCAGATCCGTACCAGGAATCTCCACCTCGACGTGCACACGATGGAGACCAGGGCTCAAACTCTCCGGGTCCCACTCCAGGGCGTCGCTGCTGCACTCCGCGTAGATCCGGTCCCGGCCCCACCCTATCCAGCTGGAGCCCGGATCCGGGAACTGACACATGCTGCTCCGGGGGGCCCAGATCTGGCTGCCGTCGATCACCGTGGTGTAGTGCGCAACGTCGCGGAAGGGCTCGAGGTGGCCGGGCAGGGCCACCTCGATGGACTGCTGCGCGGCGGTGGTGTCGCGGGAGCAGCTGCCCCCCATGGCCAGCTGGAGGGCCCCGGTGGTGGATGCGCTGGAGACGAGCTGCAGCGGTCCATCGTCCAGGTCGAAGGCGATCTCGGAGACGGTGACCGTGGCACTCACGGGCTCCCGGTCGCCTGTGTCGCGGCCATGCGAGTCGTAGACGGGCTGCATCGAACCGAACCTGTACCGCGCCCCGGGCGACAACGGCTGGTCCACGGCGATCAGCGCATCGCCCCCTGGCAGCGGGGTGACCGCGAGGGGGAGGCGGACGACGCCGTCGCCATTCAGTCGTTCCACGAAGAAGTCGTCCTGCACCTTGCGCGGGCTGTACCCCTCGGGACGGCGGAAGCGAAACTCGTCGAGATCCCGCAGCACCGACGGGTCCTCCCACTCGTAGTCCCACCACGAGAAGCCGACCCAGACCAGGCCTCGGGCGTTGGCCGGGATCGTTCCGCTCTCGGGCACGACCCAGTGTCTGGTGAAACCGCAGCTGCAGGCGATGGCGGGCGGGCAGGCCAGGCACAGGAGCAACGTGGCACAGCAGAGCCACCCCAGCCGAATTCCGGTCATGACCTCGTTCCCCGTCCTGGCGCATGGGTACGACCCGCGGATCGACGGGATCATTCCTCGACCGATGTCCCTGGCGCCGTGTGGATTCCCTGTTTCGTATCCGCTCCTCGACGCGTTAAAAGGAGAAGGTGACCGTCACGATCTCCATCGGATCCCAATCGGTGCTGCTGTGGGCACTCCTCGCCTGCCTCGTCGCGGCGAGTGCCGAGGCCCACGGCGACGACGATCCCTCGAGCGCAGCAGCCGCCCCCGAGGACCCTCCCCCACCGCCCCCTCCGCCCGAGCTCGCCGACGCCGCCATCGCCAACGCCGAGGCCCTCCTGGGCGAGCCCTATCGCTGGGGTGGGCGCATGACGACCGGCAACCCCGGCATCGACTGCCTCGGGCTGCTCTACCTCGCCTATGGGCCACCCACCGAGACCCCATGGCGTCGCTACCCGGTCGATCCTTCGAAGATCGTCCGCAGCGAGATGCTCGGAACGCCGGTCCCGGGCGCGGCGGGGGTACTGCGCGAGGACCTCGACGTGGGCACGCTGAAGCGCGGCGACGTGCTGTACCTGCTGATGGAGGAGTACGAGATCGAGGACGAGCCGCTGCTCGTGACGGAGTCGGCGCGGTACTGGCCCTGGCACACGGCCCTGTACGTCGGCGGTGAGGACCACGCGGTCATCCACGCGGCTCCTGGGGGTGTGGTCCGGAAGCAGCCGCTGGAGACGATGCAGTTCGATGGACTGTTCGTGACGCGGTTGGGCACGCACGCGACGCCGTCACGGTGAGCTCTCGCCCATGACCTCTCGACCGCGCATCGTCGCCGACTCCTCACTTGCCCCGGGCCCCTCCCCCCGATAACCTCAATTCGGGGTGAATCCAGAAGAACCCGGACCAAGGTGACGAGACCAGCGATGTGGGGCTCGTGAAGGAGGTTTGTCATGGAGGGAGAACTCAGTCCGAAACGGCCGGTCCTACTCGTGCTGCCGACCATGGACGTGGAGAGCCAGTTCGCACGCGAGGGCGACCTCGCCCAGCTCCCCACAGTGAAGATCGACGTCCGCGAAGACCGCTTGCTCGTGAAGATCGTCGGTAGCTCCAAGCGGCGCCAGGTCGTCTCGATCTCGCTGTCCGCACAGAACTGCATCGAAGGGGGTGACGGCCACGCGGTGATGCGGTGGGCCGAGCCCTTCGGCTCCGACGCGGTCGCTTCGTTCGAGCTCGAGCCGGGCCTGTCCGAGCTGCCGATCGTCCACGTCTCCTGGGAGCAGCCGGTACAGATCGGCCTCCGCGGTCCGGACGAGGGAACGGGCGCGGACGTGGCGATGATCTGGACGGACGACGAGGACGGCGACGAACTCGATCTCCTGCTCGAGGAGAAGGCCGTGAACCAGCTGGGGGGGAAGCCATGATCTGGGAATGGAAGAACCTCGAGCAATGGATGAAGGCCGACCCGACCTGCGAGGCGTGTCCCAAGGCGGCGCGAGACGCGGAGATCAAGAACATCCTGGCCGCGGCGAAGAGCACCTACAAGACACGCACTACTTGCGAAGGCTGCATCAGCATCTCCACTCGGCTGATCACCAACATCTCGCTGAAGATCCCCGGGGCAACCGTCGCGTCGGGTATGGCCACCGGCGCGCTCCCGGCGGGGTTGACCACGACGAGGCTGTGGATGGAGGTGGACACGCCCTGCTACAAGTTCGAGCTCGTGGCTCGATGGACGCTCGAGTTCCGGCACCAGGCCGTCCTCTGCCTCCCGAAGTGCAAGCCCAACGCCTACGACTGGTTCGGCTCGACCGTCATCGATCCGTGGTGGCTCGTCGTGGGCAAGTGGCGGCCATGGCACAGGTGGGCTCGAGGCAAGAACCAGGTCGATGTGACCTGCGGGCGGGTGAAGGACGGGTTCTGAGAATCCAGGACATCGGCCCTA
The DNA here is from genome assembly GCA_964425605.1 of uncultured Rickettsiales bacterium. Lineage (GTDB taxonomy): Bacteria > Myxococcota_A > UBA796 > UBA9615 > CAYRNR01 > CAYRNR01. The sequence goes on along the minus strand of CAYRNR010000012.1, from coordinate 56,264 downwards.
GATCCTCCTCGACGTGAGACTCCGCCGGAATCTTGCTCCCTTACGATCGTATCCAGGTCACTGGTCGAACTTGCGCGTGGCCTCGCAAACAGTCACACAGGCCCCCCACGAGATGGGATGATCGAGACCAGGAGGAGGGAACATGACGCGCTGGGAATACGACTGCATCTTCATCTGGGGTGGAGCAGAGAAGACACGCCTGATCCTCAACGAGCACGGCAAGGAGGGTTGGGAGCTCGTGTGCACGTGGCTGTACTGGCACTACTTCAAGCGGCCGCTCGACGACTAGAGCTCGCCGGAAAACCCATCTCCCCCGCCCGGGCGCGTTGTATCCTTCGATGGAGGAGGATCCATGGCTCGCTCGTTCACCCTGCTCGCCTCGATCGCCTGGGCCTGCCTGTTCGCCACGATGGCCTGCGACGGAGCGGATCCGACGCGCGTCCCCATGCCACCCACGATCGAGATCCTGGAGCCCGAACCCGGCGACGATGCGTACCCGTCGGTGGAGGGCGAGACGGTGGAGTTCGTGGCGTCGGTCACCGACGGGTACGACACGTACGACCAGCTCGAGGTGGTGTGGACGACCGAGTGGGAGGACGAGGAGGGGCACTGGTTCGACGAGCAGCTGGGCGTCAGCGAGGTGGACCCGCAGGGGCGATCGAGCTTCACCACGGCGGCGATGGAGGCGGGCAGCCATACGGTGACGGCGACGGTCACGGACAGCGACGACCTGTCGGACAGCGACTTCGTCAACGTGGTGGTGTCGGCGGCGAACGAGGCGCCGCTGGTGGAGATCACGGCCCCCCTGGAGGGAACCGAGGTGGAGGAGGGGGCGGCGGTCCAGTTCACGGCGGTGGCCAGCGACGACCAGGACCCTTCGCTGCTGGAGGTGACCTGGACCAGCGACGTGGATGGACTGCTCGACGACACGGCGCCGTCGGCCATGGGGGCGATCGCGTTCGAGATGGACCTCCTGACGCCCGGAGAGCACGAGGTCGTGCTGGTGGTGACGGATGGGGAGGGGCTGACGGGGAGCGACGAGGTGACGCTGACGGTGCTGGCGGAGAACGAGCCGCCGTCCACGCCGACGGTCACGATCGAGCCGCCGGGGCCGCAGACCGAGGACGATCTGAGGTGTATCGCCACGGACTCGGTGGACCCCGAGGGAGGCCCCGTCACCTACGCATTCGCGTGGGACCTGGACGGGACGGTGACCGGCTGGACCGGCGACACGTTGTCGGAGTCGGAGACGATGAACGGGGACGAGTGGACGTGCTGGGCCACGCCGTCGGACAATGAGGGGTTGGACGGGATCGCGGGGTCGGCGGTGGTGGTGATCGGCAACACGCTGCCCAGCTACACCAGCGCGGTGCTCGGGCCGACGCCGGCGTACGAGGAGACCGAACTGCTGTGCGAGCCCCAGGGCTGGCACGACCCGGACGGGGACGCCGAGGGCGCGCTGTTCGAGTGGTGGGTGGACGGGGCGGTCGCGGGGCCGGTGACGGACACCCTCGATGGGACGTACTTCGACCGGGACATGGAGGTCCTGTGCGAGGTGACGCCGTTCGACGGCGTGGATGCGGGCAACGTGGTGACGTCCAACGCGGTGACCATCTCCAACTCGGCGCCGACCGAGCCGGTGATCGCCATCGTGCCGGATCCGCTGCACACGGACGACGACGTGGAGTGCGCCGTGCTCACGCCGGCCGGCGACGTGGACGGTGACGCGCTGGACTACGAGTACGAGTGGTTCCGGGATGGCGCGCTGCAGCCGCTGCTGATGACGGACACGGTGGCAGCGGGTGAGACGACGCTGGGGGAACAGTGGCGGTGCGCCGCGCGGGCCGACGACCTCACCGACACGTCGGGCTGGGCCGAGGCGTCGGCGTGGGTGGTGCCGCGCCACGGCGACCTGATCATCACCGAGATCATGATCGATCCCCAGGAGGTGGACGACAGCGACGGGGAGTACGTGGAGCTGTACAACGCCAGCGCCGAGCCCATCGCGCTGGACGGGTTCGTGCTCCACGACGGCGCGGCGGACACGCACACCATCTCGACGGGCGGCGCGGCCGTGGTGGATCCCGGCGCGTTCTTCGTGCTCGGCGTGGAGTCCAACCCGGCCTACAACGGCGGCGCGGCCGTGGACTACGAGTACGCGGGCTTCGATCTGGACCAGGGCGCCGACGCGGTGATCCTGGAGTACCTCGGGGTCGAGGTGGACGCCGTCGCCTACGACTGGGGGTGGTCGTTCCCCTCCCCCAGCGGCGCATCGATGATCCTGGACCCGCTGCTCATCGACGCGGTGGACAACGACGACGGCGCGAGTTGGTGTGGGTCGACCACGCCGCTGTTCGCGGGCGGTGACTTCGGCACGCCCGGGGCGGTGAACGACTCGTGCGACTGCTGGTACAGCGACACCGACGGCGACGGGTTCGGCGTGGACGTCTCGTGCCCGGAGGAGGACTGCGACGACACCGACGCCACGATCTACCCCGGCGCCTACGAGTTCTGCTGGGACGGGGTGGACCAGGACTGCGACGGCGCGGACCGCGAGTGCACCTGCGCCGAGAGCGACCTCGACGGCGACGGCTTCGGCACGGCACAGGACTGCGTCCAGTTCGACTGCGACGACACCGACGTCGACGTCTTCCCCGGCGCGGTGGAGGTGTGCAACAGCATCGACGACAACTGCGACGGCACCGTGGACGAGGGGTTCGACGTGGACCTCGACGGGCACACCAGCTGCGGCGGGGACTGCGACGACAACGATCCCACGGCATTCCCGGGCAACCCCGAAGCCTGTGACGGGGTGGACAACGACTGCGACGGGACCATCGACCCCGAGGACGCCGACGGGTGCGACGATTACTACTCGGACCTGGACGGGGACACCTACGGCAGCCAGACGGTCGCCTGCCTGTGCGCGGCCACATTCCCCTACACGGCGACCAACGACGAGGACTGCGACGACGCCGACGCCTCGGTGAACCCGGCGGCCATCGAGACCTGCAACGGCGTGGACGACGACTGCGACGGCACCGTGGACGACGGCTTCGACGTGGACGCCGACGGGTGGACGTCGTGCGCGGGGGACTGCAATGACGCGCTGCCCGAGATCTACCCGGGCGCCCCGGAGATCTGCGACGACCTGGACAACGACTGCGACTCCCACGCCGACGAGGACATGAACGGCGCCGGATGCTTCGACTACCTGCTCGACGTGGACAACGACGCATACGGGGTCGACGGGGACACCCAGTGCTGGTGCGACCCCAACGGCGACTACCGCGCCATCGTCGGCGGTGACTGCGACGACGCCGAGGCGGCGATCAACCCGGGCGCGAACGAGACGTGCAACTTCATCGACGACGACTGCGACGGGAACGTGGACGACGGCTACGACGTGGACGCGGACGGGTGGACCACGTGCGAGGGGGACTGCAACGACAACGAGCCCGACGCCTACCCCGGCGCCACCGAGGTGTGCGACGACATCGACAACGACTGCGACGGCTCCATCGACGAGGGGCAGAACGCGCTGGGTTGTATCACCTATTACAAGGACACCGACGACGACGGGTACGGCGTGGATGGGGACACCGAGTGCTGGTGCGATCCCAACGGCGACTACCGCGCCACGGTGGGCGGGGACTGCGACGACTGGGAGCCGGCGGTGCACCCGGGCGCCAACGAGGTGTGCAACTTCATCGACGACGACTGCGACGGCGGTGTGGACGAGGGATACGACCTCGACAACGACGGCTACTCCTCCTGTGACGGCGACTGCGACGACAACGAGCCCGACGCCTACCCCGGCGCCACCGAGGTGTGCGACGACATCGACAACGACTGCGACGGCTCCATCGACGAGGGCCAGAACACCCCGGGCTGCTTCGACTACCTCCTCGACGACGACGGCGACGGGTACGGCGTGGACGGGGACACCGAGTGCTGGTGCGATCCCAACGGGGACTACCGGGCCGATCAGGGCGGCGACTGTGACGACAACGACGCGGCGGTGAATCCCGGCGCCAACGAGCTGTGCAACTTCATCGACGACAACTGCGACGGCAACGTGGACGACGGCTACGACCTGGACGGTGACGGGTACACCACGTGCGACGGGGACTGCAACGACGCCGAGGTGCTGGCGTACCCCGGGGCCCAGGAGGCGTGCGACGGCATCGACAACGACTGCGACGGGGGCGTGGACGAGGACGAGGGCGCGACGGGCTGCGACGACTACTACCTCGACGTGGACGACGACGGGTACGGCGTGAACGGGACCGAGCAGTGCACGTGCGAGCCCCAGGGCAACTACCGCGCGCTGGTGGGCGACGACTGCGACGACGGCGACGACCAGGTCCACCCCAACGCACAGGAGGTCTGTGACGGCGTGGACAACGACTGCGTCGGCGGCGCGGACGAGGCGTGGCCCAACTGCACCGTGGCCAACGGGACGCCTGCGTGCGTGACCGGGCAGTGTGTGATCGACTCGTGCAACCCGGGCTTCTACGACCCGGACGACGACTACGACACGGGGTGCGAGGCCGAGGAGGACGCGTGGGAGGCCCACGGTGGGGACCAGTGTGTGGGCGCGATGGCCCTGTGGGCGCCCCTGACCGACAGCCCCACGACCACCGTCTCGATCCTGGGCAACATCCTGTACGACCACTTCCAGCCCGCCGTGGACGAGGACTGGTACTACTTCGACCTCTCGGACGTGGGCGACGGCAACTACGCCTGCGATCCGTTCGACGTGGAGGTCTACTTCTCGATCAACGAGAACGATCAGTTCCGTTTCGAGGTGTACGACACGGCGTGCAACCTGTGGACCGGCCCGGGGGATGCCTGCGGAAACGACCTCACGGAGTTCGACTGGGAGGTCGCCGGCGAGTGCCCCTGCTACAACGGCGTCACCCCGGGCTACAACCAGTGCACCGACAACAGCATGACGATGCTGATCCGCGTGTACCGTCCCGCGGGCGGACCCGACGACGCCTCCTACACGCTGACCATCCGCAACGGCTGATCCAGCTCAGCGCCGCCTGTACTCCTCGGCCGCCGCCACCAGCGCTTCGAACAACGGCGCGTGCTGGCCCTCGGGCTCGGTCTGCATCTCCGGGTGGTACTGGACGCCGATGAGGAACGGCATCTCGGGATCGACGTAGGCCTCGACCACCCCGTCGGGGGCGTGGGCGGCGGGCACGAGCCCCTCGGCCATCACGTCCGAGGCCTGGTGGTGGGCGCTGTTCACCCGGATGGTGTCGGTCCCGTACAGCTCTGCCAGGGCCGTGCCCGGCACCAGGGTGATGTCGTGGGCCCCCTTGCGGAGGTCCTCGATGTCGAGCTTGCGGTGGCCGACGTCGGTGCCGACCTCGGTGGGGATGTCCTGGATCATGGCGCCGCCGCGGACCACGTTGATCTCCTGGCTACCCAGGCAGATGCCCAGCAGCGGCATCTTCCGGGCCATGGCCTCGCGAGCCACGGCCATGTCGAAGTCCTGGCGCTCGGTCGGCATGGTCTCGACGGACTCGTGGCGGGGCTCGCCGTAGGCCGCGGGATCGATATCGTAGCCGCCGCACATCACCACCCCGTCCACGTGGTCGAGCACGTCGTCCACGCGGTCCTCGGGCACCGGCACCAGGTGCACGGGGACGGCGCCGGCCCGGACCAGGGCGTCGCGGTAGGTGCGGGTCACGCGCAGCTTGCCCAGGGAGCCGCCGGACTCGGTGCCCGGGAGGTCGACGTAGCCGGTCATGCCGATGATCGGGGGGCCGTCCTCGATCGGCGCCGGAGCCGGTTCGGTCGGTGCGGTCTCGGCGGGGGTGGAGGACACGGCGCAGGCCAGCGGCAACCACACCAGCGCCAGGAGGGACATGGTCTTGAGCGAGGAGGTCATCATGAAGACAGTGTATGCCACGACGGCACGTCGATGAGGTATACCCAGAGGGTCGAATCGCAGAACACCGTCGGGAGCAACCCTTGGACCAGAAGTACGACGCCGTGGTGATCGGGGCGGGCCTGGGAGGGCTCTCCGCCGCCGCTGCGCTGGCCCAGCGGGACCTGTCGGTCCTGTGCCTGGAGAAACACCACGTCCCGGGGGGGTACGCGGGCACGTTCGTGAGGGGCCGGTACGAGTTCGAGATCGCCCTGCACGAGCTCTCGGGGATGGGAACGCCGGAGAACCCCGGCGCGCTCCACGGCATGTTCGACGAGCTCGGGATGCTCGACGACCTCGAGTTCATCGCGATCCCCGAGGTCTACCGCGCGATCTTCCCCGAGATCGACGTCACCCTGCCGGTGGGCTGGGAGCCCTACGAGCAGACGCTGTGCGAGGCCTTCCCCGATCAGCACAAGGGCATCCGCAAGTTCATGGGCCGGATCCATGCGCTGCAGGACGAGGTCCGCTTCTTCAACGACATCAACATGCTGGACGGCTTGCCGAGCCTCGGCCAGCTGCTACAGCTCCCGTTCAAGAGCCGGATCATCGCGCGGTACGGCCAGGCCATGTTCGGCACGATCCTGGACCGCGACATCTCGGATCCGACCCTCAAGGCCGTCATCGGCCAGCTCTGGGGGTATGTGGGCCAGCCGCCATCGAGGGGTTCGTTCCTGCTGCTGGGCGCCTGCATGGGCACCTACGTCGCGAACGGCCCGCGGTACATCAAGGGTCGCTCCGCCGCGCTGTCGGCGGCCTTCGTCCGGGCCATCGAGCGGCGCGGCGGTGAGGTCCGGCTCGGCTGCGGGGTCACGGAGCTGAAGGTCGACGGCCGCAAGGTCAAGGGGGTGGTCACCGAGACGGGTGAGGAGATCGCCGCCGGGACGGTCATCTCGAACCTGGACCCCTCCAGCACCTGCCGCGATCTCATCGGCGTGGACAAGGTGCCCCAGAGGTACTGGCGCAAGCTGCAGCAGTGTGTGGTCGGGCCGGGATCGTTCAACGTCTACATGGGACTGGCCAAGCCGCCAGAAGAACTCGGCCTGACCGAGTACGAGGTGTTCGTCAACTCCAACACCGACATCGAGTCCCAGTACATCGAGTGCAGGGACCTGCCCCGGCTCTTCGATGCCAGGCCGCCGGCGGCGCCGTGCGTGGCGATGACCTGCTACAACCACGCCGATCCCGGCATCTCGCCGCCGGGCACCTCGCTGGTGTCGATGACCACGCTGATGTTCGGCCGCCGCTGGCACGACGTCCCGCCCGAGGACTACGTGGACGTCAAGAACCGGGTCGCCCGCTCCATGATCGAGCGCGTCGAGACGGTGTTCCCCGATCTGCGCAGCGCCGCCGAGGTGCTCGAGATCGCCACGCCGGTGACCAACATGCGCTACACCAACCAGGTCGACGGCGCGATCTACGGCTACGAGCAGCTCCCCTACAACTCCACGGTGTATCGCCTGGCCCACGACGGTCCGTTCGACGGCCTGTACTTCGCCGGCGCCTTCACCACCCCGGGCGGCGGCTTCGAGCTGGTGATGACGTCGGGGTACATGGCGGCCGTCAAGGCGGCCCGGGCCGCGAAGAAGAGGGGCGCCTGAGATGTCCCTCTTCAACGATGTCGCGGACTACGTCCGCCGCTTCTTCGTGCACCGAGCCCTGGCCGAGCCCGGCGCCGGGGAGGATCACACCGCTGTAGAGCTGGTCGACCGGACTCGACGCACCGTGGCTGCGCTGCACCCCAGGGAGATGCGCCTGAGGGTCGTCGAGGTGATCCGGACCAGCCCGACGAGCAAGTGCCTCCGGTTCGAGCGCACCGACGGCGCGCTGCCGCCATTCCGCGCGGGCCAGTACATCTGCCTCCAGTGCCGGATCGGCGACGTGCACACGTCCCGGCCCTACAGCATCTCGTCCGCCCCCGGGCAGCCGTGGCTGGAGATCACGGTGCGCGAAGTGGACCGCGGTTTCATGGCCCCGCACCTGCTCCAGGAGGTCGAACCGGGCGACGAGCTGACCAGCTCCGGTCCCCTGGGACACTTCTATCGCGAGCCGCTGATCGACGGCGACGATCTGGTCCTGCTGGCCGGCGGCAGCGGGATCACGCCGTTCATGAGCATCATCCGCCGCCAGCAGGAGCTGGGCTGGCCGCTGAGGATCACCTTGCTCTACGGCAGCCGCGTCGCCGACGACGTGATCTACGGCGACGAGCTACGGGCGCTTGCCGAGGACAACGACCGCTTCCACTGCGCCATCGTGCTCTCGGAGCCCCCCGAGGACCACGACGGCCTCTGTGGGATGCTGGACGCGGACCTGATTCGCAGCGAGGTGGGCTCCCTCGAAAACAGGACCTTCTACCTCTGCGGACCGCCGGTGATGCTGACGCACTGCCTCGCCGAGCTGGAATCGCTGGGCGTCCCGCTGCAGCGTATCCGCCGCGAGCTGTCCGGCCCGCCCGACGACATCACCGAGGTGGTGGGCTGGCCCGAAGCCCTCGACCCGGAGCAGGCCTTCGTCGCCAAGGTGAACGGACGGACGATCCCCGTGCGGGCCGGCGAACCGCTGATCAACTCACTGGAGCGCCACGGTGTCGCGGTCCAGGCCCAGTGCCGGTCCGGGGAGTGCAGCGCCTGCCGCACGCGGCTGCTCACCGGGGAGGTGTTCAGCGCGCCCATCCCCGGTCGCCGCGAGATCGACGAGCAGTACGGGTACATCCACGCCTGCAACAGCTACCCCATGTCCGACCTGGAGCTGGTCATCCTCTGACTCGCGCGCTGGGGCTCCCTACATGAACGGGATCTTCTTCTTCCCCGCCACCTTCCGACCGTACTCGCGCACCCAGGCGTCCTCCTCCGGGGTCAACGGGCCGTGGTCGAGGGCGTCGAGGTTCTCGTTGAGCTGATCGACATCGGCGGGACCGGTGAGCGCCACGTCCACGTGGGGCGACGACAGGACGAAGCGGTAGCACAGGGCGGCCGTGAGCGGCGGCGGTACCGGATCGGCGCCGGGCCACGGCGGCATGTCGATGCCCTCGAGCGGCTTGAGGAGCTGGCGCCACGACGTGGCGGTGTAGCTCACGAGCATGGGGTTGCGGTGATGGAGGTGGGGGAAGATGTCCTGTTCGGCGCCGGGGTGGGCGGCGTTGTAGCGGATCATCAGCTCGTCGAGGATGGAGTCCCGCGCGAGCTCTCCGGCGCGCTTGCGGTCGTGAATGCTGGTGCCGACGGCGCGGACGAGGCCCTCCTCCTTGAGCTTCAACAGGGAGTCCTGGATGCCGGACGTGAAGAACGACGTGCGGCCGAGCCAGGACAGCTGGAAGATGTCGAGGTACTCGATGTCGAGCGCCCGGAGGATCTTCTCCACGTCGCGGCGCGCGCCTCCGGGGAGCATGGCCATGCCCATCATGGCCACGACGTGCCCCTCGCGGTCCCTCTTCAGGATGTCGCGCAAGGCGGCGGTCCCGGCCTTCATGCGGGCGGTCCACTCCCAGAAGTTGACGCCCCGGGAGGCGGCGTGGTGGTAGCCCGCCTCGGTCAGACCGTAGTTGCCGGCCACGCCCAGGCGCAGGACGCGCTTGCCCAGGGGGGCGAGGTCCACGTGGCGGAAGTCCTCGGCGGATCGGATGGCGTCGGTCATGGCTGCTCCCCGTGGTGTTCGGGGAACCATAGACACGATCGGCGTCGCGGCAAATCCGGATCGTCAGGCCGCGACGCGCTGCCGGATCCGCCAGGCGGCCACCGTGAGCATCGGGCTCGGGCCGCGCTTCTGGGTGAAGTCGAAGCCCTTGAACGCCATCCACACCGACTCGGGCGTGTACTGGCCGGTCTCGTCGCCCTTGCCGGCGAGCAGGTCGAGCATCTCGAGGAGGCGGGGATCCCCGTGCGTCCACTCGAACCGTGTCAGCACGTCGAGGACGTGGAGCAGGTCGTACCAGACGAGGGGGTACTTGAGGCGCTGGAAGGTCGTGCCGATGCCGAACATGTACAGCTTGCGCTCGCCCCGGCGTTCCCAGTGGCCGAGGAGGGCCTCGGCACCGGCGCGGGCGGCGGGGCTGTCCCGGTGCCGGGCGGACCGGGACACGGCGCGCAGCGAGACCAGGTTGGCGTAGGGACAGGGATCGGCCTTGCGGCCGGGGCCGCGGAAGCGCGGGACGGTCGAGGCACATCCCCAGCCACCGTCGCGTGACAGGGAGCACAGGGCATCCAGCCCGGCGAGGACCCGCTCGTCGCCCGCCGCACCCAGCCGCTGGGCCGCGTCCAGCAACAGGGGGGCGTCGCACAACATCCAGTCCCACGCGGGCTCACCCGTCCCCTTGAACGCCTTGGGGACCTCGATCCAGCTGCACGGGAGGCCGTCGTCGCCGCAGCGGGCCAGGAGTCGATCGGCCAGCTCCCGGCCCTCGTCGTCCTGGCCGGTCAGACCGAGATCGGCGGCCAGCCCCAGCGCGTGGAGTGGATGATTGGCCTGGTTGTGGCGCTTGAGCACGGGCCCGGGCCAGGACAGGGCGAGGTCGATCTGGGCGCGGACGAGGGGATGGGCCAGCGAGGCGGCGCGATCGGCCTTCACCTCGGGATCGTCGCGGGGCGCGCCCAGGAGGTCGACCCGCGTGCGGTAGCGGACCCAGGGTTCGTCAACGGCGAGCAGGATGTCGACGGGGGGGCTCATCAGGTCTCCTCGTGCACCCGGGCAAGGAAATCGGCCAGGGTGCGGCCCGGCTCGGACGCGAACCGCTCGTCCAGGGCGGCCAGATCGGACATGCGATCGACGCGGAACGTTCGGAAGTCCTCGCGCAGCTCGCACCAGCCCGACAGCCACCAGCGGGGCGCCACGAACGACAGGCTCAGCGGGCGGACCGTGCGGGACGAGGGCGTGCCGTCGCCGCGCTCGTACGCGAACCGGACCTTGGTGCGGTCTCGCACGGCCGCGCGCAGCACGGCGAGGGCGTCGGTGGTCTCGTCGGTCTGGTCGAAGTTGAGCGCGAACAGCGCCGAGCTGGCGACGCGTTCTTTCAGGTGCGCGGGGAGGACCGTCTCGATCTTGTCCAGGGCGTCGCCGGCCGCGCCGGCCAGGGCTGGATCGGCCCAGGAGCGGACCACGCGCGCGCCGAGCACCAGCGCCTCGATCTCGTCCTCGGTGAACATCAGCGGCGGCAGGTCGAAGCTCCGCGAGAGGGAGTACCCCACGCCGGCCTCACCCTGGATGGGGACGCCGGAGCGCATCAGGTCCCGCACGTCGCGGTACACGGTCCGCTCCGAGACCTCCAGGCGATGCGCCAGGTAGGCGGCGGTGACGACGCGGCGGCGGCGCAGGAGCTGGATCAGCTGGAAGAGGCGGTCGGCTCGGCGCATGGAGAGTAGTTTGCCTCATCTCCCCCCTCAGGGGACGTACTGCTGGAACTCCGGCTGCGCCTCGATGGGCTGGGCCACGTACAGCATCACGCCGGCGGGGTCTCGGGCCACGCAGCAGCGATCGCCCCAGGGTTTGTCCTCGGGGGGCTGGAGGATGGGCACGTCGCGCTCGACCATCTCGGCGTGGGACGCGTCCACGTCGTCCACGTACAGGCACAGGGTCAGGCCCTTGCCTTCGAAGTTGGGTTCGGCGTCACTGTCCGGCGTCATGAAGCCGATCTCCACGCCGCCGTCGCCCGGCGACCGCAGGCCCAGGTACATGGGCGCGTCGAAGGTCACCTCGAAGCCGAGGCGATCCACGTAGAAGGACTTGAGCTCGGCGAGCTCGGGGAAGGTCAACAAAGGAACGATGCGGTTGCTGTGCATGGGTCTCTCCTCCTGGGCGCCGGGGGTCGTCGCCGACGCGATGGGGGGAGCATGGACCACCCCTCCTGACAGCCTTGTGTCAGGAGTGATCAGGGGGGGTGCGTTTTTGTGCCGGCGACTACAATGGCGGGGTCCAACATGGAGCCGACCATGAGCAAGATCACCGTCGTCAAAGCCCCCGAAGAGTCCGTCCTGTCCACCAAGGGGGTGCGCTCCTGGCCCATCTGGACGTGCGAGAACTCCGAGTTCCCCTGGACCTACGACGCCGACGAGACCTGCTACATCCTCGAGGGCCAGGTCACCGTGACACCGGACGGCGGCGAGCCGGTGACCGTGGGGGTGGGCGATCTGGTGACGTTCCCGCGGGGCATGTCGTGCACCTGGAAGGTCACGAGCCCGATCCGCAAGCACTACACGTTCGACTGAGCCGCGGCGTCAACGGCGGCCGCGGCCGGTGATCTTGGCCAGGGCCATCCTGCGCGCCTCGGTGGACAGGGGGTGATCGACCGCGAATGCCTCGACGCGCGCAGGATCTGCCTTGCTCAGCTCCCTCAGCACCCAGCCCACGCCGGTCTGCGAGAAGCGGGCCTCGTCCAGCACGTTGGACGCGCAGGATTCCAGGAGAGCGTCGGTGAACCCGGGCCAGTTGTCGTCACCGCGCGGGGCGAGCTTGACGAAGGCGACGATCGCCGCGCGCCGCTGCCACAGCGTGAAGCCGTCGCGCCACGACGCGAGGGACGGCGCCAGCACCGAGCCCTCGCGCACGAGCAACGCCAGCGCCACCCTCCCCTCGGCGGGCAACCAGGCCGCGACCTCACGCCGGACGCCGGCCATGGGCACCCCGCGGAAGCCGATGGCCCCCTTGAGGTAGGCCTCCCACCAGGCCTTCTTGGAGGGATCGGCGAGGCGGTGGAGGCGGCGCTGGAGTAGGTGGATCGGAGTCATGGAGGGAGTATCTACGAATCTGTAGGTCGCGGGGTCGGAGGCTGCTGGCCGCACCATCCTCGAACCCCCGCTGTCTCAGCTCCCCCGCGCCTCGGCAATCGCCTCTTCCAGCAACCTCGCCAGGTCCTCCCGCGTGGCTGCAACGCGTAGGTACTCCAGGTCCAGATCCTCGCTGCGAACTCGGAGTACGCCGAGGACGTCTGCCCACTGGCGCTGCGAGATGCCACCGCCCTTGCGATACCACGACAGCTTCTGGAGGACGACGTCTTCGGGGCTGGTCAGGGGGAGGACTGCTCCCACGTCTACCGTGTGGAGTTGACGTCGCCGTAGCTGGCTGCGTGACAGGGCGTCGCGCTTCGCCACGAAGACGTCGATCTTGGTCATGGTGGCGAGGTGGATGAGGTTGCACGATCCGCGGGTGCGAACTGCGGACATCACGGCGTCGTGATCGACGTAGAACCTGTCCTGCAGTGACCGGACGAGCGGCTCCACATGCGATGCATCCAGGTCGGCGACGATGTCCACGTCCTGCGTGCTACGGGGGATGCCGTGCAGCGAGGAGGCAACCGAGCCGCCGACGACCCAGGGGACACCCAGGCCATCGAGGACCTCACCGACCTCCAGTGTGACGACCAGGGGCTCGGCGAGCACGGCGTTCAGTACCCTTCGACCTCGGGATCCCAGTCGAAAGCATCCCTCATCAGGTCAGCGGGCAGCCACAAGGAGGCCAATCTCAGCTTGATCTCGCGGTCGTCTGCCTCCGGGTGAGCCGCCCGGATGCGCGAGATCGCCATCTGCTGGACGGCGTGGGTGAGTTCGACGACCCGCCGCAGCTTCAGGGCCGGACTCATGCTGCGGTAGCCTTCGACGAGGATCTGTCTGGCCTCGGCGGAGGTGTCGTCGGTGGCAGAGCGTCCCATACCCACAGTCTACGGCAATCCTCGCCCGGACGCCCTGCCAAGCGCGAGGTCCACGCGGCGACTCCGGTCTTCGTACTCTTCCAGCCTACGAATCCGCGGCCCGCGGGACGACCTCCTCCAGCGACGGGCACTCATCGCGCAGCAGCGAAAACTGCACCAGATCCGTGTACTCGCCGCGCAGGAACCAGGCCTTGCGCAGGACACCCTCGCGGATGTAGCCGACCTTCTCGGCGACGCGCTGGCTGGCGAGGTTGTCCACGTGGGTGGCGATCTGGAGGCGGGCGATGGGCTTGAGGTCGTAGAGGTAGGCGCTGAAGATGCGAAGGGCCTCGGTCATGGCGCCGTGGCCGCGGTCGGCGGGGCGGTAGATGGCGTAGCCGACCTCGATGCCGGGATCGTGGGGGTGGGAGGGGAAGAAGGTGATGTAGCCGAGGACGCGGTGGTCCTTGTCCTCGATGAGGAGCACGCCGCTGTCCTCGCCCCACATGCCGTCCTCGGCGAGCTGCTTGCGAAACGCCGTGGCGGTGTGGAGCTGGATCGGGTAGTGCGGCCCCTTGTCGGCCATGCGGTTGGTGAGTTCGATGATCTCGTCGATGTCGGCCTCGCGGACGAGCCGCAGGTTGATGAGCTGGCCTTCGAGCATGGCGATTCCCTCCCGGGCCCGGACTCACGAGACCCGTCGTATCCCTCCCCCCGCGGCGGTCACCAGCGCCGGGATCCGCCGCACGGCCTCGCGGAAGACGTCCTGGTCGTCGTCGTCGAGGTTCGCCCAGGGCACCACGTGGCAGGCGGTGTCGAACAGGGCGGTTTCGTGGTCGGTGAGGCGCCACTCGGCCAAGGCCTGCTGGGCGGCCCAGCGCTCGTGCTCCATCCGCGCGAGGAGGTCGATCTCGTCGTCGGTGAACTCGAAGGGGTAGGTGGCTGCGCGGGCCGAGGGCACGACCTCGGCGTCGATGGCGCGGAGCTTGACGTCGATGTGGTCGGCCTGCTGGCGGTGCTCGTCGCGCGCGGACTCGGGGAGGTCCTCCCACCGGGTGTGGGCGAACTCGACGTCGGAGGCGAACGACGTGGTCGCCGTGGCGGTGTTGGCGCCGTCCTCGTGGATGACGCGGGCCTGGGTGTCGAGGGGCCGCACCACGAGCAGCTCGCGGCTACAGGTCTGGGAGATCAGGCCGAACGGGACGAGGTCGGCGGCGTCCGCGCCGTTGTCCCCCGGGACCAGGGAGGTCAGGCCGCCGACGCCGCTCATGCGGGCGAAGATCGGGCGAGGCAGCCCCTCCACGCGGTCCAGCAGCTCCAGGCCGGTCACGAGGGAGGGGGCGTCGGAGTCGAGGCAGACCACGAACCGGCTGACCGCGCCGAGATCGGCGGCGATCTCGCGCAGCCGGGCCAGCACGATGGGATCGGTGCACTCCGGGCCGAGCAGCTCCAGATCACACACGGAGTCGAAGCCCGGCTGCTGGGTGAGGAACGCGAGCTCGCGGGCGCCCATGGCCGGGTCGATGGCGGTGATGCCGAGGCGGGCGCCGCTGGCGAAGTGGCCGATCTTGGCGGCCTGCAGGGCGACGCTCTGGCCCATCTTGCCGAACCCGACGAGCACCAGGTGCACGCGGCGGGGATCGGCTGGCCCCTTCAGGGCCTGGTCCAGGGGGTGGTCGCGCAGCAGCAGCCGCGCGGCGTTCTCGTAGGTGTTGAACGCCTCGACCGTGGCCGCGCCCGCGCCGTTGCCGAAGATCCGGTGGCGCTTGAACAGGTGGCACAGGCGCGGATCGATGATGGCCAGGTGGCACAGCAGGGGTTCGCGCCGTGGGACGTCCACGAGGGACTGGTGGACGCTCACCGCGATGCCGAGGTTGACGTCGTCGTCGCCGCACACGGCGACCAGCCGCGCCGCGCGGGCGATGTTGGCCAGGCGCAGCGTCTCGGAGCTGCGGGCGTCGCCGATGATGGAGACCACCCCGTGCTCGTCACAGAAGGCGAGGTTGGGGTTGCCCTCGTCGGGCTCGATGACGACCACGCGGCGGCCCGCGGCGTGGAACTCGCGCGCCAGCTGCAACCCATGCTTGCCCAGGCCGCAGATGACCACGTGATGGCTCGAGAACCGTAGCATCAACCGCTCGAGCTGCTCGTCGAACAGCAGCATCACCGCGCGGATGGCCGCATACGCGGCCGTGGCAGGCGCCATGAACCGCGCCACGTGCAGCGCCAGGTTCACCGGCTCGTGGCCGCCGCTGTACTCCAGGGCGAACAGCAACACGGCGTAGTACAGGTAGTCCGCCGGCCCCAGGTTCGGGTCGCCGCGGAACAGGGTCCAGAAGCCCACGTACCCCAGCGCCAGGGCCGTCACGAAGCACAGCCCGATGAAGGGCCAACGCACGCGGAACAGGAATCGCCGCACCCGCGCGCGGCGCATGCCAGGGGGTCGGTGGGTTCGTGGACTGTCGGACATGGGGTTCCCGGGGCCGGAGGATACTACGGATCGGAGGTCCTCGCGGCGCAGCGGAGGCGTCAGAGGTTGCGCGGCAGCGACGGCAGCCAGGGCAGGTCGGCGCCGGGGGCGCCGAGCTCGAGGGTGAGCCCGACCCGGTGGTCGGTGAACGGTGCCCCTGCGCTGGTGGCCACCAGGGCGCGCACGTCGTAGTGGAGGCCGACGCGGAAGCGATCGTCCGGCGCGAGGGCGAGGGCCGCGCGACCGCGGACCTCGTGGTCGTCGCGGGGATCGCCGCCGCGGATCTCGTGGCGCGAGTACGCCACCTCGACGCTGGGGAGGAGCTGGCCGGCGACGAGGCCCTGGTAGCGCGCCACCGCCGAGCTGGTGAGCAGGTGGTCGCCCAGGTGGACCGGCCCGGCGTCCCGGACCACCCCGGCCTGGACCTGCTGGGTGGGGTGGGGGCGCCACGTCAGCCAGACGTCGCACACGATCCCGCGGATCCCCTCGACGTCGCCGTCCTCGGTGCCCGCCGCGTCGAGGGCGCCGTACCCGGCGAGGGCCCGGACGCCCACCTTGCGGCTCAGATCACCCTCCAGGCCCCCGCGCACCTGCCAGTGCTGGGCCTCCCGGTGGGCCACCTGGGCCGTGGGCGACCAGCTCAGACGGCCGAGGGAGGCGTCGGCGCGCAGCCGCGTATGGGGGAAGAAGCGCAGGTACGCAGCGAAGCCGCCCCGGAGGTCCACGTACTGGCTGTGCAGCTGGGCCTGGCCGGTCTCGCCGTCGACGACCGAGGCGAGGGAGTGGCGGCCGAGGTACGCCTGGGCCCACCCGGAGAGGGTCAGGGCGGTCGTGGGACGCACGTCGGCGCCGAGGCGGGCGTGGTTGGTGAGCATGCCCATGCGGAAGATCGACGCGGTGGCGCCTGGACCGGCACCCGCCACCTCGGCCAGCTCCGTGCGGTGGATCAGGTGGTTGCCCAGCACGAACGAGACGGGCTCCGCGGGCGTCGTGACCAGATCGATCCCCAGGTGGCCGTCGGTGAGGCGATCCAGCCCGGCCCCGCTGCCGGCGTCGCCCTGGGCCGCGCCGGCGACCTTGTCCAGGGCGTACTCGCCCTCCACGCCGAAGTAGACCGCGGGGGTGTCCACGGCCAGCCGGGCGTGGGGCAGCAGCGTCAAGCGCAGGTCGCGCCGGGGGGCGCTGGAGCTCAGGGTGACGTTGCTGTCCGCCACGGTGGAGAGCGCCAGCCCTGGGGCGACGGATGCGTGGGATCCGAGGGCGAACGAGGCTGGCGATCGCTGGCCCGGCCCGGAGATCCCCGCTCCATGCACGCCGAGGCCCGTGGCGGCCAGGGGGTGTCGCACGTACCAGGGCCCTCCCTCGAGGACGAAGACCGGCTCCGGCGGCTCGACGGCTTCGTCGCGCCGTCCCGGCGGAGCCGGGACCACGTCCTCACAGGACTCCGCGGAGGCCTCACCGGCCCGCTTGCCGGTGATGTGCAGCCGGGTCATCTGGTGGTCGGCGTCGGCGCCGTCGCCCCCGGCGAGGGCCTCCCGGAGCTCGATCTCGGCCTCGCGCGCGACCTCGAGCAGGGCATCGAGGCCCGACGCCGTGTGGCTGGCGCACTCCATCCAGGTCGTGTCCTCGGTCCGGCTGGCCGCCTCGAACTCGATCATCGCGGCGATGTACCGGCCGTGGATGTCGGCGAGCACGGCCAGGGCGAAGTCGCGCTTGTCGTGGTCGATCTCCCGGTAGGCCCCCTCGGCCGGAGCGGCCGGCCCGACCTCGAATGCCGGCTGCGGCGCGGGCTCGTCGCCGCTGGCGGTCCGCGGCAGGATCAAGGCCGTGGCCACGGCCAGTGCGATGGCGACTTGTCGCATGGGTTCCTCGCAACGCCCCTGCCCATCCAAACCGGAGGGAGGCGAACGGGGAAACTCGGTCTTCGCCAGACCGGGCCTGGAGCGGCCTTACTCACGCGGGCGATAAGATGCTATGTATGCGGCGCAACCCCTTGGAGGTGTCATGGACCGTCTTCGAATCACCTGGCTGGCCCTGCTCGCCGGCTGCCTGCTGCTCGTAGCGTGCGACAACGGCGACGACGACGACTCCGGCGCGGGCGACGACGACGCGGCGGACGACGACGACGCGGCGGACGACGACGACGACGACGCCACCGCGGGCGACGACGACGACGCGGTCGGCGACGTGACCATCGCCGAGCCCGCGGATCCGGCCCTGTGCGACGCGCTGGTCGAGGGGATGAACAACGGGTTCGACGTGGACGGCGAGGAGCGCTCGTTCATCCTCACCTACCCCGACGGGGTGGAGGACGGCGGCCCGTGGCCCATCGTGTTCAACTTCCACGGCCTCGGCGACACGGCCACCAACATGGAGAGCTTGCTGTCGAGCCAGGTGAACCACGAGGACCTGCAGTTCATCCTCGTGACCCCCGAGGACACGGACTACCCCATGATGGGCTTCCCCCTGGACTGGGCCGTGTTCGAGGTCGACGACGTGAACAAGGAGGCGAGGCTGTTCGACGAGGTCCTGGCCTGCATGGACTACCGCTTCGGCGTCGACACCGATCACATCCACGGCACCGGCTTCTCCATCGGCAGCATCTGCATGGACATGATCGCGTCGCTGCGCAGCGAGTACATCGCGTCGCTGGCGACCTACTCCGGGGGCTACTGGAACAACGCCGCCAACGAGGACAAGGCCATCTCCTGGGCCATCAACTGGCCCGAGTACGACAACGTCGACAACCTCTACACGCAGATGTTCATCCACGGCGGGCCCCAGGACATCTACAACATGTTCATCACCGAGATCCCCTTCTACCAGTACGCCGAGAACGACTCGCTGTGGCTGCGGGAGATGGGTCACGACACGATCCTGTGCAACCACGAGTCGGGCCACACCGTGCCGATGTCGTTCCTGGGATCGAAGCTGGTGGGGTTCTTCGCCGATCACCCGCGGGGGACCTTCGAGAGCCCCTACCGCACGGACGGCCTTCCGGACACCCTGCCGACCTACTGCGAGTTCCTCGAGGCGACGCAGTAGGCCCAGACGGCGCCGATCAGGCCGCGACGACCGTCGACTTCTCCGCGTCCCCGGTCAGGCGGGCGCGAATCACGTCGAACATCTCGATGACGCGGTCCACGGTCTCCACGTGGACGTCCTGGCCGCCAGGCACCTCGATCTCCCAGAAGCCGTCGGCCCGGGGCAGGAACGCGCGCCAGCGCACGTCGGCGCCCCACACGGTGACCACGCCCTCGGCCTCCCACTCCTGGTAGCTACGGCTGAACCACTTGCGGACGATGCGGATGTCTTCGTCGAACGGGTACATGACGATCTCCAGGCTGCTGATGAGAGCAGTCTAGGCCGGGTCGACGACAGGCCCTGACGCGGCACGGCGGGCGGCTCAGAAACGCATGACGGTGTTGGCCTCGTGGAAGGCGTAGAACAGGTTCTCCCAGCTCCGCAGGAGCGTGCCCTCGTCGAGCCCCAGGTAGAGGGCCTCGGGCGACGTGGCGAGCTCGCCGACGAGCTGGTCGTAGCGATCGGGCTTGCGCCGGAACAGCGGCTCGAGGCGGTCGGCCATGCGCAGCAGCGCGACCATGGGGCCGATGATCCCCTCGGCGGCGTAGGCGCGCGGGAGCTGGTGATGCCAGGCGACGGCGCGGGGGATGGGTTCCGGGACGTTCCATCGGTGCAGCACGTGGGCGGCGAGCACGGCGTGGTCGTAGCCCAGCTGCTCGCGCTCGAGGTGGTGGACGCGGTGCAGGGCGGACTCACCCGCCTGGTGCGTCCCGGCGTAGGTGAACTCCCCCGACTGGATCAGCAACAGCTTGCCCATGTCGTGGAACAGGCCGGCCAGCAGCGCGCCATTGGTGCAGTCCGGGCGGTACTCCAGCGCCAGCACGCGCATCATCGAGCCCACCGACGCGCAGTGGTCGCGCACGTACCGCGCCGCGCCGCCCACGTCCTTGAGGGTCTCCATGACCGATGTGGCGATGACGAGCTCCTGGATGGTGTCGGAGCCCAGGCGGATCACCGCTTCGTTGAGGTTGGCGCAGGAGCCACCCCAGGCGAACCACGGCGCGTTGGCGGTGCGAATGACGCGCGCCGCGAGGGCCGGATCCTCCTCGAGCGCCACGATGACGTCGGACAGCCGATAGTCGGAATCGGCGAACAGGGCCATGATCCGCAGGGCCACCTCGGACAGCGGACGGAGCCCTTCCACGGCGGCAACGCTGGCCGCCAGGCTGCGAGAAGCCTCCTCGTCCCCCTCGCGTTGTTCCCCCTCGCCGAACCAGAACTCCTCGATGACGGAGTCGGCGAGTTTCACGACACAATCCTCCGGACAGGCCTCTACGCCGTACCTGCCCTTGTACCTTCAGTGTGACCGGTCGATCGCAAAGCTCAAAGGGCGACGTCGCCGCAGGTTTCTGGTAGGTCCGTGAGATGGGCTCCACCCGACCCGGCTCTCGACCCCCTCCAGCGCACCCCGATCCCGGGCCGATGGTGGTGGTCCGACACAGTCACATGGACCTCGAATGGCTCATGCCGTTCGGGCCGTCGCTGCGGCGACTCCGGTCGGTGATCGAGGAGGTCCTCCAGGGGCTCGAGGCCGATCCAGCGGAGCGCTTCACCCTCGAGGGCGTGCCGTTCCTCGACGCGCTGCGACGCGGCGACGGCGGCGACCCGGCCATGGCGTACAGCTCGCCGTACCACCGGCTCTATGCCGCTGGCCTCCGCGCGGGTCACGGCCGGCCCGCGGCGACGGGAGAGGAGACGATCCGGCGCCTCCGCGACCGCGTGGCCACCGGGCAGCTCGAGGTGGTGGGGACCTACGTCCAGCCCGACACGAACCTGCCAGCGGGCGAGGCGCTGGTGCGCCAGGGGCTGCGGGCGCGCCAGTGGTTCGACGAACACCTCGGCGCCGTACCCACGGTGGCGTGGAACATGGACTGCTTCGGCCAGTGCTCGCAGCTGCCGCAGATCCTGCGCGCCTGCGGGTACACCGCGCTGCTGGCCTTCCGCGCGGGTCCGGTGGGGGAACCATCCGTGTCGGGCGCCCCCGAAGGCCTCGAACCGGCCTTTTGCTTCCGTGGGCCCGACGGCAGCGAGGTGCTCACCCACGTGATGCCGATGGGGTACTCGCCGGGGACGAAGCGGTCGCCTCGCGCCGCAGCCTGGGCCTCGGTGGTGGGCCGCGTCCCGGGGGTTGCGGACCGGCTCGCCGCGCTGTCCGGATCGCAGCCGGTCCTCCTGCCGCTGGGAGACGAGTTCTCCGGGATGCTCCCCGGGGTGGGGCCCCTGCTGCGGCGGCTGAGGGACGCGCACCCCGGCCGGGCGGTGCGCCTGGGCTCCGCGCGCGAGTACTTCGACGAGCTGGCGCCCCGTCGCGCAGACCTCCCCGTCCACGAGGGGGACCTGAACCCCGTCTACCCGGGCACCCACGCCCTGCGCCCGGAGATCAAGCGCGACGACCGGCTCCTCACCGCGGACGCGCTGGCCGCCGAGGCCCTGGACGCGCTCCTCGCGGTCCGCGGGACGGACGCACCACGGGCTCGCGAGGCCATCGCTGGCGCGTGGTGCCAGCTGCTGACCAACCAGGCCCACGACAGCATCGGCGGGTGCCATGTCCCCGAGGTGACACGAGACGTGCGGCGGCGCGCGCAGGAGGGGCGCGCCGCGGCGCGAGGGGCGTTGACCGCGTCCGCGAGCGCACTCGGCGGCGACGTGGTGATCTGGAATCCGCTGGGCTGGGATCGCACCGATCTCGTCGAGATGCCGTGGTCCGGCGAACCGCCAGCGGCGCTGGAGGGGCCCGGCGGCGAGGTCGTGCCGGTCCGTGCGGTGCGCGAAGGCGGCGGCCTGCGGCTGCGAGCCCGGGTGACTGCCCCGGCCCTCGGGTACGTGAGGCTGAGGGCCCTCCAAGGGGTGCCCCCGGCCCGCGAGGACGCGGTCGACCTCGACGTCCTGCGCTCGGACGACCTGGTCGCGTCGGTGCGCAGCGACGGTGGGATCGGGGTCCAGGGAGACGGCCGCCCCCTGGTGGAGTTCCAGCCCCTGGCGCTGGACCACGACCTGGGCAACGCTTACCTCCAGGACGTGGGAGGGGTCCTGGACACGTTCGCCGCCCTGCCCTGGACGGCCCGCGAATCCGCCCTGGGGACGACCGTGACGTGCGAGGGCGCCCTCGCCGGTGCGGCGGCCCGGGTGACGCTGGAGCAGGTCCCGGGGCGAAGCTGGATCGGGCTGCGCCTCGAGGGAGCCGCGATCCCCGGCCAGGCCCGGCTGCGCCTTCGGATGAGGACGACCCTCCCGGTGCGCTACGCCGTGCCGCTGGGCGAGATGGATCGCACGGGCACGGTGGCCGCGCGCACGTACCTGCGCTTCGGGGATCGGGGCGGCGTGGCCAACCTGGGCCTGCCCGCGCTGGACATCGCCCCGGGGCGAGTGGACGCGGTGCTGGCGCGTTCCGTGGGCCTGCTCAGCCAGCGCCTGCCCCTGCGCCGGCTCCGCATCCCCATCCACGCCCACGTCCGCGACGGCTGGATCGCCCAGCTCGCGGTCGGGACCCGGCCGAGGCGGATGGGGCGGGAGCTGAACCAGCCGCTGGTGGGGATCCAGGTGGGCGCGGGGGGCCGGCCCCGGCGGGCGTCGCTGCTGCCAGCGCTGCAGGGCCCTGCCACGGCCGAGATCCTGGCGATCAAGCGGCCCGAGGCCGGTCCAGGCCTCGTGCTGAGGTTGCTCCAGGCGGCGCCGCGCGGGGCCGAGGTGGTGTTCCGGCCGCCAGGGGCGGGGCGGGTGTGGCGCACGGATGCGACGGAGGTCGCTGGCGAGGAGCTCGTCGTCGCGGGTGGCGATTGTGCCGTCGAGCTGGGATGCTGGGAGCTGGTCACGCTGCTGTGGAGGCCCGAATGAGCCGGGTGGACGTGTTGCTGGAGGCCGCGGACGCGGTGCTGCTGGACTTCGACGGGGTGCTCGTGGAGTCGGAGTACTACCACTACCTGTCGTACAGCCGCGTGTTCGCGCGGCTGGGCCACACCGTGGACCAGGACGAGTACTACGTGGAGTTCACCTGCAACGGCAGCAGCGCCGCGGACGAGGCCGCGCGGCACGGGCTTCGGGGCGTGGACGCCGCGCAGGTCTCCCAGGACAAGTGGACGCTGTTCATGGAGTACGCCCGCTCCGGCGCCATCGTGGCCAAGGACGGCGCGCCCGAGCTGGTGGCGGCGTTGCAGGCGAGCCGCAAGCGCGGGGTGATCGCCTCGAACAGCTCGGCGCTGGCCATCGAAACGATGCTGGAGGGATCGGGGTTCCCGGCGCCCTGGCCGGACCTCATCGGCACCGAACCCGGTGACCGGGGCAAGCCCGCCCCCGACGTGTTCCTCCGGGCGTCCGAGCAGCTCGGCGTGGCACCCGATCGCTGCTTGGTCATCGAGGACACCACCAAGGGGTTGCGCGCCGCCCAGGCCGCGGGCATGCCGTGCCTGGTGGTCCGCACGGCCCACAACGCCAGCCTGCCGTTCGACGAGGCCGACGCGGCGGTGGACAGCCTCCACGAGGTCGTCGAGGCGCTGTGAGAACCCGCATCACCATCGCGCTGCTGGGAACCCTGTGGGCGCTGGGGTGCGCGCCGGAAGAGGAGCTGCGGCTGGTGCTCGCCGAGGTGCACCCCGATCCGCTCGAGGGCGCGGCGACGCTGCGGGTGACCTTCGATCCGGGCACGGGCGAGCGGGAGCAGGTGGACCTGGACCTCGTGGAGGGAGGCGCCGGCGGCGGGCTCTCCGGCGATTCCATCGCCGACCTGGAGATCGAGGCCCTCGACAGCCTGGGCCAGATCCTGGCCCGCGGCCACCGCAGCGGGGATCTCACCCCGGCCGGCGGCGAGGTACGCGAGGAGGTGGTGCTGGTGCTGCGCGCCGGGGTGTTCTCCACCGTGACGGACCTGCAGCTCGATCGCGCGCGAGCTGACGCGTGCGCCTCGGCCGTGGACGGGGACACCGTGCTGGTGGCCGGCGGCGGCGAGGCCTCGGTGGCGCTGCTCGACCTGGAGATCGGCGCCGTCTCCTGGGGATCGGCCGCCCTCTCGGGTTTCCACGTGGGCTGCCAGGCCGCGACCCTGGCCGACGGCCGCACCGCCGTCGCCACGCCCGACGACGACACGGTGGACCTGATCGGCGCCAGCGGCGGCCTGGACCGCGCCTATGCCAGCGGCCGCATCGGGGGCGCCCTCACCGCGGTGGGCGACGGCGACGCGCTGTGGTGGATGGGTGGCGAGGAGCTCGGCGACGACCTCACGTCCGACCTGCACGCCGCAGGAGGGACCTGGGACGAGGGCCCCGATCTGGTGGGCCAGGCGCGGCTCGGTCACGCGGCGATCTGTCCCCCGGGCGGGGAGCGCTGCGCGGTGCTGGGGAGTGTGGACGCGCCGGCGGGCTGGCTGCACGTGGAGGCCGTGGACGTCCTCGCGGGTGGTGGCAGCGCCATCGGCTTCGGCGCCCATGACCAGGTGGCCGACGAGCTGCCCGGGCAGGCCCGCCATGCGGTGGCCCTGGGTCCGGACCACGTCGCCGCCATCACCGAGGTGCTGGACGAGTCGTACCTGGTGGTGCTGGACCTGAGCGAGGACGGGCGCCCCGTCCTGGTGGAGCCCCTGCCAGCGGGGCTCGTGGGCGCGACGCTGGCGGCCACCGGCGACGGGGGCGCGCTGGTCCTCGGAGGCGAGGACGACGGCGGCGTCACGGGCGTGGGCCGGGGGGTCGAGGACGATGGCGCGGGATGGACGATCTCCGAAGAGGCCGCCGCCTTGAACGTCCCGCGGTACGGCGCTGCCACGGCTACGCTGGCCGACGGCAGGATCGCAGTCGTGGGTGGCCGGGACGGGGACGGCGAACGCCTGGACTCGATCGAGATCTACCAGCCCTGACCGCGTTCAGCAGCCGTTGCCGGGGTAGACATTCGCGTCCTGGTCGTCGCAGTCGAGGCCCATCCCAGGGTAGGTGCCGAATTCGTACTCCCCGGGCTGCCACCACAGGGGAAATCCGTCGCCGTCGAGGTCCCACTCGTGGCCGGACGGGGCTCCGTACATGCCGATGTCGCTGCGGCTGGAGTCCGGATCGGTCTGGGCCAGGTCGCCCGCGTCGACCAGGGGTGATCCCAGCTGCAGGTGCAGGTCCCAGTCCATGGGATCGATGGCAGTGGCGTCGATGAACATGGGATCGACGCGCTCGTTGCCGTCCATGCCCGTCGGATCGGCCACTCCGCCGTAGTCCTCCCCGTTGTTGTCCCACACGACGCACCACTCGGGCGCCGCCATGCCCGAGCCGTCATAGAGGCCCGCCCCGCTCACGGCGGTGTTCTCGGTCATCACCACGTTCGTGAGGGAGGGCGGATCGTAGAACCACAGCCCGCCCCCTTCCGCCCGCCCGTTGTTCGCCGCGACCACCCCGCCGGTGAGGCTCACCACGCCGCCACCGACGTACAGGCCGCCGCCCCGGCCAGCGGGATCGGACAGCTGGTTGGACAGCAGGGCGAACGCGCTCAGGGAGAGCTCGGTGCCGCTCGTCGCGGCGATCCCACCGCCTTGCTCCGACGCCTGGTTCGAGATCACCGCGAGGTTGGCGCAATCGACGCCCGTCCCTCCGGCGATGTACATCCCGCCGCCGATCTCCGTGGCCTGGTTGTGCGCGACGATCAGATCGTCGGCGGCCACGTCGGCGCCGTAGAGGTACAGCCCGCCGCCGTAGTCGGCCGAGTTGCCCTCCACGCGCACGCTGCGCAACGTCATCGACGACTGGTCGTTCCACAGCCCGCCACCCTCCGGGGCCGTGTTGTCCTCGATGCGCACACGCTCCAGCAGCGCCCCGTCCCCGGTGGAGCCGCTCACGGAGACACCGCCGCCGCCGAGCAGGGCGGTGTTCCCCGTGATGTACAGATCCGACAGGACCGGCGCGGCGCCGTCGATGCGCACGCCCGCGCCGTAGTCGATCCCGGTGCCACCCGTGACGGTGAAGCCCTTCAGAGCGGACGTGGAGGTCTCGTTGCTGTCGAACGTCACGACGGGGCCGGCGGAACCGCCACCCTGGAGCACCGTGGCCGTGTAGCCGCCCAGACCGAGCAGGGTCACGCCCAGGCCCTGGAAGTTGACGAGCTCGGAGTACACACCCGGCGCCACGCAGATGGTCACGTCGTTCGTGGCGACGCCGAGGGCACCGTTGATGGTGGTCTGATCAGCCGGGACCTCCAGATCGCAGGACACGCAGTCCTCGTCGAAGAGGCCGTCGCAGTCGTCGTCGGCGCCGTTGCACAGCTCGGGAGCGCCCGGGTACGTGAACGGGTCGTTGTCGTCACAATCCGATTCGCACGGGCTGAACCCGTCACCATCGCCGTCCAGGGGGTTCAGGGCCGCGTCGGCGTCGTCGCAGTCGCCGTCGCAGAACGACCAGCCGTCGCCGTCGTCGTCTTCGTGCTCGTCGGTGGCGGGATCACAGTCGTTGTCGACCCCGTCGCAGACCTCCTCCGCGGCGGGGTGGACATCCTCGTCGTCGTCGTCGCAGTCACCGTCGCAGGTGGAGTACCCGTCGCCGTCCTCATCGGCGCCGTTGAGGGACGCGTCGTGGTCGTCGCAGTCGTCGATCTGGGCGCAGTACCCGTCCCCGTCCTGGTCGATGCAGGCGTTGCCGCCGCACTCCTCGTCCTCGCCGTCGGTCTTGCCGTCGCAGTCGTTGTCGATCCCGTCGGTGCACTCGTCGCCGGACTCGCCGTGGCCGGGGAAGACGTCGG
This sequence comes from uncultured Rickettsiales bacterium, assembly GCA_964425605.1. Classification (GTDB taxonomy): domain Bacteria; phylum Myxococcota_A; class UBA796; order UBA9615; family CAYRNR01; genus CAYRNR01. The sequence goes on along the minus strand of CAYRNR010000012.1, from coordinate 29,453 downwards.
GATCGTTCGGGGCGCAGTCGTCCTCGTCGGTCACGCCGTCGCCGTCGTAGTCGAACAGGCGCTCGTCCTGGCACGCGGCGAGGGTGAGGCAGGTCAGCAGGATCGCGAGCCCGGTCGCCCGGCTACGGTGGGCTGGACTGGCCATGGCCGTTGTCCCCCCAGCACTCGAGGTGGTGAGCGACCGAGATCCCGCAGCTGTGGCTGGTGCCCACGGACAGCCGGTCGAAGGTCCCCGCGGGGGCGGCCAGCTGCCCGGCCCAGTCCGACCCCCAGCAGGTGATGGCGCCGTCGTCGAGGAGCCCGCAGGTGTGGCCCCAGCCGGCGCTGACCGCCACGAAGCTGCCGGCCGGAGGCGTGGACTGGCCGTCGGAGTCGCCACCCCAGCACGAAACGGTGGCGTCGCTGGCCACGCAGCAGGTGTGGTCGAACCCGGCGCTGACCTGGGTGCAGGTCACGCCCGGCGGTGAGGCCTGGCCGTGGGCGTCGCCACCCCAGCACACCACCGACCCCACCGACGGGATGGCGCAGGAGTGCTCCCAGCCCGCCGCGACCTGGAGGAAGTTGCCGATGGGGGCTTCGGTCTGCCCCGAGAAGTTGCTGCCCCAGCACGCGACGTTGCCGTCTGTCTTCAGGCCGCAGCTGTGCCAGTTGCCGGCGTCGAGGGCGACGAAGTCGCCGGCCGGGACCGTGGCCTGGCCATAGGCGTCGTCACCCCAGCACACCGTGACGCCGTCGGTGCGCACGCCGCAGGCGTGGGTCCAGCCCGCGCTCACCTGGGCGAAGGGCTCGGCAGGGGGCGTCGCCTGCCCCGCGGTGTCGGTGCCCCAGCACAGCAACGTGCCGTCGTGGTGGAGCCCGCAGCTGAACTCCTGACCGCCGTCCACGGCGGCCCAGTCGCCCGGCGGCGTGGCGTCGTCGTCGTCGCCGGTGGTGTCGTCGTCCGCGACGTCGTCGTCCGCGGCGTCGTCGTCGGCCGCGTCGTCGTCGGCCACGTCGTCGTCGGCCGCGTCGTCGTCACCGCCGCTGTCGTCGTCGCAGGAACACTCCTCGTTCTCCGGGCAGCCGGCCAGCAGCAGTCCGACCAGCAGCCACGCAATCTTGCTACCTCCCACGGCGCCTCCAGTGCAGCAACCCGACGCCCGCCAGCAGGACCGCCCACGGGGGCGGGCCCGCCGAACCCGGGGCGGAGCTGCACTCGCAGTCGCCGGGCTCGGGCTCCTCGGTGGTCTCGTCCGGGATCTCCTCGTCGCACCCCTCGTCCACCACGCCGTCGCAGTCCTCGTCGCGGACGCCGTCGCACAGCTCGGGCCGATCCGGCGCCACGTGGGGGTCGTCGTCGCGGCAGTCGCCGTCCTCCTCTGCGTACCCATCCCCGTCGTCGTCGTACACATCGGTGTTCTCGTCGATCACGCCGTCACAGTCCTGATCCGCTCCGTCCGCGATCTCCACCGCGCCGGGGTAGGCCGTCTCGTCGGCGTCGTCGCAGTCGCCGCCGAGCTCGGAGTAGCCGTCCTCGTCGTCGTCGAAGGCCTCGGTGCCGTCGTCGATCAGGCCGTCGCAGTCGTTGTCGATCCAGTCCACGACCTCGTCGGCGTCGGGGTGGACCGATTCGTCCGCGTCGTCGCAGTCGCCGTTGACCTCGGAGTACCCGTCGCCGTCGTCGTCGTACTCCTCGGTACCCTCGTCCACGGTGCCGTCGCAGTCGTTGTCGAGGCCGTTCGGGAGCTCCGGAGCGCCCGGGTACAGGTCCGGGTCCAGGTCGTCGCAGTCTCCGCCCGACGAGCTGTACCCGTCGCCGTCCTCGTCCACGGCGCCGCCCACCCCCTCGTCCACGGTGCCGTCGCAGTCGTTGTCGATCCCGTCGGCGAGCTCGCCGTTGGCCGGGTTGGCCGCGGCGTCGCCGTCGTTGCAGTCGCCCTGGTCCTCGGAGTACCCGTCGTGGTCGTCGTCGTAGGCCGCGGTCCCCTCGTCCACGACACCGTCGCAGTCCTGGTCCACGCCGTCGGCCAGCTCCGCGGCGCCCGGATGGACCTGATCGTCTGCGTCGTCGCAGTCGCCGCCGGCCTCGGTGTAGCCGTCCAGATCCAGGTCCTCGTACCCCTCGATACCGTCGTCCACGGCGCCGTCGCAGTCGTTGTCCACGCCGTCGAGGACCTCGGTCGCGCCGGCGTACACGGCGGGATCGCCGTCGTTGCAGTCGCCGTCGAGCTCGGACAGGCCGTCGCCGTCGTCGTCCGTGGCGTCGGTGCCCTCGTTGATCAGGCCGTCGCAGTCGTTGTCGATGGCGTCGGCCAGCTCCTCGGCGCCCGGGTGGATCGAGGCGTCGCCGTCGTCGCAGTCGCCCCCCAGCTCCGTGTAGCCGTCGCCGTCGTCGTCGTACTGGTCCGTGCCCTCGTCCACGGTGCCGTCGCAGTCGTCGTCGCGCCCGTTGGCGGTCTCGGAGGCGCCGGGGGCGATGGCCGAGTCGGTGTCGTCGCAGTCGGCACCGCCGCATTCGTGGGACAGCTCGCCGTCGCCGTCGCGATCCACGCAGAAGCCGTCGGCCGGGTTCTCGTAGACGCGGTTGGCCGCCCCGTTGTTGGCCGCGGACAGGTCGGGATCGCCGTCGCCGTCCCAGTCCGCCCACTTGACGTCGAAGGTGTTGTCGGCGGCCGTGGAGGACCACGCCAGGGTGAAGTAGCCGCCGTCGTTGTCGTACACCCGGTTGTTCGAATAGTTGCCCGTGGCGAGGTCCAGGTCGCCGTCGCCGTCCCAGTCCGCCCAGGCCACGCTGGCGGTGAAGTCCGTCTCCGGAGAGGACCACGCCAGCGCCAGGTTGCCGCCGGTGTTCTCGTAGATGCGGATGGGGTGCCCGTCCCAGTTGGCCACGGCCAGATCGGGATCGCCGTCGCCGTCGTGATCGCCCCAGGCGACCTGCATGGTGTCGTCGCTGAGCAGGGACGTCCACGCAGAGGTCAGCGTACCGCCGTCGTTGCGGTACACCCGGCTGGGCACGCCGTGGTTGCCGACCGCCAGGTCCAGATCCCCGTCTCCGTCCCAGTCCGCCCAGGCCACGTCGCCGTAGTTGTACTCGATCTCGGGCGACGTCCAGACCTGCGAGAGGTTGCCGCCGGTGTTCTCGTACAGGCGCACCGGCTTGGTGGCGTCGGTGGCGGTGGCGAGGTCGAGATCCCCATCGCCGTCCCAGTCGCCCCAGGCCACGGAGTACGTCTCCTCCGCGGAGGGCGAGGTCCACACCAGGATCAGGTTGCCGCCGGTGTTCTCGTAGACGTGGTCGTACTCGCCCATGCGGTTGCCCACGGCCAGGTCGGGATCGCCGTCGCCGTCCCAGTCCCCCCACTCGACGTCGAAGGAGTGCTCGCTCATCGGCGAGGTCCAGGCGAGGACCAGGGAGCCGCCGTCGTTGCGATAGACGCGGTTGGACTCGGCGTAGTAGTTGCCGCACGCCAGGTCGAGGTCGCCGTCCCCGTCCCAGTCCGCCCAGTCGATGGCCAGGGTGCCGTCGGACTCCGCGGACGACCACGCGGCCGTGGTGTCCAGGGCGGCCAGCTCCGCGGTCCAGGGGTCCGGCCCGGCCGGGGGTGAGCAGCCCAGGACCAGGACAGGCCCAATCTGAATGATGATGTTGCGCACCCGCGCGTTCATGCGGGATCCTCCGGATCGTGGTTGTTCCATCATAGTGGGTTACGACGGAGGCGGTGCAGATCCCATTCGCGGGGCGGCGCCCGGAGAGAGTCCATGCAACGGTTGCGGTACGACGCGGTGATTGTGGGCGCGGGCAGCGCAGGGGCGGCCGCGGCGTGGCAGCTCGCGCGACGAGGGCTGCGCGTTGCGCTCCTCGATCGACGACGCCGCGACGCAGCCGGCGCCCGCTGGCGCAACGCCATCCCCCGGTGGATGTTCTACGACGCGGGTATCCCGGCCCCGACGCCCCCCGAGCTGAGGGGCGGCCACGAACCCATCAACCTGCTGCCCGCCGACGACCGGACGCGCTGCCGCATCCCGATGGGGCCCTGGTGGCAGGTGGACATGGGGCGGCTCGTCGCCCGGCTGCAGGGCATGGCCGAGGACGAGGGGGTCGAACTGCTCGACGAGATCGAGCTGGACGAGGTCGTGCTGGACGGCCGTCGCCCCGTGGCCCTGCGCCTGCACCGACGTGGCGAGCGGTTCCGGCTCCGCGGATCGCTCTTCGTGGACGCCAGCGGGATGGCCGGCGCCCTGCGCGAACGCGTGCCCGAGCTGAGCCGGCACACCCCGCCGATCCCCCTGGGCCACACCTGCGTCGCGATCCAGGAGGTGCGCGAGGTCCGCGATCCCGGCGCGGCGGCGGAGTTCCAGCGGCGGTCCGGCGCGCCGCCGGGTGAGGTGCTCACCTGGATCGGCGTGACGTCGGGGTTCTCCACCTTTGCCGTGGGGCTGTCCCCGGACATGTCCGAGGTGGACCTCCTCGCGGGCGCAGCGGGCTCCCGCGGCGACGCCCCACGGATGCTGGCGGACTTTTGCAGCCGCGAGCCGTGGGTCGGGGACCTCCTGATCGGCGGCGGCGGCTCCATCCCCCTGCGCCGACCCTACGACCGCCTGGGGGCCCCCGGTGTGGCCCTGATCGGGGACGCGGCGTGCCAGGTCTACTCGGCCCACGGCAGCGGCGTGGGCATGGGGCTCCTGGCCGGCAGGCAGCTGGCCGAGGTCGTGTGCTCCTTCGACGATCCCGGCGCCGAGGACGCCACGTGGGCGTACCAGGCGCGCTTCATGCGCAAGCACGGCGGGCTGCTCGGGGCCACCGACCTCTTCCGGCGGGCGAGCCAGGCGCTGGGCCCCGACCAGGTGGGGGCGCTGTTCGCGACGGGGCTCATCGAGCCGACCAGCTCGCTGCAGGGGCTCGAGCAGCGCTTCCCCACGCCCAACGCGAGGTCGGTGCTCGCCGCGGCGCGGGGCCTGGTCCGCGCACCGCGGCTGACGCTGAGCTTCAGCACGACGTTGCGCAAGATGAGCCAGGCGCGCGGGGTCTACGCCCGCTACCCCCGCCACCCGGACATGGAGGCGCTGAGCCGCTGGTCCGCCGAGGTGGGCCGGCTCATGGACGAGCCGCCGGACCTGGAGGATCGCCGATGAGGGGCCCCTGGATTGCGCTGCTGGCGGCCCTGGCCGCGGGCTGCGGCGACGGCGCGGACGACGACAGCGGCTCCCACGACGACGACGACGTCGCGGCGGACGACGACAGCAGCTCCGGCGACGACGACTCGGCGCAGGATCCCTGCACGGCCCCCGAGGGGGAGGTGACCTTCGACGGCTACGGCGGCGACGAGCGCGTCCAGCTCGAGGCCACCGGCTTCTTCCGCGTCGAGAAGCTGTGCGAGCGCTGGTGGCTGGTCACCCCCGACGGGCACCCCTTCTACTCGACCGGCGTCAACCACATCACGCCATACGGCGACACCGGCCGGGAGACCGGGGCGCAGAACTACGCCGAGGCCGTGGACGCGGCCTACGAATCCCATGACGAGTGGGCGGACTCCACCGTGGAGCGGCTGACGTCGTGGAACCTCAACACCGCGGGCTGCTGGTCCACGTCCCTGATGGACACGCGGATGCCCTACACCCCCAGCCTGGACATGGCCGCGGACGACTGGGTCGAGGGCACGGTCGCGGACTACTTCGACCCGGACTGGATCGCCGCGGTGGAGGCCAACGCGTCGGCCGCTGCGGATCGCGTGGGTGATCCAGCGCTCGTGGGCTACTTCATCGACAACGAGATCCGCTGGGGCCCGGACTGGCGGGGCTTCGACACCCTGCTGCAGCTCTACCTCCAGCTCCCCGCCGAGGCGCCGGGCAAGGGGGTGGCCGCGCAGCTGCTGCTCGACGAACTCGGCGGCGTCGAGGGGGTCAACGAGGCGCTGGCCACCACCTTCGCCGACGAGGACGCCCTCCTCGAGGCCACCGACGGCTGGGACGCCCTGGACTACGACTGCGACGGCGTGGCCGGCGATCTCACCAGCGCCTTCCTCGAGGTGGCCGCCGAGCAGTACTTCGCCACCACGGCCGGGGCGATCCGCGCGGTGGACCCCGACCACCTGGTGCTGGGCAACCGCGAGGTCTCCGTGACCACCCGCCTCGAGGTCTACGCCGCGGCCGCCGCCCACCTGGACGTCCTTTCGATCAACAACTACGTGTTCTTCGACGTGGTCACCGAGGCGTGCCTGTCCATGTCGGGCAGCCTCGATCCCGCCGAGGGTTTCGCCGAGCTCCACCAGCACGTGGATCTGCCCATCCTCATCACCGAGTTCGGCTTCCGCGCCGATGACTCGGGCCTCCCCAACACCTGGCCGCCCCAGTACCCCACCCTCGAGACCCAGGCCGACCGCGCCGACGCCCTCGAGGAGTACGCCCTGGACAGGCAGGCCGTGCCCTGGATCGTCGGCTATCACTGGTTCCAGTGGGTCGACCAGCCCCCCGACGGCCGGTTCGACGGCGAGGACAACAACTGGGGCCTGATCAGCGAGCAGGACGTGGTCTACGAGGAGGTCGCGCAGCGCATGGGCGAGATCAACGGACGGATCCCGGACCTGCTGCAGGTGCCGCGCTAGCAGCGCTGTCGCGCCGGCCGCGACAGCCTGCGGCCTCGCCCTGGGCACGGGAGGCGTACGTTGCGGGCAGACCGCAACGCACTCCTAGCTACCGTTTCGAATCTCCAGCTTGTACGACCGGCAGTAGCTCACGTCGGACAGGGGGTACACGCGGACGTAGTACACGGTGGTGTCGTCCATGCACTCGTTGTACGTCGAGCCGCACGGGGTCTGGTCGAGGGTGGCGGTGTACTCGACGATGGGCACCTCGGCGTCGGGGCACTCCTGGGCGTCGCAGGCGCCTCGGTAGACCTCGAAGGCGAACTCGTCGGACTCGTTGTTCACGAAGCGGATGGACACCGCCCAGTCGTCCCCGGCCGCCGCGATGTCCTCGTTCACGTCGTCCCCGGCCACGAAGGTGTACCAGTCCTCGTCGCCCTCCTCGGCGGCGTTGCCGCTGACCTGGATCAACGAACCGTTGTCGAGGATGGGGCCGAGATCGATGGCGCCGTCGCACCCGTCGCCGCCCAGCTGCTCGAGGGGATCGCCTGGCACGCAGCGCTCGATGGAGGCCGACGCGGGGAAGCTCTCGAGGCCGTCGAGGGTGGCGGTGACGTCGAACGTGTTGACGCCGGGGGCCACGACCACCGCCACGCTGAACGCTCCGCTGGCGCCGTCGGCGTCGGTCTCGTGGATCTCGCTGCCGTAGGCGAGGATGGTCGAGCCGGGCTCCTGCGCGGTCCCCGTGAGATCGATCTCGGCGGCGTTGGTGAACGCGGGGAGCTCGTCGAGGGTGGGCGGGTCCTGGGCGCCGGGATCCCCCCAGCCGTCGGCGGAGTCGTCGTCGTCGTCCGTCGCGCTGCTGTCGTCGTCGTCGGCCGCGGCAGAGTCGTCGTCGACCTCGTCGTCGGGGCAGCCGAGGAAGCCCAGCAAGGCCATCAGCGCCAGCGCGATCCAGCGGTTCCTGGGGGTGGTGCGGCCCATGTCGGGATCGATTATAGCTGTACCGTCTTGTCCCGCGGGGTCTCCAGCTCCAGATCGGCGAAGTGGCGGTACAGCACGGCCACCGCGCCCGCGGCGCTCCACAGCAGCGGCGAGGGCAGGCGCGCGTGGGAGTCGGCGTAGATGATCTTGTGCAGCAAGCCGCAGTCCAGGGCGAAGGCCATGCGGCGCTGGTATTGGGGCACGTAGAACTCGTCGTGCATGCGCGCCATGTACCGCAGCCGCCCACCCAGGCCGAGGCGCGGGAGGTGGGGGGAGCCGGAGAAGTCCAGCCTGTCGCGGCGCCAGGCCCTGTCCACGAAGCGGGCCGTGTGCCAGCCGTACTCCAGCGACTGGGAGATGCCCTCACCGAGCACGGGATCGACCCCCGCGGCGTCACCCACGGCCAGCAGCCCGGGCGCCGCGCAGACCGTGTCCTCCTCGAACAGGCGCGCCGGGTAGGCCACCGGATGGACGCTGGCGGGATCCACGCCGTGGGCGGCCAGCTGTCGCATCAACGCCTCGCGGCCAGCGGCGGGCGAGAGCCCCGCGGCCGGGTAGAACCCGCGGCTGACGAAGCGGGCGCCCCCCTCGTGGCACGGGAACGCCCAGTAGTACCCCGCGCAGCCGTTGGCCATCTCCGAGAAGTCGAACTCCAGCGCCGGCTCGGTGAACGACAGCGCCTCGTCCGGTCCGGGCGGCCCCTCGGCGACCCACACCGGCACCGGCTTGCCCCCCATGGGCAGCAGCCCGCTCCGACGGGACACGCACCGGGCGCCCGACGCGTCGATGACCAGCCGCGTGCGGTACACCGCGCGGTCGGTGATCACCTCCAGGTGGTCGCCGTCGCGACGTATCGACCGCGCTGGCTCGTCCTCGCGAAGATCGCCGATCCCCTCCCGCGCTCGCCGGGCCAGCACACGATCGAGCTCCCAGCGGCGCGCCACCGGGATGGGCTCGGACAGCATCAGGTGGGTGATCCGCTGCCCGTGGGAGAGGCGCACCTCGCGCGCCTCGAGGGCATCGGTGGGGTTGGCGGAGAGGCCCATCCGCTGCAGCAGCGGCGCGGTGCGCCCGGTGAGGCCGCCGCCGCAGCCCTTGGGCCGAGGGTGCCTGCGGCGCTCGAGGATCACGGCGTTGCGCGCCACGTGGGGGAGCCGCTCGGCGAGGAACACCGCCGTGGAGCTGCCCGCGGGACCGGAGCCGAGGATCACGATGTCGGGGTGCTCGGTCATGGTTCTCGGATCAGCAGCCTTCCAGTACGTCGGTGGCCGTCTCGGTGGCGCCGGCGTGCGCGGTCAACAGCTCGGCGAACCGCTGCGCGAGCGCGCCCATGGCGTCGCGATCCACGACCTTGCGCGTCCCGTAGATCACCGCGAGCACCCCGGTGGTCGTGTCGTCCACCTTGGTGGCCATGGAGTCCTTGACCGGCGTGCCCCGGGGAACGTCGCCGTCACACACCACCATGAGGCCGCGCAGGTCGATCTCCTGGCCGGCGTGGTTGAACACGTAGCGCTCCCCCTCGAGGCCGTGGCGCAGCGACGGGGTGTCGGTGAACCGGCCCCAGTCGAGCACGGAGATCGGCAGCCCGGACTCCAGCGAGATCAGGTTGTTGACGTCCACCAGCGCGTTGATGGAGGGGAACTCGCCCTTGCGCGCCACCGAGGCGAGGTACTCGCTGGCGGGCTTGCCGCGGCCCGCGGGCTTGTAGCCGCGCGTGCGCAGTACGTCGCGCACGGCTTTCTTCAGATCCGGGGCGGGGTAGACCTCGGCGGCGACCACGGCGGCCACGGCGGCCTGCAGCTCCTCCGTCAGCGCTGCTGGCGACGGTCCGCAGTGCACGCCCTCGGCCCAGGTGAGGCCGACGACGAGGTCGGGTAGATCGAGATCGGGTGCGAGGGTGAGCAGCGTCATGGGCGCCATCATAGGCCACCTCAGGGAGCGATCACCACGGCCTGCACGCTACCGTCCGGCCACTCCCGCTGGCCCACGATCAGGGAGAAGTCGTCGCTGGCCGCGACGAGGCGTCGGACCACCCCCGCGCCGGCCTGTTCGTCCCAGTGGCGTCGCACGGTCCAGCCGTCCCCCGCGGGGATCCACCAGCCGTTCTCGGCCAGCGCCCACACGGCGCCGTCCGCCTCCACCGCCACGTCCACCAGCGTCATGTTGGTGGGGACGTCGATCACCTGGTCTCCTTCGATCCGGACCAGGGTCGACTCCCCCGCGACCACGGCGCCGTCCTCGGTGGCGGCCACCGCGGCGAGGGACCAGCAGGGGTAGCGGGCGCCGGGCGGGCCGCACTCCTCGCCAGGGAGCTCCACCTGCGTCAGCGCGGTGGGATCGCCACGCACGAGGTAGCCCTCCAGCGTCCCCGCCGCGGTCATGGAGGTACCCGCGGCCCAGACCACGCCGTCCGGGCCGACGCTCACGTCGAGCATGGCGGTGATCCCGACGTAGCCGTCGAGGGAGAGCATCTGCCACGCGCCGTTTACGAGGGTGAGGACCAGGGGATAGTTCATCCGCCGGCCCACGGCCACCACGGCGCCGTCGGGGGTCTCGGCCACGTCGAACAGCTCCCAGTCCACCGACGTGACCGCGTCCACCACCTCTCGCTGCCACTGGGCGCCGTCCCAGCGCAGCACGATCCCCTGGTGTCGATCGTCGCCATCCACCTCGGACCCCACGGCCCAGCCGGCGCCGGGTTCCGGGAAGGTCAGGCCGTGGATGCCGATCCCCGTCAGGGCGGGCTGCTGGGCCCAGACACCGTCTGCGCCCCGCCGCCAGGTCTGGGGCTGGTTCCAGTCCAGGGCGCCGTCGGGCGCGGCGTCGCCAGCCAGCCACGCATCGCCGGCGCCATCGAGGGCGAGGGCGCGGACGGCCAGAGACGGCCCCGCGGTCCAGTCGTCGAGGGGGCGCGCCCAGTCCGCGTCGAGGGTCCACCCCTGGGTGTCGTCCAGGCGGTCGTAGCGCATCAACGAGGCGCCGGACGGGCAGTCCTCGCTGACACCGCAGTCCACGAAGCTGGCCACCACCCACCCCTCCTCCGGGGAGGCGAAGTGCATGTCGTCCACCAGCCAGGTGCGCCCGGCCCCGTCCCCGGAGGTGAGGCGTTCGGGGGGGACGGCCTCCCACTCGCCCCAGCGCCAGTGCAGCACCGGGCGGGTGCCGAAGCCGGCGAGCCACCCTTCTCGCCCGCCCGTGGAGGCGCCCGCGCGCGGGACGAAGTCCGCGTCCAGGGGCAGCTCCTGCACCTCCAGCGCGCCGGGCAGGCCCCGCAGCACCTGGTCGGCGACGACCCAGATCTCCGGGCCGCCGTCGTGCCAGAACACGTCGCGGATACCCCCGAGATCGTCCGCCGCGACGGGCAGCGAGACCTCGGTCCAGCTCTCTCCGGAGCGCTGGTACAGCAGCGCGCTGAGCGACCCCTCGGTGCGGGCGCCGACCGCGACGCCCGAGCCGTCGGGGAGCACCTCGATGGCGACGAGGGACACGTCGCCGGTCGCGCCGCCGAGGTCCTCCTCGGCCCACCCGTCGCCCTCGAAGCGGTAGATGTGGGCGCCGTCCCAGCCCTGGGCGGCGATCCAGCCGATCCCGTCTCCCGGGAAGGACGAGGCGGTCACGCCGTCGGTCACGTCCGCGGGCACCTCGTGGGTCTCCCAGACCCGCTGCTGATAGCGGAAGACGTGGGCCGTGCCGGCGAGCCAGACCACGTCGGGGTCCAGGACGTCCATGTCCACGAAGGCGTAGTCCCACAGCAGGTCGTCCGGGGGGGAGGCGGACCCGAGGACGCCGCCCGTGCCCTGGACCAGCGCGCCGGACAGGGCGCCGCTGTGGTAGCCCGCGGCCCAGACCCACCCCTCGGTGCCGGTGCGGACGAGGCGGAGCTCCAGCGGCGCCAGGCCATCCTCCAGGGAGGTCCAGGCGCCGTCCCCTCCGGGCGAGCAGCCCAGGAGGAGCAGGAGCAACAGGGTCGGGGCACACCGCATCGACCTCATGTTACCCTGGGCGGGCCACGAGGAGCTTGTCATGGCCCGATTCACCTGTATCGCGATGCTCGGTCTGGTGCTCGCGTCCTGCGGCGGCAGCACGGTGGACCGCGAGCTGGCGACGTCGGAGACCGAGGCGTCGACCGCGGCGGAGGCGACCCCCGACGAGGTCGCGGAGCCGGCCACGGAGGCGGCCGCAGAACCGTCCTCCGACGACGAGACCGCGCTCCAGGGCGACACCGGCGTGGGCGTGGGAGACCGCGTGCGGCTCGCGCGGCGCGTGGGCACGATCACGCCACCGTCGGGCACGGGCGGGGCCCCGGTGGAGGCCGCGGCGGGCAAGACCGGCCAGGTCACCGCGGTCCAGGACCCATCGGGGCTGGTGGAGGTCACCTGGGACGCCCAGACCTGGACGCTGCACGGGGGATACGCCTGGGACGGCAAGGAGACCATCGAGGTCGCCGATCTCGAGTCGTTGGCCTCGCGCAGCGGCGGAGACGTGGAGCTCGAATCGTTCGCGAGCACCATCCACCTGGGGTATCTGGAGGTCGTCCAGCGCGCCCCGGAGGCCACGGCGAACCCTTGACACCCGCCCCTTGGGGCGGCTAGGAGTCTGACGGCCATAGAGCCGACGGGGCTATGGCCGACAGGCTCCTGATCCTGTCAACGCCCGACAAAGAAAAGGGATTGGAAAAACCTTTTGTTGTGTTCCGTTGTATATCTTTGGGAATCCCTGCGACGGGTTCGTGCGCGTTTGCGAAGGATGGAGACTGGACGATGAACACCGAGCGCCCTCTGCTGTTGATGATCGCCCTGCTCGGCTGCGTGCTGCTGGCTGCGCCGGCCAGCGCGCAGGACGAAGAAGGGCAAGAGGCGGAGCCCACCGACGAGGAAGCCGCCGAGGAAGCCGCCGAGGAGTCGGACGACGAGGAGCCGGCTGAAGAGGAGCCGGCTGAAGAGGAGTCCACCGAAGAGGAGCCGGCCGACGGAGGCGATCTGGAGTGGGACGAGAGCGACGTGCCCACCATGGGCGACGACGACGATGACGACATGCCCACCATGGGCGACGACGACGACAGCGCATCCGGCGACGAGGGAGAGGGAGACGAGGGAGAGGGAGACGAGGGAGAGGGAGACGAGGGCGCCGACGGCCCCGACGCCGGCCAGCACGCGGGCGACGAGGACGACATCGACGACTGGGGCGGCGAGATCGAGCGCCAGGATCTGAACCAGGTGATCGAGCGCGAGGAGGTCCACGTCGACGTGGAGGCCGAACCCGAGCGCATCGGCGCGTCCGGCAACTGGTATCAGGTGGGCGGGGACTGCCTGTACTGCGAGACCGTGCTGGGCCAGAACCTCGACGTCCAGGAAGCCGACGTCATGCGCCAGTTCTTCGATCACCTGCAGATCGAGCCGGGCGCCGAAGGCGGCAAGATCATCTACCCCTCCGAGGGCATCAACCGCCCCGTGACCATCACCAAGGAGGGTGATCGGCTGATCGTGTACATGTACACCATCGACGAGGGCGAGCGGACCACGCCGCTGTACTGCACCGTCTGGGATCTGCAGTGGATCCTCAGCGACAAGAAGCTGCTGTACGGCCGCCGCTACTCGGTGGACGCCTACCAGCTGTTCGCCTTCGGCACCTGGGAGAAGGGCTACAAGGCCGACGAGACCTACGTGCCCATCCCCCAGCTGCGGACCTTCCTCGACCTGGACATGGTCGCGGAGCTCGACGAGACCCACAAGACGTTCCCCGTGGGCGAGAAGGCCGTCCTGACCTACCTCGGCAGCGAGGCCTTCGTGCGCAGCGACTTCGTCGAGGGCCCCTACGAGGAGCTGCAGAACGAGCTGTTCAAGGAGGAGGTCCGGCGCAAGGAGCTCAACGAGGAGCGCACGAGCTCCCTCGACCGCGGCATCCAGGCGTTCGAGGAGGAGGACTACGAGAACAGCCAGCGGCTGCTCCTGCGGGCCGGTGAGCTGGGCGAGGACAGCCTGGACTACTGGTTCTATCTGGGCGCGTCGTACCAGGGGAACAAGCAGTACGAGGAGGCCATCGAGGCCTACCGCAAGGTCCTCGGCAAGGACCCGCAGGACACGGTCACCCGCTACAACCTCGCGCGCATCCTCGAGAAGATGGGGCGCAAGCGCGAGGCGCTCAAGGAGTACCAGGTGATCATGAAGCACGATCCCGACGACGACGAGGTCCGGGACCGCGCCTTCGACCTGGCCATGGAGTTGCAGGAGATGCAGGGGTAGCCGAGCGGGAGGACCATGATCCGTACCACCCTGACCACCGTCGCAATCCTCGCCATCGTCCCCCTCGCGGGCTGCGAGTTCTCCTACCCCTGGGGCTCGCAGATACCCACGATCGACGACGCATTCAACGACCAGTCCTGCGGGCGCACCCTGATCGGCGAGGTCGACTGGCACGAGATCGACGCGGCGGACCTGCCGACCCTGTGGACCGAGCTGTGCAAGACGTCGTGGAGCGTCACCGGGACGCTGGTGACCGACTACGCCGACATGAACTGCATCACCTGCCGCTGCGAGTACGCCTCGACCATGGTGCTCGAGGACGACGGCTGCGGCTGGTACGACGGCGCCACCGAGTTCGAGGTGACCGTGGCGTTCGCGCCCACGGCCAGCGGACCCGACGACTACGTGGACGAGGCCGCCGAGTGGCCCTGGCTGGGCTACATGGACTTCGAACCGGACTGGAGCGACGGCGTGCCCGAGCCCTCCGGGAGCACCACGCTGGTCTACCTGGGCCAGAACTCCGAGGACGCCCTGAGCGCGTCCTTCGACGCCGGGGAGATCTACCTGTCGTCGATCTCCTACGTCTTCGCCGAGAACGGATCGGACTACGTGGACAACTACGCCCGCTTCGGCATCTCACGCTGACCCGATGGGAGCCGCCCCGTGAAGTGTCCCAACTGCGGCAAGAAGAACAACATCCACCGCTCGCACCGCAAGGAGACCCGCGAGCGGGTGATCAGCTACCTGACCTTCATCCGCCCCTACCGCTGTCACACCTGCATGACGCGGTTCTGGCGGCCGACCCTCTTCCCGTACCGCCGTGGTCACCGCAAGAAGATGCGGAAGCCCTGATCCGGCCGAGGAGCGCCCATGCCCATCACCACCACCACCACCCACGACGGCGCCGTGGAGCGCATCGTCCTCGACAGCCCCAAGGCCAACGTCCTCGACGCGGCCATGATGGGCGCCATCCGCGAGCACGTCGCCACCCTGGGTGACCGCGCGGGCCTCAAGCTGCTGGTCTTCGAGGGCGCGGGCAAGCACTTCTGCTTCGGCGCCTCGGTGCCCGAACACACGCGCGATCAGGCCCCAGCCATGCTCGAGGGATTCCACGCCATGTTCCGCGAGCTGGAGGCGCTGGCCGTGCCCAGCGTGGCCCTGGTCCGCGGTCAGTGTCTCGGCGGCGGCCTGGAGCTCGCTGCATTCTGCAGCCACGTCATCGCCGAGAAGGGCGCCTGGCTGGGCCAGCCCGAGATCAAGCTCGCCGTCATCGCCCCCATGGG
The DNA here is from genome assembly GCA_964425605.1 of uncultured Rickettsiales bacterium. Lineage (GTDB taxonomy): Bacteria > Myxococcota_A > UBA796 > UBA9615 > CAYRNR01 > CAYRNR01. Next base: position 14,384 of record CAYRNR010000012.1, on the reverse strand, counting down.
TTCGGTGCTGCTGCCGTACCGCATCGGCGAGGGCCGCGCCCAGGACCTGCTCATCACGGGCCGCTCCGTGGGCGCCGACGAGGCCCTGACCATCGGCCTCATCGACCAGCTCGCCGAGGCCGGCGAGGGCGAGGAGCTGCTCCAGGGCTGGATCACCGAGCACATCCTGCCCAAGGCCGCGTCGTCGCTGCGCTACGCCTACCGCACGGCGCGCTTCGCCCTGGGCAAGCGCCTGCTGGACGACCTGCCGGTCATCGAGCGGATCTACCTCGAGGAGCTCATGGACACCCACGACGCCAACGAGGGGATCGAGTCGTTCCTGGAGAGGCGCAAGCCCGAGTTCACGAGCTGAGCCCCTCCCCTCCTCTCCCGCCATTGACCGATGTTCCCAGCTGCCCTAGCATGACCGCCTCACACAGATTGATCCCCCGCGCACGGAGGAAACGATGAGCAGCGTCCCGGACGTGATCCACTGCTGGCGAATGGTCAACCCCACGACGAAGGACCGGGAGACAGGTGAGGTCACGCCGGGCAAGCTGGAGCGGGCCGAGGTGCCGGTCCCGGAGCTGAAGCCGGGCGAGGTGCTGGTGGAGGTGGCGGGCTGCGGTGTGTGCCACACGGACCTGAGCTACTTCTACCTGGGCGTCCCGACGGTGAGCGCAGCGCCGCTGACCCTGGGACACGAGATCGCGGGAGTCGTGGTCGCGGGCGACGACGCGCTGGTGGGCCGCGAGGTGATCATCCCCGCGGTGATGCCGTGCGGCGAGTGCGACATGTGCAAGGCCGGCCGCGGCAACCGCTGCCTGCGCCAGGCCATGCCGGGCAACAGCTGGGGCGACTGGGGCGGGTTCGCGAGCCACATCCCGGTGCCGGCGCGGGACCTGTGCCTGGTGCCGGAGCACCCGGACTTCGACCTGGCCGAGCTGGCGGTGGTGGCCGACGCGGTCACGACGCCGTACCAGGCGGCGATGCGCGCGGGCCTGAAGGCCGGTGACCCGGTGCTGATCACCGGCGTCGGCGGCGGCGTGGGCACGTACATGCTGCAGGTGGCCAAGGCGCTGGGCGCGAGCCCCATCGTCGGCATCGACGTGGACCAGGGCAAGCTCGACCGGGCGCTGGAGTTCGGCGCGGACCACGTGATCAACACCAGCGGCCTGAGCCCCAAGGAGGTCAAGGGCGCGTTCAAGGCGCTGTCCAAGGAGAACCGGTTCCAGAAGTGGGGCTGGAAGATCTTCGAGGTCAGCGGCGTGGCCCCGGGCCAGCGCACCGCCCTGGACCTGCTGAGCTTCTGCGGCACGCTGGTGGTGGTGGGGTACACGCCGGCCAAGAGCGAGTACATGCTGTCCAAGCTGATGGCCTTCGACGCGGAGATCGTCGGCACCTGGGGCTGCCTGCCGGAGTACTACAACGACGTGCTGGCGATGGTCCTCGACGGCCGCGTGAAGCTCAAGCCCTTCGTCCAGACCCGGCCGATGAGCACCATCGCCGAGGCGTTCGAGGAGGGCCACCACGATCCGCCGCTGCAGCGCATCGTGCTGATCCCCGATTTCTAGGACAACCGAACATCCCCTCCCGCTGGGAGGACAGGAAACCCACATAAAGGAGTTGCCATGAGCCTCGACTGGATGCCCAGGGACGACAGCCCGAAGGACCACCTGATCCACTCGGACGAGCACTGGGGGATCGAAGCCCCGTGCGTGATCTTCGAGAAGCGCCCCCTGATCGACCCCAACGGCGAAGAGGTGCCCGGGCTGTTCGTGGGCTGGATCCAGCTCAACAACCCCAAGCAGTACAACTCCTACACCACCGAGATGGTCAAGGGCGTCATCGCCGGCATGGAGAACTGCTCGGTGGACCGCTCCGTGGTCGCGGTGGTCTTCACCGGCACCGGCTTCAACGCCTTCTGCACCGGCGGCAACACCAAGGAGTACTCCGAGTACTACAGCCGCCGCTCCGACGAGTACGGCCAGTACATGGAGCTGTTCAACCACATGGTGGACGCCATCATGTGCTGCAAGAAGCCGGTCATCTGCCGCGTCAACGGCATGCGCATCGCCGGTGGCCAGGAGATCGGGATGGCCTGCGACATCACCGTGTCGTCCGACCTGGCCATCTTCGGCCAGGCCGGTCCCAAGCACGGCTCGGCCCCCGACGGCGGCTCGTCCGACTTCCTGCCCTGGTACCTCAGCATCGAGGACGCCATGTGGAACTGCGTCTCGTGCGAGATGTGGTCCGCCTACAAGATGAAGCGGCTGTCGCTGGTGTCCAAGGTCGCGCCGGTCATCAACGATCCGGAGCGCGGCTGGGTGCGCAACCCCCAGGTCATCACCGACCGCTACGTGGACGACGGCGAGCTGTGCTACGGCGAGTTCGCCTCGGGCGACGAGGGCAAGATGGGCCGCGCCTACGTCAAGCAGGCCTACAAGGAGGGCTGGCTGAGCTTCGAGAAGCTCGACGACGAGGTCAACAAGATCATCTGGCGCTTCGCCAACCTGTTCCCCGGCTGCCTGATCAAGTCCATGGACTCCATCCGCGCCAAGAAGAAGTTCTTCTGGGACCAGACCAAGGCCTACAACCGCCACTGGTTGGCCGCCAACATGGGCGGCGAGGCGTTCCTGGGCTTCGGCGCGTTCAACACCCGCAAGATCACGGGCGAAGACGTGATCGACTTCATCAAGTTCCGCCAGCACATCGCCAACGCAGACTCCTGGGACATGGAGATGTTTGCCGATGTGATGGGGAAGCCCCAGAAGTAAGGGGCAACCACCAAAATTCGTTCAGACACACGCTCTGACGAGGGGAGTTCGAGGATGCTTTTCGGTTCCAGTGAAGAGCTCGTTTCGTTCTGCGAGGGCATCGTCCGCCAGGACGGTGACGCCGTGGTCGTCCAGGACGCCGCCGCCGTGCGCGACACCTGGATCGACCGGATGGTCTACAACGCCGTGTTCAACGCCGACGAGGCGTGCCGCGACCAGTGCCGGTGGCTGATCCGGACCACGGGTCAGGAGCTGGGGATCACCCTGGCCTCGATCCAGGACCTGTACATGGCCAAGGGCCGCGGCGAGTACGCCAACGTGTGCGTGCCCGCCATCAACATCCGCGGCATCACCTACGACACGTCGCGCGCCATCTTCCGGGCCATGGCGGCCCTGGACGTGGGGCCGGTGCTGTTCGAGATCGCCCGGTCGGAGATCGGCTACACGCTGCAGCGCCCCGCCGAGTACGGCGCCTCGGTCATGGCCGCGGCCATCAAGGAGGACTACGTCGGTCCGCTGTTCCTGCAGGGCGACCACTTCCAGCTCAACGCCAAGAAGTTCGCCGACGACGCGGCCGACGAGACCCAGGTCGTCAAGGACCTGATCGCCGAGGCCATCGCCGCGGGCTTCTACAACATCGACGTGGACACCTCCACGCTGGTGGACCTGAGCAAGGACACCCTCGCCGAGCAGCAGCGCGCCAACTACGAGAACTGCGCCGTGCTGACCCAGCACATCCGCGACCTCGAGCCCGAGGGCGTCACCGTCTCCGTCGGCGGCGAGATCGGCGAGGTCGGCAAGCAGAACTCCACCCCCGAGGAGCTCCGCGCCTACGCCGACGGCCTCGCCGCCGCCCTGGGCGACGTCCCCTCCATCTCCAAGGTCTCCGTGCAGACCGGCACCTCCCACGGCGGCGTCCCCATGCCCGACGGCTCCGTCGCCGAGGTCGCCCTGGACTTCGACGTCCTCGCCGCCTGCTCCGTGGCCGCCATGGAGTACGGCATGTCCGGCTCCGTCCAGCACGGCGCCTCCACCCTGCCCGACGAGGCCTTCAACCGCTTCGCCACCTGCGACGCCGCCGAGGTCCACCTCGCCACCGGCTTCCAGAACCAGCTCTACGACGGCGGCCACTGCCCCCCCGAGCTCCTCGACGCCACCCACAAGTGGATCGAGGACAACTGCGCCGGCGAGCGCAAGGAGGGTCAGACCTACGAGCAGTGGATCTACAAGACCCGCAAGAAGGGCTTCGGCCCCCTCAAGCGCCAGTGGTGGGACCTGCCCCAGGCCACCCGCGACGCCATGGCCAAGCAGCTCCAGGACAAGTTCGAGTTCCTGTTCGAGCAGCTCGGCATGCGCAACACCACCGAGCTCATGGACGAGTACGTCAAGCCGATGCGGGTCGACGTCGACGCGCCGTAGTTCCCTTCATCCCTTCCCCCTCCACCTCCACTTCCCCCTCCACCTCCACCTCCCCTTTCCCCTGCCGACCTTCATCTTGTTCAGCCACTGCGGTCGGGGGAAGCACGCAACGACCGGGCCGCGGGCGGACTGCGACGCAACGCTCTGAAATCCTTGTTTTTTTCAGGCGTTGCGGCCGTGGCGACCTTGCGTCGTTGCGTGCTTCTTCTTTCCCGGGTTTGGAGCCACCGGACAGCCGTCACGTGTCGACTGGTTTCTCCCGCCCCCTCCACCTCCACCCCACATTCAATTGCCATCATGACATCATGATGTAATGCTGTACCAGGAGGTCCCCTCATGGTCCGCACCCAGGTCCAGCTCCACGAGAGCCAGTACGAACAGATCCGCGCGCTGGCGCATCGCGAGCACATCTCCATGGCCGAGGCGGTCCGGCAGCTCGTCCAGGTGGGGCTCGAGATCGGCATCGATGCTCCCGGCCCCGACGCCTCCGCCCTGGTGAACCTGGCCGGAGTCGCCCGCAGCGGCCTGGGCGACCTCGGCCGCGACCACGACGACTACGTGGACGAGGCGTTCGACTCCTGATGCGCGTCTTCGTGGATACGTCGGCGCTCCTGTCCCTGCTCGATTCCGACGATCGCGACCACGCGGCCGTGCGCGACGCGCTGCACGAGCTGGTGGCCGCGGAGGTCAGGCTGGTCACGACCTCATACGTGCTGGTCGAGACCGGCGCGCTGGTGAAACGCCGCCTCGGGATGTCCGCATTCCGAGCCCTGGGAGACGCGGTGGATCAGGCCATGGAGGTCGTCTGGATCGACGGTCCCCTCCATCGGCTGGCGTGGAGACACGCAGGCGTGGAGGGCCGAAAGGGGCCGAGCCTGGTGGACTGGAGCAGCTTCCTGGTCATGGATGCCGAGGGGGTGACCTCGGCGCTGACCCTGGATGGGCACTTCGAGGAGCGCGGGTACGTCGTGATCCCAAACCGGACCTGACGCTCGGCCAACGCATGTATCCTTGCTCCGAGGGAGGATCAACCATGCGCGAGATCCTGACGTTGTTCGGCTTGATGTGCCTGTTCCCCCTGGGCTGCGAATCCGGGGAGCTCTCGCTGGGCGACGACGACGTGGAGCACGTTGGAGACGATGACGACAGCCAGTCGGACGACGACGATGTCTCGGACGACGACGACACGGGCGACGACGACGTCGCGGACGACGACACGGGTGACGACGACGACACGGTGGCCCCGGACACGATGGCGTTCGACATCGAGGGGGAGTGGAGCACCACGGCGCTGGAGCTGATCTGGTTCGAACCGGGCGGTACCTACGACGAGGAGCTGGACCTGTTCGCCGCCTCCGTGGACGGCGATCCCCTTGGCGCCGCCGTGCCCGACCCGCCCGCGGACCAGCTGTGGGAGGCGGCGCCCGGCTTCGAGGTGGCCATGTACGTGCCGGTGCTGTTCGAGGACCTCGACGGCGACGCCGAGCGGGACCCGGCCGAGGCGATCGTGGGCCTGGGCCGCACCTGGCCGACCTGGGGTGAAGGCTCCGTTCCGCCGGAGTTCGCCGCCGCAGGTGTCGTCGCAGGATGGAACGCCATCGAGATGGACCTCGACGACGAGGGCGCCTTCGAGGTGCACGACGTGATGGCCATTCCCCTGGCCGCGTCCCTGTGGCCGGTGGAGTCGCTGCAGCTGGGAGGGAGCTACCTCGGAGATCTACCCACGGACGAGCAGCGCCTCGCGGTCGTGCCGGTCCAGCTGCTGGAGGGTGCCCCCATCAACAGCCTGCTGTTCGACCAGCCGCTGACGCAGTCGTGGGCCCTCACGGTCTCCGGCGATCCACCGCCGGATCACCAGACGGTGGAACCCGAGTCGGGCCTGGCCATGGCCGCCGAGATCCCGCTCACCTACTCGGACGTCGACGGCAGCGGCGGACTGACCGCGGGGGACCAGCCGCAGTACTGCGCCTGCCACGACGGCAACACGGTCGTCGTGTACTGGGCGGCCGCGGCCACCACCTTCGAGCAGGCGTGGATCTTCGAGTACGGCTGGTCCGGTTTCGGCGGCAGCCCTGGCTACTTCGCCACCGCCATCGAGCCGGACGCGGGCGACGACGAGCCCCCCATCCCCATCGATCCCGCAGATCTGCTGTCCCTGGAGATCTCGGGAGCCTGCAGCCTGGAGTAGTCCATGACCATGCGCAGCTTGTTCGTCACATTCGCTGCCCTGTTCCTCGTCGCCGGCTGCGCTGGCAGAGGGGACGACGACACGGCCGGAGACGATGACGCGACAACGGCGGACGACGACGCGACTCCCCTCGAGATCGAAGGGGACGAGGCAGGCGAGTGTGACGACGGCGTGGACAACGACCAGGACGGGGTAACCGACTGCGACGACGACGGATGTGGGGCGGCCACGGTCTGTGCCGACGCGGACGGGGACGGCTGGTCGATCCAGGACGGCGACTGCGACGATGGAGACGCAGCCTTCCACCCCGAAGCCGACGAGGGCTGCGACGGGATGGACAACGACTGCGACGGCTCCCCGGGGGAGGACGAGGCCGATGCCGACGGCGATGGCGTGATGATCTGCGAGGGCGACTGCCAGGATACGGAGGCATCACTCCATCCTGGAGCGCTCCTGTCGGTGTCGGGCATCGACTTCTCGTTCGTCTGCGCAGGCCTGTTCTCGATGGGCAGCGCCGTGAACGAGGCGGGCAGGGACGCCGACGAGACCGCCCACACGGTCACCCTCACCCACGACTTCCAGGTGGGGCGGTACGAGGTGACGCAGAGCCAGTTCGCCACCCTCATGGGCTACCACGCCGGCTTCCACACGGGCTGCCCGGACTGCCCGGCCGAGCACCTGAACTGGAGCGAGGCCGCCCTCCTGGCCAACACACTCTCCGCGAACCAGGGGCTCGACCCCTGCTACACCTGCGTGGGCACGGGCCGCAACGTGAGGTGTCAGCCTGGAGCCGATCCATACGCGTGCGCTGGCTTCCGCCTCCCCACCGAAGCCGAGTGGGAGTACGTGGCGAGGGCGGGACAGACGAGCTCGTTCTCCGTCGGCGGTGACCTGATCATGGGTTCGGAGATGGACTGCGGTGGCAACCTCGCCCTGGACGACGGTACGGTGCTGGATGATCTGGGCTGGTTCTGCGGGAACACCACGTCGACTCAGCCCGTCGGACAGAAGTCACCCAACGCGTGGGGCCTCCACGACACCGTCGGCAACGTCTGGGAGTGGTGCCACGACTGGTCCGGCCCGTACATGGGCGCCGTGACCGATCCCATGGGCACCGCCAACGGCCACCACAGGATCGTGCGCGGCGGTTCGTGGCGCAGCGAAGGCCCCTGCAGGCTGCGCGTGGCCAACAGGAGCCGGCGTATTCAGCGGCTGCGATGCCGAACCATCGGGATGAGGTTGGCGCAGACCTACGTTCCGTGAGGGGGACGGGGGGAAGGGCTATCGCTTGCCCTCGGACCCCCCGAACAGCATCGACGGGTTCGACAGCACGTCCTTGGTCACGTAGCCGGCGAACTTCGGGTTCTCCTTGAGGCGGCGCACGCAGTAGGCGTACCAGGCGGTGCCGAAGGGGGTGTAGATGCGGACGCGGTGGCCCCGCTCGACCAGCGCCTTGCGGATCTCGGGGCGGACCCCCAGCAGCATCTGGAACTCGTAGTCCTCGCGCTTCAGGCCGTGCTCCTCGATGAGCTTCTCGGCGCCGGCGATCACCGGGTCGTCGTGGGTGGCGATGCCGATGTAGTAGTCGCGGTTCGGCAGGGCGAAGGCGAGCTGCTCGTGGAACGCGGCGTTGACGTCGTCGTAGGTCTGGTGCGCGACCTCGGGGGGCTCGCGGTAGACGCCCTTGCACAGGCGGAAGTTGGGCTTCAGATCTCCCAGGGACTTCATGTCCTCGAGGGTGCGGAACAGCATGGCCTGCAGCACGACGCCCACGTGGTCGTAGCCCTGTTCGCGCAGCATGCGGAACACGGCGATCGTGTCGTCGGTGTACGGCGTGTCCTCCATGTCGATGCGGAGGAAGTTGTTCAGCTCGCCGGCCTTGTCGGCGACCCGGCGCACGTTGTGCTCGAACAGGTCGCGGGAGATGGCGAGGCCGAAGTGGGTCGGTTTGATGGAGATGTTGCCGTCGATGCCGTGCTCGGCGATGGCGTCGAGGACGTCGAGGTAGACGTCGGCCGAGGCGTTGGCCTGCTCCTCGTTCTCGATGGCCTCCCCCAGCAGGTCCACGGTGACCATGCAGCCTTCCTCGTTGAGGCGCTTGGCCTGGGCCACGGCCTCGTCGAGGGTCTCGCCGGCGACGTACCGGGAGGCGACCTTGCGGACGACCGATTTGGGGATGAACTTGAGGGAGCTGGCGACGGTCTTGTCGAAGATACCCATGGCAATCACCTCGCTGCGGGGTCTCCTGTCCGGGGGAGGGGCATGTTAGCATAGCGCGGCACGATCGATGGCCAGCGATGGCCAGGGAGACGAGGAATGAAGTCACTGACCTCCGGACCGCTGCTGGGCCTGCTGGTGCTGGCGGTCCCGTGGCTGATGACGGGCTGCCCGGCCAAGTTCGACGCCCTGCCCGACGACGACAGCGGTGCAAGCGACGACGACAGCGCTGCAGGGGACGACGACGTGGCGGACGACGACGACGCCACGGGCACGCCGATCATCGAGCCGTTCATGTTCGCCCTGGACGAGGGCAGCATCTACACGTTCTTCCTGCTGGGCACGACCGGGAGCACGGGTGTGTCGGCGGTGGAGGACCTGTCGGACTTCGTGACCCCGGGCGAACACCACCTGCGGTTCGTGCACGCGGGATCGACGGCGGGGATGATCGACGTGTACGTGGACGCTGCGACGAACTCGGACCTGACGGGGCTGACACCGCGCGCCGTGGTCCCGGATCCGGAGACCGAGGGCTACACGTCCCTGGGCCTGGCCAGCAGCTACGAGATCGAGGTCTACCCCACCAACGCCACCTACGGCGACGGCTCGGTGCTCGCGCAGCACACGGCGGCGGTCAGCCCGGACCAGTTCTACACCGTGGTGTTCACCGGCAAGGATGGCTACCGCTTCATCTCCCAGACCACCGACGACATGAGCGAGGTCACCTACGCGGGCAAGGCGCGCATCCGGGTCTTCCACTCCCTGGAGGACCACCAGCACATCGACGTGTTCGGGCAGGTGGACAGCGGCGCGACCCTGTCCCTGGGCGCGGGCCTGCAGCTGGGCAACATGGGCCTGGCGACCATGGTGGATGCGGGGATGCTGACGCTGTCGGCGTACGAGACGACCCCCTGACCCGCCGCGCTACTTCCGGTACGACGCGATGAACGCCTCCACCTCGGGGAGCCCCCCCTGGTGGATCAGATACCCGTTGTGGGGCTCGCGTTCGGTGATCTCGCCGGCGACCGGCGTGAGCATGCGGCGCTCGATCTCCGCGGGGTCGTCGGTGGAGCCGAGCACCCAGCACAGCTTCATGAACGCCACCTCGGGCAGCATGTTGGCCGCGGGAACGACGCCGAGCTCCATGAGCTCGCGGCCGGTCTCGTAGACGTACATCTGGGCGAACCCCCACAGGGTCTGCACGGCCATGAACACCGACACGCCGGCGTCGCGGCACTGGTCGAGGGCCTCGTACAGCGGCCGGTTGACGTGGCCCAGGCCGGTGCCGGCGATGATGATGCCGCGGTAGCCGTTGTCGATCAGCGACGTGATCATGTCCGGCTTCATGCAGGGGTAGTAGTAGACGATGGCGACGCGGTCGTCGAAGGTCGCGTCGATGCGCACGTTGCGATCCTCGCGGCGCGGCGCGTAGTCGGGGCGCAGCGGGGTCACGGACTCGCGGTCCACCTTGGCCAGCGGGATGTCGCCGATGGTGCGGAAGGTGGAGCGATACGACGAGTGCATCTTGCGCACGCGCGTGCCGCGGTGGAGCAGGGCGTACAGGTCGGACGTGGGCCCGAAGAGACACACCATGACCTCGGCGATGTCGCCGTGGGCCGCTGCATTCACCGCGTGGATCAGGTTCAGCGCGGCGTCCGACGACGGGCGATCGCTGGACCGCTGGCTGCCCACCATGACGATGGGGATCGGGCAGTCCTGGACCATGAACGACAGCACGGCCGCGGTGTGGTGCATGGTGTCGGTGCCGTGACCGATCATCACGCCGCGGTAGCCCTGCTCGACCGCGTCGCCGATGGCCTCGGCCAGGGCGATGTACTGGGGACCCGCCATGTTCTCGGAGAACACGCCGCAGATCTTGTGGGTGGTGAGGTTGCAGTAGTCGGCGAGCTCGGGCACCGATCCGTACAGCTCACCGGGTGTGAACGCCGGGATCACCGCACCCGTGCGGTAGTCGAGCCGTGAGGCAATGGTCCCGCCAGTGCCCAGCAGCAGCACGTTGTGCTTGTCCGGGTCGCGGGGGAACTCGCTCTCGGGGATCTTGTACTCGGCCTTCTTGTAGCCCAGCTCCTCGAACCCCACGATGGTGTCGTGGGCCAGGCCCACGTTGTAGCCGTTGCGCAGCTTGAGCACCACGTGGCGGTCGTCGGCGGTCTCCGAGCGCGGCAGGATCAGGCCGACGAAGGACCCGCGCGTGGTCTCGACCCGCACGTCGCTCCACACCTGCACGCCGTGCTTCTCCAGGACCTGGCGGCCCGGACCTCGATAACCCTTGAAACGATCGTCGGTCATCGTTCTCCTCCCAGCCAGGCCTCGACCCGGGGGCGGACCCTCGAGCCGGCCACCTTGCCGCGCAGGTCGGCCATCACCTGCCCCATCACCTCGCGGACGGCGGGCTCGCCGTCCTCGCGCAGGGCCCCTCGCTGCACGCCGGCGAGGGCTGTCTCCACCCGGGAATCGACCTCGTCGGCGCCGACGGGAAGCATGCTCAGCGCCTGTGCGGCCTCGCGCCAGGTCTCCCCTCCCGCCATCCGGCGCAGGACTGCCGGGACGGCGTCGAGCAGGATGGAACCGTCCCGCAGGGCTGTGAGAATGTCCTGGAGATCAGGGGCTGGAGGGGGCTCGACGCCTCTTCGCGCCAGCCCTGGCACGATGTTGGCCAGGACCGTCGCCGCCGTCGTGGGCGGCACGGACGCGGCCACCGCCTCCTCGAACGTGCTGGACCACGATCCGTTGGTCAGCGCCCAGGCCAGCTGCCGTGAGATCCCGGCCTCCTCGATGCGCTCGGCCGTCTCCCACGGCGGATCGCCGAGCAACGCCTGGATGCCCTCGATACGCTCCGGGGTCACCTCCTTGGGGGGGAGGTCCGTGTCCGGATACATACGGTCGGCCCCCGGGAGGATGCGCTCGAAGTCCGTTGTCCCGTCCCAGTGGGCGCGGCGGGTCTCGTTGGGCACGCCCTCGATGGCCTCGCGAGCCCGCATCTCGACCTCGGTCGCGGCGGTCTGGACGTCCTGCGGGGACCCCCACACGAGGATCACGGCGTCGTCGCTCCCGGCCCGCACCTCGCGGCGCACGGCGGCCCACTTGCGCGACGTGAGGATCAGATCGAGCTGATCGGTGTGGAGCAGGTTGGGGAGATGGTCCAGGCACGCGATGACCCGCACGCGGTCCGAGAGCTCCTTGGCGAAGGTGATGTCGGGCTGCAGGGGCCATCCCAGGGTGCCGGCGAAGCCGGGCAGCCGGACGGCGCGGCACACGCCACCGGCCTCGATGGCCTGGGCCAGGGGCAAGAACGGCGTGCGCTCGAGCACGGAGGTCACGTCGGCGGTGTTGGCCTCGAAGGCCTCGGGGGTGTGCCCCCTGCTCACGAGCTCGTCGCGCAGGTCGAGCAGACCCCGCTGGCGGAATGCCTCGTGGTGGACCAGCCGCGGGATCATCCGGATGCTGGGCACCCCCTTGATCTCACAACGAGTCCCGCCCTCGACGCTGACGTTCACGTCCTGACGGGTGGCGCCGTGGCCCGTGCGCACCTTGCCCGTCGAGCGCGCGAGGCGGCGCAGGGACTCGGTCACCTCGGCCACCTCCCCGGGGAGGACCATCTCCGGATAGGTCACCATCTCGATCAGCGGCATGCCCAGTCGATCGGTCCGATAGACCCGGACATGGCCCACGTCGGAGACCTGACGGCACGCATCCTCCTCGAGCCCCAGCTGGATGATGCCGATGCGGCGGCCGCAGGCATGGATGTAGCCGTCGGTGCCGCACAGGGTGGTGCGCTGGAAGCCCGTGGGGATCGATCCGTCCAGGTACTGCTTGCGTGCGATGTGCAGCTCGCCCACGAGATTGCAGCGCAGCAACATCGTGAGCTCCAGCGCGATGTCCAGGGCGGCCTCGTCGATCATGAACGGGGGCGTGTCGTCCATCTCGTAGGTGCACACGGTCTCGGAGTTCAGCTGGTAGACGATCTCCTTGCGCGTCTTGAACTCCATCAGCGCGGTGCCGTCGTACTCTCCGAGCTCGCTCAACGTCGGCCGCATGTGGCGCAGCACCTCGGCGTCCACGTGGGAGCTGTACCGCCCCGCCGGGCAGCGGCAGAAGAGCTTGCGCCGCGTGCGGAGCTGCTGGTGGATCTCCACTCCCGATATCATGCCCAGCTCCTGGTACAGGGCGGGGTCGGTCTCCTGGAGCGACGGGATCGGTCGCATGTTCACCTCGTATTCGAATCGCCACCCGCGTGGGCGCGGCGTAGTATCCTACAGGTGAAACCGTGGTGAGGTCATGACCGACGATCCATTCCTGCCCATCGAAGAGGATCCAGAACCCACTGGGGACGCGGCGACGTTCTCGGCCATGGAGGACCTCAGCGACCGGGAGCTCCAGCTGACCCTGCGTCGCTGTTGCAGCTACCGGCGGCCGGCCATCGTGTCCTCGGTGGAGACGCCGGCGGCCTTTCCGGCGTTCTTCTCCAGCGTGGAGGGCCAGCGCCTGACGCTGACCATCGCGCTGCCCGGCTTCGAGGCGTTCTTCAAGCCCGCCTCCAAGTGCCTGATCACCTTCCTCCATCGCAGCCGTTCGTGCGTGTTCGTCAGCTCGGTGCGGGGCCCCGGTCCCGACAACCAGGCCGGCGACCTCGTGGTGGACCGGCCGCCCGTCATCTCCCGGGTCGAGATGCGCCGATTCTTCCGCGTGCCCGTGAGCAAGCGCAGCAGCACGTCGCTGCGGGTGATCACCCCCGGCGGCGACTCCTACGGCGCGCGGTGCATCGACATCAGCCTCGCGGGCATGCTCATGGAGCTACCCGAGCACGTCTACCCCACGTTCAACGTGGGCGAAATGGTGCAGGTGGAGGTGATCTTCCACGGCCAGCCCACCATGGTGGAGGCCGAGGTCCGCCGCCAGCACGGCCGGCGCGTGGGCGTGTTCTTCCCCGACACCTACCGCGACGGCCAGCTCGAGCCCAGCGATCACGTGATCACCGTGGTCAAGTTCCTCGAGCGCGAGTGGCGCCGCCGCACCCACACCACCTCCCTGGGCTGACGAGCCCGCAGGACGGCCCCATGAGCGACGACGACCGCACCCGCGGCTTTCAGCGCCTCGCCGGCGGCCTGGCCCACGACTTCAACAACCTCTTCATGGCCATCTCCGGCAACGTCGAGCTGCTCGAGATGGACCTCCCCGCAGGAACCGTGGGCCGCGAGTGCCTCGACGACATCGCCGAGGCGACGCGCCGCGGCGTCGAACGCTGCAACGAGATGATGGTCTACGCCAACCGTCGTCCCATCCACCCCCAGCCCCTCGATCTGGGCCAGCTCGTCGCCGGCCGCCTCGACGGGATTCGCGAGCGCGCGTCCGACGCGATCCAGATCGACCTCTCCCTCGCCGACCGCCTGCCCACCACGTCCGCGGATCCCGACCGGATCATCCCCCTGATCGACGCCCTCCTCGACAACGCCCTCACCGCGCTGGGCGACGGCGGCACCCTCACGGTGGTCGTCGACCGGCACGCCGACGGCGCCCTCGTCCGCATCGAAGACGACGGCCCCGGCATGGACGCGGACACCCGCCGCCACATGTTCGATCCCTACTTCTCCACCTCGGGCCACGCCCGGGGCCTCGGCCTCGCCTGGATGCTCGGCGTCATGGAGGTCCACCGCGGCCAGGTCGACGTCCGCACCGCCCCCGGTGAGGGGACCACCGTCCAGCTGCTCTTCCCGTAGGGGTCAAGTCTGGTCTTGCAACTTGGGCGGCGATTTCGCCGCCCAAGTTGCAAGACCAGACTTGAC
>CAYRNR010000011.1:0-92791 GCA_964425605.1 uncultured Rickettsiales bacterium | reverse complement strand
CCCCCGCCCCCGTCGGCGCGCGGGGGCGGGGGAGGGGGGGCGGCGGGCTCGGCCGGCGCCTCGACGGCGGGCTCCTCGGGGACGACCTCCTCGGGCTCCGGCTGCTCGCCGATGGGCAGCTTGGGCGGCCAGAACATCACCGATCCCATCACCCGGACCTCGGGTGAGCCCACGCCGTGGCCCAGGGCCGTGCCGCCGAAGAGCTGGAAGCCGAGCCACTTCAACGGCCACGCGATCACCCCGGCCCGCCACTCCACCGGGACGTCGTCGGTGGAGTGGACCAGCCCGACGACCTCGCCGCGGAGGGTGAGCCGCTGGTGCGGGCGCAGGTCCCCTCCCACGCGGAAGAGGAAGGCGCGGCCGCGCGAGAGGTTGCCCAGGGTCTGCTCGGCCTGGAGCTTCAGCCCCACGTTGACCCCCAGGCGCGCCTTCTCCGACTCCCGCTCGAAGGCGAGGGTGGGTTCGCCGGCCACCGTGGGGTGGCCCCCGTACTGCCCGGGGAGTCCCGACGGCAGCAGCACCGGCAGGACCAGCCCGAGGCCGAAGCCGTGGTCCTGGGAATCCAGGAGCGTCACCCGCGGGATCACCCGCACGTCGCCGGAGTAGCTGGACTCGTAGTCGCAGCCGTACGCGGCGAGCCCCTCGCCCGCCACCAGCGCGTTCAGCGGCACCACGACCGACAGATCGGCGTGGCGGAAGCCCAGCGCGCCGTGCAGGTAGACCGTCATCAGATCGCGGACCACCAGCCCCTCGACGTCCCCCTCCCACAGGTGGACCACCGGGTTCTTGGCGAACACGGCCCACACGCCGAAGGAGGTCTCGCCCAGGTCGAGGGAGCGGGCGGACTCGGTGGCCACGAAGCCGAGCTGGTTGCCGTTGGGGTGGAACAGCTGGGCGTCGAACTCGGGCGCGGCCTGGGCGTCGCCGGCGTGGCCGAGCAGCAGGGCCACCGCCGCGAAGGGAGCCATGGACCTGGGTGATCCGGCGCGCGGCCGCCGCCGCCGCGCCGCGACGATCAGCGCGAGGACGAGGCCCAGCGCGGCGCCGCCGAAGGGTGGCGAGGACGGAGTGCCCTGGCAACGGCACCCTCCCACGAACTCGCCGAAGCCCGGGACCCGGCCCTCGTCCTGGCCGCACCATGTGTCGTCGTCGTCGTCCCCCGTGGCGTCGTCATCGTCGCCCGCGCTGTCGTCGTCGTCGCCCGTGGCGTCGTCGTCGTCCCCTGTCGCGCAGTCGGGATCGTCGCCGTCGGTGTCGCCGTCGCAGTCGTTGTCCGCCCCGTCGTCGCAGATCTCGTCGGCGGCGGGGTGGGTGTCCGCCGCGGTGTCGTCGCAGTCGCCCTCGCAACCGCGCCAGCCGTCCCCGTCCGCGTCGGCCTCGTCGTCGGGGAGGGCGCCGTCGCAGTCGTTGTCCACGCCGTCGCAGGCCTCGGGCGCGCCGGGGTAGCTGTCCGCGTCGGTGTCGTCGCAGTCGCCCTCGCAACCGCGGATGCCGTCGCCGTCGCCATCCTCCTCGTCGGCCGGGATCGTCCCGTCACAGTCGTTGTCCGCGCCGTCGCAGGCTTCGGGCGCGCCGGGGTAGCTGCCCGCGTCGGCGTCGTCGCACTCGCCGCACGCGAGGTGGCCGTCGCCGTCCGCGTCGGTCTCGTCGGCGGGCGTGGCGCCGTCGCAGTCATTGTCCGCGCCGTCGCAGATCTCGGTCGCGCCGGGGTAGCTGTCCGCGTCGGTGTCGTCGCACTCGGCGCAGGCGGCGTGGCCGTCCCCGTCCGCGTCGGCCTCGTCCGGGGGCAGGGACCCGTCGCAGTCGTTGTCCGCGCCGTCGCAGACCTCGGCGGCGCCGGGGTAGGTGCCGGCCACGAGGTCGTCGCAGTCCCCGGCGCACGTGCCGTACCCGTCCCCGTCCCAGTCGGCCTCGTCCACCGGGGTGGTGCCGTCGCAGTCGTTGTCCGCGCCGTCGCAGATCTCGGGCGCGCCGGGGTACGTGGTGGTGTTCGTGTCGTCACAGTCCCCGTCGCAGACGAGGAAGCCGTCCCCGTCCGCGTCGATCTCGTCGCCCCCCATCGACCCGTCGCAGTCGTTGTCGCGGCCGTCGCAGATCTCGGTCGCCGCGGGGTGGATGGTGGCGTCCGTGTCGTTGCAGTCCCCGGCGCAGGTGCTGTACCCGTCGCTGTCGCTGTCGTGGCTGTCGAGGTCCAGGACGTCGATGAGCCCGTCGAAATCCCCGTCGGGGGGCTGGGTCGGATCGGCGCCCACCTCGAGGTCGTCGGCGCAGCCGTCGCCGTCCGAGTCGGCGTTCGTGGGGCTCGACCCGATCCAGCACCGCTCCATGGCGTCGGAGAGGTTGTCCGAGTCGGTGTCTTCCCAGCCGACCACGTCCACCGAGAGCGTCGGGCCCACCTGCTCGTCCACCCAGGCGTAGGTGTCGACGAACGCGTTGTTCCCCTTGCCCGTGAACCCGAAGGCGCCCCAGGAGTGAGCGTTCGTGTTGGGGTCCGCAGGTTGGAGGGGATCGCCCGATTCCACGCCCGTGGCGCCGGACGTCATGCTGCCCACCTGGCCGTTGGGCATGGTCACGGCGAGGCCCTGGACCTCGACGTCGTCCCAGTACATGGCCAGGCTGTGGGCGGTGGCGGTCGCGTCGATCCAGAACAGGCGGAGCCCCTCGTACAGGGTCTCGGCGTCCCCCACGATCACGTGCACGTCGCTCGCCGTCAGCTGCAAGCGGCAGCTGTACGTCCCCGGCGCGAGCGCGCTGCCGTCGTTGTCGAGGCCGTCCCACTCCAGGACTTCCGTGCCGCCAGCTACGGCGCCGAACCGGTGGACGTCGTCGCTCGAGGCGGGCTCGAAGAGGCCGTCGAAGTCGCTGTCGCACACCAGGTGGACGAACGCGGGCCCGCCAGCCGTGTACCCGAAGGTGCCCGGCACGTCACCGGGGGAGATCACGTCGCACGCGAGGGGGCCGGCGCCGAAGGACACGCCGCCGAGGGAGGGCAGGTCGTACAGGTAGTCCGCGTCCTCGGGCGGGTTCAGGTAGAGGGGGTACTCGGGGTTGGCCCACATGCCCGCCACGGGGACGCTGCGGCCGTGGGCGCCGTCGATGCCCGCGCTGTTGGCCAGGATGTCTCCGTCGATGCCCGCCATCCCGTCGATGTCGACGGCGATCACGTTGTCCCCGGCCACGCCGCCCGGGACCACGGCGTACAGGACCATGGACAGGGCGTCGGCGTCCCCGAACCCCGCCCCCTGCAAGTTCCAGTGCTCGCTCCACACCCGGCCCACGGGCATGGCGGGCGAGGTGATCGCCAGGTCCCAGGTGCTCTCGTCCTGGCTCAGCGACACGTCGAAGGTACCGTCGACGAGTGGGGCGTAGCTGTCGCCGCTGTTCAGGGTGGCCACCAGCACGCCCGTGGGATCGTAGAGATCGATGAACCCGCCCCCGGTCCAGTCGATGGTCTCCTGGGTGTGGTCCAGGACGTCCACGTGCAGCGGGGTGAGCGCGCGCACGGTATGGGGCGCGGTGATATCCGAGGAACCCTCGCCGCTCGCCGCGACCGGGGCGAGGGCCAGCACCAGCGCGAGGCCGGTCAGGGATCGCGGGCGGCTCCGGTGGACGTCCGTCGAGCTCATGGACCGATGCTCCCCTCGCTGCAACAACGACCCCGATCCCCTATCCCACCGCGCGATCGAGGCGGGTCGATTATACGGCAGCCGCGGTCCTGCTATCCTGCTCGCGTGACACCGACCCAGCCGAGCCGCCCCTACGGCTTCCGCGCCGACGTCCAGCGTCGGCTGCAGCGCGAGACCGACGACCTGTTCCGGCGGCGGCTCGCCATCGCGTGCTGGGTGGGCGCGGCGCTCTTTCCTCCCTATGCGCTGCAGGACCTGAAGCTGCTGGACGAGCACGGCGTGGAGATGGCTCCCGCGGTGGTGGTCGCCATCCGGTTGACCGCGGCCGCTTTCCTCGCGGTGACCGCGCTGGTGGTCCGGCGCGTGCGCCTGACAGGCTGGGCGCTGACCGTCGCCGACATCGGCGTCTTCGGCGGGATCAGCTGGCTCGTCGCCTACTTCACAGCGCTGTTCTGGGGCCACGTGCCCGACTTCTACGTGGGCATCATCCAGGTGATCATGGTCCGGGCCATCTTCCTGCCCGGCGGCTGGCGGCGCGCGCTACCCACGGTGGTGATCTCGGCGCTGTCGTTCCCGCTCGGGTTGATCCTGTTCGGCGCCGGCACGCCCGGGGAGGTCATCGGTCGCGATCCGACCCTGTTCTCGACCGCCAACGTGGCCCTGCTGACCTTCGTGGGTTTCGGCGTGCTCGGATCGGTGATGTACGACCGCCTCAGGGTGAACCAGCTGCGCTCCGAGCTCGAAGGGAAGTACCGCATCGAGGGCGTGCTCGGTCAGGGCGGCTGGGGCGTGGTCTACCGGGCCTGGCACAACAAGCTCGACATGTCCTGTGCCATCAAGGTCATCCCGGCAGGGGAGGGGGCCGCGGCCGAGGAGGCCCGCCAGCGGTTCGAGCGCGAGGCCCAGCTGACCAGCCAGCTCCGCAGCGCCCACGTGGTCCGCATCTTCGACTACGGCGAGACCGAGGACGGGGACCCGTACTACGCCATGGAGCTGCTCGAGGGGCTGAGCTGGCAAGAGCTGGTCGAGCGCGACGGCCCCCAGCCCGCGGCCCGCGCCCTGCACCTGGCCACCCAGGCCTGCGACGGCCTCGCCGAGGCCCACCAGCGGGGCCTGATCCACCGGGACGTCAAGCCCGCCAACCTGTTCGTCCTGCCCACCCCCGAGCAACCGGACTTCGCCAAGGTCCTCGACTTCGGCATCGCCAAGGCCATCACCGACCGCGCCGAGGCCCAGCTCACACAGGACGGCACCGTCGTCGGCACCCCCATCTACATGGCGCCCGAACAGATCGAGGGCCTCGCAGCGGACGCCCGCAGCGACATCTACGCCCTCGGCGGCGTGCTCTATCACCTGCTCACCGGCGAACCCCCCTTCGGCGACGACACCCCCATGGCGGTGATGCACCGCAAGCTGACCCAGGACCTCGTGCCGCCGGGGGAGCTCTATCCGGAGCTGCGCGTGCCGGCTGACCTCCAGGACGTGGTCTGCCGTTGCCTCGCCCGGGAGCCCGAGGATCGGTTTGCCAGCGTCACGGAGGTCAAGGCGGCGCTGGAGGCGTGCGGCGGAGCCGGCGCGTGGTCCGACACCGATGCCGCCGCGTGGTGGACGTCGTGGGAGGAGCGTGGTGTGGGGAGCGTGGGGGGCGAGTCAGGGGAGGGTTCGGGGCTGACGTTGCCCGACAGCGGCGCGGCGACCGTGCCGCTCGGGGGCATCCCCTCGGACTGAATCACATCGCGCAGGAGATCCCCATCGCGGCCGCGTGCACGTCGTCGTAGAACTCCGCGTCGTCGATGTCGAACTCCACGAGGAAGTCGTCGCTGCCGAAGCCGGGGGCCTCGTCGGCGCCCATGGCGCACATCAACGAGATGGGCTCCGCCGTCCCCTCGCGGGTGGACAGGCTCAGCTCGCACTGGGCGTCGTCGGTGGGGTGCACGCCCCAGGGGCAGGGCTCGTTCACCAGCGAGGACGGCACCGGCACCGGCGAGATGCCGATGGGGCTGTCCGAGCTGCAACTCAGGGTCCACAGCAGCTCCACCGCGCGCCCGTCCGCCAGGCTGCGGACGGTCTCCTCGGGCAGCTCCATGCCCATGACGCGCAGCGATCCGTCGCGGTCGGCCTCCACGCGGGCATCGAGCCCCGCGTGGAACGTCCCGTCGATGACGAAGGTGCCGTCGATGACCGCGGCGAAGTCCCCGTCCACGTCGCCGTGGACGCTACCCGCGCCCTCGATGGGCAGGTCCCGGGGATCGAAGCTGGAGCTGATCTCCACGGTGAAGTTGTACAGACCCACATGGTCGATGTCCGTGCGCCGGCTCTGGGCGGACGCCATCGTCGTGGTCAGGGTGAACATCGCCGCGATCGCCATCGTCATTGCCATCCGAGTCATGATTGCCGTCCTCGCATGATGCCTGCTCCCACGAATCACCCTAGCCGGGGACGCGCGGATCCGGTCTCACACGGGACTCACACGGCGAGCTAGTGGCGCTGGAAGGAGTAGGGGAGGGCGCCGGGCTCGCGGCCGTTCAGCAGCGCTGCCGTGTCCTCGGCCATGACCTGCTCCTCGTCGGTGGGGACGACGAAGACGGGGATGGGGGAGTCGTCGGTCGAGATGCGGCTCTCCGCCTGGCGGGTCCGGGCGCTGTCGTTGCGTCCGGGGTCCAGTCGAATCCCCAGCCCGTCCAGGCCTTCGAGCGCGCCGGAGCGGAGCTCCGGGCTCATCTCCCCGGCGCCGCCGGAGAAGACCACGGCGTCGGCGCGGCCCAGGGTGGCGAGGTAGGCGCCGAGGTACTTGCGCAAGCGGTAGGTCTCGAGGTCGAGGGCCAGGCGCGCGCCCGTGTGGCCGTCGGCGGCCATGCGCATCAGGACGCGGCGATCCGAGGCGCCGTCGGCGAGCCCGGCGAGGCCGCTGTGACGGTTGAGTTGACGGTCCATGGCGGCGGGATCGAGGTTCTCCCAGCCCATCATCGACGTGACGATGGCGGGATCGATGTCCCCGCAGCGGGTGCCCATGACCAGCCCCTCCAGCGGGGTCATGCCCATGGAGGTGTCCACCGATCGGCCGGCCTTCACCGCGTTGGCCGAGGCGCCGTTGCCCACGTGGAACAGGATCAGGTCCACGTCGAGGGGATCGCGAGCCAGCAGCACGGCCGCGCGGCGCGCGAGGTACAGGAACGAGGTCCCGTGGAAGCCGTAGCGGCGCACGCCGTGGTCGCGGTACCAGGTGTCTGGGAGCGCGTAGCGGTAGGCGTGCTCAGGGATCGTCTGGTGCCACGCCGTGTCGAAGATCGCGCAGTGGGGGACCCCGGGGAGCGCAGCGCGGGCGGCGCGGATCCCCTCGAGGTTGATCGGGTTGTGCAGCGGCGCCAGCGGAGCCAGCGCTTCGATGGCGTCCTCCACCTCGTCGTCCACGAGCACCGAGGCGCGGAACCGCTCACCGCCGTGGACCACCCGGTGGCCGACAGCGTCGATGGGACCGTGGTCCGCGAGCGCGTCGAAGACCGCGGCGATGGCCCCGGTGTGGTCGTCTGCGCCGGCCCCACCGATCCGGTCCACCTGACCGTCCAGCAGGGACTGCGGCGGATCACCCCTGAACAGCTGGTACTTGACCGACGAGCTACCGCAGTTGAGGACGAGTATGCGCAAGGCCCGTGCCCACCACTCGTTCCCACGGTCCCCGTGGGAACGGATCAAACGCGACGCTCCGCGTCGCTCCAATTGTGTCGGCGTGAAACGCCGACGGGATCATACGTTCCCACGGGGACCGTGGGAACGAGTAGGAGTAGGCGCACGTGGTCCCTACTCCACGTTCAGGTGCTTGTACTTGTCCAGCTTCCGGTACGCCTTCTTCAGCGCGTCCCGGCGGAACGGCTCGGCGAGCACCTCCTCGCCACCTTGGATGATGCCGTCGATGACGCACGGGCGGTTCGAGGCGACGGCCTCGGCCACGACGGCGGCGACGTCCTCGGCCCGCTCGACGCGGAAGCCCAGGGCGCCCATGTCGCGGGCGAGCTGGGCGTAGTCGGGGTTGGTGGGGAGGTTCGCGCCGACGAAGCGGTTGTCGTAGTAGTCGATCTGGTTCTTCTTCTCGGCGCCCCACTCGCCGTTGTTGGCGACGATGGCGATGACGGGGATCTCCTCGCGCACGGCGGTCATGACCTCGGACAGGCCGGAGATGCCGTAGGCGCCGTCACCCTGGAAGGCGAAGACCGGGGCGCCGGGGCAGCCGATCTTGGCGCCCATGGCCGCGCCGTAGGCGAAGCCGCAGTTGCCCCAGCTCAGCGCGGAGATGTGCTGGCGCGGGCCGTCGAAGCGGAAGTACGAGTTGGCCATGGACGAGTTGTTGCCGATGTCCGTGGCGACGAGGGAGCCCGCGGGCGCGGAACGGGACAGCTCCCACAGGAACGCGCGGGGGTGCATCCGCTCCAGCTTGGGGGCGTGCCAGGAGCGCAGCTCGTCGATCCAGCGCTTGCGCTGGGCCTCTGCGGCTCCGAGGCGGGTCGTGTCGGCCTGGCGGTCGGGGGACAGCGCCTTGACCCGCGCGAGCAGCTCGACGGCGAACTCCTTCGCGTCGGCCAGGGCGGCCACGTCCACCTTGCGGCTGAGGCCGAGCACGTCGGGGTTGGCGTCCACCTGGATCAGCTTCGCGTCGTCCGGGAAGTACTCCATGTCGTACTGGGGCAGGGTCCCGAACGGGCCGAGCCGGCAGCCCAGCGCCAGCACCACGTCGGCCTCGGCGAGGGTGCGCATGGCCGCCTTGGAGCCGCAGTACCCGATGGGGCCCATGGCCAGCGCGTGGTCGCAGGGGAAGGTGTCGTTGTGCAGGTAGCTGTTGACCACCGGCGCGGTGAGGTACTCGGCCAGGGCCACGGTCTCGGCCACGGCGTCGGCCTGGGACACGCCGCCGCCCGACAGGATGACGGGATTCTTCGCGTTCGCGAGTAGCTGCGCGGCGGCCTCGAGGTCGGCCAGGGAACCACAGCCGCGCGACACGTCCAGCGTCGGATAGATCTCGTCGGTGGTCTCCCCGTAGAAGTGGTCGCGGGGGATGTTCAGCTGGGTCGGGCCGTTGTGGGTCTTGGCCATGTAGAAGGCGCGCCGCGCGAGTTCGGCCATCCGCTGGGGATGGTTGACGCGGACCTGGTAGACGGTCTGCGCCTCGAACATCGGCATCTGGTCGATCTCCTGGAAGCCGCCCGTGCCCATGCCCATGGAGCCGGTCTCGGGGGTGATCGCCACCACCGGCGAGTGGGCCCAGTAGGCCGCGGTGAGCGCCGAGACGAAGTTCGCGGCGCCCGGGCCGTTCTGGCCGATGCAGGCCTGGGGCTTGCCCGTGACGCGCGCGAGGCCGTCTGCCGCGTGGGTCGCGGCCTGCTCGTGGGCGACGGAGATGAAGCGGATTCCGGCGGTGGGGAAGAGGTCGAGCGCGTCCATGAACGCCGATCCGACGATGCCGAACACGTGCTCGACACCCTCGGCGACCATGGTTTCCACCAGCGCCTCGCTGGGGGTCATTGTTACCTTGGCCATGAGCAACACCTCGACTCGCTCCGACGCTCTGCGTCGGAGCGAATGGACGGGACGCTTCGCGTCCCTTCAATTGTGCCGACGTGAAACGTCGGCGGTCTATCCGTTCCCACGCAGAGCGTGGGAACGAGTTCTTCCGGTCGGTCTCATCTCTCGAGCTCGCCCCGGAGGGAGCGGGCCATGATTCTCTCGTACAGTCCGGGCGCGTGGGCGTTGAGCATGCGCGTGACGTGGCCCACGCGACCGAGCACGAGGGTTCGTTGCCGGCGATCGGTGGCGCGGGCGATCTCGCGGGCCACGTGCTCCGGCGTCAGCTGCTGCCCCACGCGGGACTGGGGGTGGGTGGTGACGCCGCCGTCCTCGCCCAGGGCGCGTCTGTCCAGTCCGGTGTCGATGAACGTGGGGTGGACCATGGTGACGCCGACGCCGACGTCGCGCAGCTCGGCGGCCAGGGAGCCGAAGAACCCGCGCAGGGCGTGCTTGCTGGCGGCGTAACCGGTGCGCCCGAGCAGGGGCGCGAAGCCCGCCACGGAGCTGATCACCGCGATCTGACCGCGCCGCTGGATCAGGTGCGGCAGGGCGGCGCGGGTGCAGTGCAGCGAGCCGAAGAAGTTGACGTCCATGACGCGGCGGTAGACCGCGGTGGAGGTGTCGGCGAAGGCGCTGCGCTGGGTGATGCCGGCGTTGTTGATCAGCACGTCGATGCCGCCGAGATCGCGGGCCACGGCGGCGACGGCGGCGTGGCACTGGGCCTCGTCGGTCACGTCGCAGGGGTGGAAGCTGGCGCGGGGTAGCGCGGCGGCCGCGCCCTCGATGTCGGTGCCGTCCAGATCCAGCAGGCCCACCGCGGCGCCGAGGTCGGCGTACGCGCGGCCCAGTGCCCGCCCGAGCCCCCCGGTCGCGCCTGTGATCACCACGACCCGGTCGCGATACGGCTTGCTAGCGAACATGCGCGCGCTCCTGGAGGAAGTAGTCGAACACCTCGCGCGTGGTCTTGGCCGGCGTGTACCCGAACTCCTCCTTGAGCCTGCGATTGCTCAGCACGGGGCGGTACCGGAGGAAGTCCAGCTGCTCGGGCCCGTACTGGGTCCGGCCGAGGCGCTTGAGTACGGCCAGCGCGACCCGGGTGGGCCGTACCGGCAACGGGATGTAGGGCTTGCCCATGATCCGCGCGAGCTCGCGCATGGGCAGCGCGCCGTCGCCGGCGAGGTTGTAGATGCCGCTGGAGCGGCGGAGCACGCCGCGGACGATGCACTGGGCGACGTCCTCGTCCCAGATGAACACGAAGGGGGAGTCCGAGTTGCGGATGCCGATGACCATCCGGGCGTCGAACAGATCCGTGATCTGGTTGCGCGTGGTGGCGCCAAGCACGGTGCCGGGCCGGAAGATCAGCTGGCGCAGCGACGGGTGGAGGTCGCGCGCCCGCTGGAGCATGTGCTCCACCTGGCGCTTGTGATCCGAGTAGGCGAACTCCGGGTTGCCGCGGATCTCGTCCTCCTCGTCGAGCCACCCGGGGTTGTCGGCGTAGTACCCGTAGGCCGCGCCGCTGGAGGAGACCACCAGCTGGCGGACCTCCGCGCGGACGCAGGCGTCGAGCACGTTGCGGGTGCCCATGACGTCCACCGAGTACTCGAGCTGGCGATCCGAGCCCTTGCCCGGGGTCACCACGGCGGCGAGGTGGACCACCGAGGTGATGCGGTGCTCGGCGACGAGATCCTGCAGGTCCGGGGAGCGGACGTCGGCCGTCTCGTAGATCACGCCGTCGATCCGCTCGTCGGGCGGGCGGATGTCGCAGGCCACGACCTTCAGGGGGTCGCCCCGATCGTCCCGGGCCTCGGCCAGCGCCTTCACGGCCAGCC
This sequence comes from uncultured Rickettsiales bacterium, assembly GCA_964425605.1. GTDB lineage: Bacteria > Myxococcota_A > UBA796 > UBA9615 > CAYRNR01 > CAYRNR01. Next base: position 81,780 of record CAYRNR010000011.1, on the reverse strand, counting down.
GCCCGATGTACCCGCCCGCGCCGGTGACGAAGACCACCGGTGGCTTGGGAGCTCGCGGCGCCCGCACCTTCTTGGAGGGACCCCGCCCTCTGCTTCGCTGTGTCCTCGCCATCACGCCTCCGCGCCGCCGGCCTGCGCCGGCAGCTTCAGCCTCGACCACACGCCGGCCACGGTCAGCCCGGCGATGATGTGCCACACGCCCCACCAGGCGACGATGATAGCCATGCCGCCCAGCCCCTCGAAGAAGCTGAACACCAGTACCAGGCCCAGGGCCGAGTTCTGGATACCCACCTCGATGGCCACGGCGCGCACGTCGCGCCTGGGAAGCCGTGCCAGGCGGCCCGCGGTGTACCCCAGGGTCAGCGCCAGGGCGTTGTGGATCAACACCACGAAGATCACCAGGCCGATGACCTCGACGAAGATGGACCAGTTCGCGCCCAGGGCCGCGCCGATGACCCCCATGAAGATCACCACGGTGAGCACCTTGAACGGCTTGCGCACCTTCCCGACCAGCTTCGGCTTCCACCGGGCCACGGCCAGCCCGAGCATCAGGGGGATGCCGAGGATGACGAACACGGTGACGAACACGTCGACGGGGCTCAGGTGCACCTGGCGCAGGATCTCGGCGGTGGCCGGGTTCAGGCTGCCCCAGATCGACAGGTTCAGCGGTGTCATGACGGTGGCGGCCAGGGTGGAGATGGCGGTCATGCTCACCGAGACGGCGGGGTTGCCGTTGGCGAGGTAGGTCATGAGGTTGGACAGGTTCCCGCCCGGGCACGCCGCGACCAGGATCATCCCCAGCGCGATGGACGGCGCCAGGTCCAGCACCATGGTCAGGCCGAAGGTGCACGCGGGCAGCAGGATGAACTGCGCGCACAGGCCGATGGCCGGGGCCCTGGGGGAGCGCAGGACGCGCGAGAAGTCGTCCCAGCGCATGTCCAGGGCGACGCCGAACATCATCAGCCCGATCACGGCGTTGATCACCCGGATGCCCGCCGGGCTGAAGTTCAGCTGGACCGCGTCGATGGCTGCGGCGTCCATCTACTTGCCCGCCGGTTCCTGGTGCATGTCCTTGAAGTGCATCAGCCCGGGCGCCCACAGGTGCTTGGCGCGGTCGACGTCCACGTGGACCACGGCGCAGTGGGGCGCGTCCAGGCAGCGGCGCAGGGCCGGTCCCAGGTCGTCGGGGGCCGACACGTACTCCCCGTGGGCCCCCATGGAGCGGGCCAGCTCGTCGTAGCGGGTCGGGCACAGCTCCGAGTTGATCGTCTTCTCCGGATCGAGCTTCTTGCGCAACATCATCTCCATGGGATGGAAGGCGATGCTCTGGGTCATCTTGACCATCCCCCACTGGGTGTCGGCGAGCACGACGTACACCACCTTGAGCCCGTGGCGGACCGCGGACTCCACCTCGGTGGCGTGCATGCCGAACGCGCCGTCCCCGATGATGCAACAGACCGGGGTGCCGGGTCTCGCAGCGGCTGCGCCGACGGCCTGGCCCATGCCCGCGCCGAGGTGACCCATGTGCTGGGTGGTCAGCAGGGTGTTGGGCACGCGGATGCGGGCGTAGAAGTGCCCCCAGACCTGGGTGTTGCCGCCGTCGAGGACCAGGATCGTGTCGTCGGGGAACACCTGCCGGCACGCCGAGGGGACGTGGGCCGACAGCATGGGCTGGCTGCGGTCGGTGAGCTTGGCGTCCAGGCTCGCCCGGTCGCGGTCGCGGCCGCGGGCCAGCTTGGCGACCGCCTTCTCGCGGTCGGCCAGGGGCTGGGCAGAGCCCTTCAGCTCGTCGATGAGCGCCCGCAGGAAGACCTTGATGTCCGCCTGTACGGCCACGTCCACGGGGCGATTGCGGCCGAGGGTCTCCTCGTCCAGGTCCACCTGGATGTGTCGCTGGACATCGGGCTGAGCCCAGTACGGCGCCTTACCCCACCAGTCCGTCTCGCCGAGCCGCGCGCCGAGGTTGAGCACCACGTCCGCGGCGTTTCGTAGCTGGTTGACCGCCTTGATGTGGACCATCGGCCAGGCCAGCGGGTGGGATTCGCGCAGCACGCCGCGGCCGTTCCACGAGGTCGTGACGGGCGCGTGCAGCAGCTCGGCGAGCTCGGCCAGCTCCTCGTACGCGCCGGCGTGGAGCACGCCGCCTCCGGCGTGAACCAGCGGCAGCTTCGCCCGCGTGAGCAACTCGGCCGCGCGCTGCACCGGCGCGGGGTCCGGGTGGATGGGGTCGAGGCGGCGGTACTGGCGCGGCTTCCACGGATCGTCGTACTCGCCCTGGCCGTTGAACATGTCCTCGGGCACGTCCAGGTGGACCACGCCGGGGCGGCCGGTCCAGCACGCCCGCAGGGCCTTGCGCAGCAGCTCGCCCAGGCGGTCGGGCGTGGGCACGTGCTCGGACCACTTGGCCATGGCGCCGATGGTCCCCACCTGGTCGAAACGCTGGAACGTGGCGCCGCGGTCCGGGTACTGGATGCCCATGCGCCGGCAGCTCGTCAGCAGGAGCACGCGGTTGCCCTCCTGCTCCTCCACGGCCACGCCGGACAGCACGTTGGCCACGCCCGGGCCGTTGCTGGCGATGCACACCGCCAGCCGCCCGGTCATCCGCGCGTACGCGCCGGCCATGTGCATGCCCGAGGACTCGTGGCGGGGCGTGTACAGCTGGATATCGTTGTTCACCAACCCCTTGCACAGGGCCAGGTAGGAGCCGTCGACGATGCCGAACGCCGCGTCCACACCCTCCTCGCGAAGGGACCTCGCCACGTATTCGCCGCCACTGATCGTCATGATCGTTCCTCCTGGCTCGGCCGGGGCCGCAGCATGTCTTGCAGGGTGTCGATGCTCCGCTGCAGGTGTTCCTCGACGAAGGTGTCGGTCAGCTCGCCCCGGTGGCCCATGTACACCGCCATCCGGGTGCGGAAGTGGTGGGAGACCAGAGCTGCGAGGAGCATCACGTAGGTGTTGTTGATCAGCCAGGCCGCGTGCTCCACGTCGAGGTCCAGGCGCACGGTGCCCAGCTCGATGCTGTCGCGCAGGACCCGCTCGAGGGTGTCCGCCGTGGGCTGTTCGACCTCGCGCGACAGGGCCTCGGCGAAGACCTCCATGCCCGGCCCGCCGTAGCTGAGGTACAGGGTCACGTACTCGGGGTACTCCAGGGCGAAGGCCACGCCCGCGCGGAACACGTGCTCGATCAGGGGATAGATGTCCCAGGCGGGGTCCACGCCGGACCACACCGCCTCGCGGGAGCGCTCCAGACCGTCCCGGCACACGTACAGGTACAGCTCCTGTTTGTTGTCGAAGTACGTGTAGATGGAGCCCTTGGAGATGCCGCAACGCTTCGCCAGCGCTGCCATGTCGGTGCGGGTGTAGCCCCGCTCGGCAAAGAACAGCGCTGCCTCGCGCACGACCCGATCGCGCTTCTCCGTGGGGATGTTCTGGAGGGTGTCCTTGGGCATCGATTCTCCGATGACTGACCAGTCAGTCACCCTGATCTACGGGAGGCGGAGAGGCTTGTCAAGGGATGGCTGGATGGCTTCCGGCGGGGTTCGCTCTACCAGAGCGTGTCGTCGTCTCCCGCGTTCGTGGTGTCGTCGTCGTCGTCGCTCGACGAGTCGTCGTCGCTCACGTCGCCCGCGTCGTCGTCGTCCGCGGGGGTCGCGTCGTCGTCCAGGCGCGTCGACCACTCCTCCCAGGTGGGCAGCAGGCAGCCACCCAGGAACAGCAGGAGCGCGAGGGCGGCGGCAGACAGTGGAATCCTTGCGTACATCCGCGACACCTCAGAACCGGATCTCGATGAAGGTGATGGGCCCGGGCGAGAGGGTCACGACCCCTCCGCTCTTCGTCGGAGCCGCGAGCGTCAACAGGCAGGTCACCCCGATCCCGATCCCCGTCAATCCCACGACGAATCCCCCGATGTTGGCGCGTCGCGCGGCCTTGTAGGGTGCCTCCTCGGTCTGGAGCGATCCGACCCTGTACGCCCCCAGGCACACGGCGAAGCCGGTCGTCGCGGTCACCGCCGAGCCCACGAGAAAGACGGTGCGGGCGGTGCCCAGACGGCCAGAAGCCGGAGACCTGCGATCGGACCGAGCCTCCAGACGTTTCAGCCGCCTCTGGGCGTCGCCGAGCATCCCGGCCAGCTCGTCATCCTCCGCGTCCGTCGACCGTTGCACGAGATCCAGCAGGTCGCGCTGGGCGATCTCGTCCTGGCCCAGGCACTGGGCGAGCACCGCGCGCCAGTACAACAAGATGGAGGAGCTGTTCTCCTCGTAGCCCAGATCCACCGCCTCCCAGGCGGCGGCCACTCTCTGGTAGCCCTGGGCGGCCAGGCGCACGTCCTGCGTGTAGATCTCGGCGCAGTACTCCTGGTTGACGTCGTTCGCCAGCGTGGCGAGCTCCTCGACGTCGCCGGCGCGGGCAGCACGGGGCAGCGATGCGAACGCCAGGCAGATCCACAGCCACGTCGGTATCAGCCCTCGGCCCGTAGGTGATGTCCCCGGCACGTCGTCCTCTCGCTGACCGAGGATACCACGGGTTCCGCCCATCTCCCGGCGGCCCCGCTTGGGCTGCGCGAGGCCTCCGGCTACCCTGCGTTCGTGGTAAAGAAACTCGAAAGTTCCGAAGAACGTCGAAGCTCCAGGTGTTCGCTCCGACGAGGTTGAGTATGTCCAAGGACAGAGTTCTGGAAGTAGTACGCGGTGGCCTGCTCGGCGGGCTGGGTTACGGCCTGGCCGTCGGCATCGTCCACCTGGCCATCGGCACGGGCTTGATCCTGTCGCTGGGCATGCCGCCCATGCCGTGGTTCGCGGCCAAGTCGATCCTGATGGAGGTGCCGCTGCTGGTGGTGCTGGGGCTGCTGTGGAGCCCGGTGTACCTGAGCAAGCGGGGCAACCTGCTGCACCCGGTGGCGCTGACCGCGACGATGATCGTGCTCGAGCGGTTCGTGGCGGTGGACCCGAGCAAGCTGCAGATGTGGGTCGCCCCGGCCGTGGTCGGGCTGGCCTTCTACGCCCTGGGCGCGTGGATCGCGAGCAAGAAGATGTGGATCACCGCGGTGCTGGCCGTGGTGCTGCCGGTGGTCTTCCTGGCCATCCCCATCGTCGAGCACAAGCTCAGCGGCGGCTACGAGGTCTCGGCCTCGGACCGCGGCACACCGCCGGCCAACGCGCCGGACGTGGTGTTCATCGTCATGGACACGGTCCAGGCCCAGTCGGTGTCGGCCTACGGCCACGATCGCGAGACCACGCCACACTTCGACGCCTTCGCCGCCGAGGGGGTCCTGTTCGAGCAGGCCACGGCGCCGTCCACCTGGTCCCTGCCGGCCCACGCGTCCCTGTTCACGGGCACGCTGCCGTCGGTGAACAACGCCCACGGCGAGACGCGCTGGCTCGACGACAAGCTGCCCACCCTGGCCGACACCCTGTCCGCGGCGGGCTGGGAGACGCGCTGCTTCACCGCCAACGCCCACGTGAGCCCCAGCTTCGGCCTCACGCGCGGGTTCCACTGGTCGGACAACGCGTGGATCACGGGCGCGGGCGGCCGCGGGTTCTCGTTCATCTACCGCCTCGTGGACTCCATGGGCGCCACGGCCAAGGACAAGGGGGGCGGCCAGGTGGTGACCAACATCGAGAACTGGATGGCGAGCCGCCCCGGCGACGCGCCGCCGGCGTTCGTGTTCGTCAACTTCCTCGAGGCCCACTTCCCGTTCCACCAGCTGCCGCAGGAGTACCGCTACGCCTACACGGACCTGCCCCTGGGCGAGCTGCGCACGGTCGGCCAGATCGCCTTCGGCGTGCAGATGGGCCGTCAGCTCACCGACGAGGAGTTCGAGCGCATCCACCAGCCCATCGTCGATCTCTACGACGGGGGCGTGCTGTACACCGACCACCTGGTCAGCCGCGTCATCGAACAGTGGAAGCAGCGCGGCACCTACGACGACACCGTGTTCGTCATCCTCGCCGACCACGGCGAGATGGTGGGCGAGCACCGGGCGTTCGGGCACGTCACCTCCATGTACGAGGAGGACCTGCGCGTGCCCTTCGCCATCCGCTACCCGGCCAGGATCCCGGCGGGCAGCCGGGTCGAGCCCCCCATCTCCACCCTGGGCACCTTCGCCACGATCATGGACCTGGTCGACCTCGACGCCCCGGACACCCTCGACGTGGGTACATTGATGCCGGCGCTCCAGGGCGACGAGGCGGGCATCCCGGTGATGGCCGAGCGGTTCGAGGAGGAACTGCTCTCGGCCCGGTTCAAGCCTGGCGAGGCCAACGGCGAAGGCCCCCTGGTCAGCCCTCGAGGTCGCTACCGTTCCTACCGCAAGGGCGATCTCAAGCTCGTCCAGCACTACGAGGACGGCAGGTTCTCCACGCACATGTACGACCTGGCCGAGGACCCCGGCGAGATGCTGGACATCGCCAACGTCGGTATGCGGCTGATGGATCGCCAGGAGCTCGAACAGGACATCGAGGCCTATGCCATGGTCATGGGCCTGCCCCCCCTCGACGCCGAGATCGAGGCCATGGCCGCCGGGGAGGCTGGCGGTCCGCCCGAACTCAGCGCCGCGGCGCGCGCGCAGCTGGAGGCGCTGGGGTATCTGGAGCCGGAGGACGGCGCTGACGAGCTCGAAGAGGCGCCCGAAGGCGAGTAGGCGCTCAGCGCTCGACCGAACGCCCCGCGATCATCCCCGTCTCACAGGTGGAACTCCGTGTGGACTCCGAGCAGGTGCTCGGCCTCGCCCTCCATCGGCAACGCGGCCTGGTAGTTCAGCGCCACGTGGAAGTGATGGGTCGCGCGGATGCCGAAGGCGCCGATGACCTCCCAGTAGTCGTCGGCGCCGGTGGAGAGGTCGGGGTCGAAGCGGTCGCCGCGGCCGATGACGAACAGGTTGGCCGGCAGCTCGACGCGGGCGCCGTAGCTCATGCCCAGGTTGGTGGTGAGTTCGTCCGGGAATCCCTCCTGGCCCGCGATCACCTGGGCCCAGACCGCCAGCTTGTCGCCGCTGACCTTGGTGCAGTCCGCGGACTCGATCTCGTTGGCCAGCCGGTAGGTGACGGCGCCGCCGAACTGGCGGTGGGTATGGTCGTCCTCGGTCAGGGGGAACTGGCCACGGAAGTAGCCGCTGATCTGGAGTCCTCCCATGGCCCGTGACATGGGTGCTGGGCGGAACGACAGCCGTCCGATGAAGTCCTTGAGCCCATCGTGGTCGATGCCGTGGTAGCCCTCGCCGTTGTACACGCCGAGGTGGTAGGCCAGGTGCTCGTCGATGTGACCGATGAACGACACGCCGAAGTCGGCGGATGGGTAGTGGTACGCGTTCTCGATCATCACCTTGCCCAGGAACCGTGCGCCCTCGATGTGCTCGATCCAGTCGATCCACGGGGTGTGGCCGATGCCGAGGCGGACGTTGGCGCGGATCGGCACGATGCCGAGATTCACATAGGCGTACTTGACCCGCCCCTGGAGCGAACCCTGGACCTTGCTCTCGTCGACGATGGGCGTGCCGTCCTCGGCCGTGGCCAGCGTTCCGGTCGAACCCACGTCCTTGGCCTGGGACACGTCGTAGGTGACCCGGGCGCCGAGCCAATCATTCACGTTCAGCTTCAGACCCAGGTAGCCCCGGGTCAGGTGGAACGCGTTGGGGTGCTCGTCGTCGGTGAGGTCGAACTGGTAGTCCGCGTAGAGCTTGATGTCCGGCGAGATCTCGATCCCCTTGTAGACGAGCTTGGCCGGGTTGCCGGATTCGGGCGCTGCCGCTGCGACGGTCGAGAACGTCACCGAGACCAACAAGGCGGCGATCACCGCGTGGAACAGAGCCGTGGGACGTGCCATTGGATCCTCCCGTTGAGACCTCCGGTCATGGTAGTCATTGCGGGCGAATTTGCGACCCCAGGGAGGTCGGGTCACATCGTGTGCAGGGCATCCACGGGTCTGGACCGGGCGGCCCGCAGCGCGGGGTAGACCGCCGCGGCCACGGTCACCGCGAACGCGAGGACCGAGAACAGCGCCACCTTGAACGGATCCAGATCGGCCTTGATCACCGTCTCCAGGGCAAACCCGGCCACCTCCACGGTCTTGCCGCCGAAGTACGGGGTCAGATCCCAGCCGTGGACCGAGGCGGGCCAGTTCATCAGGGCACCGGCCGCTGCGCCGAACGCGGTCGAGACCAGCCCCAGCAGCGCGGCCTCGGCCATCACCAGCGTGGCCAGCGTGCGCGGGCTGGCCCCCAGGGCGAGCATCACGCCGAACTCGCGCTGGCGCTCGAGCACCGACATCAGCACCGTGTTGACGATGCCCAGCGCCACCATGGCGAACATGATGGCGAACATGACGTAGATCTCGGCCTCGTAGAACGCCGCGTACTCGGCGAGCTGGGGCAGGGCCTCGTTCCAGGGGAGCACGTCGAGGTCCATGCCGGCCACCGCCCGCTCCACCTCCCGGGTCGCCCGGCGCGTATCACGCGTGCTGGGCATGTGTACGGAGACCTGGTTGGCCCCGTCGTCCAGCTGTAGCATCTGCTGCGCGGCGCCCAGCGTGATCTGCCCGCACAGGGCGTCGATGTCGTCGAGTCCGGTGGCGAAGGTCCCCCTCACGCGGAACAGCTGGCTCGCCATCTCTCCGGAACCGCTGGCCAGGACCACCACCTTGTCGCCGATGCCGACCCCGAGCGTCTGCGCCAGCGTTCGCCCCAGCACGATGCCGTCGGCGCCCTCGTCCAGATAGGCGCCCTCGACCAGACGGTCGTCCAGGTCGTTGACCCTGGCCTCGGTGAGGGGCTCCACGGCCGTGAGGCTGACGGCGGCGGAGCCCGAGGGGGACGATATCAGTCCACGCAGGAACACCCGGCGCGTCAGCACGGCCTCCGGCAGCACCTCGCCGAGCCGCGCGGCCGTTGCGCTGGACTGCGGCACCAGCTGGGCCAGCTTGCGCTCCTCCTGCCACCCGGGGGCCTGGACCACCACCGTCCCGGCCGCCGATCCCGCGCCCTTTCGGATCATGGTGTTGGTCACCCCCTCGGAGGTGCCCGAGCTGAAGACCAGCATGGCGAGGCCCATGGCGATGGCCCCGCCGGTGATCAGGGTGCGCCGCCGGTTCCGGCCGAGGTTGCGCCACGCGAGCCGGAGGATCATCGGCTCACTCCTGCCGCATCGCATCGACGGGCTTCAGCCGCGCCGCGCGAACGGCGGGCCAGACGGCCGCGCCGAGGGTGATGACGAACAGCCCCAGCACGGTCAGGGCCATCTTGTGAGGGTGCAACTCTCCCATCCACACGGTGTTGAAGTTCATCCCCATCATCGAGAAACCCGACATCATCGAGGACAGGTCCATACCCACGACCGACAGGTAGCCGACGAGGGCGAGGCCGACGGGCGCTCCGATGGCGGTGGCGACGACGGCCAGCGCCGCCGACTCCACGAGCACCAGCGCCACCATCTGGTCGGGGCGCATGCCCAGGGCGCGGAACACACCCAGCTCGCGCGTTCTCTCGAAGACCGACATCAACATCGTGTTGAGCACCCCCAGCGCGGCCGCGCCGAGGATCATGAACGCGAAGAGGCCCGTGAACACGTCGCTCATGTCGATCATCTGGCCCATCTGCGGATTCACGTCGCGCCAGGAACGCAAGAGCAGCCCGCGACGTTCGACCGTGGGGCCGCACGCGTCGAGCATCGTCGGGATGGCGTCGCGCCCGGGAGCCACCGCGACCACCTCGTGGACCTGGCCGGGCAGCACCATGAACCGCTGGAGCTCGCTCAGCCGGAGCCACGCGCCGCCGCGGTCCAGCGCCACCGAGCCCGTCTCCAGCAACGCCACGACCGTGAAGAGGTCATTGGCGGTGGAGCCGTCCGCGGCCTGCCCCACGGCCACCACCTCGTCGCCCAGGCCCACCCCGAGGTCTGCTGCCAGATCCGCGCCCAGCGCGATGCTGCGCTCGGCGGTGATGGCGTCGAAGGACCCCTCGGTCGCCTTCGCGCCGATGCCGGTCACCGCGTCCTCGCGATCCGGATCCACGCCGAACAGCTGCGCCCCGCTGGACAGCTCTCCCGCCCCGAGCAGGGCGGCGCCGAACAGCCGTGGAGCCACCTGGTCCACCTGCTCGAGCCCCTCGAGCTCAGATACGACAACATCCGAGTCCCCGATGGTCTCCCAGATGGGGCGCGTGCCCGGGTAGTCGGGATCGTGCAGCTGGGCGTGGCCGATGGTGTCGGTGATCATCATCCGGAACATCAGCGTGTACACGCCGTCCATCAGCGACACCGTGGCCATGCCGAAGACGAGGCCGATGGCCATGGCGTTGGCCGTGATCAGGGTGCGTCGGCGATGGCGCCAGAGGTTGCGCCAGGCCAGCCGCAGCAGGAGGCTCACCGCCGCTCCTCCAAGGCCCCGATGCCTTCCATCAGCATGTCGGCGAGCACCCCGGCGTACTCCTCCACGCTCAGCCCGCTGCGGAACCGCGCCTCGCCCACGAAGGAGGACGCCTGGATCAGCCCGATCAAGACCTTGGACCGGCGCTCGAGGTCATCGGCGGACCAGCGCCCCGGCGCCGCGCGGCGCATCTGGAACCGCAACCCCAGGGCCTGCAGATCCGTCGCAGCCTGGGGATCGGGGAAACCCATCTCCTCGAGCACCCCCGCCATCTCCCGGTCACCGGCGAGGATCCGCGACGACAGGGGCAGGGTATGCACGGACATCAGGTAGACCTGGAGGCTCCGCCGCAGCCGCTCGTTGTCGCTGACATCTGCGGTGAGTACCTCGCGCATCGCCTTCATGTACCGCTGCTTCTCCAGGGCGCCGGCGTGGGCGAGCACGTCGGCCTTGCTCTTGAAGTGCTGGTAGATCGTGCCCTTGGCGACGCTGGCCTCCGCGGCGATGTCGTCGAGGGTGGTGCGGGTGTAGCCACGGCGAAGGAACAGCTCGATGGCTGCCTCGAGGATGCGCCGCCGTCTTCGCTCCCGCGGGGTCGTCGGGGCGTCCTCGCCCACGAACTGCTCCATCAGCCTGAGGAACTGCCGCAGGAAGATGTCCAGCATCGAGTCCAGGGCTCGCTGGCTGACGCCGTCTGCCTCCATCAACCGGCTCAGGTCCTGGAACTGGTCCTTGAGGAACCGGGCCACCTCGGATGGTTTTCGTTCGCCCATGGTTCCATTTCGGTCCGTCGCGCACGGCGGGTCAACGAGAATATGACCCGATCGGATGATTAGGTCGATTGGTCCAGGTTGCTTGAACTGAAACCCGGAAATGAGTTCATTTTTTGAGGTTGCTCCCGCGTATGCCCAGGTATCCCCCGATCTCCGGGGAACCAAAGCCTCCCTCGGGTGTCCTAGTCAGCATCCCGGGAGGAGGGCACCATGAGCGGAACGCGACGCTGGTTCATCTTTGCGCTGTCCGTCGCCGCGACGTGGGCGTTCGTGTCGAACGCCGCGGCAGACCCCTGCGAATCCGGCGAGGTCTCCCTGCTCGGTCACTGCTGCTGGCCCGGCCAGGACTGGGGCCTGACCACCCAGCGCTGCATCGGAACGCCCGAGTGTCCGTCGTGGACGGTCCCCGAGGGGGACGACTGCGTCGCCGTGTTCGATCCCAGCCCATCCCCGGAGTTCGCAGGCGTCATCCGCGCGGACTGTTCCACCACCGCATCGAACCTCCCGGGGGAGTTCGGCGATCGCTACCTGGTGGCGTGCCCCGACGGGTGCGGCGCGGGCACCGCCTGGGGTACGGGGGTGTACACCGACGACTCCTCCGTGTGCTCCGCTGCCATCCACAACGGCATCGTCACGCCGGAGGGGGGCGTATTCTCGCTGGTGCTGCTGCCGGGGCGCGACGGCTATCGTTCGACGCAGCGCCACGGGGTGTCGTCCAGCAGCTGGGCCTCCTGGGCCAGGAGCTTCGCTGCGGTGCTTTCCGGGGTCGAGGAGACCCTGTGGCTTGCAGCAGAACGCGCTGAACCTTAGGTCGACCTACGGAATTCCTCGAAGCCTCAGGTGAAAACGGGTATGATGCGCAACTTCGTGAGTCAACCACAGGCGTTTTCCGAGTTCCCGCATCCTCGGTGACCCAGCGCAAACCGGATCGACCACGGCCCTCGTAGGAGACGCATGGCCAAGACCACACCCTCCTCGCACTCGTCGAACGCGGCGCGGTCCGATGGCGCGCACGCGGGTACATCCACCACCTTGTCGAGCTCGTTCACGGACGCACAGCTCGGCGAGATGAAGAGCGTGCTCGTGGAACTGGACATGGCCGTGTCGAGTGGCATGGCCCAGGCGCGTGAGGTCAGCCAGACCTTCGCGCGGCAGACCGACCAGCTATTCGAGCAGCCGGCCGCCGAGCAGCAGAAGCCCGGCGAAGGCAAGGGTGACACGGAGCCACTGCGGCTCTACCTGCGCAAGATGGCCGCGGCCTCGTTGCTGACCCGAGACGGCGAGATCGAGCTCGCCCGCGCCATCGAGAGCGGCGACCTGCGCGCCCGCCTGACCTGCCTCGGCACGTGGCCCTCGCTGCGGTCCCTGCTGGTCGTCGCGACGCGAAGCGGGGTGATGCGAGGGGACCTCGACCCCGGCGCCCCGGAAGAGGATATGGCCCGGCTCGAGGCTCTCCGCGTCACGCTGGTGGAGCTCGGCGCCGAGCTCGCGGCAGCAGAGGCCGTGCCGGTCGACGAACTGCCCGCGGACGAGCGCTCCGCGCACGACGCCAAGGTCGAGGACCTCCTCGAACGGATCTTCGAGACCAATCGCTCCATGGGAATGGGGCCGGCCCAGTTCCGCCGGCTCGTCGGAGCCATCCACACCCTGGCCGACGATGCCCGCGACGAGCTGCGGCGCGTCGAACGCTCGGCCTCGGCAGCGGGCATCGACATCACCCAGCTGTTCGCCATCCTCGACGGCGTCCGCGAGTCCGCCGCCAAGAACCGCACCGCCGCCCTGGCCGACGACACCCGGATGCTCGAGCACATCGCCACCCAGGCCGCGCGGCGCCTCGGCGGCATCGCCCGCGACAGCGGCCTGCCGGTGGAGGAGCTGGTGCGCGTGGACGACGAGGTCCAGTGCGCCCACGCCCGCGCCGACCAGGCCAAGCAGGCGCTGATCCTCGCCAACCTGCGCCTCGTGGTCAGCATCGCCAAGAAGTACACCAACCGCGGACTGCAGTTCCTCGACCTGATCCAGGAGGGGAACATCGGCCTGATGCGCGCGGTGGACAAGTTCGAGTACCGGCGCGGGTACAAGTTCTCGACCTACGCCCACTGGTGGATCCGGCAGGCCATGACGCGTGCCATCGCCGACCAGTCGCGGACGATCCGCGTGCCGGTGCACATGATCGAGAACATCCACAAGCTGCGACGCACGACGATCCACCTGGTGCAGACCCTGGGCCGCGAGCCCACCACCGAGGAGATCGCCGCCGAGCTGGACATGCCGGTCCGCAAGGTCAGGCTGGCCCAGCGAGCAGCTCGTCAGCCCCTCAGCCTGGAGACCCCCCTCGGTGCCGAGGAGGACTTCCACCTGATGGACGTGGTGGCCGACAAGAACGCGCCTAGCCAGAACGACGTCTACGACGCGATGGATCTGGCAGACAAGACGCGGCAGGTGCTGGCCACCCTGACACCGCGCGAAGAGCGCGTCTTGCGCATGCGACTGGGGATCGGCGAGAGTACGCCGTGTACCCTCGAAGAAGTTGGCCAGGAGTTCCAGGTCACCCGGGAGCGCATCAGGCAGATCGAGGCCAAGGCGCTGGCCAAGTTGCGGCATCCGAGCCTGTCGAGCCGGCTGTCGAGCTTCTGGGAGAACTGACCGGGAGATACGATAGGAGAAGACTATGGGACGCAAAGGTGGATTTTCGGTCCAGAAACGCCTCCGTGAGGCGGCCAAGCGGCAGAAGAAGATGGAGAAAGCCGAGCGCAAGGCCCGGCAGCTCGAGGAACAGGAACTCGACGATGGCGAGGAGCAGGAGTCCGAAGAGGACCCGGATATCGCCGGCATCGTTCCCGGTCCCCAGCCCCTGCTCTACGACGTCGACTGACAGCCACTCTAGCCTACATGTCTCACCGCTCCCGCCGTGGGGGCCTGGTCGAAGTAGCCGCGTCCCCCTCCCGCAGCGCGCGGTCGCGCAGTCGTATCCCCTTGGGGTTCTCCGGATTCAGGGCAAGCACGTCCCGGGCGCGGTGAAGGGCGTGGTCGGTCTCCCCCCGGCCCAGGGCCAGGAAGCCGTCGTCGAGCCAGGTCTGGGTCTTCAGCGCCCCGGCCAGCTGGGGATCGATCTCCTCCACGGCGTCCGCCCGCCGCAGCGCCTCGTCCATGTCGCCGATGTCGAGGGCCTTGTAGGTCAGCTGCTCCAGGGCCAGCTTCCTCAGACCCAGGCTCTGGGTCTTGCCGGGGTTGAGGGCCAGGGCCTCGTCCGCATGTTCCAGCGCGGCCGCCGACTCCTCGCGTCGCAGGTACACCTCGGCCAGGGAGTCGTGGACGGCGTCGGCGAAGGGGGCCAGGACCTCCCGGGGCATGTCCAGGCAGGCCAGTAGATCGTCCAGCGAGCCGTCGAAGTCGCCCAGCTTGGTCCGCGCCGCGCCGCGCACCCAGCGGGCATAGGTCGAGTCGGGCCGGCGCTGGAGCACATCGCTGGCCAGATCCACGGCCACGGTCCACTCGTCGGCCAGGTGGGGCTCGAAGATGAGCTCGCTGAGTTCCTCCAGATCGGCGCCCGTCACGGCGCGCAGCGAGCGATGGATCAGCTCCCTGGCCTTGCGCTTGTGCCCCAGGCCGTACCGCGCGCGGGCCAGGGCCTGTAGCAGGCTGCGCACGGCTGGCCGCTGATCGCCCAGATCCACCGGGTCCGTGGCGACCGGACCGTCTCGTAGCCCGCGCGTGAGCCGTCGCACCTGTGGCCCGGCGCCGCCCTCGGCCAGCCGCTCGAGCAAGGCCTCGCCCAGCTCCAGCGCCGTGCGATGGCGCTGGCGTTCGCACAGCCCGAGCAGCAGGTGGGCCTGACCCAGGGCGAACCGCGGCGAGGTCTGGGTCAGCACGGTCCGGATCCCCGCCTCCCCCTCGTCCAGGCGCTCCACGGCCAGCAGCGCGCGGTCCCGCAGGTCGCGGCAGTGGGCCAGCTCCGGGTCCATCGCCAGCGCAGCGTCCATCCGCTCCACTGCCTGCTGCGCCTCTCCACGATCCAGGTGCTCCGTGGCCAGGGTGTACAGGGCCTGGATCTTGAGGCCCCTGCCGCGATCGTCGTCGATCGCGAGGACCTGTTCGGCCCGCTGCAGCGCGTCGTCCGACTCGCCTCTCGCGTGGGCCAGATACCCCGTGGCCATCAGCGCCGTGGCCTTGAGGCCGAGCGCTTCGGGTTGCCCGGGGTCGAGCCGCAAGACCTCCTCGGCCTGGACCAGGGCTCGATCGGAGTCGCCGCGGGAGTGGGCCGCGAACCCGATCGCCAGCTGGACCTGGATGGCCAGCTCCCGGGACCGGACCGGGTCGATGGTCGCGGCCTCCCCGGCCAGCCGCAGGGCCTCGTCGGCCTCGTCTCGATCGTGGGCCTGGTAGCCCAGCGCGATCAGCGCCAGGCCCTTGAGCTCGAGGCCCTTGGGATGGTCCCGCTCCTGGGCCAGCACCTCCTCGGCGAGCCGGAGCGCCTCGTCGGTCTCGCCCCGGGCGTGGGCCTCGAAGCCCGCGTCGATGCGCACCTGGAGCTTCAGCGCCGCCGACCGGCCGGGATCGAGGTCCTCCACCGCCTCGGCGAACTCGAGCGCCTCGTCGGCCTCGCCGCGGGTCTGGGCGCGGTAGGTCAGGTGCTGTAGCGCCATCGCCTTGAGCTCGCGGCTCTGCGTCTTGCCCGGGTTCAGCTTCAGCGCCTCGTCCGCGTGCTCCAGGGCCAGGTCCGGCTCCGAGCGCTGCAGGTGGACCTCGGCCAGGGAGTCGTGGACCGCGTCGGCGAAGCGCGCCAGCCACCGGGGATCGGCATCCAGGCAGGCCCGGAGATCCTCGAGCGCGCCGTCCAGCTCGTCGAGCTTGCCCCTGGCCGCGCCGCGGATCCACCTCGCGTAGGCGAGGTCGGATCGTCGAACGAGCACCTGGCTCGCGAGCTCCTCGGCCAGGGCCCACTCGCCGGCGAGGTGGGGCTCGAAGATCAGCTCGCTGAGCACCTCCAGATCCTGATCCGCGGCCGCGGCCAGGGCGCGGCGGATGATCGTCACGGCCTTGCGCCGGTGCCCCAGGCCGAAGCGCGCGCGCGCCAGCGCCTGCAGCAGGCTCGCCGTGGCCGGCCCGAGATCGCCCAGCGCCGGTCCCGGAGCCGTCTCCCCGGCGACGAGTACGGCGCGGGCGACGTGCTGCGCCGCAGGCCCGGCGTCACCACCGGAGATTCGCTCGAGGAGCTCGTCTCCGAGCCGCGCGGCGGTGCGGTGGCGGCCGCGATCGCACAGCTTCAGGAGCAGGTGGGCCTGCCCCAGGGCGAAGCGGGGTGAGGTCTCGAGGAGCACCTCGCGGACGCCGGCCTCCCCCTGATCCAGATGCCGCAGCGCGAGCACGGCCCGGTCCCGCAGGTCCCGCACGTGGGGGCGGTCCGGGGCGATGTCGAGCGCGACGGTCGCAAGATCCAGGGCCCGATCCGCGTCGCCCTGCTGGAGGTGCTCGGCGGCCAGGGCGTACAGGGCCTCGAGCTTGAGGTCCCGGCCCCGCTCCCGATCGATCTCCAGCACCTCGTCGGCGCGCTGTAGCGCCTCGCGGTTCTCTCCCCGGGCGTGTGCCCGGTAGCCGGTGGCCATCAACGCAGCGGCCTTCAGGCCGAGGGCCTCGGGGTGATCGGGGGCGATCTGGAGGACCTCCTCGGCCTGTCGCAGGGCCGTTGCCGCGTCCTCACGGTCGTGTGCCTCGAACCCGATCGCCAGCAGGACCTGGATCGTCAGCTCGCGGGCTCGCTCCGGGTCGATCTCTGCGGCCCGCCCGGCCAGCTGCAGGGCTGCGTTCGCGTCACTGCGGTCGTGGGCCCCATATCCCTGGGCGATGAGCGCCAGCGCCTTCAGCTCGAGCCCCTTGGGGTGGCCGGTCTCGAGGATCAGCGCCTCCTCGGCGAGCCGCAGGGCCTCGTCGGGCTCGCCCCGGGCGTGGGCGGCGAAGCCCAGGTCGAGCCACACCTGGAGCCTCAGCTCCGCGGCGCGGTCGTGGTCCAGATCTTCGATGGCGGCGGTGAGCCGCAGGGCCTCGTCGGCCTCGCCGCGGGTCTGGGCGCGGTAGGTCAGGTGCTGCAGCGCCAGCACCTTGAGGTTCCTGCTCTGGGCCTTGCTGGGATCGATCTCCAGCGCCAGCTCGGCGTGAGCCAGCGCCTCGGCGTGTTCGTCCCGCAGCAGGTGGACCTCGGCCAGGGAGTCATGGACGGCGTCGGCGAAGGGGGCCAGCTGCTCCGGCGGCGCGTCGAGGCATTCGCGTAGATCCTCGCGCGCAGCGTCCAGGTCGCCGAGCTTGCCCTGCGCTGCGCCGCGCACCCAGCGTGCGTAGGCGAGCTCCGGGCGTCGCCGCAGCACCTCGGTGGCCAGCTCCACGGCCGTGGCCCACTGGTCGGCGAGGTGGGGCTCGAAGACCAGCTCGCTGAGCACAACCAGGTCCTGGTCCGTTGCCGCGGCCAGCGCGCGCTGGATGATCGTCGCGGCCTTGCGCCGGTGCCCCAGCCCGAAACGTGCCCGCACCAGCGCCTGGACCAGGCTGCGCAAGGCGGGCCCTTGCTCGCCCAGGGGTTCGGCCGCGCGGGTGGCTTCTCCCGTGAGGATCGTGTGCACGACGAGTCCGGCCGCAGAGCCCGCGTCGTCCCCGGCGATACGCGCCGCCAGGCCCTCGCCCAGCTCGAGCGCGGCGCGGTGGCGGCCACGCTCGCACAGCTTCAGCAGCAGGTGGGCCTGCCCCAGCGCGAAGCGCGGTGAGGTCCCCAGCAGCACCTCGCGGACGCCGGCCTCCCCCTGATCCAGGTGCCGCAGCGCGAGCAGCGCGCGGTCCCGCAGGTTCACGAGGTGGGGGCGATCGGGGGCGAGGACCAGCGCCCTGTTCGCCCCCTCCAGCGCCTCCTCGGCGTCACCCTGCTGGAGTAGCTCGGCGGCCATGGCGCACAGGGCCTCGATCTCGAGATCTCGACCGCGCTCCGGATCGATCTCCAGCACCTCGTCGGCGCGCTGCAGCGCCTCGCGTAGGTCCCCACGCGCGTGGGCCCGGTAGCCCGTGGCCATCAGCGCCGCGACCTTCAAGCCGAGCGCTTCGGGGTGTTCGGGGTCGAGGCGCAGCACCTCCTCGGCCTGCTCCAGGGCTCGGTCGGAGTCGCCGCGGGCGTGGGCCGCGAACCCGACCGCCAGCTGGACCTGGATGGCCAGCTCCCGGGACCGGACCGGATCGATGGGCGCGGCCTCCTCGGCACGCCGCAGGGCCTCCTCGGCCTCGTCCCGGTCGTGGGCCCGGTAGCCCAGCGCGATCAGCGCCAGGCCCTTCAGCTCGAGCCCCTTGGGGTGGTCCGGCTCCTGGGCCAGCACCTCTTCGGAGAGCCGCAAGGCCTCGTCCGTCTCGCCGCGGGCGTGGGCCTCGAAGCCCGCGTCGATCCGTACCTGGAGCTTCAGCGCCGCGGACCGGCCGGGGTCGAGGTCCTCCACCGCCGCGGCGAGCTTCAGCGCCTCGTCGGCCTCGCCTCGGATCTGGGCGCGGTAGGTCAGGTGCTGCAGTGCCACGGCCTTGAGCTCGCGGCTCTGGATCTTGCCCGGGACCAGCCTCAGCGCCTCGTCCGCGTGCTCCAGGGCCTGATCCGGCTCGGAGCGCTGCAGGTGGACCTCGGCCAGGGAGTCGTGGACCGCGTCGGCGAAGCGCGCCAGCCACCGGGGATCGGCATCCAGGCAGGCCCGGAGATCCTCGAGCGCGCCGTCCAGCTCGTCGAGCTTGCCCCTGGCCGCGCCGCGGATCCACCTCGCGTAGGCGAGGTCGGGGCGCCGCGCGAGCACCTCGCTCGCGATCGCTTCGGCGTGGGCCCACTCGTCGGCGAGGTGGGGCTCGAAGATCAGCTCGCTGAGCACCTCCAGGTCCTGATCCGCGGCCGCGGCCAGGGCGCGCTGGATCATCGTCACGGCCTTGCGCCGGTGCCCCAACCCGAAGTGCGCGCGCGCCAGGGCTTGCAGCAGGCTCCGCGCGGCGGCGCCCAGATCGCCCAGGGCTGGTCCCGGAGCCGCCTCGCCGTCGTCGAGCACGGCCCGGGCGACGTGCTGCGCAGCGGGTCCGGCGCCGCCACCCGAGATCCGCTCCAGCAGGCGCCCGCCGAGATCCACGGCGGCACGATGGCGGCCGCGCTCGCACAGCTCCAGCAGCAGGTGGGCCTGCCCCAGGGCGAAGCGCGGTGAGGTCTCGAGGAGCACCTCGCGGACGCCCGCCTCCCCCTCGTCGAGGCGTCGCAGCGCGAGCAACGCCCGGTCCCGCAGGTCGCGCACGTGGGGGCGGTCCGGGGTGATCTCGAGCGCGATGGTCGCGAGATCCAGGGCCTGCTCCGCGTCACCTTGCTGGAGGTGATCGGTGGCCAGGGCGCAGAGGGCCTCGAGCTTGAGGTCCCGGCCCCGATGCGGGTCGATCTCCAGCACCTCGTCGGCGCGCTGCAGCGCCTCGCTGAGGTCCCCTCGCGCGTGGGCCCGGTAGCCCGTGGCCACCAGGGCGGCGGCCTTCAGGCCGAGGGCCTCGGGGGCATCGGGATCGAGCCGCAGCACCTCCTCGGCCTGCTGCCGGGCCCTGTCGGAGTCGCCGCGGGCGTGCGCCTCGAATCCTATCGCCAGCTGGACCTGGATGGCCAGCTCCCGGGCCCGGACCGGGTCGATGGGCGCGGCCTCCTCCGCCCGCCGCAGGGCCTCCTCGGCCTCGTCCTGGTCGTGGGCCCGGTAGCCCAGCGCGAGCAGCGCCAGGCCCTTCAGCTCGAGCCCCTTGGGGTGGTCCGGCTCCTGGGCCAGCACCTCTTCGGAGAGCCGCAAGGCCTCGTCGGTCTCGCCGCGGGCGTGAGCCTCGAAGCCCGCGTCGATCCGTACCTGGAGCTTCAACGCCGCCGACCGGCCGGGGTCGAGGTCCTCCACCGCCTCGGCGAGCCTCAGCGCCTCGTCGGCCTCGCCCCGGATCTGGGCCCGGTAGGTCAGATGCTGCAGAGCCACGGCCTTGAGCTCGCGGCTCTGGATCTTGCCCGGGACCAGCCTCAGCGCCTCGTCCGCGTGCTCCAGGGCCTGATCCGGCTCGGAGCGCTGCAGGTGGACCTCGGCCAGGGAGTCGTGGACCGCGTCGGCGAAGCGCGCCAGCCACCGGGGATCGGCATCCAGGCAGGCCCGGAGATCCTCGAGCGCGCCGTCCAGCTCGTCGAGCTTGCCCCTGGCCGCGCCGCGGATCCACCTCGCGTAGGCGAGGTCGGGGCGCCGCGCGAGCACCTCGCTCGCGATCGCTTCGGCGTGGGCCCACTCGTCGGCGAGGTGGGGCTCGAAGATCAGCTCGCTGAGCACCTCCAGGTCCTGATCCGCGGCCGCGGCCAGGGCGCGCTGGATCATCGTCACGGCCTTGCGCCGGTGCCCCAACCCGAAGTGCGCGCGCGCCAGGGCTTGCAGCAGGCTCCGCGCGGCGGCGCCCAGATCGCCCAGGGCTGGTCCCGGAGCCGCCTCGCCGTCGTCGAGCACGGCCCGGGCGACGTGCTGCGCAGCGGGTCCGGCGCCGCCACCCGAGATCCGCTCCAGCAGGCGCCCGCCGAGATCCACGGCGGCACGATGGCGGCCGCGCTCGCACAGCTCCAGCAGCAGGTGGGCCTGCCCCAGGGCGAAGCGCGGTGAGGTCTCGAGGAGCACCTCGCGGACGCCCGCCTCCCCCTCGTCGAGGCGTCGCAGCGCGAGCAACGCCCGGTCCCGCAGGTCGCGCACGTGGGGGCGGTCCGGGGTGATCTCGAGCGCGATGGTCGCGAGATCCAGGGCCTGCTCCGCGTCACCTTGCTGGAGGTGATCGGTGGCCAGGGCGCAGAGGGCCTCGAGCTTGAGGTCCCGGCCCCGATGCGGGTCGATCTCCAGCACCTCGTCGGCGCGCTGCAGCGCCTCGCGGTCCTCTCCCTGGGCGTGTGCTCGGTAGCCCGTGGCCATCAGGGCGGCCGCCTTCAGTCCCAGGGCCTCGGGGGCCTCGGGATCGAGGCGCAGCACCTCTTCGGCCTGCTCCAGGGCCTGGTCGAAGTCGCCGCGGGCGTGGGCTGCGAATCCGATCGCCAGCTGGACCTGGATGGCCAGCTCCCGGGACCGGACCGGGTCGATGGGCGCGGCCTCCTCGGCCCGCCGCAGGGCCTCCTCGGCCTCGTCCCGGTCGTGGGCCCGGTAGCCCAGCGCGATCAGCGCCAGGCCCTTCAGCTCGAGCCCCTTGGGGTGGTCCGGCTCCTGGGCCAGCACCTCCTCGGCGAGCCGCAGGGCCCCGTCGGTCTCACCCCGGGCGTGGGCCTCGAAGCCCGCGTCGATGCGCACCTGGAGCTTCAGCGCCGCCGACCGGCCGGGATCGAGGTCCTCCACCGCCTCGGCGAACTCGAGCGCCTCGTCGGCCTCGCCGCGGGTCTGGGCGCGGTAGGTCAGGTGCTGTAGCGCCATCGCCTTGAGCTCGCGGCTCTGCGTCTTGCCCGGGTTCAGCTTCAGCGCCTCGTCCGCGTGCTCCAGGGCCAGGTCCGGCTCCGAGCGCTGCAGGTGGACCTCGGCCAGGGAGTCGTGGACCGCGTCGGCGAAGCGCGCCAGCCACCGGGGATCGGCATCCAGGCAGGCCCGGAGATCCTCGAGCGCGCCGTCCAGCTCGTCGAGCTTGCCCCTGGCCGCGCCGCGGATCCACCTCGCGTAGGCGAGGTCGGATCGTCGAACGAGCACCTGGCTCGCGAGCTCCTCGGCCAGGGCCCACTCGCCGGCGAGGTGGGGCTCGAAGATCAGCTCGCTGAGCACCTCCAGATCCTGATCCGCGGCCGCGGCCAGGGCGCAACGGATGACCGCCACGGCCTTGCGCCGGTGCCCCAGCCCGAAGCGCGCGCGCGCCAGGGCCTGAAGCAGGCTCCGCGCCGCGGCAGCCAGGTCACCCAGCGACGGTCCCGGCGTCGCCTCCTCGGCGTCGAGCGCGGCCCGGGCGACGTGCTGCGCCGCGGTCCCGGCGTCGCCACCCGCGATCCGCTCCAGCAGCCGCTCGCCGAGGTCTACTGCGACCCGGTGGCGGCCGCGCTCGACCAGCCTCAGCAGCAGGTGGGCCTGTCCCAGGGCGAAGCGCAGGGAGGTCTCGAGGAGCACCTCGCGGACGCCTGCCTCCCCCTCGTCCAGGTGCCACAGCGCCAGCAGCGCCCGGTCCCGCAGATCGCACACGTGGGGGCGGTCCGGGGCGATCTCGAGCGCGATGGTCGCGAGATCCAGGGCCTGCTCCGCGTCACCTTGCTGGAGGTGATCGGTGGCCAGGGCACAGAGGGCCTCGAGCTTGAGGTCCCGGCCTCGATTTCGGTCGATCTGCAGCACCTCATCGGCGCGCTGCAACGCCTCGCGGTTCTCTCCCCGGTCGTGGGCCTGGTAGCCCGAGGCCATCAGGGCAGCGGCCTTCAGGCCGAGGGCCTCGGGCGCCTCGGGATCGAGCCGCAGCACCTCCTCGGCCTGCTCCAGGGCTCGGTCGGAGTCACCGCGGGCGTGCGCCTCGAATCCCATCGCCAGCTGGACCTGGATGGCCAGCTCCCGGGACCGGACCGGGTCGATGGTCGCGGCCTTTTCGGCCATCCGCAGGGCCTCTTCGGCCTCGCCCCGGTCGTGGGCCCGGTAGCCCTGCGCGATCACCGCCAGCCCCATGAGCTCGAGCCCCTTGGGGTGGTCCGGCTCCTGGGCCAGCACCTCCTCGGCGAGCCGCAGGGCCCCGTCGGTCTCACCCCGGGCGTGGGCCTCGAAGCCCGCGTCGATGCGCACCTGGAGCTTCAGCGCCGCCGACCGGCCGGGATCGAGGTCCTCCACCGCCTCGGCGAACTCGAGCGCCTCGTCGGCCTCGCCGCGGGTCTGGGCGCGGTAGGTCAGGTGCTGTAGCGCCATCGCCTTGAGCTCGCGGCTCTGCGTCTTGCCCGGGTTCAGCTTCAGCGCCTCGTCCGCGTGCTCCAGGGCCAGGTCCGGCTCCGAGCGCTGCAGGTGGACCTCGGCCAGGGAGTCGTGGACCGCGTCGGCGAAGCGCGCCAGCCACCGGGGATCGGCATCCAGGCAGGCCCGGAGATCCTCGAGCGCGCCGTCCAGCTCGTCGAGCTTGCCCCTGGCCGCGCCGCGGATCCACCTCGCGTAGGCGAGGTCGGATCGTCGAACGAGCACCTGGCTCGCGAGCTCCTCGGCCAGGGCCCACTCGCCGGCGAGGTGGGGCTCGAAGATCAGCTCGCTGAGCACCTCCAGATCCTGATCCGCGGCTGCGGCGAGGGCGCGCTGGATGATCGCCACGGCCTTGCGCCGGTGCCCCAGCCCAAAGCGCGCGCGCGACAGGGCCTGCAGCAGGCTCCGCGCGGCGGCAACCAGGTCACCCAACGACGGTCCCGGAGTCGTCTCCTCGGCGTCGAGCACGGCCCGGGCGACGTGCTGCGCCGCGGTCCCGGCGTCGCCACCCGAGATCCGCTCCAGCAGCCGCTCGCCGAGATCCACCGCGACCCGGTGGCGGCCGCGCTCGACCAGGTTCAACAGCAGGTGGGCCTGTCCCAGGCCGAAGCGGGGAGAGGTCTCGAGGAGCACCTCGCGGACGCCCGCCTCCCCCTCGTCCAGGTTCCGCCGCGCGAGCAGCGCCCGGTCCCGCAGGTCCTGCACGTGGGGGCGGTCGGGGGCGAGGGCGAGGGCGGCGCTCGCCTGCTCCAGCGCCAGGTCGGCGTCCCCCTGCCGGAGGTGCTCGGCGGCCAGAGCGTAGAGCGCCTCGAGCTTGAGGTCCTGGCCCCGGCCCCGGTCGATCTCCTGCACCTCGTCGGCGCGCCGCAGCGCCTCGCTGAGCTCCCCTCGGGCGTGGGCCTGGTAGCCCGTGGCCATGAGGGCCGCGGCCTTCAGGCCGAGGGCCTCGGGGTGGTCGGGGGACTGCTGGAGGATCGACTCGGCCTGCTGCAGGGCTGTGTCGGCGTCTCCTGCGGCGTGGGCCTCGAAGCCCATCGCAAGCTGCACCTGGACGGCCAGCTCCTGGGACCGGACCGGATCCAACGACGCGGCCGCCGCGGCCAGCCGCAGGGCCCCGTCGGGGTCACCCCGGTCGTGGGCCCCGTATCCCTGGGCGATGAGCGCGAGTCCCTTCAGCTCGACTCCCTTGGGGTGGTCGGGCTCGACGCCCAGCACCTCCTCGGCGAGCCGCAGGGCCTCGCCGGACTCCCCCCGGGCGTGGGCGGCGAAGCCCAGATCGAGCCACACCTGGAGCCTCAACTCGGCGGCGCGTGTGTGATCCAGATCCTCGATGGCGGCGGTGAGCCGCAGGGCCTCGTCGGCCTCGCCACGGGTCTGGGCGCCGTAGGTCATGTGCTGCAGCGCCAGCACCTTGAGGTTCCGGCTCTGGGTCTTGTCGGGATCGATCGCCAGCGCTTCCCCTGCGTGCTTCAGCGCCCGCTCGGGTTCGCCACGCTGCAGGTGGACCTCGGCCAGGGAGTCGTGCACGGCGTCGGCGAAGGGCGCCAGCTGTTCCGGCGGCGCGTCGAGGCAGGCGAGCAGGTCCTCGAGCGCCGAGTCCAGATCGCCGAGCTTGCCGTGCGCCGCTCCGCGCACCCAGCGTGCGTAGGCGAGCTCCGGGCAGCGCCGCAGCACCTCGCCTGCCAGCTGAACGGCCGTGGCCCACTCGTCAGCCAGGTGGGGTTCGAAGATCAACGGGCTGAGGGTCTCCAGGTCGTCGTCCCCCGCGGCGTCCAGGGCTCGGCGGACCAGATCCCGTGCCTTGCGCTTGTGACCCAGGCCGTATCGCGCCCTGGCGAGGGCCTGGACGAGGCTGCGCAGCGGGGGTCCCTGGGTACCCAGCGGCTCGGTGCCACGGCTGGCCTCTCCCGTGAGGATCGCGCGCACCACCCGCCCGGCCGCGGACCCGGCGTCGTCCCTGCCGATCCGTTCCAGCAGGCCTCCGCCCAGCTCGAGCGCGGTGCGGTGGCGCCCTCGCTCGCACAGGGCCAGCAGCAGGTGGGCCTGCCCCAGGGCGAAGCGGGGGGAGGTCCCCAGCAGCACCTCGCGGACGCCCGCCTCCCCCTGGTCCAGGTGCTGCAACGCGAGCAGCGCCCGGTCCCGCAGATTCAGGACATGGGGTCGATCGGGGGCGAGGACCAGCGCGGCCCTGGCGTGCTCCAGCGCCTGCTCGGCGTCACCCCGCTGCAGGTTCTCGGTGGCCAGGGCACAGAGGGCCTCGATCTTGAGGTCCTGCCCCCGAACCCGGTCGATCTCCAGCACCTCGTCAGCGCGCCGTAGCGCCTCACGGAGATTGCCCCGGGCGTGGGCCCGGTAGCCCGCGGCCATGAGGGCGGCGGCCTTCAAGCCGAGCGCTTCGGGGTGATCGGGATCGAGCCGCAGCACCTCCTCGGCCTGCTCCAGGGCCCGGTCGGAGTCGCCGCGGGCGTGGGCCGCGAATCCGACCGCCAGCTGGACCTGGATGGCCAGCTCCCGGGACCGGACCGGATCGATGGGCGCGGCCTCCTCGGCACGCCGCAGGGCCTCCTCGGCCTCGTCCCGGTCGTGGGCCCGGTAGCCCAGCGCGATCAGCGCCAGGCCCTTCAGCTCGAGCCCCTTGGGGTGGTCCGGCTCCTGGGCCAGCACCTCCTCGGCGAGCCGCAGGGCGCCGTCGGTCTCGCCGCGGGCGTGGGCCTCGAAGCCCGCGTCGATCCGTACCTGGAGCTTCAGCGCCGCCGACCGGCCGGGGTCGAGGTCCTTCACCGCCTCGGCGAGCTTCAGCGCCTCGTCGGCCTCGCCGCGGGTCTGGGCGGCGTAGCTCAGGTGCTGCAACGCGAGCGCCTTGAGTTCGCGGCTCTGCGCCTTGCCGGGGTTCAGCTTCAGCGCCTCGTCCGCGTGCTCCAGCGCCAGAGCCGGCTCGGAGCGCTGCAGGTGGACCTCGGCCAGGGAGTCGTGGACCGCGTCGGCGAAGCGCGCCAGCCACCGGGGATCGGCATCCAGGCAGGCTCGGAGATCCTCGAGCGCGCCGTCCAGCTCGTCGAGCTTGCCTCGCGCCGCGCCGCGGACCCACCTCGCGTAGGCGAGGTCGGATCGTCGAACGAGGAGCGCGCTCGCGAGCTCCTCGGCCAGGGCCCACTCGTCGGCCAGGTGAGGCTCGAAGATCAGCTCGCTGAGCACCTCGAGGTCCTGATCCGAAGCCGCGGCCAGGGCACGGCGGATGACGGCGACGGCCTTGCGCCGGTGCCCCAGCTGGAAGCGCGCTCGCGACAACGCCTGGAGCAGGCTCCGGGCCGCCGGCCCCAGATCACCCAGCGCTGGCCCCGATCCCGTCCCGCCGGCGTCGAGCACGGCGCGGGCGACGTGCTGCGCCGCGGGCCCGGCGTCGCCGCCAGAGATCCGCCCCAGCAGCTGCTCGCCGAGGTCCACCGCGACCCGGTGGCGGCCGCGCTCGACCAGCTTCAGCAGCAGGTGGGCCTGTCCCAGGCCGAAGCGGGGGGAGGTCTCGAGGAGCACCTCGCGGACACCCGCCTCACCCTCGTCGAGGGTCTGCAGCGCGAGCAGCGCCCGATCCCGCAGATCCAGCACGTGGGGGCGGTCCGGGGCGAGGGCGAGCGCGGCATTCGCCTGCTCCAGGGCCTGCTCGGCGTCGCCTCTCCGGAGATGCTCGGCGGCCAGGGCGTACAGGGCCTCGAGCTTGAGATCCTGGCCCCTACCGCCCTCGATCTCCTGGACCTCGTCGGCGCGCCGCAGCGCCTCCTGGATCTCCCCCCGGGCGTGGGCCTGGTAACCCGTGGCCATCAGCGCCGAGGCCTTCAGGCCGAGGGCCTCCGGGTGCCCGGGGCTCTGCTCCAGGATACGTTCGGCCTGCTGCAGGGCTGCGTCGGCGTCTCCGGCGGCGTGCGCCTCGAAGCCCATCGCGAGCTGGACCTGGACGGCCAGCTCCCGGGCTCTCCGGGGGAGGATGTCCGAGGCCTCCGTCGCCAGCCGCAGGGCTTGCTCCACCTCGCCGCGGTCGTGGGCGTGGTACCCCAGAGTGATCAGCGCCAGCCCTCGCAGCTCGTTGCCCTTGGCGTCCTGTGGCTCCAGGGCCAGGACCTCCTCTGCGAGGTGCAGCGCCTCGTCGGTCTCCCCGCGGGCGTGAGCCTCGAAACCCAGGTCGAGCAGCACCTGGATCCTCAGCTTCGTCGCTCGCTCGGGATCGATGTCCTCGATGGCGGCCACGAGCTGCAGCGCCTCGTCGGACTCCCCCCGGCTCTGGGCCCGATAGGCTTGGTGCTGTAGCGCGAGCATCTCGAGGGTCTGGCTCTGGGTCTTGCCCGGGTCGTGCTTCAGCGCCTCCCGGGCGTGTCGCAGCGCTTCGTCGGGCTCGCGTCGCTGCAGGTGCACCTCGGCCAGCGAGTCGTGTACGGCGTCGGCGAAGGGCGCCAGCCGCTCGGCCGGCGCGTCGAGGCAGGTGCGCAGGTCCTCGAGCGCCAGGTCCGTCTCGTCGAGCTTGCCCTGCGCCGCGCCCCGCACCCAGCGCGGATAGACCAGCTCCGGGTGGTGGCGCAGTACGTCGCCGGTGAGCTCCACGGCTTCGGCCCAGTCGTCGGCCAGGTGGGGCTCGAAGGTCAGCTCGCACAGCACCTCGAGGTCCGGGCCGTCGACCGCCTCGAGGACCCGTCGGCACAGCGCCCGGGCCTCGTCACCGCGCCCCCGGCCGTAGTGGGCACGGACGAGCGCCTGGAGCAGGCCGCGCATGGACGCGGCTTGCGAGCCCAGCGCCTCGGTCGCCGGCTCGTCGTCTCCGCGCACCACCCGGACCAGGCTCGCCACCGCGGAGCCAGCGCCGCCACCGGCGATCCGGTCGAGCAGGGCTGCCCCCAGCTCGTCCACGAGGGGGTACTCCTCGCGCTCGCACAGCCGCAGGAGGAGATAGGCGTGGCCCAGCGCGGACCGCGGCGAGGACTCCGTGAGCACGGTCCGTATCCACTCCTCGCCCTCGTCCGAGCGGCCCAGGGCGAGCAGCGCCTGGTCCTTGATCGCCAGGCACGTCGTGCGTTCGGGCGCCAGCCGGAGCGCCTCCTCTGCGTGCTCCAGGGCCAGCTCCGGCTCGTCGTACTGCAGGTACACCTCGGCCAGGGAGTCGTGGACCGCGTCGGCGAACCGGGTCTTCCACTCCGTGGGCGCGTCGAGGCAGGCGCGCAGGTCCTCCAGCGCCCCGTCTGCCTCGCCGAGCTTGCCCAGCGCCGCGCCTCGCACCCAGCGGGCGTAGAACAGGCCCGGGCGGCGCTGAAGCACCTCGCCGGCCAGCTCCACGGCCACGGCCCACTCGCTGGCGAGGTGGTGCTCGAAGATCAGCTCCCCGAGCACGTCCAGGTCCGCCGCGTCCACGGCGGACAGGACACGCCGCGCCAGCTCGACGGCCTCGTCGCCGCGGCCCTGGCCGTGGTGGGCGCGCATCAGCGCCTGCATCAGGCCTCGCGTCGAAGCGGCGTGGGCGCCGAGGGGCGCGATCGAGGGGCCGCCATCACCGCGGATCACACCCACCAGATTCGCCAGGCCCGGGCCTGCGTTGCCGTCCGCGATCCTCTCGAGGAGGGCGGCGGCGAGCTCGTCCACCACCTCGTACTCCCCCCGCTCGCACAGGCGCAGCAGCAGGTACGCGTGGCCGAGCGCGGACTGCGGAGACGACTCCGTCAGCACGGTCCGTATCCACTCCTCGCCCTCGTCCGAGCGACCCAGGGCGAGCAGCGCCTGGTCCTTGATCGCCAGACACGTCGTCCGCTCCGGCGCCAGGCGGAGCGCCTCCTCGGCGTGCTCCAGGGCCAGCTCCGGATCTCCCCTCTGCAGGTACACCTCGGCCAGGGAGTCGTGGACCGCGTCGGCGAAGCGCGCCAGCCAGTCGGCGGGCGCGGCCGTGCATGCCTGGAGGTCGGCCAGCGCCGCGTCCAGCTCGCCGAGCTTGCCCAGGGCCGCGCCGCGGACCCAGCGCGCATAGAACAGGGTGGACTTCCGTTCGAGGGCCCCGGTCGCCAGGTCCACGGCCGTGGGCCAATCGTCGGCCAGGTGGGGCTCGAAGATCAGCTCGCTGAGCACGTCGAGATCCGGGCCGTCCACCCCGGCCAGGACCCGGTTGGCCAGCGCCCGGGCGGCGTCGCCGCGATCCTGGCCGTAGTGGGCGCGGATCAGGGATTGCAGCAGCCCCCGCATCGAGGCGGCCTGCGATCCCAGGGCCTCGTCGACGCGGTCCGACTCTCCGAGCACCACGCGGACCAGCCCGGTCACACCGGGGCCGGCCCCCCCGCCCGCGAGCCTCTGCAACAGCGCCGCGGCCAGCTCGTCCACGACGCCGTACTCGCCCCGCTCGCACAGCCGCAGCAGCAGGTAGGCGTGGCCCAGGGCCGTCCGCGGCGAGGACTCCGTCAGCGCGGTGTGGATCCAGGCATCCCCCTCCTCGGAGCGCCCGAGGGCCGTCAGCGCCTGGTCCTTGATGGCCAGACAACCGGCGCGCTCGGGCGACAGCCGGAGCGCCTCCTCGGCGTGCCGCAGGGCCTCCTCCGGCGCTCCGCGCTGCAGGTGGACCTCGGCCAGGGAGTCGTGCACCGCGTCCGCGTAGCGTGACAGCCAGCCAGAGGGAGCCTCGAGACAGGCCTCGAGGTCCACGGTCGCCGCGTCCAGCTCCCCGAGCTTGCCCCGGGCCGCGCCGCGTATCCAGCGGGCGTACACCAGGTCTGGCTGGCGCTGCAGCAGGTCGCCGGCGAGGTTCGCCGCGGTGGTCCACTCCCCGGCCAGGTGGGGCTCGAAGATCAGCTCGCTGAGGACCTCGAGGTCGCTCCCCTCCAGGGCGTCCAGCGCCCGCACGACGATCCGCCGCGCGTCGTCGTCGTGGCCCAGCCGGTAGTGGGCCCGGGCGAGGGCCTGGAGCAGGCCGCGGATCGACGCGCCGTGCTGGCCAAGCGAGCCGCTGCCGCGATCTCGTCGCGGTTCGCCGAGCACGGCGCGGGCCACCTGCGGGACCGCGCCGTCCTCGTCCAGCGCGCTCACGCGCTCTAGCAGGGACGTCCCGAGCTCTACCACCGCCTCGGCGCTGCCGCGCTCGCTGAGGCGCAGTAGCAGATACCCCTGTCCCACGAGGTGGTGCTCCGGCGCCGTGTCCAGGATGGTGCGGATCCAGCTCTCGGCCTCGTCGTCGCGGCCCAGCTCGAACAGCGCGTGGACCTTGAACTCCAGACACTGGAGCTTGTCGGGGTCCATGGCGAGGGCCTCTTCGGCGTGGCGCAGGCACTCCTCGATGTTGCCCGTGGCGAGGTGGACCTCGGCCAGGGAGTCGTGGACGGCGTCGTTGAAGTGCGACCGGAGGTGCCCTGGGGCGGCGACACACGCGTCCAGGTCCGCCAGCGCCCCCTGCAGATCGCCCTGCTTGCCCTTGGCGGCTCCCCGGATCCACAGCGCGTATGCCTGGTCGGGCTCCCGGCGGAGGACCTCGGTCGCCAGCTCGATGACGAACGCCCACTCCTTGCGCATGTGGGCCACGAAGATCAGCTCGCACAACGCCGTCAGGTCCCGGCCGGCGAGGCCGCCGATCACACCGCGGATGACGCGGCGCGCGTCCTCCGGCCGCCCGATGTCGTACAGCGCGGACACGTAGGCCTTGGCCAGCGCCGTGGCTGTGGGGCGCTGCTCCCCCAGCTTGATCTCGCCCTCGCGTAGCGGGGTGGCGTCGACCTCCTCACCCAGGGTCAGTGAAGCGAATATCCGCAGCGCGGGGCTGTTGTTCTTGGCCCCGTCGAGGAGACGACCCGCCGCCTCCAGGGCCAGGTCGGGCCGCTCCGTGTCCACCAGCAGGTGCAGCAGGTACGAAGGCAGGAGGCCGCTGCCGGACGGGGCGTCCTCCACCACCTGCTCGATCATGGCCGCGCCCTCTTCGTAGCGGCCCAGCGCGTACAGGGCCCTCGCCCGCGTGTCCACGGCGTCGCGGTGGTGGGGATCGTGCACGAGGATCTTGTCGGCGATGGTCAGCGCCTCGTCGTACTGGCCGTTGAGCGAGAGCCCCTTCATGCGCAGGTAGCGCGTGTAGTCCACGAATCCGAGACAGCACTGGGAGCAGAAACCCGGGACCTTCCTGGCCGCGAACTGCTCGCGCCACCGCTCGAAGACCGGCCCCTCCCAGATCTCGGCCAGCGTCATGTCCGAGACGTTGCCCAGGTCGGGGGCGTCCCACTCCCAGCACGGGCTGACGCGGCCGTTGACGTGGACCACCATCTGGGTCCATGGCGTGAAGCAGTGGGCGCCGAAGAACGGGTCCTGGACGTCGTGGATGTCCTCCACCATGGTCTGGTCCAGGGCGCCGAGGTGCTCCACGACCGGGGCCTGGCGGAAGTCGCCGACGTTGTTGTACAGCCCCAGCCGCCCCGCCAGACGCTGGGCCTCCTCCACGGCCGGCTGGAGCTTGAGCTTGTCGTCCTCGCTCAGCTCGAGGTCGGGCACCTTGTCGCTCATCGCCTTGAGGGACTGGAAGGTGATCTCCGCCGCGTCGAGCTCACCGGCCAGGGCGACGAACTGGGGCAGCTTCAGCGCGTTGCGGTTGCTCAGCACCGTGGTGATCGTGAGGCGCGGGGTCTCGACGCCGAGGCGGACCTTGGCGTCCCGCAGACGCGTGAGCCCCTTGACGATCCGGTCGAACGTGCCCGCGGGGGGGCGCAGGGCGTCGTTGGTCTCGGCGTCCGGGCCGTCGATGGAGACCTGGAGCCGGTCCCAGCCCATGCCCACGATGCGATCGACGGTGCGCTCGGCGAGCAACGTGCCGTTGGTGGTGAGGTCCCCGAACAGCCCCTCGCGCTTGATCAGCTCCATCAGGTCGAGGGTGACCGCCTTGCGGATGAACACCTCGCCGCCGACCATGTAGAACTCCTGGACGCCCATGTCCATGGCCTCGTGGGCCAGGGACCGGAGGCGGTCGTCGGAGACCTCGTACTTGCTGGCGGACTGGGGGATCTGCCCCATGAAGCACGAGAGGCAGCGGAGGTTGCACCTCTCCGTCATCACCAGGTGGAGCTTGATGGGGCCCGCGCGTTCTCCGCGCTTCCAGCCCAGCAGTCGGTTCACCACCTCCATCGGGCGCTATCCTCCAAACGCCTCGCGGAGGTGCTCCGCGATGGCCTCGGCCCAGATGTGGGCGCCCTCGGCGTTGGGGTGCATGAGGTCACCCGGGGTGATGCGGAAGTCGCGGTCCTCCCTGGCCCGAAGCATGTCGTTGATGTCCACGCAGTCCAGATCCTGTTGTGCACAGTGCTGTCGCATGTTCGACAGCGCAAGGGTCATCCAGCACAGATCGACGGCCATGCCCTGCTGTCGACACGCCGCGTCCGTGGGCAGCTGGGTACCGAAGGGGCCGAGGAGGAAGGGCACGAACGTGTCGCCCTGGGACCGGGCCAGATCGGCCATCCCGGCGAGGGATCGCCCCCCCCACTCGTAGTCCACCCGGATCAGCTCACCCTTGGGATCCTTGTGCTTGCGCGCCAGGTGGGTGGTGTACACCCAGGCCGCGAGGGACGACGTGGACACCAGGCGGCTGATCAGCGGCCCGGGCGCGCCGATGGTGTCGTCGGTGGACGAGGGCAGCACCATCAGGATCCGGCCGTTCGCCTCGAGGAAGTCCGAGACGACGAAGTCGTTGACCGCGAAGAGGTACAGCACCACGTCGGGGTCGTAGGCCAGCACCCGCTCGCGGTACATGGCCAGGGCCTGGTGGATGTCGTAGCCGGGGACGGCGGCGTTGAGGACCTCGTAGCGTTCGCCGGGGCGGACGGGGTTGGCCTGGAGCGACGCCTCGAGCTGACGGGGAATGGTCTGGTCCGGCCCCAGGTGGGAGCCCCAGGCCACCGAGTCCCCCAG
Source organism: uncultured Rickettsiales bacterium (assembly GCA_964425605.1). Classification (GTDB taxonomy): domain Bacteria; phylum Myxococcota_A; class UBA796; order UBA9615; family CAYRNR01; genus CAYRNR01. The sequence goes on along the minus strand of CAYRNR010000011.1, from coordinate 48,821 downwards.
GACGGCGATCCGGATCGTCCCCGCGGTCTTGGGGATCTGGATGCGCCCGCCGTCGTCGAAGCGCGCCCGGGAGTCCGCGGTCTTGAGCTCGAAGCGCAGCTCCGGGCTCGAGGAGCGCACGTACCAGTCGTCGTACAGGTTGTGCCGCGCCCACCACTCCAGGATGGCCAGGCAGGCCAGCAGGACCGCGGCGGACAGGGCGATGCGGGGGAGGAGCCGCACCAGCCAGCCGCGGCCACGCGTTCTAGTTCGAGCGGCATTCATTGCACGCGCATGATAGCCCGGCGCCGGGGGTGTGCCCAGGGGGTCACTCCTCGTACAGATGCTCCAGCCCGACCCCGTGCCTCGTCCCCTCCTTGCCCATCTGTTCGACGAACTCGTGGAACCTGTCCGTTCGCTCGACGCGCAGCGCCTCGTGGTTGTGACCATCCTTCGTGCGCCAGCCCGAGCACATGGGGTACTCGTATCCGCGCAGCCACGCGAGCTCGTCCGGAAGCGGGAACGCGCCGGGGAGCTCGAGGTCGAACCGCTGCGCGTCACGCGTCATCTCGGAGCCGGGAATCAGGGCCAGCTGCTGACAGTGCACCTGGTGGATGCGGTGGAAGTTGCGGGCGACGAAGTCGAGCATCCCGACGAACTCGTCCTCCCCCTCGGCCGGGTGCCCGGCGATGAACCCCGCCGAGACCGGGATCTCCGCGTCGTGGGCGTACTGGAGCGCGCGTTCGTACTGCTCGACGCTCATCCGCTTGTCCATGGCGTCGAGTACGGACTGGACGCCGTGCTCGAGGCCGTAGTGCAGGAACGAGCACCCCGCCCGGCGCATCTTCTCCAGCAGGGCCGGACGCAGCATCGGCAGCACCCGCGCGTTGCCGCCCCAGTGGAAGTCGGCCCCGACCTCCAGCAGGTGGTCGCACATGGCCTCGACCTCGCGCGGCGCGCCGTTGAGCACGAGGTCGGCGAAGAAGAACTGGTTCGTGCCGTACCGACCGTGCTGCGTCAGCATCTCCTCGGCCACGGCCCGGCCGGGGCGGGTGCGCCAGCGGCCCCAGAACGGGTAGTCCGCGCAGAACGTGCACCGGGCGACGCAGCCGCGCGACAGCAGGATCGAGAGCTCTTCGAACGCGCCGTAGTACGTGTCCGGGTCGAAATCGTCGTAGTCCGGGATCGCGAGCTGCTCCAGGTCCGTCAACGGGGGCCGGTCGGGCCCACGGCGGATCGCGTCCCCGTCCCGGACCTTCGTGCCCGGGAGGGCGGGGACCGGCCCGTCGCCGAGCAGGTGGGGAATCAGCTCCAGCAGGGCCTGCTCACCTTCGCCCATGACCACCGCGTCCACCCAGCCGCTGGCGAGGTAGTACTCCTCGTTCGTACCCTCGTGACATCCCGGCCCGCCGAAGATCACGCGCACGTCCGGGGCCCGTCGCCGCAGCTCGCGAGCGGTCATCAGCGAGGCGATCGTCGTGTTACCCATCACCGTGAATCCCACGACGCGCGGGCCCTGGGCGAGGATGCGATCGGCCCACGCGGCCGCGCCGTCGCGGTACAGCTGGCCGATGTCCGCGCTCAGGTCGTCGAGGGGGTCGAGCCGTTCGGGGTACATGAATGCGATGGCGGACTCGGCGCGCCCCACCCGCCACGCCTGGCTGCCCCAGATCGACTTGAGGTGCGGCCGCCGCTGGATCACGTCGTTGTAGAACTCGATGTTGAGATCCAGCCCCCAACAACGGATCCCCGCCTGGCGCAGCGCCGCGAGCAGGTAGGCCTGTCCGATCAGGGGTTTGTCGGCGGTCCACGTGGGACAGAGCGCCAGAACGACCTCGACGTCTCCTGCGGATTCCGTGCTCACTGCTTGGCCGGCTGCTCCGCCGGCTGCACCGCCAGCTGCTCCGCCGGCTGCTCGGCTGGCTCCTCGGCTGGCGCGCGCCAGACCACCTGCGAGGCATCCAGGCGATCGATGGGCTCGGTCCGGTCGGCGTCCTTGCAGCAGACCTGCGGTCCGGAGATCCAGAACTCCTTGGTCAGGTCGATGTGCGCCGGCATCTCCTTGCGCGGCAGCGCGATGTCCACGACGTTGTCCACCACGCGGTGGCACTCGTGGATGTGGTACTGGACGTCCGTACCCACCTCCGAGAGCGTGCATTCCCGGGTCGGCGAGGCTCTCTTGGTGTCGACGGTGAGGAACTGCTTGCCCTGCTCCAGCCAGAACCTCATGTCCGCCTTGTCGCCCGCCGCAGGGGCCGCACCGAGCTCGAATCGTACGAGCACGTCGTCCTCGGTCATGACGAGCAACACCCGCTTCAGATCGTGCTCGGCCTTTCCGTCCTGCGCGTCGCCCGCCGCGTCCTCCAGCATGGGCGTCCAGGCGTCGAGGGCCGCGTCCACCGCGGTCCACCGGGCGGCGGTGTCCGGATCGGCGGTGACGGGCTCGGCGGGGGTCGTCCAGGGGGAGCCCTGCTGACCGATCGGCTGGAGCTGCGCAGCCGGGTCCGAGGGGCGGTCGCACGCGGGCAGGAGCGCGAGGGCCGCGGCGAGGATTCCGGCGTGGAACAACGTCTGTTTCATGGTCGACCTCACCCGGGCAGTCTAGCCCGGGTCCGGCTCCTCGGGAATGGCCTGTTGGCGAAGCTCGTCCGCGATGGCTGCGTTTCCGCACATGTCGAGCTCGTAGGTCACGCCGTCGAAGAACGGCTGCGACTCGGATTCGGGGAGGTCGGCCATCTGTTGCTGGAGGACATCCCAAGCGTCCCGGCCCTCGCCGGTACGCCGCACGATCTCGAGGGCTGGCTTCAGGTAGATCAGCTCCTCCAGACAACATTCGCCTGGTCGCGAAGCCGCGATGGCCTCGTCGACGTTGCGACGCACTGCGGCGTTGGGTCGCCCCTCGTTCTTCTCCAGCTGGAGGCGCGCCAGGCGGGTCAGCGCTCGCGCTCGTTCACTCCCCAGCCCCTCGGGCATGTCCGCCACGAGTTCGGTCAGCAGCTCGATCGCCGCGCTCGTGTCCCCCTTCGCGGCGTGGAACTCGACCAGCTGGGAGCGGATCATGCGCGCCTCTGCGGTCCCCTCGCCCACGAGCTCCAGGGCGGCATCCGTCCGCTTCACCACCGCGCTCGCCGGCGTCTCGTCCTGCGGGTACACGGACATCAGGAGCCAGGCCATGGCCTCGGCCGCGACCGGGAGGTCGGAGGGGTCCACGGCGAGCACCTCCAGCGTCTCGCGGGCGGACTCCAGATCTCCCGCCGAGGCCTGGGTTCGTGCCCGGATCATACGAAGCCGCGGTCCATCGGCGGCCGAGACGGCCGACGCATGCGCGTCGAGGAACTTCAGGGCCTCGTCGCCCTGCCCGGCGCCGCTGAGGGTGTCCGCCATCGTCTCGATGTCCCACAGGTCGAGGAGTCCGGCGGAGCACCCCTCGGCCGCCCGTTTCAGCGCCGCGAGCTGGTCCTCGGAGTCCCACGGGAGGCAGCGCACCATGTCCACGCAGGCCAGACACTCGGCGTCGGGATCCGCCGGTTTGAATCGTGCCAGCAGCCCCTTCAGCTGGCCGTCCTTCTCGGGCTCGTACCAGGCGCCGACGAACGTGCAGTACTGGCCGCGGAGCTGGTGGCTCGTGAGGGCGCGGCCTTCGATGGGTTCCAGGACCTTTCGGGCGTCCTCGATCTCCTCCTTGCCCAGCATGCCGGACGCGGCGCCGAGGCGCGCGTACAGCACCCGGTCGGCGGCCAGACCCTTGGCCTCCAGCTGCGAGAGGAGCGCCTCGAACTCGCCGGCATCGAGGTTGTTCCCGGCGATGGCGGCGGCCGTGTCGCTCATGGCCTCCAGCTGCTGGGACGAGAGGTCCAGGGCCACCAGTTCCCGGATGGTCTCGAGCGCCTCGACCGGTCGCCCGACCATGTCGAGAATCCGGGCCGCCTCGACGCTGAGCGACAGCCAGGCGTCGCCGCCGCGCTCGAGGCTCTCCAGCAGGACCTCCATGCTGGCCAGGGCGCGAGTCTCCGCTCCCGGAGTCTGCGCGGCCTCCGAGAGGTACCACCCGATCTCCTCGGCCATCGAGGGCTCCAGCGTGCCCTCGAGCAACGCCTCGATGGAACCGAGCGCCCCGTGCACGTCGCCGTCGTCCAGCTGGAGGCGGACCTCGGAGAGGGCCACGGAGCCGGAGACGGAGTCCAGCCACTCGGGATCCTCGCCGAGATCGGCGAGGCGTTCCTTCTGTCCGACCTGGATGAGGGACTCCGCTGCCCGGGTCCACAGCTGGCGGCGTTCGGACGCCGGGAGACCGCTCGAGAATCGAAGGTAGCGCTCGACGATCCCGTCTCCGTCCTTCGCCCCAGCGAGGAGGCTCAGCTGGGTGGTGGCGAGCATCTCCCGCTCCCAGGGTTCGGTGGTCTCCCCGTACGCCTCGTCCAGCACCGCCAGGGCCTGGTCGGTGCGGCCCTCCGACTCGAGGATCATCGCCTCGGTGACCGTCCACTGGGCCCTGCAGTGGGGTTCGACCACGCCGACTGCGTCGAGGAGCCCCCTCGCGTCCTGGAAGTCGCCCCTGTTGCACAGATACTCCATGACCCGCAGGGAGTGGTCGGACGGGACGCCGCCCTTCGAACACGCGGCCAGCATCGGCGCGCGGTCGATGGCGGCCTTGCCCGCCAGGTCGTGGGCCTGGACCTCCGCCTGCTTCGCCAGACACGGGGACGACTCCTTGGCCAGGCGGGACACCTCCCGGGACACGTCGCTCGTTCGATCCAGCGCGACCAGGCACATCACCAGCTGTTCGCGGCAGTACGCTCGCCCCATCGGCTCGTCGATGTGGTCCAGGACGGAGTCGGCGATGTCGACGGCGTCCTCGCACCGGCCGAGCTCGTGCAGCCGGGCCATGGCGTTCCCTGCGATGCTGCTCAGGATGTTCCCGTCCCTCGACTCGAGCCTGGTCGCCCTCTCCAGGATCGACTCGACACCGGCGAAGTCCTCCTCGGCCAGGGCCACGAGCGCGGACGCCTCCAGCAGGGTTCCCATGTGCGCCTCGTCCACCGTGGACCAGAGGTCGAGCTCGTCCGCGACCTGCTTGGCCAGGTGCGGCGACGCGCGGTCGTACAGGGCACCCTCGGCCAGGGTGAGACCCACGATCGGTCCTGCGTCGCCTCCCACCTCGCCGGCGATGGCGGTCAGCTCGGCCACGACCTCCCCGAGCTCCGCCTCGGTCTCCACCGCCAGCAGCAGCGCCACGACCTCGCGGATTCCCTCGTGGTCCCCCGACTGGAGGACCGCCACGACCAGCGGATCATCGGCCGCGAGGTCTCCGGCGAGGGCGCGCTGGCGCAGGTTCTCCAGCTGGAGATTCGCGTCCGCGAGGATCTGGACGACCACCGGGTTCTCGATGGCCTCCGTTCGCTCCGTGAACTGGGCGAATGCCCCTCCGGCCACGGCCCGCTCCACGGCCTCGCCCACCACCCGTTCGGCCACGGAGGGCTGCTCGACCGCCTCCAGGTAGGCGACGATGTCGTCGAACGCCTCGGGCGAGGCGCCGCCGGCGAGCTGCGCCTCCATGCGCGTCAGCGCGGCGTGACCGAGGAGCTCCGAGGAGACGGTTTCCTCGGTGGGGAGACTCGAGAGGTGGACCAGCGCCTCGTCCGCCCGCTCGCCAGCCAGCTCGATCCGGGCGCGGATCAGCGCGGCGAGGAATCCGGAGGCCGGCCGTTCCCCCGCCTCGACCGAGTCGGCCAGAACCGCCGCGGCCTCCTCCTGTTCTCCGGAGAGCAGGAGATCCACGTGGGCCAGGGTGACCATCGCGCCCACGGGGTGGTCTTCGATCACGGCCGAGGCGCCGAGCTGGGTGGCGAACGCCACGGCCTCGGCCGGGCCCAGCTCGAGCCCGATCTGGTCGAGCAGGAGGAGCAAGGTGGTCCAGAGGGTCGCCTCGTCCTGGTGCTTGGCCATCCGCTCGATGATCTGGGTGGCGAGGTCGTACTCGCCGAGCACCACCAGCGATTCGAGGACGGGCTCGTAGCGGTAGAACTCCTCGAAGGGGGACATGGGCATGGCCGTGATGGCCCTGGCGAGCTGCTGGTGGATGTCGGACCAGCGCGGATCGTCACCCTGATTCGCCCCCTGGGCGATGTAGACATCCCTCAGCGAGTTCAGGATGTCGAAACGCTCCGCCGCCTCCATGGAGTCGTCCTGGAGCCGCTGGTTCAGGATCTCCTCGACGCGGCCGAGCAGGCCGACCCGCTCCCCGCGCAGCTCGGGCAGGACGTCGAAGCAGGCGTCCATCCTGAGCAGGGCCGTGGCCTGCTCCGCGGGTTTGGGGGTCTCCCGCCGCTGCAACACCCTGCCGAGCCGGACGTACCGGGAACAGTCCTTCTGGGTGTCCAGGTCGACGATGGTCCCCATTCGCTGGAGGAGCCACGACGTCGGCCACGTGGCCGGAACGCTCACCAGCACGATGACGACGACCGCGAGCGCGGCGGACGCTGCCGCGAGGCCCCACCGCAGGCGTGGCCGGCCGACGAACTCCTGCCGGGCCCGGGCCAGCAGGGACACCTGGAAGTGGGCGCCTGCCCGTTCCAGCTCTGTCCGGGCTTCGCCGCTCAGACCGTGACAGCGCGCGAGGAGGCATCCCTCCAGGTCCGAGCCAGCCACCGAGAGACGCGCGAGGTTGGCTCCCTTCAGCCTCATGCCGCGCAGCTGGCAGCGATCGAAGACAGCCCCCTCGAAGCGAGCGTGCTGGTGGTGGCTGCCGCTCAGCTCGCACTCGGTCCACACCGTGTCGCGGAACGCACAGTGGTGGGTCACGACAGCGGGCGCGCTCGCCGCGGTGAGCGAGACCCTGCTGAGCATCCCGTCCTCGATGCGGCACCCGTCCAGGCGCGCCTGGTCCAGCCTGGCGCCGGTCAGGTTGACCGACGTCAACGAGGCGCCTCGCAGGTCGGCGCCGTCCAGCCGGGCTCGCGTCAGGAGGGTGTCCTCGAGGATCGTTCCCCGGAGATCGGCTCCCCGCAGGTCTGCGTCGGAGAGGTCGACTCCCGAGAACTCCGCGGACCGCAGGTCTGCGCCGCGCAGGTCGGCCTGGCTCAGCGACGTGCCGTTCAGCTCGGCGTTCGCCAGGTTCACACCCCCCAGGCTGGCCTCGGACCACTTCAGGCGGGGCAGCCGGGCGCTGCACATCACCACAGCGTCCTCGCCTCCCCCCTTGGGGGCGTCCTTTGCCCCGATCTGCTCGCCGACGTGATCGTCGGGTGCCCGGTCGCCCTTGCCACCGAAGACCCCCCCACCCGCGGGGCCGATCTTCGCGCCGGCCTCGCGCAGCGCCTCGGTCTCCTCCGGCGTCAACCCGTCGCATCGGTTCAGGAAACAGGCCGTCAGCGTCGAATCGCCGACCGTCAGGGTCTGCAGGCGCGCCCGGATGAACGCCGCGCCCTTCCCCTCGCAGCCGGTCAGGGTGGTGCGGACGTACTGACCGCGATCCACGCGCAGGGCCGACAGATCGCAGCGGTCGAACGCCACGTCCGTGAACTCGCACTGCTCCAGCGTCGTGCCACTGATCCGGCACTCCACCAGGGCCGTGTGGTCGAACGTCGACGAGCGAACGGTCGCGCCGTCGAACTGGACCTCGGTCAGCTCGGCCTCGGAGAAGTCGGCGTCCTCCACCGAACACCCCGTGAGGACGGCACCCTTCGCCTTCGCTCCCTTCAGGTCGACCGAGCCCATCTCGACGCCGCACAGGTTCGCGCCGCCGAGCTCGGCTCCCGAGAGGTCGACGGTCTTGAGCTCCGCTCCGCGCAGATCCGCGTCGGTCAGGTCAGCCCCAGCCAGGTTCACGCGCTCGAGACGCGCGCCGATCCACTGGCTGCCGGCGAGATTCGCACCGGACAGGTCGACGTTCTTCAAGGCGTGCTGGGTGAAGTCCTCGCCCGCGAGGTCGGCGCCGGCCAGCTGCGCACCGAGGATCACCCGTCGCCCGTCGCCGGTGAGCGGAGCGGGGCGGCTCGGGACGCGTTGTGTGACTTCGTCGACCATCGAGGACTCCCGTGGCTGAGCTGCTGATCATACGATTCATCCGGGTCGCTGGAAACCGGGCGCCGCGTGCGTCTCCTCGCCGCCCACGGCGCACCGGGTGGATTGCCAGCGGCGGCGATTCCTGTTCAACTACCTGTACCTTGACCCAAGCGCCGAATCCCACTGCGTCGAGCCCCAACGCCCACCGCCGCCGCCTGCGATCCTGGATCGGTCCGACGCTGGGGGCGCTGGTCAGCGTGGCGTTGCTTTGGTGGCTGTTCAAGCGGGTCGACGTGCCCGCCGTGGGGCGTGCGCTGCTCGACCTCTCCCCCTGGGCGTCGCTGGCGTCCGCGCTGGTCATCTGCGCGAGCATCCCGCTGCGATCCCAGCAGTGGCGATATCTCCTGGCCGGGGCACCCGAGGTGACCTTCGCGCTCTCCGCCAGGGCCATATGCCTGGGCAACCTCGTCAACAGCGTGGTGCCGGCCCGCGGGGGCGAGGTGGCCAAGGCGTGGTTGCTCTCCCGCTGGTCTGGCCTCCCCTTCGGACGCATCCTCACGTCCCTGGTCATCGCCCGCGTGCTCGACCTGGGGTGCATCCTGATCCTGCTCGGGGCGATGTTCGCGTTCGTCCCCATCGCGGACGGGATCGCCAACGCAGTGGGCACCGACATCGAGCCGCCGTTCTCCCTGTCCGAGGAGTCGCTGGACGCCGGGCTGCGTTCCTTTGCGGCCGTCTCCCTCACCGCCGCGGTGCTCCTCGCCGTGATCAGCCTCAAGAGGAAGGCGTTCGGGCGCTTGATGCGCGGGCTGGCCGCGCGGGTGTCACCCGCCGCGGCCAGGATCTGGGACCGCCACTGGAATCCCGTGGAGGTCGCGCTCGGTGTGACCCGCGACGTCCGACGATTCTGGGCTGCGGTGGGGCTCAACCTGGCGTGCTGGGTGGTCTTCGCGACCACCCCGCTGCCGATGCTGCTCGCGCTGGGTCTGGACCTCCGCTCGGCGCTGACCGCGACCGTGGGCATCGCGGGACTGACGACCCTGGCCCAGCTGGTCCCCGCCGCCCCCACGGCGCTGGGGACCTTCCACGCGACCTGTCTGCTCGCCCTGGCGATCTGCTGCCCGGAGATCGACGCCGAGCGCGCCCTCGCCTTCACGCTGGTGTTCCACGTGGTCGACACCCTCGGGGCGTCCATCCCCGGCCTGTTGCTGGTTCCGGGCGCCTGGTCCGATCTGCGGTCGGTCCGGCGCTCACCGCAGGACGCGGTCGAATAGGACGCGCTCGGGCATGCGGTCGAAGCCGGCCCAGCTGAAGCGCGCACGAGCGATGGGCCGGTAGAGGCTCGCGGCCAGCCGCCGGACCCGCGAGGTCGTGCGCTGGGCGACCTTGTCATCCACGAACAGGGAGGCTGCTGCGACGCGCTGGGCGTACTCGTGATCCTCCGGCTTGAGCCAGGGGGACCAGTTGGCGTGCAGGTCGTACTTGCCCCAGTCCAGGCGTGCCCAGCCGTCGAGGCTCGAGGGCGGCGTGAATCCCTCGCCCACGGCCCGGTCGAACAGGGCCGAGCCCGGGTACGGGGTGAGGATGTGGTAGACGCCCAGCGTGGCGAGGGGGTTGTCCCGCAGCAGCTGCCAGCCCAGCCGGACGGACTCGTCGATCTCGTCGCGGGTCTCGCCCGGGAAGCCCAGCAGGAAGTTGTAGTACGGACGTATCCCACCGACGCGGGCCAGCCGGCGGTTCAGCGCCAGGACGTCCTCGCGGTCGAAGTTCTTGTCGATGAACTCCAGGACGCGCGGGCTCCCGCTCTCCAGGCCGAACTGGACGGCGTGGGCCCCACACCGCGCCAGCAGCCGGAGGGTCTCGTCGTCCATCCGCCGGAACGAGTCGATGCGGCCCCCCTGGAACGAGAGCCTCAGGTCCAGACCGCGCTGCAGCACCCCCTCCAGGATGGCCCGCGCGCGCTCGAGATCGACGAAGAACTCGTCGTCCACGAAGAAGAACCCGCGAACGCCGAAGCGCCGGTGCAGGTCGGCCATCTCCTCCACCACGCGCTCGGCGGAGAACGCCCGCCAGTGGCGGCGGTTGTAGGTCTTGTTGTAGCAGTAGTCGCAGTCGTGCGGGCAGCCGCGGGAGGACTCGTACTCGGTGACCCTCGGGACCCCGAAATCCGTGCACATGTACCCCTGGAAGTCCACGAGCGACAGGGGCAGGGGAGGCAAGCTGTCGAGATCCACGAAGGGGCGCGGTCCCGTGCGCACCACGTCGCCGCCGTCCTCGTAGGCCAGCCCGAGGACGCCCGAGGGATCGCCCTGGCCCTCCAGCGTCTCGACCAGCTCGGCCAGGGTCCGCTCACCCTCTCCCACCACCGCGTAGTCCACCAGCGGGCTGCGGGCCACCTGCTCGGGAAAGAGGGAGGGGTGCACTCCACCCCACACGATGGGTACCTCAGGGGCGGCCTGGCGGACGGTGCGGCTGATGTCGATGGCGTGGCCGAGCTGGGGACCTGTCATGGTGCCGAGCCCCACGGCCAGCGGATCACCCGTGGACAGCTCCTCGCGCAGGCGGCTCCGCCAGCGGCGGTCCTGCGCCTGGTCGATGAGCACCACACGGGTCGTCTCGTGCAGCGTGCTGGCGACGCGCAGCAGCGCGAGGGGGAGCCGCGCGCCCAGCACGCCCTGGTAGACACCAGGGCTCGCCCTCACGAGAACGATCTTTCGGCCACGGTCCATGGGTTGGGGAGGATAGCCGCTATTTTCCGGACACGCGACTCCACGGTGCTGCCGGCGCCAACCGGAGCAGCTTGCGGCCGATGCCGCGGGCGCCCTGGCTGCTGGACAGGGAGCGGGTCAGGGACCTCAATCGCGCGGGATGCAGGTAGAAGCGCGAGTAGCCGTAGAGCTGGATGGCGCGCAGCTGCCTCAGGCTCACCTCGCCGCGGAAGGGCTGCCGGGCGTAGTAGTCGTAGTCGGCGGCGCCGGACGACAGCTCGTAGCCGTCCTGGACCATCCGTTCGTGGATGGACGTGCCGGGGATGGGCACGAACAGCGAGATGCTCACGTCGCTGGCGGGTAACCTCGCCGCGGTGTCGATGCTGTGCAGCATCTCGGTGCGTGTCTCCCCCGGGGCACCGAGCATGAGGAAGACCAGCGAGTGGATACCGAGATCACGCGCCGCGCGAACGGCGCTGTCCACGGACCCGACGTCGACCCCCTTGCGGTAGATGCCCTCCCGTATCCGCTCCGAGGAGCTCTCCAGTCCGACGCCGATCTTGCGCAGGCCGCTGGCGTGGAGGCGCTCCAGGAGCGCTCGATCGACGAGGTTCGCGCGCGTGGTGCAGCCCCAGTACAGGCCGAGGCCCGTGGCGATGAGCCCGTCGCAGAACTCCTCGACCCAGGCGCGGTTCAGGGTGAGGGTGTCGTCGGCGAACCAGAACGCGTCGATGGCGAACCTGCGGTGCAGCTCCACGACCTCGGCCACCACCGAGCCGGGGCTGCGCGTGCGGAACTTCTTGCCGAACATCTGGTCGAGCATCGGCTGGCAGAACGAACACTGGAATGGGCAGCCCCGGCTGGCCACGAGGTTCACCCCGCGCAGCCCAGGGCGGAAGCTACTCAGCTGGTCCCAGGCCGCGAAGTAGGCCTCCATGTCGAGGGAATCCCAGGCAGGGAACGGCAGCGAGTCCAGGTCCTGCACGTGACGCGAGGCGTCGGAACGATGGATCTCACCGGCGCGGTCCCGGACCCACGCGCCCTCGACGGGCTCGCGGCGGCCGTCCAGCAACGACCGGACCAGGTCCACCGTGGTCAGCTCGCCCTCGCCGACCACGGCCGCGTCCACGGCGAGATCGGCGAGGACACCCTCCGGATCGATGGTCGGATGCGGGCCGCCGACGAACACCGGGATGCCGCGGCGGTGGGCGAGGCGGCAGACCGCCAGGGCGTCGTCCACCATGATCGTGGACATCCCCACGCCCACCACGTCGGGCTGGAATCGGTCCAGGAAGGCCTCCACGTGGTCGAGGCGAGGATGGAACGTGGTGTCGCACACCGCGACCTCGACGTCGAGCTGACTCTGGACGTGGGCCGCCAGCGTCGCGATCCCCAGCGGGATGTCACCCGACGGGTACCGGAACCGGGGAAATATCAGTCCCAGCCTCTTGCTCATGTCCACGCCTCTTTCGTCGCCGACGTCCCGGGACGATGGGTTTCCAGCTCCACTCCCCGATTGTGTACCCGACTCCATGGATCGGCAATAATCGCTCAGGATGAGAAGCCGAACACTCCTGTTGATCGCGCTGGCGGTGTTCGCCCTGAGCCGGATTCCGTTCTTCTTCAGCAATCCGGACTGGGGCCGCTTCCTCCCCGAGCACTGCTTCTTGCTCTCGGCGCCCGCGATACAAGAGACCAGGGTGGCCTTCGATCCCGACGGTGACAACCCCTTCTGGCTGACCAACCCCGAGCAGATCGCCCATCACTATCACGCGGGCTCCGGTTGGATCTCCCACGCGGTGCGGTGGACCACCGCCCTGCTGGGCACGCGCTCGCTGCTGGCCCTGAAGTTCCTGGCGACCGCCATCGCCGCGGCGTACCTCGCGCTGCTGGTGCCGCTGCTGTTGCGGGTCTGGCCGCACCGGAGGGACCGCTTCGTCGTCCTTGCCACGCTGTTCGCCAGCGTGTTCCCGCCCGTGCTGCTGCTGTGGTACACGCTGCTCCCGTTCGGACACTACTCGGAGACGCACCTGGTGTACGTCCTGATGGTGCCGTTCATGGTGGCCGCCTCCAGCAGCAGGTTGTCCCTCCCGTGGGCAGCCGTGGCGGGGGTGATCGGGGGCCTGGCCACGGCGTACACGATCTCCAACGCGGTCTTCGTGGTGGTGCTGGTCCTGGTCTGTTTGATGGGTGGGCGCGCCTCGGGCGTCCGCACGGGCCTCGCGCGGCGCCTGGGCTCGTGCGCCCTCGCGGGGGTCCTGTCGCTGGCCGCGTTCGGCGTGGCCGCCAGGCCGCAGGCGGTGTTCGACCGGCTGGAGATGGCGGCGCAGGGGCAGGCCGGGAACGACGAGAACAGCCTCGGCGAGGAGCTCTCGTACGGCCAGTGGTTCACCGACGGGCACGCGTGGGATGCGCTGGGAGCCCACGTCGAGCTCCTCTACAGCCCGACCCCCCAGCTCTACGTGCCCGCGGATGGACCCATCGACTGGACCCGTGAGATCGTCGGGTGGGTGGCGGCGGGGGTGCTCAGCGTCTGGGCCGCAGCGGTGGCTCTGTTCCTGGCGTGGCAGGCGGCGCGCTACATCCGGCGGTGGCGAAGGGGGGGGCTGTCGTCCGCCCAGCGGTTCCTGGGCATCAACGGATTGCTCCTGCTGGCCTTCATCGCGGGCTACGGCGCGGTCGATCCCTACCTCACCCGGTACGACACCAAGGTCTACATCTGGTACCTCACCCCCACCTTCGTCCCCCTGTTCGTGGGCTCGGCCGCCATGCTCCACGGCATGCGCCGCTCCGCCTCCCGATTCCAGCGGGTGGCCGGGCACGGGGCCGCGGGCCTGCTGGCCGTCGTGCTGGTCGCCGGCTACCTCCACAGCCTCGTGTTCAACTCGCGGCCCCTGGAGCGTCCCGAGTACGGCTCCTGCGACACCATGCTGCTCGACGGGTACTTCACCGAGGCCCTGCCCACCTCGGCGTTCGAGTTGCCCACGTACTCGCTGGATCGCGACGCGGGCATCCTGCGCTGCCAGTCCGCCGCGCCGGGCAACGACGAGGCGTGTCTGTACAGGGGCCACATGGTGGACTTCGGCGACGTCCACACCCGCCAGCGGTGTCTGGACTACCACGACTCGCGCGGACCGCCCTGCGCGCAGGCGTTCGGCGCGATGCGCTACAACATCGAGGTGTGCCTCGACGGCACCTCCCACGAGGACATCTGCCACGAGTTCACCGGCGATCTGCGGGAGGCCTGCATCTCGGGCGCCTTCCAGGGGGTGGGACGGACCTGGTCCGACGACACCTGTCATCCGGAGCTGATCACCCACTGCACCTCGTCGTTCGAGGACCCGGCGGCGCTGTCGGGGTGCTTCGAACAGGCCGCGGCCCTGCTGGTGGGGATGCCCCTGCTCCCTCCCGCCCCTGCCGTGGTCCCCGACGCCTGCGCCGACTGGCCCGTCCCGTGGCTCGGCCTGTGCGAGCGGGCGGCGAATCTCGCCCAGGGCGCGGCCACCGAGCCGGGGAAGCCGGCATGCGAAGAGGTGTACCTGGAGAGGTACGCCGAGGCGATCCCGGAGGCCGGGGATCTGGCCTACCGCGAGGCGCTCACCTACATGCCCGGCAAGTACCCCTGGTACGCCATCGGCATCGCCCGCTCGCGCGGGGAGGTGGACTGCCGCTGGACGGGCGAGTTCCGCGCGGAGGACGACTTCTTCCTGGGGCGGGCGTGGATGGCCGGCCGCTGAACCCGCGGGGGATCAGCTCTTCGCGTCCCGATCCTCGGCGACGACCTTGCCGTTCTCGTTCTTGATCAGCAGGACGTCCTCCAGCACCAGGGCGTCCATCTCGCTCTCCAGGAAGCAGTCCAGGGCGTGTACCGGAGAACAGACGATGGGCTCGCCGCGCCGGTTGAACGACGTGTTCAGCACCACGGGGACCCCGGTCAGGTTGTCGAACTCCTCGATGAGGCGGCGGTAGCGCGGGTTCGCGTGCTCGCCCACCGACTGGACGCGGCCCGAGCCGTCCAGGTGGCACACCGCGGGGATGCGCTCCCGCGCGTCGGGCTGGGCCTGGAACGCCATCAGCATGAAGGGGGAGGGCTGGGAGCTGTCGAACACCTCGTTGCAGCGCTCCTCGAGCACGGCCGGGGCGAACGGCTGGTAGACCTCTCGGTTCTTCACCTTGGCGTTGATGCGATCACATGACTTCGGATCCCGCGGGTCCGCCACGATGCTGCGGGCCCCCAGGGCCCGGGGTCCCATCTCCATCCCTCCCTGGAACCAACCCACGACCTTCCCGTCGGCGATCCACCTCGCTGCATCGGCGCAGGGGTCCTCGGAGACGCGGTAGGGAATCCGTCGTTGCGCCACCGCCCGCTGGCAGGCGGCTGAATCGTAGCTGGGCCCCCAGTAGGCGTGTAGCAGCGGATCGGTCCGTCGCCCACCGAGCATCTCGTGGTGTACGTACAGCGCCGCGCCGAGCGCCGCGCCGGCATCCCCGGCCGGGGGCGGGATGAACACCTCTTCGAACAGCCCTTCCGCGGCGATGCGTCCGTTCATGGCGCAGTTCAGGGCGACACCGCCGCCGAGACACAGATAGCGCTGCCCCGTGCTCTGGGCGAGGTGACGGCACTGGTGCAGCACCGCCTCCTCGGTCACGCGCTGGAGCGCTGCAGCGATGTCGTAGTGGCGCTGCTCCAGGGGTGCGGACCGATGGCGCCGGGGCCCGAACTCGTCGAGGAACCGCTGGGTCGTCAGGACGCGGTGCTCGATGTGGTGGTTGAAGTAGCCGGGTTCCACCTGGAACCGGCCCTCGGGCCGCAGCTGGACGATCTTGCGGAAGCGGTCCATGTAGCGATCGGGATCGCCCATGGCCGCCATGGCCATGACCTTGCCCTCTTCCGAGTGCTCCTGGTAGCCCAGGTAGTCGGTGGTGAAGCCGTACACGCGCCCCAGCGAGTTGGGGAAGTGGTGCCGGTAGGCCTCGTCCAGGCGGCTCCCGATCCCCGCGCCTGCCCAGCTGGTGTGGACCTCGCCGTTGCCGTCGAGGATCAGCGTCGCGGCGCCGTCGTAGGGGGAGAGGAAGTAGCTGGCCGCGGCGTGGGCCAGGTAGTGGTCGATGAAGTGGAACCGGCCTCGGTATCCCAGCTCGCGGCGCAGCTGCAGGGGCACCTGCGCCATCTTGCCGAAGCGGTCGTAGCGCCCCTGCTTACGGCGAATCGTCCGCGGCACCCACAGCTTCAGGTTCATGAGCCGGCGGCCGACCCCCTTCCAGGGCACCCAGAAGTAGGCCGCGCGATCCACGTCGCCGATGGTCGCCCCTGCCTCTTCCAGGCAGCGGCGGATGGCCAGGGCGGGGAAGGCCGAGGTGTGCTTTTCGCGGCTGAGCCGCTCTTCTTCGATGTAGGTGACCAGCTTCCCGTCGTCGATCAAGCAGGCCGACGAGTCGTGGTGGTAGCAGCACAGGCCTAGAATCAGCATTCCTGGAGAGTTCTCCCGCTCAAAGAGTTGGAACCTAGTATATCGCCGTCCAGTGTGTGCCCGCCTGCTGCCGGATCATCCATAGTACTGGCGATGGCAACATCGCTGGCAGATGCCGTGGGTGAGGCCCCGCTTGTGGATGCCCCGCCGGAAGGCCCTGTACCGCGCGTTGTTCCAGATCGCGCTCATCTTCTCCTGTCTCACGTTGCCCATCACCACGTCCATCTCGTCGCAGGGCACCACGTCGCCGTTGGGTCGCACGAACACGTCGAACCACGGCAGGACGCACGACCGCGTGGAGCGGGGGAAGGAGGTGTCCGTGTAGTACGCCTCCAGATCCGCGTCGCGGATGTCGGGGAAGAAGGTGACCGGCGTGCGGAAGCTCTCACGGGCGGTCTCCCGGATCTGGGCGACCTGCTTCGCGGCGTCCACCGCTTGCTTGTCCATGAAGACGGACTGGGAATGCTGGACGCTGACGAACTTGGCTCCGCAGTCGTCGACGATGCGGACCAGGTCCACGAGGGGGCGCCCCGTCTCGGTCGCCAGATCGGCCGGGCAGTTCACCGACACGGAGGAGCCAGAGCGCATCCGCGCGGTGAGATCGCGCACGACTCGAGGGGCCCCTTCGAGGTTGCCGGCATTCAACGAGACCACCAGGTTGTCGATGCGCCTGCAGCGGGCCAGGAGATCCAGGTGGGGACCCAGGAGCGTCCCGTTGGTGGTCATCGAGAGCCGGTAGCCCCGCCGGTCGAGGTAGCCGAGGATCTCGCCGAACTCCCCGTTGAGGGTCGGCTCCCCCCCGAACAGGTAGAGCCTGGGGCGGATGCGGAACGAGCTGCTCAGGTTGGCGTCGATGGCCCGGATGTCGTCCAGGGTCATGTCGGGGTAGCTCGTCCGTCTCGAGGAGGCCTGATAGCAGTAGGCGCAGGTGAGGTTGCAGCGATAGGTCAGCGCGAGCTCGACGTACATGGGCGGGAGGGGTGCGCGCCCGCGCGTGAGGTGGACGACGCCCAGCGACTTGCCTCCCAGCCAGGTGTTGGGCAGGTTCTGCAGCTTCTTGACGTTGCCGCGGATCAGCCGCCCGATCATGTCGCTCCTCTCGATCCTATCTGTGCAACGTCAGGTTCCACATGGCGCCGAACTGGGCCACGTACTCGTAGCGGGAGACGCTCAGCCCATCCAGCAGCTCCCGGAGCTCGTTCTCCGATGTATAGGTGGTCACGGGTGCCGACGCCAGGATGTCGAACACCACGGCCTTCCACAGCCACTCCCGGTCGAACTTGGACCAGTAGCGCATGCCGTCGCGCAGCGGGAGCAGGCGGCGGCCGATGGACGTGTCCCCGAAGGGGCCGTAGATCCCGTGGATCGCGGCGTAGAGGGCCCAGCTCGGGATCGAGGAGAGGTGGAACAGCTGGTCCAGGGTGAACAACCTGGACAGGGCGGTACCCAGCAGGCGGACTGCACGCGCGGTGTCGCTCTTGCCGTAGATGACCGACGTGCACACCCCGTCTTCGGCCAGCAGATCGGCGAGATCCGCGAACCGCCGGGGCATGTCCGGGATGTGGTGGAGGATGCGCGACGCGATGACCAGATCGAACGCACCGGACGCGAGGGGCAGGCTCTTGACGTCGGCGAGCACGAGGCTGAGCCGCCGCGAGCTCGCGAACCGCCGGTACGTGTCGAAGAGCTGGTCGGTGATGTCCAGCCCCACCAGCATCGACGGCTCGCGCTTGAGCAGGAACGGGATGTTCTTGCCCATCGCGATGCCCACCTCCAGCACCCTTCTTCCCTGGAATGCCGAGGGGGGCAACAGCACCTCCTGCTCGAAGAAGGCCTCCGAACAGAAGTAGCTCTCGTGGGACTGGCCCAGCTTCGACCAGACGTAGTCCCAGATCTCCTTGTTCTCCCGGGCGTCCGGGTCCATCCCGGCGCCTGCCCGGGCGCGGCCGGTCGTCCCGGACTCGAAGACCGCGACACCGTCCACCACGTCGAACCGGCCGCCACAGCCGCAGCCGAGCACGCCGTGGAGGATCTCGCCGGCGAAGTACCGGTCCTCTTCCCTGACCGAGATGATATCCAGCGTCCCACGGCACCGGGGGCAGGCGAGGAGGGGTAGGTGATCTCGGTGCATCCGGTGCCTCGCTGGGGTTCCACGTCACCCGTTCGTAGCGGGTGCAGCATTGTAGCCAACTCGCGGGGGGCGTGCTATGCGGTCCGCCCCCGCGTAGGGTACGATCGCGAACTGGTCTGGCACATGTCTCTGAATCGCTCGGACATACTCTCCAGCGTGCGATCCACGGGGTCGAAGTGGCTCATCGACGGCGCGATCTGTGTCGCGCTGCTGGTCGCCTCGGTCTTCCTCCGGTTGCAGGGGTTGTCCGAGATCTCACTCCACTTCGACGCCGTGGATCCGTTCATGCGGGCCGTGGCGTGGCTGACCGACTGCGACCTCCTGTTGCGTGGCGAGGCCGAGGAGGGGCTGGTCAAGACCCTGTGGCCCGCGTCCGCGCCGTGGGTGAGCCAGTTCGGGCCGGCGCTGGTGTGGGGGTACGCTCCGTTCGTCGCGGGCGCGTCCACGCTGCACGAGGCGTTCGCGCGGCGGTACGTGTTGCAGGCGCTGGGCGTCGTGCTCGTGTACCTGTCCATGCGCGTCGCGCTCCAGCCGCCGAGGCAGGCCCGCGCCCCGTCGGGTGTCTGGCCTGCCCGGCTCGGCGCGTGGGCCGCTGCGATGGCCGTCGGATTCGGCGGGGAGCCGTTCGGCACCCTCGGCAAGGGCGATCAGACCTACCTGGCGCCGGACCTGTGCATGGTCGTCGCCGCGGCCGCGGCGATGGTCCTGGTGGGGCGTCGGCCGTGGTGGTTCCTGGTCAGCGTGGGGGTCCTGCCCTGGGCGATCATGATGCACCCCCTCGCCGCCTGCTACGTGCCCGGAGTCCTGATCCTGGCGGTGTACGTGTGGCGTCAGGGCCGCAAGAACGTCGCGATGGCGGGGCTCGCGGTCGGCGCGGTGAGCGCGATCCCCGAGATCGTCCACCTGGCGATCCTGGCCCGCGGGGAGCCCGATGGCGGCCGCTTCTCGGAGACGCTCGGTTACGTCAGCACCTACTTCCAGGCGCCGACGGGAATCCTGACCACCGCGGCGGAGGCCTTCGCCAGCCAGCAGCCGTTCCCCCTCGGGATACTGCTGTTCCTGGCGCCGCTGTTCGTGATCGGGTGGACCTGGATCGCCCGGCGGAGCGTCGGCCAGGGGCGGTCGAGGTCGGGGATGGCGTCCCTCGCCCTGTGGGCCTCGGCCGCAGCCCTCGGCCTGCTGGCCCTGGCCTTCGTCACGGGCCTGCACCACGGCTACCACTGGCGAATCCCGTTGCCCGGGCTGGCGCTGACCCTGGGCCTGGCCGTGTCCCTCCTCGCGGCGAGGATCCGGTTCGTCTCGCACCTCGACCCGGTGGCCCGCGTGATCGGGAGGTCGGTGATGGTCCTCGTCCTGGTGGCCCTCACCGGCGCGGCCATGCACGCGCGGTCCTGGCGATTCCCCCTGGGCAGCGGTGATCTGGATCTCCATCGCTGGATGGCGCAGGTGATCCAGGAGGACGCCGGGACGTCGAGCCGCTGGTTCGACGCCGTCGTGCTCGGCTACGACGCGCATCCGTTCTCGTGGGCCTTCACCCCCGCGATCTACATCGAGCAGCGGCTGGCCGATCAGCCGCGCGGTGTCTTCCGGCCCGACGGGATGCTCTATCTGGCCGTCAACGGACCGACCCCGGCCATCGACGGGATCCTGGCCACCATGGGCTGGGAAGAGTCCGCCCTGCGGGGGTGGGAGCGCACGGACTCCGGGATGGGCGCGTCGGGTCCGGCCGTCGCCGGCCGGTCGCCCGCCACCGTCCACCTGGTGGGGTGGTACGTGGTCAATCCCAGTTACTCCCTGCTGCTCGTGCGCCTGCCGGAGCCGGCGTCCTCGCGCGCCTGGACCGCGTGGCTGTACAGTCGATTCCCCACCGGGACCACGCGCTTGATGCTCGATTCGAACCACGTGATGCCCCTGACCATGCCGGGGCTCTCGTACAAGAAGTGGTGGCGGTGGTTCGACGCCTCGATGCTCGATCTACACATCGAGACCGCGCAGTCCGGAACCCCGGAGGGCCGCGCCTCGACGGCGACCGCCGTCGCAGAGGTGGGTCGTTGAGGGCGCTGGCGGGTCTCGTCCGCGAACGATGGCGGACCGTTCTGCTCGACGGGGGAATCCTCGTCGCGCTTTTGGTCGCGGGCTGGGTCCTGCGCGCGCACGAGATGCCGCGGGCTCAGGTCACCGGTGACATCGTCGCCCCCTACTTCCAGGCGTTGTTGCTGCTGTGGCCCGACGCCAGCCCCGACAGCACGTTCCCCCTGGGACTCGACGGTATCTGGCCGACGTTGACCCCGTGGGCGCCGCAGTTCGGCCCGGCCTTCGCCTGGACGGGGCTCCTGTTCGTGACGGGGGCGCCGTCTCTCGAGGGGGTGCTCGCTCGCCGGATGTTCCTCCAGGCGACGCTCGCCATCCTCCTCTACGTCGCGCTGCGCTGGCCCCTGGGCCGGAGGCTCCCGTCGACGGCCGGCCGCGCGTGGCAGCGAGACTGGCCAGCCCGCGCCGGTGCCATCGTCGCGGCGCTGGCCGTCGGGTTCCTGGGTGATCCGTTCGGCACCCTGGGGAGGGCGGAGCAGGGCTACCTGATGCCGGACGTCGGCGCCTGGATCACCGTCGCCGTGGCCATGGTGGTCTTGGGGGGGCGCAGGCGCTGGCTGCTCGTGGCGATCGGCCTGCTGCCGGTGGCGCTGATGCTCCACCCCTTCGGCCTCGCCTACGTCCCCGGGATCGCGCTGCTGGTCGTCTGGATCTGGCGCGAGGGGCGTCGCCGGCTCGTGCTCACGAGCCTCGGTGTCGGCGTCGTCCTGTCGATCCCCGAGGGGATCCACGTGCTGAACGTGCTGAGCGACGAACAGGTCGGCGCGGCGCTCTTCACCGAGGCCGTCACATCCACCGCCGCGGCCACCCACGAGTCGGTGCTGCACACCGCGTTCCGCGCGTTCCGCGAGCTGGAACCCAGCCCAGCCGGGCTCCTGCTCGCGCTCTCGCCGGTCGTGGTGGTGTTCTGGGGCATCTGGCGACGCAGCACGGCCACCGTGGTCCTGGCCTGCTGGTCCCTGGCGACGGTGCTCAGCCTGTTCGTGGTCGGACACCTGATCGGCTACCTCCAGATCAACCACTGGCGGGTCGTCCTGCCGGTGCTGGCCCTCCAGGCGGGCCTGGCGACGTCGTTGTCCGTCGGCGGGCTGCTGGACCTGGCCGGCCGGGGGGGGCGGTGGCCCCGGGGAATCGCCCTCGTTGCGGTCGCGGTGTCCCTGGTGGGGCTGCTCGCGGGATGTGTCCTGCGAGAGCGGCGCGTGTACTTCGACGGCTCGTCGGACCTGTCGCTGCATCGCCTGGTCTCCCACGACATCCATCGAGACGCGGGGGACCGGGACCGCTGGTTCGACGCGGTCGTCGTCCAGCGGAGTGACGCCACGTGGGATGGATCGTCGGTCGCCATCCGGTCGCTGTTCCTCGAGCACCGGCTCACGGTCCCGGACTCCATCGCGGTGAAGGACGACGGGCTGCTCTACCTGACGGTGGACGGTACCCCGGAGACCGTCGTGGCCGTGCGCGACGCCATGGCGTGGAGGCACGCGCCCGTGGACGCCAGCCTCTCGCCCGAGGATGCCCCGCCCGCCCAGCCGCTCCGTGCCCTGGCGTTCCCCGGGATCACCCTGATCCGTGAGTACCTCGTGGAGGACTCCGGGACCGTGCTCCTGGTGCGGCTGGACGACCCGTCCGCGAGCCACAGGTGGTCTCACTGGCTGTGCGAACAGGCCGGCGAGGGCGGCGCCCACCTGCTGGAGGTGGCCCCCATCTACCTGGCCGAGACCTCGACCCCGGAGCAGCGAATCACCCAGCGCGACTGGTTCCCGGGGTGTCTCACCGGCCAGGAGGACGCGCAGTGAGAACGCGCACCCTGGTGCTGGTGTCCCTGCTGGCCCTCGTGGCCAGCCGCGCTCCGTTCTTCCTCCACAGCCCGGACTGGGGCGGCGTGATGCTGTGGGAGGAGTGTTTCCTGCTCTCGGACCCCCAGATCCACGCCAACCGCGTCGCCGTGGATCCGGAGCCCACCCCCTACTGGGTGGTCGATCCGCACCAGCTCCGATTCCACTACCACCGGGGATCGGCCTGCCTGTCCTACACGGTGAAGCTCCTGACGCAGCTGCTCGGCACGCGATCGCTGGTGCTCCTGAAGCTGATCGGGACGGCGTGCACGGCGATCTTCGTCGGCCTGCTCGCGTGGGCGCTGGCGAGGATCTGGCCCGGCAGGGAGTCCTGGGCCCAGGTGCTCGTCCCCCTCGTCCTCGCGGTGTTCCCGCCGGTGTTCTTCCTGTGGGTCACGCTGACGCCGCAGGGGCACTACTACGAGAACCACCTGATCTACGCGCTGTTCCTGCCGTCGATGATCACGGCCTCGCAGGATCGGCCCCCGCCGGCGTGGGCGGTGATCGGGGCGGGGGTCCTCGGCGGCCTGGTGACGGTCTACACGTTCTCGAGCGTCGTGTACGTCATCGCGCTGGCCATCGCGTACCTGCTGTTCCGCACCGACGGGGTGCGTCACCGCCTCTCCTCCGTGGCCCTCCTCGGCGCCGTGACCGCCGTGGTGGTGGTGGTGCTGGGGCGGCCGGCCCACTTCGTCCAGCGGCTGTTCGAGACGACGCCGGTGTCCGGCCAGACGGGCACCGCGTCTACGGAGCCCGTGGTGGCGGCCGAGCTGCCCCGGGCGGCCCTGCAGCACCTGGAGCATCTCTTCGGCCCCCACGGGGCTGCGGTCTTCAGGACCACCGACGGTCTCTGGGGCGCCGCGGTCATGGTCTGCCTGTCGGTGATCCTGCTCGCCTCGACGGGGCCGCTGTTCCTGGCCGCGGTCCGCACCGTGCACCCTCGGCTCCGGCGCCGGATCCGGCTGCCCGACCGCTTCCTCGCCATCCACGCGCTGCTGCTGATGGGTTTCCTCGCGAGCTACGCGCTGTTCGATCCCTATCTGACGCCCGATGGGGCCAGGGAGCCGATGGGGTATCTCGTCCCGATCTACCCGATGCTGTTCATGGGCGCGGGTGCGCTCGTGAAGAGGCTCGTGCGCTCCCGGATCGCGGGGGTGCGGATCGCGACGTTGGCCTACCTCGCCGCGCTCGCCGTGGCGCTGATCGGCGGCTGGGCCAACGCGCTCCGGGTGAACGCCCGGCCCCTGGAACGCCCCGAGTTCGCCAGCTGTGATTCGTTGCTGCTGCTCGGGTATTTCTGGAACGAGCAGCCTCGAGACCGAAGCCGCTGGAGCCCCGGCGAGTGGTGGGAGGAGCCCCTCGTCGTGTTCGACCAGCACGGTGGGGAGGAGCGCTGCCGGCGCTCGCTGCCCGGCGATGAGGAGCTCTGCGCCTACATCGGATTCGAGCACGCGCTCCGGGGCTCGATGCCGTCGTCAGAGTGTCTGTCCGAGCCCCCCGGCCGCCGCAGCATCTGCGCTCGCGCCGTGGGCGGGGCGCGTCACGCCTGCCAGCAGTGCGAACCCGCGGTGGAGCTGCCCGAGGGCCTCTGCGACGACTTCGAGGGGGACCTGTGGTGGGACTGCGTCTCCGGCGCCTACCAGAGCAGTGACCTCGACGCGCCCCAGTGCGGTTGCGCCCTGGACTACTTCGAGATGCTGTGCGCCGAGTCGTTCCCCGATCCCGCAGACTTCTCGGGGTGTGCCGAGCAGATGGCCCTGCTGATGTTCGGGATGCCGTCCCTGCCGGTCCCGCCGGAGCCCCCGCTCCCGCAATGTGAGGGCTGGCCGCTCGCCTGGACCGGACTGTGTGCAAGCGCGACCGAGATGGCCGCGCGGCGGGCGAACGGGGGCGCGTCGCCCAGCTGCGAGGACGAGTACCGGGAGCGGTACGCCCGATCACTCCCCGAGCGAGGAGGGCTACACTTCGATCAGTGCCTGTCGCTGGAGACGTCCCGGTATCCCTGGTGCGCCGTGGGCGTGGCGCGGTCCCTGGGCCAGCTGGAATGCAGGTGGAGCGGTGAGTGGGATGACTCGGAACGGTTCTAAGCGCCACCCCGTCGCGCGGATCGGGCGGCGATGAGACCTCGCTGGTGGATACTGGCCGCGGTCACGGCCGTCCTCCTGTCCCGTCTCCCGTTCTTCTTCCACCACCCGGACTGGACGGTGCTCAACCCCGAGCACTGCTTCTTGCTGTCGAATCCAGAGGTGCACGCGCAGTATCAGGCGCAGACGCCCGACGAGGACGTCCCGTACTGGGTGATCGACGAGGCGCAGATCCGGGGTCTCCAGCACATGGGCGCCGCGGTCAACTCTCACGTCATGCACCTGGCTGTGGACCTCCTCGGCACCCGGTCGCTGCTGCCGATCAAGGTCGTGGGCACGCTGTACACCGCGCTGTTCATGGCGCTGTTCGCCTGGGCGCTGGCGCGGATCTGTCCCCTGAGAGAGGACCGCGCTTGGGTGGCCATCCCCCTGTTCGTGTGGACGTTCCCCACCGTCCTCATCCTGTGGGTGAGCCTGACCCCGGAGGGGCAGTACTTCGAGACCCACGTCTTCTACGGGCTCTTCCTGCCGCTGTTCCTGGCCGTGGATCGCGGTCGCGAGCGGGGCCTCGTGCCCATCGCGGCGGCCGCCGGCGTCCTGGGCGGGCTGGCCATGGCGTACACGTTCTCCAACCTCTTCCTGGTGGGCGTGTTCTGCCTGTACGCGTGGCTGCGCTGTCCAGCAGGGCTGGTCCATCGCCTGGCCTCGACGGCGACCACGGGTGTCGCGGCGCTGGCGTCGTTCGTGCTGTTCGGTCACCCCCAGCACGTGATCCAGCGCCTGCTGCTGTCCAACTTCTTCCACCCCGATACCAACCCGTCCGTGGGCCGCGACGTCGGCCTGGTGGAGTGGCTGACGTCGGGGCAGGCGCTGGGGGCCGCGCTCTCCCACGTGGAGATCCTGTTCGGGCTCCACGACAGCGGCGCGTTCGCCTTCCGCACCGAGCCGCTGGGGCTCGTCGTGGCCGTCGCGCTGCTCCTGGTCGCCCTCGCCGCGGCGGCCGCGCTGATCGTGTCCGCGCTGCGCTTCCTCTGGCCCCGGTCGAGGGCCGACCTGTCCCGCGCCGAACGATTCGAGGCGTACAACGGGCTGCTGTTGATGGCCTTCGTCGCCGCGTACCTGACCTTCGAGCCGTACACGATCCCCGGCGACGGCGAGCACAAGATCGGGTACCTGGTCCCGACGTTCCTGTGCCTGCCCGTCGGGGCGGCCGCGCTGTTCCAGCGCGCCTTCCGTTCGCGGCGTTCCCCCGTCCGGATCACGTCGTGGGTGGCCGCGGGGCTGTCCGCGGCGATCCTGATCACGGGCTGGGCCAACGCCTTGACCGACAACGCCCGTCCCCTGCGCCGGCCGGGCCTGAACGCCTGCGACACCCTGTGCGCGGACGGGTACTTCCAGGTGGCGCCCGGCGCCGAGCCCGGAGCCTTCGGCTGGCTGCCGTGGCGGCTGCCCGCGTCGAGCGAGTTCGACCGGATCGGCGGCGAGGCCCGCTGCCGCGGGGCCGCTCCCGGCAACGACGACACGTGCGCGTTCATCGGCTACGAGATGGCCACGTCCCTCGATGAGATCGCCGACTGCGCCGCCGAGCCGCCGTCGACGCGCCTGATGTGCGCCCAGGCCGACGGCGCCATGCATCACGCCCTCGAGGCGTGCGAGGATCCGCGGCATCCACCGGCCGATCTCTGCGCCGAGTACGCCGGCAGCCTGCGCGCGGCGTGCATCTCGGGCGCCTACCAGGGCAGCGACCGGCGCTGGACCTACGACTCGTGCCGCACGAACTTCGCGCAGCTGTGCGCGGACACGTTCGACGATCCGGCCCTCCTCTCCGGGTGCACCGAGCAGGTCGCCGCGCTGCTGGAGGGGATGCCGCTGCTCCCCTCCACCGATGAGCCTCCCCCGGCCGAGTGCGCCGGTTGGCCGCTGGCCTGGAGCGGTCTGTGCGCCAGAACGCTGGACCACGCTGCCCGGTCGCCGGGCGATCTGCAGGCGCCGTCGTGCGAGGAGACCTATCTCTCGCGCTACGCCGGGGATCTGCCGGCGCAGGGGCACCTCGCGTACGACCAGTGCCTCTTCCTCGACGTGGGGAAGTACCCCTGGTGTGCCATCGGCGTCGCACGGCTCCGTGGCGAGACGAACTGCCGATGGTCGGGAGAGTTCGACCAGGACAGCCGGTTCTGAACCATGAAGACGCACCACGTCATCGCCCTGTCCGTCGTCGCGTTGTTGCTGGCCCGGATTCCGTTCTTCTTCCACAACCCCGACTGGGGCATGGTCGCCACGGAGCACTGCTTCTTCCTGGTGCACCCCGAGATCCACGCCGACCGCCAGGCCCTGTCCCCCGACGAGCACGTCCCCTTCTGGACGGTGAACCCCAAGCAGATCAAGCTCCACTTCCACGCGGGCTCCGCGTGGATGTCCCACGCCGTTCGTCTCCTCCACGGCGCGCTCGGCGCCCGCTCGCTGGTGCTGCTGAAGATCGTGGGGACCGCGCTGACCGCCACCTTCGTCGGGCTGCTCGCCTGGTCCCTGACGCGGGTGTGGGTGCGGCCGGAGGAGCGGGCCTGCGTGATCATCCCGCTGTTCGCCTGCGTCTTCCCTCCCAGCTGGTTCCTGTGGTTCGGGCTCACGCCCCAAGGCCACTACACCGAGACGTATTTCTTCTACGCGCTGATGTTGCCGTTCATGGTCGCCGAGGCGCGGGGGCACCTGCGCGGGTGGGGCATGCTGGCCCTGGGGGTGCTGGGCGGTCTGGCCACCGCCTACACCTTCTCCAACGCGGGCCTCGTCCTCGCCGTGGTGTCGGCGCACCTGCTGCTCGCCCGCTATCCGCTGCTCGGCAGGATTCGCGACGCCGCCGCGAGCTGCGCGGTGACGGCGGCGACGTTCCTGCTGGCCGGCCGGCCCGGGACGACCTTCCGCCGCCTCGCCCACGGTCTGTTCCACTCCGGAGAGGACGGCGCGGGCCAGGCCGCGCAAGCAGCGGCCACGACCGGGATGGAGTCGGCCTCCGCGGTGGACGCCGTCCGGGACCACGTGGCGATGCTCTTCGGATTCCACCGGACCGGGATGCTCGACGTGTCCGATCCCGGGCTCGGGTTCGCCGTGGCGCTGCTGCTGGCCGGCGTGGCCCTGTACGGCGGGGTGGTCCTGGCGGCCCAGGCGCTGCGGTTGGTCCACCCCCGGCTTCGAGCGACCTCGACCCCCGCGGAGCGGTTCCTCGGGATCAACGGCATCGTCGCCGCGGCCTTCGTCCTGGCCTACCTGGCATTCGACCCCTACACGGGGCCCCACGAGGACATGAACAAGACCGGGAACCTGATGACCACGTTCCCGGCCCTGTTCGTCGGCGTCGGCGGCGCGCTCGGCTCCGCTGCGCGCACCATCCGCCTGCCGTTGCGTCTGGTCGCGGTCGCGGTCTCGTTGATCTGTGGCGTGTTGCTCGTGGTCGGGTGGGTCGGCGCCCTGCGGACCAACGCGCGCGCCATCGACCGGCCGGAGTTCGGGCCGTGCGATTGTGTCCACATGGACGGCTACTTCTGGGACCCGCCCGCCGACTCCGCCCCACGGGGCTTCTTCGACCCCATCGAGCCCCGGTTCGACCGGAGAACCGGGGAGGCCCGGTGCCGGGCCTCCGTCCCCGAGGGCGACGAGCTGTGCGCGTTCATGGGGTGGGCGCTGGCCGCCCACCTCGACACCGAGGGCGGGTGTGCCCACGCCCCGCAGGAGCAGCGCGAGCGCTGTGCCCAGGCGTTCGGTGCGGTGAAGTACGGCCAGGACACCTGCATGGCGCCCACGGCGCCCGCGGACGATCTGTGCGCTGGATTCACCGGGGATCTGCGCCGAGCGTGTGTGTCCGGCGCGTACCAGAGCGCGGCGACCCAGTACACCGTGTACGAGTGCCCCGCCAGCTTGCTCGGGATGTGCGACGGCACGTTCACCGATCCCGTGGCCTTCTCCGCCTGCGCCGAACAGCTCGCCTCGTTGCATGGGGGGACGCCCTTGCTGCCCTTGGGCGGCCCCATCCCCGACCCCGCCTGCGCCTCCTGGCCAGAACCCTGGATCGGGCTGTGCGAGCGTGCGGTCGCCATCGCCGCCCAGAGTCCACCTGGCCAGTGGCGGCCGGCCTGCGAAGACGTGTACCGGGACAGGTTCGCCGAGGACGTGCCCGCCTCGGGGCGGATCTACTACGACCAGTGCCTTTCGCTCGCCGCGGAGTCCTACCCCTGGTGCGCCATCGGCGTCGCTCGGCTGCGCGGAGAGGTCGACTGTGCGTGGCGCGGGGAGTTCGCCGCCGGCACCATCTTCTGATCCTGCGGGGGTGTGACGAGCCAACCGGCGTTGCGGGTGCTAGACTCCATCGTGACTCCCACGACGGAACCCCATGACCGATAGACGCTTCATGGTGCTGGCTGCAGTCGTCCTGGTGGCGAGTCGGATTCCTTTCTTCTGGCACAACCCGGACTGGAGCTTCACCGTCTGGGAGCATTGCTTCACGCTCTCGTTCCCCGCCGTCTACGCCGAGCGCATGGCGCAGGAACCCGGCAGCAACATCCCCTACTGGCTGGTCAACCAGGAGCAGATGTGGTGGCACTACCACACGGGGATCGGCGTCCTGGCCTACATGGTGGGGTTCCTGTCCAAGGTCCTGGACACGCGCTCGCTGGTGCTGGTGAAGACGGTCGGGACCGCCTACACCCTCGTGTTCGTCCTCGCCCTGGTCTGGGCCCTCGGTCAGACGAGCCCGAACCGGCGGTCGTGGGTGTACCGGGCCGTGCCGGTGTTCCTGTGCGCCTTCCCGCCCGTCTACTTCCTCATGGCCTCCTTGCTGCCGCTGGGCCACTACTACGAGACACACCTGTTCCACGGCCTGTTCTTGCCGTTCTTCGTGTTCGCGGCGCGGGGCAGGATGTCGCTGCCCGCGGCGCTCCTCGCGGGCGTTCTGGGGGGGCTGGCCGCGGTCTACACGTTCTCGAACCTGGTGTTCCCGGCGGTCCTCGCGTTCGCCACGCTGGTCTTCGGCGGGGGGCCATGGCTCCGCCGCGTCGGGGTGCCGGCCGCCCTGGGCGCTGCCGCGCTGGCCGTGTACGGCGTCATCGGCCAGTCCTCCGGCATCCTCTCCCGCATCGCGCGGGCCACGCCGCTGTCGGGCGACGAGCTCGTCGAACCCGGCCCGACCATGGCCTTCACCGAGTGGGTCGGGAGCGGATTGGCCTGGCGCGCGGCCGTCGAGCACGTGGACTTCCTGCTGGGATTCCACGGGAGCGGGATCTTCGATCTGCGCTCGAGCACCACGGGCGCGATCATGGCTTTGCTGCTGGTCATCGCCACCGCAGCCTCGGCCGCGTTGCTGTCGTGGCACTCGCTCCGCTCCGTGGCGCCAGCGGCCCGCAAGAAGATGACGCCGACGGACCGGTTCCTCGCGACCCAGGGGATGGTGGTTGCGGCGTTCGTCCTGGCCTACCTGGTGTTCGACCCCTACATGATGCCGGACGACGTCCTGAACTACGTGGGCTACCTCCTGCCCACCTTCCCGCCGCTGTTCATCGGCGCGGGCGCGGCCTGTGCGCTGGTCTGGAGGAGCAGGCGCGTCCCCATCAGGGCGGGGGCGGGCGTCGCGATGGCGGTCCTCGCCGGCGTCCTCGTCGCGGGCTGGGCGCAGGCCCTCCAGACCAACTCGCGGCCGCTGCTGCGGCCCGAGTTCAACAGCTGCGACTCGCTCCACACCCAGGGGTACTACTGGGAGCCGCCCTACTGGACGGGACCCTGGAGCGCCTACCAGGTGCTGCGGGATCGCCAGGGGGGCATCCTGAATCGCGAGGCCGGAGAGCGACGGTGCCGGCTCGCGCTGCCCGACCACGGGGACCGCTGCGCCTTCGTCGGGTACACCCTCGAGGCGAGCGAGACCAGCTTCGAGCTGGACTGCGCCGCGGAGCCCCCGGCCATGCAGGCGCTGTGCGCCCGGGCCTACGGGGCGAGGCGGTGGGGGTGGGACACGTGCTGGGCTCCGACGGCGCCGCCCGACGATCTGTGCGTCGGCTTCGACGGAGAGCTGCGCGAGGCGTGCGTCAGCGGCGCGTACCAGGGGAGCTCCCTGGACTGGGCCGTGAACCACTGCCTGGAGTCCTACCTGATGCTGTGCAAGCAGACCTTCACCGATCCCATCGCGTTCTCCGCGTGCGCCGAGCAGGCCGGGAGGCTGGTGGAGGGGATGCCGCAGCTGCCGCGGGCACAGGGACCGCCGCCGGCCGACTGTTCGGGGTGGCCGTCGCCCTGGCTCGGTCTGTGCGAGCGTGCCCTGGACTCGGCGGTGCGATCCGTGTCGAGTCCGGGAATCCAGTCCTGCGAGGCCCTCTACTTCGAGCGATACGCGACGGAACTGCCCCAGCGCGGGCGACTGGCCTATGATCAGTGCCTGACGCTGGCGCGAGGGCACTACGCGTGGTGCGCCATCGGGGTGGCCCGCGAGATGGACGGCGTGGACTGCGCGTGGACCGGCGAGTTCGGGCCCCACGACCAGTTCCACTGAAGAAGGGACCGATGGCGAGACGGAAGCGCCGATTCGGGGGCATCCGGGGCAGGGCGAAGCGCCGATGGCTGGTGCGAGGCCTGGCGGTGGGGACCAGTGTCTGTGTCGCGCTGCTGCTCGTCGAGATCGTCCTGCGCCTGACTCTCCCCGCCGGGCCGTTCTTCACGGCCCTCGCGGGGCTGGGATTCGAGGCCACGTATCTTCCAGGCGCGCCCTACCGTCACGCACCGTGCCCGAACTGCGATCCGATCTTCGGCGAGGACAACCTGGTGGGCCCCGCGACGGCGTACGACCCGGACGCGTTGAGCATCGTGGTGCTCGGGGACTCGATGTCCGTGGGCTACGGGCTCGGCCACGAGGTGGGGTGGCCCCACCTGCTGGGCCGGATGCTCGAACAGGAGCTCGCGCCGCGGGCCGTGCAGATCCACAACCTGGCCGTGGGTGGCTACGAGCTCGGGGAGGCCGCGGCCAGCTACCGCATCTGGGGTCGAGCCTACCGCCCCGACCTCGTCATCCACGCGATGTTCGTCAACGACCTCACCCGGTTGCAGCTGCTGAGTCACTACCACCAGGAGAACGTGCTGGTCAGCTTCCTCCCGTTCCAGGGGGGGATCGGACCGACGGGGTGGCTCCCGGAGTCGGTGCGCATCGGCCTGTTCCGGCATAGCTACCTCTACCAGCTCATGACGCCGCGCGCCCACGGCCTGTATCTGGCGCTCGGGAGCCGCGGAGACCTCCTCGCGGCCACGCTGGGCGAGGCCGAGGCGAGCGCTGCCATCGACGCGCTGGCGCAGGACATCCGGGAGGACGGGGCGACGCCCTTCGCGGCCCTGCTACCCCCCTCCACGTGGCCCCGCTGCCTCGGGAACGCGGACACCCCCGAGTGCGAGGGATTCGACTGGACGATCGATCAGCAGGCGGCCTACGCCGCCGCTGCCGGCGTCCCGTTCGTGGACTTCCGGGAGCGCATGCGCGAGGCGCCGGGCCTGGACTACACCAACCAGGCGCTGTTCCCCCACGACAACGACCACTACGGGGAGGTCGGTCACCGGGAGCTCGCTTCCACGCTCCGCGATGCGTTGTTCGCCCGCGGGATCGTGGACGAGCTAAGATAGGTGGACCCCCGGGATCGGTGAGGGACCAGCACGAGGGCTGCGCTCACACGGGACCGCTGGAGAAGAAAGCAGGAATGGCCCAGGTACAGGCACACGACGGCGATGGGTCCTCCTCGGCCGTACCGGAAGTCGTCGTGGTCTCGCCGACCTTCAACGAGGTGGAGAACGTCCCGCTGCTCGCCGAGGCCGTCCTGGGCGTGTCACCGGACTACCACCTGTTGATCGTGGACGACAGCTCTCCGGACGGGACCAGCGAGCTCACCGAGGAGCTGGGGGCCTCGGAGCCCCGTATCGGCTTGCTGCGGCGGGCGCGACGCGAGGGCTACGGCCCGGCGCTGGCGGCGGGCCTCTCGGCGGGGCTGGCCATGGGGGCGCGCCAGGTCGTGCAGATGGACGCCGACGGCTCCCACGACGCCCAGTACATCCCGGACCTCGTCGGTGCCCTGGACCGCGGCGCGGACGTCGCCATCGGCTCCCGGTACATCCCTGGCGGGAGCATTCGAGATTGGCCGCTGTCACGGCGCGCCCTGAGCCGAGCGGCGAACCTGTACGTGGGCGCCGTGCTGGACATGCCGGTCCTGGACAACACGTCCGGGTTCCGCGCCTTCCGGGCGGAGACGCTGCGCCGCTGCGACCCCCGGCGGGTCGAGGTCCGCGGGTACGCGTTCCACATCGAGTTCCTATCGCACATCCTCGGCGCGGGCATGACCGCCGAGGAGGTGCCTATCGTGTTCACCGACAGGGCCCTGGGCCAATCCAACCTGTCGTGGCCGAACGTGTTCGAGTCCGTCCTCAATCCGTGGCGGATTCGTTTCGGGAGCAGGGGCTGATCCGGTCGAGATGCGTGTACTCCTGATCAACCCACCGGACGAACTCGAGGCGATGCTCGGCGCCGGGCGCGAGTTCGTCCAGAAGTACGAGCCGCTGGGGTTGCTGTACGTCGCGGCCTCGGCCCGGGAGGCCGGTCACGACGTCGCCGTCATCGACGCGTACGCCGAGGAACTCAGCGTCGCCGATCTGCAGCGCAGGATCGAGGCACACGGCCCCGAGGTGATCGGCCTGTCCACGCTGACGTGTAATGGCGCGGCCGTCCACGAGATCGGGCGATGGGTCAAGGCGACCCGCCCGGACGTGCGCGTCGTGCTGGGCAACATCCACGCCGCGGTGTTCGCCCGGCAGTACATCGAGGAGCGTTGCTGCGACGCCGTGGTGCACGGGGAGGGGGACCAGGTCTTCGCCGAGATCCTCGCGGCGTACGCGCGCGGCGAGGACCCCGAAGGCCTGGGAGCGGTGTCCTACCGGGCCGCGGATGGCGGGATCGTCGAGGCGACGCGCTCGGCCGAGGTGGCGGATCTCTCCGGTCTGCCCGTCCCGGCGAGGGATCTCGTCGACCAGCGGCAGTACTCGCTGACGGAGTTCAGCAACCAGTCCTACGTGGGCGAGGGGGGCGGCGACGCCAAGACCATGAGCACCCAGCGGGGTTGTCTGTACCGCTGCACGTTCTGCGTGGTCCGGGACTCCCACAAGTTGCGCTGCAACTCGGTCGAGCGCGTCGTCGACGAGATGGAGATGCTCCAGCGCGAGTACGCCACGAGCTACATTTATTTCATGGACTCGCTCTTCATGGGCGATCGTGACTGGCTGTTCGAGACGTGCGCCGAGATCCGGCGGAGGCGGTTGACCATCCGCTGGGGCACGGACGCCCACGTCCACCACGTGACGCCCGAGGTCGTCCGCGCCATGGCCGCCGCCAACTGCTACGAGCTGTCGGTGGGGATCGAGTCCGGGGTCCAGTCGCTGCTCAATCGTGTCCGCAAGGGCACGGCCCTGCGCGACGTGGAGCGCGCGGTGCGTGTGATCAAGGACAACTCCGACATCCGGGTCGAGGGGTTGTTCATCCTGGGGCTGCCCGGCGAGCGCTACGAGGACTCCCTGCAGACCATCCGGTTCGCCTGCTCGCTCCCCCTGGACATGGCGCAGTTCAGCGTCTGCACCCCGTACCCCGGATCGGCCCTGTTCGAGGAGCTGCGGGCCAGCGGAATCCTCGACACCGGGATCCGCGCCGACGGCAGCCTCGATCCTTCGGTCTGGGCCCGGTACGCGCCCTACATCTGCTTCACCGACGTGGAGCCGATCTGGGTCACACCGGCGCTCGACGTCACCCAGCTGAGGAAGCTGCAGAAGCGCGCGTTGCGACGGTTCTACCTCCGGCCCTCGCGCATCCTCGCCCAGGCCCGTCGGCTCCGACCGAACAACGTGGCGCGCGCCGCGCGTATCGCGCTCAAGGGCTTCTTCTGATGTAGAATGGATGGGATTCTGGGGTCGATGGCGAGCCGAGCCTCGGGAACTCCTTGCGGGTCGGCGCTGTAGCGGTTAGGTCGTATAAGCATGTGCGGTATCGCCGGGATCGTCGCTCTCCGGTCACGTCTGGAGGACGCCGACGTCGACAACGTGAAGCGGATGACGCATATCCTGCGTCACCGCGGCCCCGACGCGACGGGGTACTCCATCCACGAACGTTGCGCCCTGGGCAACACCCGACTCAAGATCCTCGACCTCTCGGACAACGCCAACCTCCCCATGGCCTCCGCCGACGGGGCCATCGAGATCGCCTACAACGGCGAGGTGACCAACTTCCGCGAGCTGATCCAGGAGTTCGGTCTCGACAAGAAGTACGACTTCCGGACCTCCTCGGACACCGAGGTCCTGATCCACCTGTACGAGGAGCTGGGGATCGACTTCGTCAACCAGCTCAGCGGGATGTTCGCCTTTGCGCTGTTCGACAAGCGCAAGCGCAAGCTGTTCCTGGTCCGGGACTTCTTCGGCATCCGCCCCGTGTTCTTCATGGTCAAGAACGGGCGGTTCCACTTCGCCTCGGAGATCAAGTCCTTCCTCCAGCTGCCCTACTTCGACGATGCGCTGAACCTCGAGGCGGTCTACCACTACTTCGGGCTGGCCTACATCCCGGATCGGCTGACCCCGTTCCGCGACATCGAGGAGCTGCAGGGCGGCCACCTGGTGGAGGTGGACCTGCGGTCGGGCGAGTGGGCGGAGCGCGAGTACTACCAGTTCGAGTACAAGACGGATCCGACCATCACCGAGCAGGACATCCTCACGCCGTTGCGACGCGAGATGCGCGACGCCGTCCGGCGCAACCTGATCTCGGACGCACCCCTGGGGCTCACGCTGTCCGGCGGATTCGACACGGGATCGATCCTCGCGCTCGCGCGCGACCTCGAACCGACGCGGCCGCTCCACACGTTCTCCATCGTCATGGACCAGGCCAGCTACGACGAGTCCCACTACCAGCAGATCCTCGTCGACCGCTTCAAGCCCATCCACCACTCGATCACCGTGGGACCCCAGCAGACCGTCGACTACCTGATCGAGCACATGGCCTACCTGGACGAGCCGAGCGGTGACGGAGCCTGCGTGCCGTCGTACCTGCTGGCCAAGGAGGCCACCAAGTACGTCTCGGTGCTGCTCTCGGGGGAGGGCGGGGACGAGATGTTCAATGCGTACGAGACGCACGCCGCGTACAAGGCCCGCAGGCTCTACCGCGCCATGGCCCCCCGCCGGCTGCGCAAGCTGATCCAGCGGGGTGTCCACAAGATGCCCTGCAGCTACAACAAGCTCAGCCCCGACTTCGTGGCCAAGCGTTTCGTGGACGGCTGCGAGCTCGACGAGGCGGAGGCCCACCACCACTGGCGCCACGTCCTGCTCGATTCGGAGCAGCGGCGGCTCCTGCCGGGCCTGGGCAGGGTGCGGCCCACCGATGGGTTCTTCGCCGACACCTACGACGCGGTGGACTTCCCCGACGGCCTCAACCGCGTCTCGCTGATCGACCTGAAGTACTTCTTCATCGGCGACCTGATGGTCAAGAACGACCGGACGTTCATGGCCCACTCGGTGGAGGCCCGGTTCCCCTACATGGATCGCAAGCTCTTCGAGCTGGTGAGCTCGATCCCGCCTGAGCTACGGCTCAAGGGGTTCAAGCGGCGCTACATCCAGAAACAGGCGGTGAAGAAGCTCATGCCGCGCGAGATCTACCGCCGGCAGAACATGGGGCTGGAGATGCCCCACTCCCACTGGTTCATGGGTGAGTTCAATCCGCTGTTCGAGCGCTACCTCAACCGCAAGGCGGTGGAGAAGACCGACCTGCTGAGCTACGACGCCGTCCGCACCATGAAGGAGGACCACCTCGCGCGCCGCAAGGACTACGGGCGGGCGCTGTGGTGCGTGGTGAACTTCCTGATCTGGTTCGACCTGTTCGTGGACCGCAAGAACTACACCGACTACCTGCACCGCAGCGAACCGGTCCGCGCCTGACGGGCCACGGGGCTACGGCTCACTCCCACCATCGAGGCGTCGGGCGGCGCTGTCCAACGTGCGCTGGCTCTCCACCTTCCCCGGGCTGATCGCCAGCGCCCGCTTCGCGTGGGTGACCGCCTCTTCGAGGTCGCCGCGCGCCAGGTGGACCTCCGCCAGGGAGTCCTGGAGCGCGTCCTCGAACCTCTCGCGCCGTGCCGGGGGCAGCGCGTCGCACGCCCTCAGATCATCGAGGGCGCCGTCGAGATCGCCCGTCTTGCCCAGGGCCGCGCCCCGGATCCACAGGCAGTACGCCTGCGCGGGCAGACGGTCGAGCACGGCGGTCGCGAGGTCGATCACGATCTCGAACTCACCCGATCGGTGGGGCTCGAAGAGCATGGGGGTGAACCACGCAGCGTCGGAGCCCTCGGTGCGTTCGAACAGCGCGTCGAGTTCGGCGTGGGCGCGGTCGAGTTCTCCGCGGCGGGCGAAGCGGTGCACCACCTGGCTCCAGATGTCCGGGCCCTCGCTGCGATCCGGGCGCACCTCGATGGCGTTGCCGACGTGCTCGATGGCGTCGTCGAGTTCCCCCAGGTCCAGGGAGACCTCCGCCAGGGACAGCTCGAGATCGTCCTCGAAGGACGTCCAGGCCGCCTCGGGCAGCGCCTGGCACGCCTGAAGGTCACCCAGCGCGCCGTCGAGATCGCCGAGCTTGGCCCGCGCCGCGCCGCGGATGCACAGGCCGTGCGGTTGCCCGGGGACCTGGCTCAGGACCGCGCTGGCGAGGAACCGCGCGGTGTCGAACTCGCGGTTCCACAGGGGCTCGAACAGCAGGGCCGTGTACCACGAGTCGTCGGCGCCCCCGGCGTGGCCCAGCAGCTCCTCGAGCTCGGCGCTCGCGCGCTCGCGCTCCCCCATCTCGGCGAGCCGGCCGACCACCCGGCCCCACGACGCGAGGCCGCCGGGTTTCTCGGGCCCCGCCGCCAGGGCCAGCCGCGCGTGACGTATCGCTGCGTCGAGGTCGCCCAGGGCCAGGTGGACCTCGGCCAGGGCCGTCTGTAGCTCGTCCTCGATGAGCTCCCGCTCCGACTCGGGCAACCCGAGACACGCCTGGAGGTCCTCCATCGAGGCCTCGAGATCGCCCAGCTGGGCCCGCGCCGCGCCGCGGACGCACAGGCTATGGGGCTGACCGGGAATCCGCGCCAGCACGGCCTCGGCCACGAAGATCGCGGTGTCGTACTTCTCGTTCCAGTGGGGCTCGAACAGCAGGGTGTCGAGCCAGCGGGGTTCGGCGCCCTCGGAGCTGTCCAGCAGGCTCTCGATCTCGTCGCGCGCGCGTTCCTCGTCCCCGTCGATGGCGAAGAGGTGGAGCACGCGGCTCCAGCAGGCCAGGCTCTCGATCTTGCCCGGACGGGCGGCCAGCGCCAGCTTTGCGTGGCGGATCGCAGCGTCGCGCTCGTCGCGCACCCGATGGATCCCGGCGAGGGAGCTCTGCAACTCCTCCTCGAAGCTCTCGCGGGACGCCGGCGGCAGGGCTTCGCAGGCCTGCAGGTCGTCGAGCGCGCCGTCGAGATCGCCGAGCTGGCTCCGGGCCGCGCCACGCGCACACAGGCTGTGGGGCTGTTCGGGGATACGGTCGAGGACGGCGGTCGCCAGCTCGATCACCAGATCGAACTCGCCAGCGTAGTACGGCGTGAACAGCACCTTGGGCAGGTCGTCGATCCAGGGGCCGTAGGAACCCTCGAGCAGGGCGCGCATCGCCCGGGTCGCGTCGTCCGAGCGGCCCCGGGTGAACAGCGCGGTGAGGCCCACGCGCCACAGCTCGAGCACGTGCCGGACGCTCTGGTCCGCCGGGTCCAGCTCGCCGTTGTGCAGGCGCTTGAGCGCGATGCTCGCCGGCGACAGCAGGATCGACAGGCCGGGGGCGGCGTCCTCGCTCAGCGCCGCGTCGAGCATCATCGTCGCGAGCTTCCGGGCCCGCTCGATCTCACCGGCGTTCTCGGCGCCGAGGGCCAGGTGCACGGTCTTGAGGACGAACTCCTCCAGCTTCCACAGTTCGGCGATCTCCGGGTAGGCCGACTGCTCGAGCAGGGAGCGCAGCAGGTACTCCGGCGTCTGACCGAAGGGGTGCTGGGCCACACGGAGCTGCTGGCAGGAGCGCACCACCTGGGCGTGCTCCCCGAGTTCGTGCAGGCCCACGAGCCGCTGGTGCCGGTTCTCGACGGCCACCGGCATGCAGCAGCCCGAGCAGGCCTCGGGGAACTCGCCCGCGGCCATCGCGGTGCGGGCGCGCGTCATCGCCTCGCCGTACCAGATCTCGGACAGCTCCGTGTCCCGCGCGTTGGGCAGACCCTCCGGTTTGTGGCGCCAGCAGGGGCTCACACGGCCGTCCGGCAGCAGCACGAGCTGGTCCCAGAACACCAGACATCCGGCGCGGAAGAACCCGGGATCGAGGCATGAGACGTCCGAGGACAGGATGCGGCCGAGGTTGGCGGCCTCCTCGATCAGCTCCCCCCCGGCCAGCTGGGACAGGTTGTGCTCGAACGGCGTCTCCCGCCGGGCCGCGAGCTGGAGCTGGCGCTGGACGTCGGGGAACTCCTCGGCCCGGAACATGTGCTCGGTGGCCGTGTCCGTCTGCGGCGTCATGGGCGTGAAGTACACGTTGTCGACGAGGAGCTCCTGGGCCAGGGTGAGCATCTCGTCGATGCGCTCGACGTTGCCGCGGTGGAGGATCACGCTGAGCCGGACCGAGGGAAGGTTCACCCCGCGCCTGGCCTTCTCCTCGTTCAGCGCGCGGATCGCGGTGACGGCGGCGTCGAACACCCCGTCCCGCCCGCGCAGGACATCGTGGGACCGCGCGTCCGGGCCGTCGACCGAGATGCCCAGGGCGTCCCACCCGACGTCCACCAGGTGCTCGATCATCCGCGGCTTCAGCAGCGTGCCGTTGGTGGTCGCCTCGCAGAAGATGTCGCGCCGTTTCAGCGCCGCGGTGATCTTCTCCAGCACGCGGCCCAGCACGAAGACCTCGCCGCCCACGAGGTACGCCTCGCGGACCCCCATCTCGGCGATCTCGTCCACGAGCCGGAGCCGGTCCTTGGTGGTGAGCTCGGTGGCGGCGCGGACGGGGGGGCGGCAGCCCGTCCCGCAGATGGAGCAGCGCAGGTTGCAGCGCTCGGTCAGGAACCAGAACAGCCGGCGGGGCGGCGCAGAACGCCCCTTCGCCCATTCCAGCAGATGATCCACGTACATCCCGACCCCTGAATACCCCGGACCCAGCTAGAGCAATAACAATTCTCCTGGTCATTTGTAAGTGGCGCGAGGGGAGGGGAATCGGCGGCCGGCGGCCGTGGGTTTCGGATCGGGGAGCCCGTTCGTATATCTTGGGGACGAACGCGTCCGGAGGAGGTCCCCGATCATGAAGGTAGACCATTTGCTTCGCTGGGCAGATGGGCAGCCTGCCGCTCCGCGGCGCGTGTTCTGGGTCCTCACGGGGCGGTGCAACCTGCGCTGCCCCATCTGCGGCTTCGGTACCGACGATCCGCCCGCCGCGTCCGCCGAGCTCGGCCGCGACGACATGCTACGCGTCGTGGACCAGCTGGCCGACCTGGGGGTGGGCGAGGCGTACCTCGTGGGCGGCGAGGTCTTCGTGCTGGGCCAGCGGTTGCGGGACGTCACGGCCGCGCTGAAGCGCCGCGGCATCGTCGGGGAGATGACCACCAACGGCACGCTGCTGACCGACGAGATGTGTCGACACCTGGTGGACATCGGCTGGGATCGGCTCGGCGTCTCCCTGGATGGCCCCGATGCCGCGGGGCACGACGCGGGCCGCGGACGGAGCGGCGTCTACGAGGAGGCCGTGGCAGGCATCGAACGCCTGCGGCTGGAGAAGGAGCGCCAGGGCGCGCAGCTGCCGCTGGTGAAGGTGGTGTCCATCCTCCACCGTGACAACGTCGAGCGGATCGAGGAGTTCCTCGAGCGGATGGTCGACGTCGCGGCCTCCCACGTCTACTTCCAGCCCATCACGCAGCAGTCGGAGCTCGCCCGGGAGCTGATGTTCGCCCCCGAGGATCTGCCCCATGTGCGCGCTCGGCTCGAGAGCGCCGCGGCGCGCGCCAGCGAGCTGGACCTGCGCACCAACGCCGAGGAGCTGAGCCGGGGGGAGCTCGTCGAGAAGGCCGCGCGGCTCGACCGGATCCTGGCCAACGACGCCGCGTGCCTCGAGCCCGGCTTCCTCCGTTCGGGCTGCCTGGTGCCCTGGGACCAGCTGGTGATCATGTGGGACGGCCGAGTCCGGCCCTGCTGGAGGCACGCGCCCGAGGGGTTGCAGGGCGTGGGCGAGGCGTCCGTCGAGGCGATCTGGCTCGGCGACGCGATGGAGCGGGCCAGGGGGCAGATGGCCGCCGGCGAGTACCCCGACGCGTGTTCGGGGTGCTGCATGTCTGTGGCAGAGGAGAATCGATCGCTGCGGCTGGCCGCGTTGCACCAGCTGGGCGACATCGACGCGCTGGTGCGCCTGTTCTGCCACATCCGAGATCTGTCCGGCGAGGACCGCGCCCTGCTCGAGCCCGTGCTCCGGACGCTCCTGGAACAAGCCCGCGACGGCTTCCCGGCCGACTGCTGGCCCGATGGCCCAGTCACCCCGGCGCTGGTATCGACCGATCCGGAACCCCTCGGCCAGGACGTCGAGCGGGCGCTCCGCGCCTTCGGCGGCCTGTGCGAGGAGCTGAGCGAGCACGCGCTGGCGTGGGGGGTGGCCCTGGCGCTGCCCCTCGACACCACCGACGCGCGGGAGGTCTGGCGGCGCGCGTCCGCGCTGGAGAAGACCGGGCAGGACGCCCGCGTGCTGGCGCTGCTCGACGGGCTGGACGAACGGGATCCGACCCTCGCCGCCGCCGTCCTCGACACCCGCGGGGCGATCTTGTGCCGCCAGGGCGATCCGGCTGGCGCTGCGGCCGCGTACGAGGAGGCGCTGGCGCGGGAACCGCTGCGGGTGGAGACGACCTGCGCCCTGTCCTACTGCCACTTCCTGCTGGGCCAGGGCGCCGAGGCCACGGCGTTGGCAAGCCGCGCCCTCGGCCTGGCAGCCAACCCCCTGGCCAGCTTCCTGCTCGACCTGTACGCGGGCCGCGTCCGCGCGTGCTCCGCGATCGCGCCCCCCGGACCGGCGCGGCTGGTGCGCGATGCGGACGGCACCTGCATCTCCTATTCGTTCCTGGGGGACGAACACGCGGCAGCGTTCGCCGCGGCGTCGAGGCGAACCTAGTCCGAATCCCCGATCGCCCGCTCGGCCCGGCGAAGCGTGGCCAGGCTCTCGGCCTTGTCCGGCGAGAGGTCCAGCGCGCTGCGGGCATGCTCCGCGGCCCTTCGCAGCTCACCACGCGCCAGGTGGACCTCTGCCAGGGAGTCGTGGATCGCGTCGGTGAACGCGGCACGATCCGCGGCCGGCGCCTCGAGGCACGCCGACAGATCCTGCAGCGCGGCGTCCAGATCGCCCTGCTTGCCCAGCGCAGCTCCGCGAATCCACCTGCAGTAGGCCTGACCCGGATGCGCGGCGAGGATCTCGCTGGCCAGCTCGAGCACGAGGCCGTATCGGCCGGCCCTGTACGGCTCGAACAGCATCAGCGTCAGCGCGTCGAGCTGCTCCGCGTCCGCCGCGCCGAGCAGCGTCCGGAGCAGGCGCGCCGCGTCCTCGGGCCGATCCTCGTCGTACAACGTCCCGAGGCGCCTCAGCCCGTGGCGGGCCGTCTGTTCCAGGAACTCCCGGTCGGCCCACAGACGCTGGATCTCCTCGAAGCCCTCCAGGGCGAGCAGCGAGCCGATCAGGTACCCGGCTGCGTGGCCGAAGGGGTTCGTCTCGATCTGGATACGCTCACCGAAGCGCACCACCTGGCCGTGCTCGCCGAGATCGTGCAGTCCCGCGATCCGCTGCTCCCGGTTCTCCACGGCCACCGGCATGCAGCAGCCCGAACACTCGGCGGGGAACCGGCCCGCCGCCATGGCCGCACGTGCCCGCTGCATGCCCTCGCCGTACCAGATCTCGGCCAGCGACGCGTCGCGCACGTTGACGACGTCGGATGGGCGATGGCGCCAGCAGGGGCTCACGGTACCGTCCTGCAGCAGCACCAGCTGGTCCCAGAAGACCAGGCACCCGGCCCGGAAGAACCCCGGGTCGAGACAGGACACGTCGCCCGACAGGACCTGGCCCAGGTCGGCGGCCTCCTCCAGGAGCCCCCGGGTGCCGAGCTGTGTGAGGTTGTGAGCGAAGCCCACCTCGCGCGCCGCGGCCCGGCGCAGCACCTGGAGCACGCCGTCCGCGTCTTCGGGGGGGATCATCCCGGCGCTGGCCGCCTCCGTCTG
This sequence comes from uncultured Rickettsiales bacterium, assembly GCA_964425605.1. Lineage (GTDB taxonomy): Bacteria > Myxococcota_A > UBA796 > UBA9615 > CAYRNR01 > CAYRNR01. Next base: position 6,212 of record CAYRNR010000011.1, on the reverse strand, counting down.
CGGGGTCATGGGCTGGAAGTAGACGCTGTCGACGCCCAGCTCCGTGGCCAGGTCGAACAGGTCGTCGATGCGCTCGACGTTCGCCGGGTGGAGGATCACGTTGAGGCGGACGCGCGGCAGCTCGCTGCCCAGGCGTGCCTTCGCCTCCTCGATGGACCGGATCGCCGCCACGGCCGCGTCGAAGACGCCCGGGCGTCCCCTGAGGGCATCGTGGATGGACGCCTCGGGGCCATCCAGGGACACGCCCAGCGCATCCCATCCGACGTCCACCAGGCAGCGGATCATCCTCGGCGTGAGCAGCGTCCCGTTGGTGGTGGCCTCGCACACGATGTCGTGCGCCTTGAGGGACGTGACGATGCGCTCCAGCACGTCACCGAGGACGAAGATCTCGCCCCCCACGAGGTAGGCCTCCTTCACGCCCAGCGCGGCGATCTCCCCGACGACCCGCAGCATCTGGGCCGCGGACAGCTCCGTGGCCGTCTCCTGGGCGGTGCGGCTGCCGATGCCGCACATGGCGCAGTGGAGGTTGCAGCGCTCGGTCATGACCCAGAACAGGCGTCGCGGCGGCGCCTGTTCGCCCCTGGCCCACTTCAGGAGATGGTCGACGTACATGCCGCTAGCCCTCGGGCGGCGTCTCGGGGAGCAGGTCCCGATCGAGCAGGAACTGGAGCAGGTCTTCGGCCACGAGACGATGCCCGAAGTCGGTGAAGTGGATGAGGTCGACGAACTCCTCCGAGCCGAACTGCCTGCCGTCCGCGCGCCAGCGGCCGAGGAGATCCAGCACGTGGACGCCGTCCCCCTCCAGGGAACCCAGGTAGTCCAGCAGCGGGGTCTTCGCGCGGATGTCGTAGCTGAAGCGCTCGCCGTCCTTGGCCTGGATCAGGAGGTCGATGGCCTCGCCGTGGTCCTGGGTCGCCAGTCCGCGCTCGAAGGGATCGGTCGTGCTCTCGCGGCTGCCCTGGGGTTCCCGCCTCAGGTTGCACACGGGCTTGATCAGGACCACCGGGATGCCGCGGTCCGCCCCCACGTCGAGGATCTTCGCGGTGTTGAGGGAGAAGTGTTCGAGGACCACGGCGTCGTACTGGGTGAACTCCTGGTCGTCGATGGAGGACAGGCCCGTGCGCAGGGACGTCCGCGCCAGGCTGTGGCGGTGCTCCCGGACGTACTGCTTGTACCCGTACTCCGCGGCGCTCCCCTCGGGCACGAGGGACGACAGGAGGTGTGCGGGGCGCAGCAGGGAGTGGAAGCACCCGAAACGCTCGGGCACGACCAGGTTGTTGTACGCGTTGTTGTAGTCGTTGTGGCCGTAGTACACGACCAGGAGGTCGGGGGGCGCGCCGGCCGCGGCGACCGTGTCCTCCACGTGCTGGGACACGGTGAACGAGTCCGCGCCGACGATGCCGAGGTTGACCACGGCCGCCGGGATCTCGCGCTGGTCCAGGGCCTGGTCCAGATAGCCCGTGAAGGTGGGCGGCTGCCATCCCTGGATCGGCGGCGGGAGCGCCACCGAGGAGCCGCCGTAGACCAGGACGTTGAAATCCCCGGAGGTGAGGTCCGCGAGGTCTTCGCGTGGGACGATCGTCCCCCCCGTCTTGCCGGCCAGGGTGCGCTGGAGCGAACTCAAGGTGGCGTCGTGCCGGTCCGATTCGAGGCGACGCAGGTCGGTGAAGAGCCAGACGCACCACACGACGAAGGCCACCGCGGGCAGCGCCACCACCAGCTTGAAGAGCGCACGACGATCGAAGGCTCGTTGGGTTCGAGGGAGCGGCATTCTCAGTCCTGGATCTTATCCGGCGGGTCGTCCCCCTGTCCTGAATCCGCCCGGAGATCCGCCAGGATCGCGCGGCCGATCGCCTCGGCTTTGAGCTGGTGCCCGTCCTCGTTCACGTGGGCGAGGTCCTTGAACACGTGCTCGGCCACACCCGTCATCTCCTGCGCCAGATCCACCATCAGCGCGTCGCCCCGCTCCTCGGCGTAGACCTCCCGCATCACGGCGTTGCACTCGTCGATGTGGTGGGCGTCGATGTCCAGATGCCGGGTCTTCAACGCGGGGTCCGGGTAATCCTTGGAGTCGAGTTCCAGCGCCCGTGGCTGGGTGGTCAGCACCACCGTGGCGTCGCGGGCCGTGGCCACGTCGACGAGGGTCTGGATGTTCCTCCTGAAGGGCCAGAGTTCGTCCACCTCCGTGCACTCCGGGCCGTGGGGCGCCGCGCGCATGGCGGGGCGGGTGTGCTCGGTCGTGGCCGGCTGCGTCAGCGCCTTGCCCAGCCGGTAGACCATCGACCCCAGCAGGGCCCGTTCGGTGGGCGAGAAGGCCTGGCCGTAGGTCGGGAAGGCGTGGTGGGAGTAGTCGCCCACGAGGGAACACCCGGAGTCCCTCGCCAGGAAGTCGTTCCAGCCCTGATGGATCACGACGTAGTCCGGCGCGAAATCGACGCCGTTGAGGACGAAGTTGACCAGCGAGTGGGCCGAGCTCCACCCGCTGAGTCCGAAGTTGAGCACCTCGTACCCGCCGGAGAGGTCCCCGCCGTGCTCCTCGAGGAAGCCCTCGAGGCGATGGGGGTATCCCGTGTCCCCCTCTGTGGTCGAGCCGCCCAGGCAGAGCACCCTGAGCACACCCTCGTCCTTGCCGTAGTCCAGGGCCGGGCCGCTGAAGCCGAACGGGTTGTACCCCGCGTCCGGGTTCCCCGTGTACTGCACGAACGGCTGGGCCACGAAGGGTTCGACGTCGAGGGATCTCGCCGCGCCGAGGGACAGCACGTTCCCCTGCGTCTGGTCGGACATCAACCACTTCGCGGCGACCCGGGCGCCGATCTCCATGTTCACCAGCGCGAGGACGCAAAGCGTCGCCGGCACCATCGGCCGCGCCAGGCGCAGCGGCAGCGCCAGCAACGCGATCCCGCAGGTCGCCACCGCCGCCGCAACCGCGTACAGGACGATCCTGTCGCCAGGGAGCAGGGGCTCCATACACAGGACGCGGGAGAACAACGGTGGGAAGAGCAGAGCCGCGGTTGCGAGCGCAGCGCTGCCGATGAATCGGAGGACTCGGCGGGGTGGGGCCAGCGACATCGACACCTCGAACGGGAAAGCTATCACCGTCCTGCGGTCGCGGAAACATGCAGTCGCCGACGAACGGGGGTACCCTTCCCGATGATGTCGGTTCTCGAATCCAGCCCAGCCGGCCCGGGGGGGGCGGCGACGTGACGGCGAGATGGCTCCAGCGTGGCTTGCCGTTCGTGGCCCCTGTGATCGTGTCCGTCGTGACCGTGCTGGGCACGACCCGGGAGCCGTTCTTCCCGCAGCCCGCCCTTCGCCCCCTCCAGGTGGCCGGGCAGTCGGTGACGGTGCTGATCGCCCGGTGGACGTCCCTGCCGGGGGACGGGTGGTCCGCGGTCCTGATGGTGGCGGCGGTCCTCTGCCTGGTCGTCGCCGCGGTGAACCACTGGCGCAACGCATCGTACTCCCGCTGGGTCCTGGCCCTGCTTGCGCTCGTGGTCATGCTGGGAGCCGGGCGGGTCGGCTCCGGACAGCTCGGGCTCCCCTGGTTGATCGCGGGTTTCACCGCCATCGCCGCGGCGTTCGCACTGGCCGTTCGTGGGCTCGCCCGCGAACCGTCGCCCTCTGGACGGTTCGAGCCCCCTGAGCCCAAGTGGGACATCCTGGCCGGGGCGATGGTGGCCCTGTGCGCAGTCATCGCGTTCTGCGGCATCGAGCGGGAGACGGGGGGCGGGTTCTTCTCGTACCAGACGAGCTGGAACCGGATCTTCCAGGAGATCCCGCCGCGAGACTTCTTGGCCATCACCACGGGGACCACGCCGTGCTCCTCGGATTCAGGGCCCTACCGGACGATGCTCCGCGCGTGCTTCGAGCTGTTCGGCCCGACCTGGATCACCGTCCGCGGAGTGTCCGCGGCCTTCCTGGTGCTGACGCTGGGTGTCCTCTACCGTTTCCTGTGTCGCCTGGTGTCTCCGGCGTCCGCCATCGCCGGGGTCCTGCTGTTCGGGACCGCCCCGACGATCCTCGACTTCGGGCACGCGGCCAACTTCATCGGGCCCTCGACCCTGATGGTCGTGCTGACCGTGGCTGCATTCCACCGGTGGGTGGACACCAACGGACGACGCGCTGGCGCAGTGCTGGGCCTGCTGCTGTTCGCGGACCTGTTCGCGTACGCGCCGCTGCGCTCCCTGATCGCCTTCTTGCCCGTGGCCGCGGTGCTCGTCCTGTGGCGGCGGCGGTCGGAGTCGAGGAGCCGGAGGACTCATCTCGCATGGCTCGCGTTGCCCTTCGTGACGCTGCTGGTCCCGCTGGCGCTGACCATGCTGCTGACCGGCGCCGGCGGCAAGAACCTCGTGTACGGCGACGGCGAGTTCACCCCCACCAAGGGGCTCGCCTACGACGAGACCGCCGAGCCGGGCTCCGACCAGGCGGTGGTCGGGAAGCTGGCGTGGGCCGCGGTGGATGCCATGCGCACGACGACGATGGTCAGGCCCCAGGAGTCCCGGTACCTCGGGCCGGTCGCGACCTTGACCCACCTGCACGTGTTCTTCCTGGTCCTGGGGCTGGCCGCGCTGGCGACGCGGCACACGTGGAGTCGCTCGTTCCGGTTGATGTTGGCCGCCCTCGCCGCGAGCCAGCTGGCGTCCATGGCCATGATGGAGCCGCCGGTGCCTCGGCGGATGACGGTCTATCTCCCGGCGGTGCTCCTGGTCTCGGTGGGGGGCTTCGAACTCCTGGTCTCCGGGCAGCGGCTCGCGCGAGACGCCGTGTCCTTCCCACGGGCCTGCGGCGTGCTGGCGGCGCTGGGCATCGCGCTGGTGACCCTGGCGCTGGGGACGTATCCCAGCCTCGTCTTCGCCCCCGACGCCGCGGAGATGTCCTACAACCCCTGCCACCACCTGCGACACACCACCGAGCGCGCCCTCGCCAGGGGATACGAGCTGGTCCTCCTCCGGCTGGGCGAGACCCCGGCCTCCGCCCAGGTGGAGTGCGACTACCACTTCCTCGATGGGAACTGGCAGTTCTACTGCTGGCGCGCAGCCACCGAGCCGGACCGATGGTCGGAGGTGGGCCTGGTGGCTGTCTCCGGCCGGGGAGTGGTTGCCGGAACCAAGGACGGGCCGTGGGGGCGGGGGCAGGGCGTGACCGATCCCATCGCTGCAGCGGACCTGCGCGCCAGGCTCGATCCCTACTCCGTCGAGATCGTCGGCCCTGACGCGCCCGTGTTCTGGATCGGCTCCCCCGATCTCTTCCTGCTCGCGGATCCGCAGACCCAGGAGGGCCGGATGTGGCTCGACGAACTCCGCGCGAGCCCCCATTACCAGCGCTGCGAGTCCCCCCAGACCATGGAGCCGATCCTGGACATGTGTGCGTCGGCGGACGAGTGGTGAGATGAAGCCGATCCTCGACATGTGCGCCTCCCCTGACGAGCTGTGACGGGGAGGGCGCCACTGGCGGCGGCCTCGCACCGTTGCGAGAATCGAGGAGGAGGAGTCGCGGGGAACCGATCCGCTGGCGGCGGACACGGACGAAGATCGATACGACGACGGCGTCGAGGTGCAGGCAGGGACGGATCCGCTGGAGTACTACCAGCACCCGTTCGCCGGGGGGTATCCGCCAGGGCCCGGGCCGGTATGGCAGGGCACCGGTCTTGACGTGGGAGACGTGCTCGACAACGTCACGTTGCTGGATCAGCACGCCGAGCCCATCGATCTCTGGGCATTCTCCGGGTGGGCGATGACGATCGTCTTCGGGGCCTCCTGGTGAGACACCTGTGGGGAGCTGGCAGCTTCCCTCGACGAACGCTTCGAGGCCGGATTCCCGTCGGGTGAACTGTACCTCTACGTGCTGCTCGAGGACGCGGACGGTGTGTCGCAGCTCACCACCGAGGACGCCGCGACCGTGGCCGCGGAGTACGACGTGACCGTGCCGGTGCTCGCGGACTGGGAGTACACCCTCTCGCAGCACTTCGTGTTCGAGGACGATCTCGGCAAGCTCGAGGTCCCCCAGATCACCTTCGTGGACCACGACGGGACCGTCATCACCACGGAAGACCCGCGGGACCTGGGCTGGGTCGACTGAGGGCTCAGAACGTCGAATCCCGCCGCCCTCCCCACGATCAGAAAAGCCCCGACGCCGAGGGCGACGGGGCTTTTCTATCGTGGTACGGCCAGCAGGATTCGAACCTGCGACCTTCTGGTTCGTAGCCAGACGCT
>CAYRNR010000010.1:0-95452 GCA_964425605.1 uncultured Rickettsiales bacterium | reverse complement strand
CAGGGGTCAAGTCTGGTCTTGAGTCTTCTCCGCGGCGGAGAAGACTCAAGACCAGACTTGACCCCTGCCCCGGGGATGGCGCTGGTTTTACCTTCTGCTGACGTGGCTGGGCAGAGGGTCTGCTAGGGTTTGAGTGAATGGGGTAACGGAAGGAGCCTCGATGGCCCCTGTGCTCTGGCGGACGATGGTGCTGGCGGCGTTGCTGCTGGCGCCGGCTGCGCGGGCCGCCGAGGGATCGGGGTGGGTCATCCTCCACGCGGGGCTCACCGACGCGCGGGCGTCCGCCGTCCGCGGCGACATGCTGCAGCTGGGGTTCACGCGATACCAGGCCGGACGGGCGCTGGCGCTGGAGGACTACGCCTTCGGTGGCGCCGAGATGTGGGCGCGGGAGGGGGAGGCGTCGCTGTGTCCCGCGGGCAAGCCCCAGCTCGACGTCGAGACCCTGCTGTTGCGCGGACAGGGAGCCCTCGACGCCTGGGACTACGAGGAGGCCGCCCGGATCCTCCAGCCGGTGATGGACGACCTGGCGTGCTTCTCCGAGCCCGCCGAGGCGGTGACCCTGGCCAAGGTGGCCATGTACCTCGGGTACGCCCTCTTCGAGGGCGACCGGATCGACGAGGCGCGCGCGGCCTTCACGCGCGCCGCGGCGTTCGACGCGACGACCCAGTGGGACGATCGTTACCCTCCGGACGCAGGCCGCGTGTTCGGCGGCGCCGTCGCCGAGGCGGAGGAGGCCGCAGCGGCGCGGATGCAGGTGCTGGACTCGTTCAAGCTCCACCCGGAGATCCGCATCGACGGCGGCACGTTCCCCGGAGACGGCGCGCTGGCCGCCGGCGAGCACCGGGTGCTGGTCCACCGCCGGGACGAAGGCGAACAGTTCTTCACCGTGTCGCTGCAGCCGGGGCAGACGGTGAGCCTGGTCCCGGTGGACTCGATCATCGAGGCGTTGTTCTCCGGCGGAGAGGGCCAGGACGCGGCAGCGGACGCGCTGGCCACCGCCATGGAGTGGACCGGCGCGGCCGAGGCCTACATCGCCGTGCCCCACCTCGAGAAGGTCTACCGCTTCCAGGCGGAGTCCCGGGAGGTCCGCGTGGTCCCGGGGCCGCCAGAGGGGGGCACCGTGGCGACGGTGACCCCGCCTCCGGTCCAGCCACCACCCACGACGACACGACCCAGGACCGTCGAACCCCTGAGCGCCGGCAAGCAGCAGCAGATCGCAGGGGCCATCGTCCTGGGGATCGGCGGGGCGACCGCGATCACGGGCTTCGCGGTTCACGGCGCCCACTACCAGTGGGGCCGCGCGGAGACCGATCGCGTGGACTACGAGCGCCAGCGCGACGCCAACGAGGCGGGCTTCATCATCGGTGTGGCCGGCGCAACCGCCGCCGTGACCGGGTTCATCCTGCTCGTGGATCCCCGCGCCCGCGAATCCCAGGTGACGCTGATCCCCGGACCCGTGATCACCGCGACGGGGAGGTTCTGATGCTGTCCAGGCTCCTCCGCTTCGCCCTCGCCGCAGGATTGCTGCTCCTGCCGTCGTGCTTCCTGCCCCAGTGGGACGACCGGGACTGGGTGGACGACGACGACGCCACCAGCGACGACGACGACACCGGCGACGACGACGACACCAGCGACGACGACGACGACACCGGCGACGACGACGACGCCACCACCGGCGACGTGGAATTCACCGGCCAGGCCGACATCTACCTGTCGGTCTACCGCTATCCGGGCCAGTGCCAGGCGCCGATGGAGGGCGAGTACGACGCGGCCCAGGCCGAGATCGACGGCGAGGGGGAGTGCCTGTTCTGGGGGTACGTCAACCTGGCCATCGAGCTCGATTGCGACGTCGTCGGGACCACCGTGGACGGCACCGCGCTGGTGTACGACGACGACGGGTACATCAACGTTCCGTTGAGCATCCCCGTGGACGGCTCCTACAACCAGGCGGACGGCACGGTGCTGGTCTCGGGGAGCACGATGTTCTCGGGGGTCTACGGTGAGGTGACCATCAACCTCACGGCCATCTGAGGGCTCAGGGCGAGACGAAGGCGTACTTGGCGGTCTTGCTGGCCGTTCCGGAGAAGGCGCCGAACTCCAGGCTGTTCACGCGACTCGACACGCACGCCTCCAGGGAGCTCCCCCCATAACCTTCGGTGATGATCCGGGTGCCGGAGACCGCGCCGGACGGGCTCACGGTGAACCGCACCCAGATGCGCCCCGGGAGCGACGCGCCCGACGCCCGCTCCTGGGCGAAGCAGTCTCGCACCGAGGCGTTGGAGCCGACGATGAAGTCCACCGTGGCCGGGGTGACCACCTCGGCGGCGCTGGGCAGGTCGGCGTTCACCAGCGACGACGGTACCTCGGGGGTGGCGGGCTCGGGCTCGTCGGTGCGGACCTGCTCGGGCGCGGCCGGGCTCTCGGTCGCGGGTTCCTCGACCGCGACCGCGTCGTCCCCCGCCTCCCGATCGACCGCCCCGGTGTCGGGCTCGTCGCTCACGGCCGGGGTCACGTCATCGACCCGCTCCTCGACCTCGGGCGCCGGCGCCACCTCGACGATCTCGCCCTCGCCAACAGCGGTCGTGACGGGAGCATCGACCTGCAACGCGCGGACCAGCGCGAGCGTACCCACCCCGCCGGCGAGGGCGGCCGCGAACAGCAAGAGCACGACGAAGACGGCTGCTAGCCCCCACCGGAGGCGACGCCGTGGCGCGCGCACGTCGGCCGCGTCGTCCTCCTCGTCCAGGCTCAGCTCCGGCGCCCCGGGCAGCTGCACGACCTCGATCTCGGACCGCGCGAGCGGGGAGAGATTCGGGCCCACCCCGGTCATCCACACCGACAGCCAGGGTCCCAGCTCCTCGGCGCCCAGCAGCTCGTCGTACACGGCCTGGATATCCGCGCCCATCTCCTCGGCGTTCGAATAGCGGTCGGCAGGGCGCAGCTGCAACGCGCGCCTCAGCACGGGCTCCATCTCCGGCAGCTGCTCTCGGATCCGGTCCAGCACGGGCGCGGTCTCGCCGTCGGCGATCTTGCGCAGCACCTCGTACAGCTTGGTGGCGTGGAAGGAGATCTCCCCGGTGATCACCTCGGCGATCAGGGAGCCGGCGCTGAACAGGTCGGAGCGCCGGTCGATGGGATCGAGCTTCTCACCCGTGGTCTGCTCCGGGCTCATGTACGCGGGCGTGCCCTTGGTCATGCCCACGGTCTGGGTGGTGAACAGGTTGGTCTCGGCGCGCGCCACGCCGAAGTCCATGATCTTGACCACGCCGCGGTGGTCCACCATCACGTTGCCGGGCTTGAGATCCCGGTGCACCAGGTTCATGGCGCGCCCGGAGTCGTCCTCGGCCGAGTGCGCGTACCCCAGGCCCTGGCACAGCTGGATGGCGATGGCCAGCGCGATGCGCGGTGGGAGCTTCCCCTGCACCGGGATCCGCCGCAGGATCTGCTCGAGGGTGTACCCGTCCACGAACTCCATGGCGATGTAGTAGAGGTCGTCCACCTGGTCGAACTCGAAGACCTCGACGATGTTGCGGTGGTGCAGGAAACCGCCCAGGCGGGCCTCGTTGATCAGCGCCTTGATCTGCTTCTTGTCCTTGGCGGCCTGGGGCAGGATCTGCTTGATCGCCACCTCCTTGCGGAACCCCATCGGCCCGGCGCGCACCGCCTTGTACACGCGCGCCATCCCGCCCACGCCGACCTCCTCGACGAGCACGTAGTTGCCGAACTCGATGGGCTGCTGCAGCACGTCTACTCCACGACCCTCACGAATCGCACCTCTCGGCCTGCCAGGCGCCGCCGCGGTAGTCGAAACACCACTTCTGCCGGTCCCCTTCCTCGTCCAGATCGAGGGTGAACAGCCCCTCGGGCGTGATCTCGTCGGCGGGTACCAGCCGGACCTCGTGGGCACCGGGTTCCAGCTCCAGATCCCGCACCTCGCCTCGGTTCACGTACTTCTCTCCGTCCACGTAGATGGCGCTGGACGGGCGCGCGGAGGCGGTCAACCAGACCGACTCGCCCCAGTGCTCCCCTCCCTGTTCCGGCGCGCTGTGCGACCGCGCCACCGCCAGCCCCACGAGGGCGGCCACGACGGCGAGCGCCGCCACCGCCCACGGCAACCACGCGCGCGCGGCGGGCGTCGAGTCTTCGTTCGAGCTGTCGCGGTGGCCGGTGTTCATGTGGACCCGTCCCTGTCATGCATACAACAACCGGGGGTGCCGCGTCTCGTTCGGGGCGTCAACGGGACACGAGCTTCCCGCGGACGAACAGCGCCAGGAGGGCCCACAGCGGCGCCAACGCCGCCGCCGGGAGGTCAGCGCCCACAGCGCGCACCGCGCAGGCACACCCGCCGGCCTCCTCGAGGGCGGACTCGCAGCCGGGGGCAGAGGCGCAATCCGCGTCGTCACAGTCGGACCGGCCGTCCCCGTCGTTGTCGAACGTGTCGTGGCAGGCGGCCTCACCGTCCGGTTCGCAGGGTTCGCCCGCCGCGCCCGTCGCCCCGGCGCACTGGGCGTCGGCGCAGTCGGCGTCACCGTCGTGGTTGTTGTCGAGCTGGTCCGCGCAGTCCTCGGGGTAGGTGCGCACCGCCGCGAGGACGTCCAGGCGGGGGAACTCCAGCCCCGTGCGGTCGTCCTGCACCCGCTTGCCCGTGTCCGAGAGCAGGGCCTCGAGCGCGTCCGCGTCCAGGGAGGGATCCATCTGGCGCACCAGCGCGGCGATCCCCGCGGCGTGGGGTGTGGCGAACGACGTCCCCCAGGACTCGAAGGCGGTCAGCCCCAGGGCCGACGAGGTGATCCAGGCGCCCGGCGCGAGCACGTCGAGGGCGTCCGAGCTGTCGGAGAAGCAGCAGACCTGGTCGGCGCGGGTCTCCGTGTCCCAGCACACCGCGCCGTCGAAGGCACCCACGTCGGCGTCGTACACCGCCCCGACGGTGACGACGTGGGAGATGCACCCGGGCGCTCCCAGGGCCTCGGTCGAGCCGTCGTTGCCCGACGAGGCGAACACCACCGCCCCACGCGCCCGCAGCTCCTCGACGGCCTGGGCCATGGCGACGATGTAGGCCTCGGCGTCGTCGCACAGCCCCGCGTAGTCGGAGTGGGTGCTCAGGCTCATGTTGACCACGTCCACGTCCACCGCCCCGGACAGCAGCCAGTCCAGCCCCGCGGTCACCTGGGACGCGTACTGGAAGCCGTTGGACGCGTCCATCACCCGCACCGCGACGAGATCCACGCCGGGAGCCATCCCCAGCGGCGCCTCCTCACCACCGGAGGCCACGATCCCCGCCACGAACGTGCCGTGCCAGTTCTCGTCCTCGGCAGCGCCGGGCCCGTCCTGCTCCACGCTGCCGTCGGGACAGCAGCCGCTGCCGTCCTCGTTCTCGCAGACGCAGTGCTCGGCGACCAGCGCACCGCTCAGGTCCGGGTGGGAGCCATCGACGCCCGTGTCCACCACGGCCACGGTCACCCCGGTGCCGTCCAGGCCGGCCCCCACCGCGGTGGTCGAACCCACCAGCGGACCGCTCTGGGCCAGGGTGCCCCGCCCGCCCGGGTCCAGGCCGACGGCGACCACCCGCGGATCGGCCACCAGCGCATCGAGGCCGGCCCGGTCCAGGACGGCGCTAAACGCGCTGACGTTCTCGTGGGCGTGGGCCACGACCAGGTGGGTGGGGTCGAGGCCGGACAGTAGCTCCGATCTCATCCCGTGGATCCGCCGCCGCCGCGACTCGGGATCACGCAGGTCGGGATCGGGCGGCTCGAACACCACGACGACGCGAGCCCGTGGTTCGAACTCGAGGTGGGCACGGAGCGCCTCGGACACGATCGGACCGGAGGCCGCGTCGGCCGCGCCCACGCAGAGCAGGCCGATCAGAACGGGGAGGAAGCGGGCGATCTACTGGGCCAGATCGGCGGCGGTGCGCGGAGCGATCTTGGCGTTGTCGTAGGCGTAGTACATGGGGCCCGTGATGGAGGTGAACGTGGTGCCCATGGCCGGGTTCTCCTCGATGAAGAGGTCGTCCACGCGCAGACAGCCCTCGACCTCCCACTCGCCGTAGTCGTCGTCCGGGCCGTCGGGGTTCTCGCTGCTGACGGTGGCCGCGCCGGTGCGGACCAGCACGCTCTCGTACTGCTCCATCATCGCACCACCGGTGCCGACGTCGCAGGCGCTGATGTCCACCGGGGCGATGGTGCCGGTGCCGGTGACTTCCATGTTGGCGGCGTCCTCGAGGGACAGCTCGGCCAGGCCGTAGTAGTCCTTGAGCGTGGCGGTGATGTTGATGGCGTTGCCCACGGCGACGTCACCGGCGACGGCGGTGACGTTGTCCTCGCCGTTCACGTAGACATAGATGCCGCTGTACTCGGGGCTGGACTCGGAGCCGGGCTCCTGGATGAAGAATCCCGGAGGGCCCTCGGACATGGGCGAGGTGATGATGACGTTGGCCAGGAACACCTCGGACTTGTCGGGGTACGCGCCCTGACGGACGTCGTAGATGGTGTCGTCGGCGACCGCGTCGTCGTCGTCACCGACGGCGTCGTCGTCGTCAGCTTCGCTATCGTCGTCGTCGTCACCGGCCGTGGCGTCGTCGTCGTCGCCCGAGACGTCGTCGTCGTCGTCCGGCGACACGGCGCAGCTGGGCAGCAAGGCGAAGGCAGCGCAGGCCACCAGGGCCAGCAGGATCGTGATCAGGTGCTTCATGGCGTTCCCTCTCTGATGGAGTTTCGACCCTGTGCCGAGGGTCGCACGCTAGCTACCAGCTGTGGACGGGAGGGTCAAGGTTCCTTCGCGGCCCGCTGCGGGCGGCCTGGAGTGCGGCGCGGCGCCGTGGACCACATCAACGCGATCTCCGCGGCGTCGAGGCCGTGGGCGTCGAGGATCAGCTGCGAGAGCCGGGCCTCGAGCTCCGGGCGACGGTCCGCGGCGACCTCGATCAACTCCCCCACCACGTCCTCCACGGCCGCGCGGAGCGCGGGCGCCGGTTCGGCCACGGGCAGCGTGGCCACCTGGGCGGTGAACATGCGCAGGGTGTCGTTGATGCCGCGCTGCAGCGTGCGGTGCATCACCCACCACGCCAGCGGGGAGCACAGCCAGCCCAGCACGTAGAGGTCGTCGGTGGGCCAGGCGTAGCAGGTGTTGATGGGGTAGGCCCCGCTGCGATCGAGGCAGAACCGGGGGTGGGTCGCCAGGTCCTGGGTCAGGATCTTGGGGCGCTCGAACACCTCGAAGTAGTCCACCGCGTCCTGGATCTCGTACCAGCGGTACGCGCCGGGCTTGCGCCCTGGCCAGCGGCTCCCGTCGGCGGAGCGCCACCGCGTGGGCCGGGGCTCGAGCCTCGGGCGGAAGCCCTCCAGGTGGCGCCGGATGGCCGGGTAGCGGTCGAGATCGGTGCCCCGGCGCGTGAAGATCAGGGTCTGGCTGGCCTCGCGCGGGCGCCAACGGGACAGATCGCGCCCACGCAGGAAGGGTCGCAGGATCTCGGCCGAGCGAGGGTCCTCGGCCACGAGGCGCGCGCGCGTCGAGTCGTCCACGACGAACGCCGCGTTCAGGCCCGTCTTGATGCCGTAGCGCGGCGTGCCACCGGCCAGATCGGCCAGGGTGGTCCCGCATCCCCGGAGCTTGTCCAGCAGCGCCGCGGCGGCCGGCGACTCGAGGGCCCACGGCGCCTCGCCGAGGCGTTGCCTGGGCACGCAGTGGGAGGCCCTCGACACGACCTCGCGCAGCTCGCCCTGCTCGGCGTCGCGCGGCACCTCGCACACCCGCAGATCCCCGTCGTCGCAGCCGCCGGCGCGGCGCCGCAGCGAGACGATGCACGGGAAGACCTGGGCCCCCTCGAACATGGGGGCGTGCCCGAAGTCCACCAGCCGGTCCAGGGCCGCCTCCCGGGTCAGGAACGCACGCAGTCCAGCGCCGTATCCGGCCCGCAGCCACTTGTTGGGCACGATGTAGGCGAGCCGCCCTCCCTCGGCGAGCAACCTCACCCCCAGCTCCACGAAGTACGTGTAGAGGTCCGCGCTGCCGCGGTGGCAGGCGTACCGGCGCGCCAGGAAGGGCTTGAGGCGCGCGATGCGTTCCTGTCGGACGTAGGGCGGATTCCCGAGCACCACCTGGAAGCCACCGCCGGCGCGCACGCCGGGGAAGGCCTGCTCCCAGTCGAGGGCCAGGGGATCCGCCGAGGGCTCGTCGACGAGGGCGTTGCCGGTGCGCAGGTTCCGCTGCAGCACGGCAGGCAGGTCGCCCTCGCCCCCGGCGGTCCACCACAGCGAGAGCCGCGCGGCGCGGATCGCCTCGTCGCTGATGTCCACCCCCACGAGGTTGTCCAGCGCAGCGCGCGCCGGGTCGATGGGCAGGCCCTCGCCGAGCCGCGCGAGCTCGTCCAGGCACCACCGGTACTCCCGCGCCAGCGCGGCGTGGGCCGCCAGCAGGAAGGCGCCGGCCCCGCAGGCTGGATCGAGCACCCGCAGCCGCTGCAGCGCGTCCAGGTGTATCCGCAGCGCGACGGCGTCCGGGCGAGACGCCTCGCCGGGGCGCAGGTCCCGCAGGGCCTCGCCGAGGGTCAGATCCACCATGTAGCGGGCCACCCGGTCCGTGGTGTAGTAGACGCCGCGGCCCTTCCTGCGCCCCTTCGCCGCGGTGGCCTCGACCACCCGGGCGTGCAGCGCCGCGATGCGCTCGGCCGTGGTCTGCGGTCGCTGTGTCGGGCTCATCGCGGCGCCTCCACCGGGTGGTCCACCAGTGTACACATTGCACGCGAGCGCCCCGCGGGGCTTTCCACGACGGGGCAACATGGGGCATAACTGTCCCTCAGAAAGGGAGGACCCGTGATCCATACACGACACACGGCGCGCGCCCGGCTGACGAACGCAGCGATCGCGCTGAGCCTGCTCCTCGGCCCCACCTTCATGATCGCCTGCGAGGACGACACCTTCGTGCCTCCGGACACCCCCGACGAGATCGAGGAGATCAACAACGTCAACGCCTACCTGTTCAGCAACTGGGACACCACCGAGGACAACGTCCTCGAGCCCGGGCTGGCGCAGCTGATCGAGCTGCTGGGGGAGATCGACCTGGACACCGAGTACCAGGACCGGTGCTTCGTCCCCGATCCGTTGACCCTGGAGGACATCGAGGGCATCGAGCACCCGGATCGCGATCCGTCCGACGTGCTGGCGGTGGCGCTGGTGGCGGCCAGCGACTTCCTGCCCGCGGCGCACGCCGAGGTGATCATCCTCCCGGACCAGCGCCCGGTGGAGCCGGCCTCGCCCGACATGTACGACCGCACGTTCCTGGATCCGACGGACCCGAGCTGCTTCCCCGCGGCCGGCTGTGACCGGCTCGACACGACGAATCACATCCTCAAGGACTACCTCGCGCTCAACATGGAGTACGACATGCCCAAGTACTTCCGCTGGGTGGAGATCGGCGAGACCGGGTCCGGCGAGTGGGCCATCCTCGGCCGGGCCTGGATCGAGCAGGAGTACGAGACCGACGGCGGCGCCATCCAGCTCAACCAGAGCTACAGCCTCGACGTGTTCTTCCCCCGGGACGGCGGCGCAGCGCGCTACATGTCCCTGTGGCCCGAGACGTTCATCGACGGCATCGAGGACGAGTACATCTACGAGATCACGGCCATGGGCATGGACCAGATGTTCGAGGCGACGGAAGAGTACGTCGCGGCCATGTGATGCACCTGCCCCCTTCCCCTGCGGCTGCAGTGTCCCCATAAAGCTCCACGACAGGTTTGAATTCAGCGGGTAACATGGCGGGCCACCTGCAGGGTGGCGCGGGCCACGGATCGTGAGGTACCGAGCATGAACGACGAGAACCTGGCCAAGAAGAACCTCATCGCACAGTGGGCCTTCGACACCCGGCCCGTGCTGATGCGCTTCCACCTGTGGCTCGAGGACGTGGAGATCAAGTGGCTGCGCGGCGAGCGCAAGGCCGAGTTCACCAGTGATCTGTCCTTCGTGGACGGGCGCAGCGAGCGCCAGCTGGCCCTGTCCGCCGCGGTCACGGCCCTGGGTACTCGCCTGTTCGGCCGCTTCGGCGAGGGCGCGGGCAAGGACAAGAAGGGCCTGAACCAGGTCAAGAAGGACGCCGACGCGGTCAGCGCGTACGTCCTGTCCGAGAGCCTGTGGAACCTCAGCCGGCTCCTGCCGGAGAACCACGCCATCATGGTCAGCCTCGGCGAGGGGCTCATGCCCAAGGCCGGCGAGACCCCGGAGATGGGCAGCAACCCGCAGCTGGGCTTCGGCCGCGTCTACGCCCGGCCCCAGGTGGCCCGGTGGGTGGACGAGCGGGTGGCCAAGCTCATCAACTCCCCCACCTACGGCTGGAACCACTTCTACCGCGACTACAAGGAGGCCGGCATCACCATCTGGGGCGCGGCCATCGACACGCTCGAGAACACGTCCCGCTTCGCCAAGGGCGCCGAGACCGGGTCGCTGACCGTGCTGCACCTGTTCGACCAGCCCCTGCAGGTCACCCGCCCCTACGAGGGCTACATGGGCAACCTGTTCCTGCCCCAGAAGGTGGTGGAGCGGGCCGCCGAGCGCTCCGTGCTGATCGACTTCCGCACGCACCGCGCCAAGGTGGTCGAGGCCATCCAGGCGACCTACCCCGGCATCGAGCCCGCGAACATCCACGTGTGGACCCTGCGCGGCAAGAGCCGCTTCGCCCGCATCGGCTCCATGTGGAAGCAGTGGGAGGACGCTGGCGTCCACCTGGTCGAGGACGGCTGGATCCTGCCCACGGGCAAGCCGGCGTTCACCGAGTCGGGGACCTACGCCCCCACCTACCTCATCGACACCTGGACCGACGACGACGGCGAGCAACACCTGTTCATCTGCGACGGATACGCGGCGTCCGCCGAGGCCGTCCAGGCAGCGACCCTGGCCCACATGCTGGGGCTCGACGCGTCGCTGGCCATCTTCACCTCGCGCTTCAAGCTGGACTGGCGGCGAGAGCGGAAGGTGATGCACCTGGACCCCGACGGCGACGACTTCGCCGAGCAGCTCGGCTCCCTGGTCACCGAGCCTCCACCGGCGGACAAGATCGAGCTGTACCGCAACATGATCCGCGAGGCGGCCGACGCGGACCTCCCCCTCGGACCCGCCGTGGTCGGCGCCGACGACTTCTTCCCGGAGAAGCGCTGGGACGCCCTGGCGGTGCTGGGGTACATGTGCCCCGACCCCTACTCGGGCGCCGAGGGCGTGGAGAAGGTCGAGGACGGCGTCTACCGCGTGACCGTGCGCATGGCCACCAACCGCGGCGACAAGATGATCACCTTCACGCTGCGGCTGATGGAGGACATGGAGGAGAGCCACCTGGTCTTCAACCCGCTGCTCGTTCGCTTCATGCGCGGCGAGAACTTCCGCACACGGCCCGTCCGGATCTCCGACTCCGGCCGCATCCGCAACGAGCTGCAGACCCTGTGCTCGGAGGCGCTGGACTACTTCGGAGACAACATCCGCATCTGCTTCGACCGCATCCCCACCGACATGTTCTCGCGAGAGGAGCAGGAGATCCTGCTCGAGGTGCTCCAGTGGTACGTGGACCACCACCCCATGTGGTTCGGCTGGCTGGAGATCATCCCGCCGGGCTCGGCCTGTCAGTACGAGGGCTAGCCCCGCCCCCGCATCTCCTCTTCCCTGCTCACCCGCCGCCGGAACCGGATCACGATGGCCACCGTGATGGCGATCCAGATCGCGATCGCCGCCAGGGTCAGCCCGGTGACCAGCGCCTGGGTCACCACCGCCGCGAGGATCAGCAGCAGCAGCGACGCGCCGCCCTTGGCCACGCGGTAGGTGAGCATGTCGACCACGGCCTTGCCCTGGGTCTTCTCCACGTAGTTCAGCGGGATGTACAGCAGCTCCTTGGCCGCGCGGAAGATGGTGTAGTCGAACGCCTTGGACGCGACCTTGGCCGCGGCCATGGTGCCGAAGACCGGGTTGATGGCGAAGGCCACCACGGTCAGGGCCAGGGCCACGGGCACCGCGAGCAGGGTCCCGGGGATGGCCAGCAGCCGCAGGGTGGGGCCGACCAGGGCGTGGCCGAGCAGGGTGCCGAAGTTGACCGCCGCGTAGACCTTGCCGATGACCCCCGTGCGGGCGTCGGTCTCGGGGTACGAGGCCTCCACGATGCCGTTGAACTGGTAGTCGATGAGGGTGATCGCCACCTGCACCACGGCGATGAGGCCGAGCATGAGCAGCAGGTACGAGCTGCCGCGCAGCACGGCCAATCCCTCGCCGAGGCGCGGGGCCTTGCCGCCGGAGCCGCCCTCCACCTGCCGCATCAACGACCGCGCGCCGATGACCCGGGCGAACACCACGCACAGCAAGGCGGACAGGGCCAGAGCGGGCAGGACCGCCCACAGGCTGTCGTCGGTGCCCACGGCCTGCGCCAGCGGCCCCACCGCCAGGTTGCCCGAGATGCCGCCCACCGAGCCGAATGCGCCGAACAGCCCGTAGTACCAGCGCGCCCGCTGGATGGGGAACACGGCGTTGGCGAAGCTGTAGAAGATCTCCACCAGCACGACGATGTACATGTCCTTCCACACGTACAGCGCGTACGACGTGCCCGGCAGGCCAGCCTTCCAGGCCAGCACCAGCCCGGTCATGGCCGCGCCGGTGATCAGGCACACCGCGGCGTACAGGGTCACCAGGTCGTACCGCGTGGAGAAGCGGTTGTAGACGGCGACCGTCGCCAGGGCCGCGAACGCGACCAGGATCCAGACCTGCGGCAGCTCGGCGGCGTCGTGGGCCGCGAGGAACAGGGACTCGGCCGAGGGGCGTGCGATGGCGTAGCTGAACATCAGCAGGTAGGCCAGGACGCACAGGCACACCACGCGCAGCAGCGGCGATCGCGTCGTCGTGTCGGCCGTCGAATCCATCGTCATCGGTCTCCGGAGCCAAACAGGGTAGCAGGACCCATGCACCGCGGGTGATTGCGCAGCTGCCAGCGGGTATGCTGGGCGACCTGGAGGAGATGCATGCGCGCGTGGTGCTGGATCTGGATGGTGCTGTGGCTGCTCCCTGGCTGCGCCGGGGACGACGACGACACCGGCTCAGCCGGGGGGGACGACGACACGACGGCAGGGGACGACGACAGCGGCACCGCGGACGACGACGACACCGCGGACGACCTGATCCAGGGCATCGCCCTGCGCGAGGACGGCTGGCTGCGCGGCGACCTGCACATCCACACCCAGCACAGCGACGGCTTCGACACCGTGGCCACGACCATCGCCCTGGCCGAGTACTACACCCACGAGACCTTCGTGGCCGCGCACCCCGAGTTCGAGGGCAACGGCCTGGACTACCTGGCGATCACCGACCACAACACGGTCGCGTGCCTGGACGACCCCGAGTTCGTCAGCGATCAGCTGATCCTCGTGGTGGGCGAGGAGTGGTCCACGTCGGGCCACGCCAACCGCTTCGGGGTCACCGCGCACGTCTCCAACGGCGCCTCGACCGAGAGCGCGCAGGCCGCCGCCGACGCGGCGCACGCCGAGGGCGGCGCCATGTCCCCCAACCACCCCATGTTCGACGGCCACCTGTGGGGCTGGGACCTACGGGATCACGACACCGTGGAGGTGTGGAACATGGGCTGGGCCCTGGGCTCTCCCGAGAGCACGCCGGAGACCCTCGCCGCGTGGGAGGCCTCCCGCGGCGACGCCAGCCCCTTTGCCCGCCGCGCCGCCCACGAGCTCGGAGTCACCGCCTCCGGACAGGCCCGGATCATGGTCGAGGCCATGCTCGCCCGTGGCGCCCACGTGGGCTTCGTCGGCGGCAGCGATCGCCACGCCCTGGTCCTCCCGGCCACACCCACGACCTACGTCCACGCCGTCGCCCAGGACGCCACCGGCGTGGTGGACGCCATTCGCGCGCGCCACACCTTTGTCTCGCGCAACCCGGCCGCCGCCCAGGTCCTGCTCGAGGTGGTGGTGGACGGCGAGGTCTACCAGGCCGGCGACGCCATCCCGGTCCCCCCCGCCGGCGCCCAGGTCACCGTCACCGCCCGCGTGGGCCGCGCCCGGGACGGCGAGCTGCGGCTCGTCCTGGGACACGCCGTGGACACCGACGAGGAGATCGAGACCGCCGTCCTCGGCGAGACCGTGCTGCAGCTCCCCGTGGACTCCGCCGACTTCGTCGGCGAGCACACCCTCGAGGTCCTGCCTGGCGACTGGCTCTACCCGTTCGTCCTCGAGCCCCTCGTCCCCTCCTGGGCCACCGCGGAGCAGGCCGAGCTCATCGAGGAGATGGCCGCCACCTGCGCCACCGCGGGCGGCGACGTCCTCGAGCTCGCCGTCACCCTCGCCCCGGTCCTCGACGTCGAGCTCCTCGGCGATCCCTCCTCCTGTGATCCCGAGGAGTGGCAGCCCGATCGTCTCCAGTGCGTCGACATCATCGAAGAGGGCATGGGCTCGTTCTACATCCCCGACCTCCTCGATCGCGCCGCCAACGCCTACGTCCAGGACGGCGCCACCACCGACTGGTGCATGGGCGCCATCGCGTCCGCGGTGATGTTCGTGGAGGGCTGACTCGCATACAATGGTCGCCTCACTGAAACGATGACGACACCGGTCAACTACCAGCTGGGTGCGTACCGCCTCGAGTTCGACGAGGGGCACGATGGACTGGTGCGCTACTACCGCGGCCGCCGGGTGTTCGACAACGGCATGGAGCGGCCTTGCCGCGTGCGCGTGGTGGAGCTCGGACAGGTGGGGGACCCGGAGCTCCAGGCGCAGCTCCTCGCAGAGGCGCGGGTGCTGATCGGGCTCAAACATCCGGGCATCGTCGCGACCCAGGACTACGGGGTCATCGGCGATCGGATGGTGCTGGAGAACGAGCTGGTCGAGGGGGAGTGGCTCGACGCGCTGCTGCAGCGGTTCGGCCGGCTGGACCAGGGGGTGGCGCTGACCATCCTGAGCCGCCTCGCGGAGATCCTGGCCTATGCCCACCGGGCGACGGGCTCCGGCGGCGTGGCCATGCACCTGGTGCACCGCAACCTGCTCCCGCGCCACGTCCTGATCACGACCCACGGCGAGACCAAGCTCGCTGGATTCGGGATGGCCCAGTTCCGCGGCAAGCTGCTGGGCACGACCGTGCGCGGTTCCTACGGCGAGATGGCCTGCCTGAACCCCGAAGAGGCGCGCCACGAGCCTGCGGACTACCGCAGCGACCTGTTCGGCCTGGGCACGCTGCTGTTCAGGATGCTCACGGGCCACGAGCCCTTCCTCAAGACGAGCTTCGAGGAGACGCGCGACGCGATCCTCCGCGGCTCGTACGCCTCCCCCGTATCGCTCCGGCCGGACCTGGACTCCCGGGTGGTGGACCTGCTGGGCCAGCTGCTGCAGGTGGACCCGCGCAACCGCCCGGCGAGCGCGTGGACCGTGTGGAAGCAGTGCTGGAAGCTGTGGCGGGAGATCGGCACCCCCTCGGACGAGCTACGGCTGCGCGACCTGGTGGTCACGCCCACCACGGGCTCCTCGGGGACGGTGGTGACTATCGACGAGGCCTGAGCCGCCCGCGTCAGGGATCGTCGGCCTCGGGCGCCCGCGCCCGCGGCTCCAGCCGGATGTCCTTGTCCTCACCGCCCTCGATGCTCACCGTGACCCAGCTGTCCCAGTTCAGGTCGTCGTGGCGCGCCTGGAGCCGGTAGCGGCCGGGCTCGAGCTCGAGGCCGACGATGGGCGTCATCCCCAGGGAGCGCTTGTCCATGAAGACCTCCACCTGCGGGGAGGCGAAGATGTTGACCGTGCCGGTGCGGGCGACGGGGGGCTCGACGGGAGCGGACGTCACCGGCTCGACCACCGGCTCCTCGGTGGGGTCCTCCGGCACGAAGATCTCGTCGTCACCAGGGGCGAACAGGGCCGAGTAGAGCCACCGTCCGGCACCACAGCACACGAAGACGACGGCGATGGCCACGACGACCGCCGTGACGATCCAGCCCAGCAGGTTGGCCCGGCCCTCGTCGCCGCCGTCGCCGTCGTCGGCAGGGCTCCGCTCCTCGGCGGGATCGAGGGTGGACTCCCCGTCGGCGGTCTGCCCCGGCGCCGGCGCCATGGCCTGGCCCGCGCCGGAGATCACGGCCTCGTTCGCCGCGGGGGGCAGCGCAGCCCCGCCGGTGGAGGGCATGGGCGCGCCGGGCGCGCTGGGTGAGAGCTCCCGCTCGCGCTCGGCGCCGCTGATCAGGTCCACGTCCTCGAGGAAGCTCACCGCGAGCACGGACGGGGGCTCCTCCACGGCCTCGTGGAAGAACCGCTGCAGGTCCCGGACCATCTCCAGCGGGTGCGGATACCGATCGGCGGGGGCCTTGGCGAGGCACCGCTCGACGGCGCCGGCCAGGCGCGGATGCACGTCCGCGCGCTCCGTGCTCAGCGGAGGCGCCGCCAGCTCGAGGATCTGGTTGAACGTCTCGAACTCGGAACCGCCCAGGAACGGCAGCTTGCCCGTGAGCAGCTCGTACCCCACGTTGCCCA
Organism: uncultured Rickettsiales bacterium; assembly: GCA_964425605.1. Taxonomy (GTDB): domain Bacteria; phylum Myxococcota_A; class UBA796; order UBA9615; family CAYRNR01; genus CAYRNR01. Next base: position 78,981 of record CAYRNR010000010.1, on the reverse strand, counting down.
GGGCGAACAGGTCGCTGCGGATGTCCACCGGGTCGCTGCGCACCTGCTCGGGGGACATGTACGCGTACTTGCCGACGAAGAACCCCTCCTTGGTGCGGAACTCCCGCTCGCTGGCCATGGCCACGCCGAAGTCGATGAGCTTGATCACGCCCTCGTGGGACACGAGGATGTTCGACGGGCTGATGTCCCGGTGGACCAACCCCATGGGCCGGCCGTCGGCGGTCTTCGCGTCCGCCATGTACGCCAGCGCCGACGCGATGCCGTTGAGGAAGAACGCGGCCACCGGCTGCGGCAGGTCCACCTCGCGGTCGCGACAGCGCTTGGCCACCGCGGCCAGGTCCAGGCCGTCGACCCGCTCCATGACCATGTAGTGGGCGCCGTCGATCTCGGCGTACTCGTACACGCGCACGATGTTGCTGTGCCGCAGCAACATGCCGAGCCGGGCCTCCTCGCGGAACCGCGCCACGAGCTCGGGCACCTTGGCGTGCTGGGGCATCATCCGCTTGACCACCACGCCCGCGCGCCCCCCGCTGGGGAACACCTTCTCCCCGGCGAACAGCTCGGCCATGCCGCCCGTGGCGAAGCGGCGGGGTGCCTCCACGGACAGCTGCGCGGGGATGGACTCGAATGGGGTCAAGGGTTCCCTCTCGCGACCGGGTCACACCGGCTCGCGAGAGTATACCGTCGCGGGCGCCCGATTTGTCCGGGTGATCGCGGGTCATCCCTTGTCGGGGAGCGACTCCAGCAGCAGCTCGGACACGTCCTTGAGGGCGAGTTCGTCCTGCTTCTCCTTCGCGGCCAGACCGTCGTCGAGCATGATCAGGCAGAAGGGGCAGGCTGCGACGAGGGTGTCGCTGCCGGTGTCCAGCGCCTCGCCCACGCGGTCGTGGTTGATCCGCGTGCCCAGCGTCTCCTCCATCCACATGCGGCCGCCGCCGGCTCCACAACAGAAGCTGCTGGCACCGTGCCGCGGCATCTCGGTGTACCGGACGCCGGGGACGGCGTGGATGAGCTCGCGCTGGGGATCGTAGATGTCGTTCCAGCGGCCGAGGTAGCAGCTGTCGTGGTAGGTGGCCTGCTTGGCGCCCTCGGGCGTCTTCTCCGGCTGCAGCTTGCCCTCGGCCACGAGCTTCGCGAGCAGATCCGCGTGGTGGATCACCTCGTAGTCGCCGCCGTGGTGCTTGTACTCGGTGCCCAGCACGGTCATGCAGTGGGGGCACGCGGTGATGATCTTCTTGATGCCGTAGCCGTCGAACAGCTCCACGTTCATCTGCGCGAGCATGGCGAACAGGTACTCGTTGCCCACCCGCCGCGCCGGATCCCCGCAGCAGGTCTCCTGGCCGCCCAGGGTGGCGAAGCTGACACCAGCGCGCTGCAACAGCTCCATGGTGGCCCTGGCGACCTTGCCGTTGCGCTCGTCGAAGGCCCAGGCGCAGCCGGGGAAGATCAGGTACTCGGCGTCGGGCGCGTCGTCGAAGGTCGGCAGCCCCTCGGCCCAGTTCCCCCGCTGGTCCATGCCGATACCCCAGGGGTTGCCGTTGTTCTCCAGGTTGCGCATCACGGGCTGCGCCTCCTTGGGGAAGTCGCTGAGCATCAGCGTCAGGTACTGGCGCATGGCCTGGATCTTGGGCACGTGCTCGATGTGCACCGGGCACGCCTCGGCGCAGGCCCCGCAGTTGGTGCACGACCACAGCTCGTCGAATCCGATGGCTCCTGCGGGCAGCGAACCCTCGGCGTCGGAGCCGTGGACGAGCATCACCCCCTCGGTCTCGCGGTCCACGTCCTCCTTCACCGCCCCCCGCGCGTCGAACCACAGCTTCATCTTGTCGTCGGCGTTGGCCTTGACGTCCTGGATGATCTTGCGCGGGTTCAGCGGCTTGTCGGTGTTGAACGCCGGGCACTGGGCGGTGCAGCGCCCGCACTTCATGCAGGCCTCGGTGTCCAGCAGGTCCTTCCAGGTGAACTCGTCGACCCGGTGGATGCCGAAGGTCTCGCGGGTCTCGTCCTCCAGATCGGTCATGTTCAGCGTGGGCAGGTCGGCCCTGGCCTTGCGGCTGCGCAGGGCCACGTTCACCGCGCCGGGCACCATGTGCCAGAACTTCGACCAGGGGATGGTGGCGATGAAGACCATCGCCAGGATCATGTGGACCTGCCAGTTGATGGCGTGGACCGTGCGGATCGCCCCCTCGCCCAGGCCAGCGGCGCCCAGGGCCAGCGCGCCGAGCCACCCCACGAAGGACCAGGGAGCCCACGGCGCCCGCACCTCGCCCTCGCCGACCATGCGCAGCGACTCGGCGAAGAAGCCCGTCGCCACCAGCGCCAGCAGCAGCAGGATCGCCCAGAGGTCCTTGGGCTCGCTGTCGAGCCGGTCCGGGCGCTGGACGTATCGCCGGACCAGGGCCATGCCGGCCCCGGCGAGCAGGGCCAGTCCGAACAGGTCTCCGGCCGCCGACCAGATCAGGTAGACCGGTCCCTTCAGGAACTTCACCCCGAAGAACAGATCGGTGAAGTCCTCCTGCACCATCACCAGCAACGTCACCGCGAACAGCACCCCCATGGCGGCGAACATGAGGAAGTGCATGGAGCCGGGGAAGCCCTCTCGCAGGATGCGCTGGTGGCCCAGCATGTACTTCAGGGCGTAGCCGATCCGCTCGCCCAGCCCCTCGCGGCTGGCGTCGTCGGGCCGGGCGATGGCGGCCAGGGTCTTCCACCGGCGGACGTTGCGCCACGTGCCCCACGCGGCGATGGCCATGGCGATGAACGCGGGCCCGTAGATGGGCCAGCGCATCCAGTGGATGTTCCAGAGAATCTCTCGAGTGGGTTCCATGCGGGGAAGTCTCGCGGATCCTGTCCGCGATCACCAGACCGTGCGACTACCCTGCAAGCAGCTCCGCAGCGCCCTCCTGGGCCTCGAAGCTCGTGCGGATCTTCTCCTTGGCGCGCATCTCGAGCTGGCGGACCCGCTCGCGGCTGATACCGAGCACCACGCCGAGCTCGCGCAGGGTGGTGGAGGAGGGATCCAGGTATCGGCGCTGGATGATCAGCTGCTCGCGATCCGTGAGTTCGTCCATGGCAGCGAGCAGGTAGACCACGCGGTGCTGGTGGAGGTCGCTCTCCATGGCCCGCTCCTCGGTGTTGGGGCCGTCGTCGGCGAGCAGGTCCACGTAGGCGGTCTCCCCGTCGTCGCTGATGCGGGCGTCCAGGGAGAGGTCGTGGCCGGACAGGCGCCCGTTCATGTCCTCGACCAGCTCCGGGCTGGCGTCGAGGATCTCGGCGAGCTTCTTGTACCGCAGCGCCGGGTCGAGGTCGGGGTACAGCTTCTCGAGCATCGCCTTGGCGCGGCCGAGGCGGCTGTAGATGGAGCGCTGCTTCTGGGTGGTGCCGATGCGCACCAGGCTTCGCGAGCGCAGCAGGTACTCCTTGATGTACGCGCGTATCCACCACCCGGCGTAGGAGAGGAAGCGGATGCCGCGCTCTGGATCGAAGCGCTCGGTGGCGCGGATCAGCCCCATCAGGCCCTCCTGGACCAGATCCTCCATGCCCACGTGCCGATTGCGGTACTCGCCGGCGATCTTGAACACCGCCTTGAGGTTGCACAGCACCAGCCGGTCCAGCGCCTCCGGATCCCGCTCGTCCCGCCAGCGGCGGGCCAGTACCTTCTCTTGCTCGCGAGTCAGGATGGCTGTCTTCGACGCGATCTTGGAGTATGCCGCCAGCTCGTTGGTGCCTCTTCTGAACGCCATGTCGTCACCCTCTTCGTCGGTTCGTGGCCTCACTTGAATCTCTACCATTTCGATAGATATTCGTCAAAAATAATAGACATTCAAGATTGGTGCCAAGCTGCGATCGCTGTACGTGACTTCGTTTTCTCCGGGTTCCTGTCTCATCAGGACAGGCTCTGTGCCCACGACGCTGTCTCATCTGGACATTGAGACACCAGGACACCCCGTGGGTTCACCGCCGCGCAGAGGCGCCCCCCGATCGCGGCGATGGCACGACCCTTGCTCATACCCTGTAACGAACCCACCGCTGGCTGGACGATAGGCGAGACCGGGAACCCGGACCGCAACCAGGAGAAGACGATGCGAGAGACGATCCGCTGGTCCATCGAGGGGGTCGCGCTGGCGGCGGCCCTCTGGCTGGCTGGCCCAGCCCAGGCATTCGATCACACCCACGGGGCCCTGGATCAGGTGCTGCGCGCCCACGTGGACGCCGGCTCGGTCCGATACGGCGCGCTCGCCGCAGACCGCGGCCCCCTCGACGCCTACCTGGACTCCCTGGCGGTCGTCGGCAGCGGGGACGTGGCCGGGTTCTCCCGGGCCGAGGCGATGGCCTTCTGGATCAACGCCTACAACGCCCTGACGCTGAAGGTGATCCTCGACCACGGCCCGGTCGCGTCCATCCGCGACATCGACGGCGCGTGGGACGGGATACGACACGACGTCGCAGGGCGCTCGCTGACCCTCAACGAGATCGAGCACCAGATCCTGCGCAAGCACTACCCCGACGCGCGGCTCCACATGGTGCTCGTGTGCGCGGCGCGCAGCTGCCCCAAGCTGCACGCGGGCGCCTTCACGCCGGCCAACCTCGAGCAGCGGCTGGACGCGGCCTCGACCGGATTCGTCGGCGATCCCGAGCGCAACCGCTTCGATCCCGGCGAGGGCGAGCTGGCCGTGTCACGCATCTTCGAGTGGTACGGCGCGGACTTCATCGGGCAGTACGCCAAGGCCGGCAACGGCGACGACGCGGCCGCGGGTATCCGCGGGTTCTTCGCCACCTACCTGGACGAGCCCGCGGCGGGCGCGGCCACGGTGTCGGTGGGCTACCTGGACTACGACTGGAGCCTCAACGGCAGCTGGTGAGGACAGACATGACCCGCACTCTCCCGATCCTGATCCTGGCGGCGCTCACCGCGGGCGCCGTCCGCCCCGCCCAGGCCGGCCCATGGTCCAAGAGCGGCGGCGAGCTGTACGTGAAGGCCGGCGAGGGCTTCTTCCTCGCGGACACCTACGTGGACTCGACCGGAACCGTCCGCGAGGGCACCGAGTACCTGGGCGCGAGCACCTTCGCCTACTTCGAGGTGGGCCTGGCGCCGAAGCTCCAGATCCAGGGGTACCTGCCCTACACCATCGCCCAGAACACCTTCGCCGACGGCCTCCGCTATCGTCAGAGCGGCGGCGCCGACGCCCTCATCGGGGTGCAGTGGTCGCCTCCGATCCCGGTGACCTCGGCGGTGCGGCTGGACTTCAAGATCCCCATGTACGACGTGGGCGGGCTCGAGGGCCCGCTGGCCTCGTTCTTCCCCGCTTTCGGTGACGGGCAGCTGGACATCACCGGCTGGCTCTCCATCGGCGGCTCCATCCCGAAGACCCCCATGTGGGCCTTCGCCGAGGCGGGCCACCGCTTCCGCACCGAGGGGTACGTGGGCGAGGGCGACGACCGGGAGTTCCTCGACAGCTTCGTCTTCGCCGGCCAGGTGGGCGTGAGCATCCGCGACCGGGTGTTCGTCGCGTTCTCGGTCAGCGGCGTCACCCCCTACAAGACCGACGCCTACACCAAGGCGTACCTGGTCCTCGGGCCAGGCGCCGGCGTGATGCTGGGCAAGGGATTCGCCATCGAGGCGTCCTTCGATCCCATCGTCTGGGCCCGCAACAGCTCCCAGGGCATCGGCTTCGGCTTCGGTGTCTCGTACAAGCGCTGATTCGCCATCTCGAGGAGAACGACCATGCTGGTTTCGATCCGAACCCTCTCCTGGGCGCCCCTGGCCACGATCGGCCTGCTCGCCGGGGGCTGCGGCACCTGGGTGAGCTACCCCGACGACTACGAGCCGCCCGCCACCAGCTCGCTGGACGACTTCCCCGACGTGACAAGCTGCAACCACCTGGGCCTCGACGCGATCCTCGCCCAGCACACCGAGGCCACCGAGGACGGCCTGTACGTGCTGGTGGACTACGACGCGCTGGCCGAGCCCGGGGAGTCCCGCTACCTCCTCGACCAGTACCTGGCCATGGTCAACAGCATCGACGCCGGCGACCTCGCCGGGACCGACGAACGCCTCGCGTACTGGGTCAACGGGTACAACGCGTCCGTCATCCAGGGGGTCCTCGCCCGCTACGACGGGGATCCCGGGTTCAGCGTCTCGGAGGACTTCGAGGGGTTCTTCGGGACGCCGGCCTACGGGTTCGGCGGCGTGATCCTCTCGCTCAACCAGGTGGAGCATGGCGTGCTCCGCGGCGACTGGGAGCACGACAACGTGGCCAGCGCCGACGCGGACACCCGCTCGGCCATGGAGGCGTTCCACGACGCGGTCTGGGACGGGGCCGTGGTCGACGCCCGCATCCACGTGGGGCTCAACTGCGCCTCGCTGGGCTGCCCCAATCTGCGCGCGGCCGCGCCGTATGCGTACAAGCCCAACACCCTGGACGAGCAGCTGGAGGAGATGTCGATCGCCTTCGTGAACAACCCCGAGAAGGGGGCCGGGCCCGACGGGATCTCGTCCATCTTCGACTGGTACGGCGTGGACTTCGACGCCGAGTACGGCGGCGTGGAGGGCTTCATCGACGTCTACCGCGACGGGGGCTCCGACGGGGTGGACCTCGATACCTGGTTGTCCTATGACTGGTCGCTCAACATCGTCCAGTGAAACGGGGGGATTCGTGAACATCGTCATCGTCGGCAACGGTGTCGCAGGCATCACGTGTGCCCTGAAGGCGCGCGAGCGGGACGGCGATGCCTCGATCACGGTGGTCAGCGGCGAGACCGACTTCTTCTTCGCCCGCACCGGACTGATGTACGCGTTCATGGACCGGATGAGCCGGCGCGACCTCGAGCCCCACGAGCGCGGCGTCTACCGCGACCAGCGCATCGAGCTGGTACGCGACTGGGTGGTGGACCTGGACGCCTCTCGCAGAGCCGTGCGCCTCGAGGGTGGCGCCTGGCTGCCCTACGACCGGCTGGTCCTGGCCACCGGGGCGCGGCCGAACACGGTGCCCTGGGAGGGGCTGGATCGGATCACCGACGGCCTGGTCCACTTCGTCTCCATGCAGGACCTGGACGCCTGCGAGCGGCTCACCCCGAGCACGCGGCGCGCGGTGGTCGTCGGGGGCGGCCTCATCGGTATCGAGCTGGTGGAGTGCCTGCGCTACCACGGCGTGGAGGTCACCTACCTGATCCGCGAACCCCACTACTGGCCCGTCGCCCTCGGCGAGGCCGAGGCCGGGGTCGTCGCGAGACACATGCGCGACCACGGCGTGGACGTGCGGCTGGCCGAGGAGCTGGCCGAGATCCGGGTCGACGACACAGGGCGCGTCAACGGCATCCGCACCAGCCTCGGCGACGAGATCGACTGTCAGATGCTGGGCGTGGCCATCGGCGTCCACCCACACATCGGCTGGCTGGGCCGCTGCAAGGACAGCCCCGAGCTCGGCCGCGGCGTCGCCGTGGACGACCGCATGCGGACCTCGCTCCCCGACGTGTTCGCCTGCGGTGACTGCGCGGAGATCCGGCCCGCCGACGGCGATCCCTTCGTGGAACTCATCTGGTACTCGGCCAGGCGCCAGGGCGCCCTGGTGGCACGCAACCTGTTCGGCGACGACGAGCCCTACCAGCCCCCCACGTTCTTCAACAGCTCGAAGTTCTTCGAGATCGAGTACACGACCGTCGGGGCGGTCCAGGACGCGCCCGCGGGCTCGGATCACGTCGTGCTGACCCACCCCTCGCGGCCCGTGTCGGTGCGCATCGTCCACGACGGCGAGCGGGTCCTGGGGTTCAACCTCATCGGCTCGCGCTGGGACCACGCCCGGATGCAGACCTGGATCGAACAGCGCCGGTCCCCGCAGTACGTGGAGTCCCACCTGGCCCGCGCCCAGTTCGACCACGAGTTCGGGCGCGCCGCGCTGGGAGTCATGGACCGGCAGGAGGTGCGAACCTGATGCGCCGCCAGACCCCCGGCGGCCGCCTCCTCCACGACGTCACCCACCGGGGCCCCAGCGCCTGGTTGATCGCCGTGGCCCTGACCGCGTTCTACCTGCTGCTCTACATGGGCCTGGACACGAAGTGGTTCGGCAGCCCCTGGCTCGACACCGCGGGCGCCTGGATCTTCTCGGCGCTGCTGCCCGAGGCCTGGGCCGGCCGCGTCGACGCGAACCGCTGGAGCCTGTACGGCTTGCTCTACACCGTGGCCGTGGGCGTTGGCGGCGCCTACGTGATGCGCAAGTACCGGCACAACCGCTACCAGCTGGTGCGCACCTCGGTGGTGATCTTCGTGCAGCTGACCCTGGCGTTCAGCGTGCCGCACGTGATGAAGTTCTTCGACCGCCCGGACCTCTACCTCAGCTACCTCTGGCCGCTGAAGATCGACCTGTTCGACCCGCGCAACGTCCACTACTACCCCCTGCCCTACCTGCTGTACGGCGTGGTGGCCTCGGTGGTGGCCGTCCCGGCGCTGACGCTGCTGTACGGCAAGCGCTGGTACTGCTCGTGGGTGTGCGGCTGCGGGGGACTCGCCAACACCTTCGGCGAGCCCTGGCGGCACCTGTCGGTCAAGTCCAGCTGGGCCTGGCGGTTCGAGAAGGTCAGCATCCACGCGGTCCTCGCCCTGGCCTTCGTGGCCACCGGCGTCTGGCTGATCAGCGCCCTGCTCCCGGACCACTCGGCCCTCGCAGGGGTCTCCGACTGGGTCCGCAGGTGGTACGGGCTGGTGGTGGTGACGATGCTGTCGGGCGTGGTCGGCGTGGGCCTGTACCCGCTGGGCGGCACCCGCATCTGGTGCCGGTTCTTCTGCCCCATGGCGGCCCTGCTGGGGCTGATCCAGAAGCTCGGCCGCTTCCGCATCCGGGCCAAGCCCGACATGTGCATCTCCTGCGGCCTGTGCTCGAAGTACTGCGAGATGGGAATCGACGTGCGCTCGTACGCCCAGGAGGGTAAGACCTTCACCCGCGCGGCGTGCGTCGGGTGCGGCCTGTGCGCCGAGGTCTGCCCGCGGGGTGTGTTGCGGCTGGAGAACCGAACACCCCGAGACCCCCAAGAGAAGCTCCGAGGTTGACGTGAAGACGGCGATCCTCGTGGCCTGGGCTCTGACGCTGGCGCCGCTGTGCGTGATCGGCATCCACCGGCTGGTGCTCGTGCTGGTCCGGCTGCGCATGGGGCGCGTGGCGCCGACCGAGCCCCCCCGCCCCATCGAGGCGCGCAGGGCCCCGGCCGTCACGATCCAGCTCCCCCTGTACAACGAACGCCGCGTCGCCCGGCGGGTGATCCAGGCCGCCGCCGCCGTGCGCTACCCCCGCGAGCGCCTCGAGATCCAGGTGCTGGACGACTCCACCGACGAGACCGTGGACATCTGCCGCCGCGCCTGCGAGGAGCTCGCCGCCGAGGGCGCCCGCGTGCGCTACCTGCACCGCACCGATCGCAGCGGCTACAAGGCCGGCGCGCTGGCCGCGGGCCTGGAGACGGCCTCCGGGGAGCTGATCGCGGTCTTCGACGCGGACTTCGTGCCGCCGCCGGACTTCCTCGAGGTCACCGTGCCACGTTTCGCGCGCGCGGAGCTCGGCATGGTGCAGGCCCGCTGGGACCACCTCAACCGCGGCTCCAGCGTGTTGACGCGCCTGCAGGGCCTGCTCCTCGACGGCCACTTCCTGCTCGAGAGCGCGGTGCGCCACCGCGTGGGCGTGTTCTTCAACTTCAACGGCACCGCAGGCATCTGGCGCCGCCGCGCCATCGACGAGGCCGGGGGCTGGTCTGCGGCGACCCTGACCGAGGACCTGGACCTGTCCTACCGCGCGCAGCTCGCGGGCTGGCGGTTCGAGTTCATCGAGTCGTACACCGTCGAGGCCGAGGTCCCGCAGCGCGTCCGGGCCTTCCGCACCCAGCAGCACCGCTGGACCAAGGGGGCCGTCCAGGTGGGCGGGCGGCTCGCGCACCAGGTGGTTCGCTCGCGCCTCCCGTTGCGGACCAAGCTCGAGGCCATGTTCCACCTGTACAGCAACCTGGCCTTCCCGCTGGTGCTGCTGCTGTCGTTGCTGCTGCCCCTGTCGCTGCTGGCGCGTCAGGGCCTCGCGTCCATGGACAGCGTGTTGTGGTGGGGCGTGGATCTGCCCGTGCTGGGCATGGCCACGCTCCCCATGGTCGTGTTCTACCTGGCCGCCGAGCACGCCAACCGCTCCCTGGGCCCGATGAGCCTCGTGCGCGCGCCCATGGCCATGGCGCTGGGGCTCGGCATGTCGGTCAACAACACCCGCGCCGTGTTCGAGGGGCTCACGGGCCAACGCTCCGAGTTCGTCCGCACGCCCAAGGTCGGAGAGGGCGCCGCCGCTGCGCCGCGCTATCGCTCCGAGCTCACGGGCAACGGCGTCCTCGAGATCGGCATCGCCGTCTACTACGCCGCCACCATCGCCTGGGCCGGGGCCCACGGCTTGTGGGTGGCCATCCCGTTCTTGACGCTGTTCCTCGTGGGCTTCGCCTACGTGGGGCTGCTGACCGCCTTCGAGCCGAGGAGCTGAGCCCGTCACCGTGTCCGGCAACGACCAGAGGAGGGGACGCCGTTCCAACCGGTTCTACGTCACCGTGTTCGCCCTCGCGGCCCTGGCCGAGGTGCTCTGGCTCGGTTTCGCCGAGGTGGAGCGCTGGGGCCTGGCGACCCACTTCGGCGAGCTGCAACACATGGCGGCCATGGCCGGCGGCACGCCCATGCTCATCGTGGCCTGGTGGGCCGCGACCCGCTGGTCGATCCCGATGCGCTGGGAGATCGCGCTGCTGCTGGTGGCCGCGCTGAGCGTGCGCGGCGTGCTGTGGTTCGAGGGGCTCGAGGGGACCCGGGACGCGCTGCGATACATGTGGGACGGCAAGGTCCAGGACGAGGGCATCGATCCGTACAAGTACCCGCCCAGGCACGAGAAGCTACGCGAGCTTCGCGACGGCGTGTACTACCCGCGCATCTACAAGAAGGATCTGCCGACGTGTTATCCGCCGGTGGCCGAGGGCTGGTTCTGGGCCGGCTACAAGCTCAATCCCGGCGGCTTCCAGGGGTGGAAGGCGGTGCTGCTGGGCCACGAACTGCTCGCCGTGGCCGTGATCTGGCTGGCCCTGCGCAGGCGCGGCAGGCGCGGCGGGCACGCGGTGATCTACGCGATGGCGCCGCTGGCCGCCGTCATGCACATGGTCGGCATGCACCTGGACGCCCTGTACGTGCCCTGGCTGGCCGCGGCGTTCCTGTTCAACAAGACCCGCCCCGGCCTGGCCGGGGCCGCGGCCATGGTCGCGACGATGGTACGCCCGCTGGCCATCGCCGCGGTGCCAGCGCTGATGTGGGGGCGACGCTGGACAGAGGCGGCCTGGGTGGCCGCCGGCGCGACGATCGCCGGGCTGGCGCTGGTCCTCCCCTACGCCTCCGCGGGCCCGGACATCATCGGCTCCATCCCCGAGTACATGATGGAGTGGGAGTTCAACGGCGCCATCTACGGCCTGTTCAAGTCCTGGACCGGCGATCCCGTGATCGCACGCAAGATCGGCTACGGGGTCACCATCGCCCTGTCGGCGTTCTTCCTGACCCGCAAGCGTTGGAGCGCCGAGGGCCGGTTCGCCGCCTCCATCGGCGCCTACTACGCCTTCTCCCCCACCATCTACCCCTGGTACATGTCGATGCTGATCGTGCCCTGGCTCTTCGTGGGCGGGATCACGCCGCTGGTCCTCGGGGAGATCGTCGCCATCTCCGAGACCGTGGAGATCCCCCACCGCTCGGGCCTGGCCTGGCGCGTGCCCACGCGGTTCCTGATCCTCGAATGGGGCGCCCTGGCGTTCTTCCTGCTGTTCGATCTCGGGCTGCTGCTGTGGTGGCGGCGCCGCAAGCGCGCGGGAGCCGACGATGCTGGGTGAGTGGCCCGTCACCGTGATGATCCCCGCGCTGAACGAGGAGGCGTGCATCGGAGACGTGGTGCGCTCGATTCCACGGAATCTCGTGGACGAGGTGGTGGTGGTGGACAACGGCTCCACCGACCGGACCTCGGAGGTGGCAGCGGCCGCCGGCGCCTCGGTGGCCTACGAGCCCACCAGGGGCTACGGCCACGCGCTGATGCGCGGCCTGCGCGACCACGGCCACACCGGCATCGTGGTCTTCATGGACGGCGACGGCGCCGACGATCCCGACGATCTGCCGGCCCTGCTCGCCCCGTTCGAGCACGGCGCCGATCTGGTGGTCGGGCAGCGCAGCGGCGACCTGCAGCGCACCCAGACCTTTCCCCAGCGCATGGGCAACATCGTCGTCCTCGGCCTCGTCCAGGCCCTGTTCCACCGGCGCTTCGCCGATCTGGGGCCCTTCCGGGCCATCCGCGGTGAGGCGCTGCGGTCGATGGAGATGAACCACCTGACCTACGGCTGGACCGTGGAGATGCAGATCAAGGCGCTCACGCGAGGGCTGGAGGTGGTCGAGGTGCCGGTGAGGCACCGCGATCGCATCGCAGGCCAGTCCAAGGTGAGCGGAAACCTGCGCGCCGTGGCCCGCGCCGGCGTCGTGATGCCCCTGACCGTGATCCGCCTCGCCGCGGCCGAGCGCTGGCACGCGCGCTGGCGAGGACCTAGAACCACGATGGAAACCAAGGACACCCCATGACCTACTACGCTCACGACCACCTGGCGCGGTTCGCCGAGATCGGCGAGGGCAACCCCGAGCTCGCCCGCAAGTTCTTCGACTACTACGGCTCCGTCTTCGCCGACGGCGCCCTGACCGCCCGCGAGAAGTCGCTCATCGCCCTCGCCGTCGCCCACGCCGTGCAGTGCCCCTACTGCATCGACGCCTACTCCAGCGACTGCCTCGAGAAGGGCTCTGACCTCGAGCAGATGACCGAGGCCATCCACGTGGCCACCGCCATCCGCGGCGGCGCCTCCCTGGTCCACGGCGTGCAGACGCTCGACCACGTCAAGAAGTCCGGGATGTAGACGATGCCCGCCGCCGCAGCCATGGACTTCGACGCCCGCCTCCAGGCCAGCGGGCACCCACACCTGCGCCCCGCCCAGCTGGACATCTTCCAGATCAACCTGGGCAAGCGCTGCAACATGGCCTGCCGCCACTGCCACGTCTCCGCCGGTCCCAACCGCGACGAGGTGATGACCCGGTCGGTGGTCGACGCCTGCCTGCGCGCCCTCGACACCACCGGCGCCCACACCGTCGATCTCACCGGCGGCGCCCCCGAGCTCAACCCCAGCTTCCGCTACCTCGTGGACGAGTGCGTGACGCGCGGCAAGCACGTCATCGATCGCTGCAACCTCACCATCCTGCTCACCGGCGGCCAGCACGACACCCCCGCCTGGCTCGCCGAGCGCGGCGTCGAGGTCGTCGGCTCGTTGACCCACTACCGCAAGCGCAACACCGACCGGCAACGCGGTCCAGGCGTCTTCGACCAGTCCATCGAGGCACTACGGCGACTCAACGATGCCGGATACGGCCACGGCGATCCCCACCGCGTCCTGACCCTCATGACCAACCCCGCCGGCGCATTCCTCGCTGGCTCCCAGGCCTCCATGGAGGGCGAGTGGCGCGTCGCCCTCGAACGCGACCACGGCATCACCTTCGACCGCCTCATCGCCCTCAACAACATGCCCATCGCCCGCTTCCGCGACTGGCTCGTCACCTCCGACAACCTCGATCCCTACATGCAGCGCCTCGAGGACGCCTTCAATCCCACCACGGTCGACGGCCTGATGTGCCGCAACACCCTCTCGGTCGGCTGGGACGGTCGCCTCTACGACTGTGACTTCAACCAGATGCTCGACATGGACGCCCAGGACCACGACGGCCGCGCCCTCCACGTCTCCGAGTTCGACCTCGCCGCGTGGGAGGGCCGGTCCATCCGCACCGACAGTCACTGTTATGGGTGTACGGCGGGGGCGGGGAGCTCCTGCGGGGGCGCGACGGCGGACTGAGGGGAAAAAAGGGACGTTCATAACTTCATAACTTTCGCGGCGAGGGGAAAGGGGAAGTGGAAGGGGAAGTGGAGGTGGAGGTGGAAGGGGAAGTGAAAGTGAACCGGGAAGTCGAACCGGAGTGGACTACGCTAAGGCGCAGTCGGCGTCAGCACCCGTGCCCCGGTCGAAAGCCGCCCCGCCACCACCTTGTCCTCGAGATGGTGGTACTCCAGCGCCTCCTGGTCGATCCGGTACTTGCTCACATGAACCTCGCCGATGAGTCCCTCGGCATCGCCCACGTCGAAGGCGACACGGTAGGTCCGCGCCTCTGATGCCGCGATGCGGTTGTCGTACTCGAGCTTCGGCGTGGGGTGCCAGGCGAACTTGGCGCGTGAGATCTCGACCTGCTCGGTGATGAGGTTGCCCCTGGCGTCGCCGATGCGGATCGACGCCTCGACATACCGCTCGGGATCCCCGGTGGGCACGGAGTGCCCGGCGCGGTCGTTGGTCAGGGTGACCACGAGCTCGGCTCGCTGTCCACGGCGAGGCATCTGGGGCTCGAAGGCCACCGTCGCCGTCAAACCCTCCGGGAACTGCGCCTGCCGCGCCTCGAAGGCCGCGGCGTCCGAGGGTCGCTTCGGGATCAATGATCCAGGGAATGCGTGCAAGCTGCCAGGCGCCTCGGGAGCGCCCACCCAGCGCTGGTGATCCACCTGCGGCATGTGGCAGGACTGGCAGGTGGGGGCGGGGTCCTGTCCCTGGGACCACTCGGACCATTCGCGACCGGTGGCGAACGCGCAGACGAGGTCCAGCTGCTCGACGCGCACCTCGACGCCGTGACAGCGAATGCAGAAGTCCGACTCGGTCAGGTTGGCGCTGCGCCGCGTCGCGTGGGGGGCTCCCGGCGCCTCACCGGTGGGACCCTCCACGTGGCCGTCGCGCACGTGACAGGCCGCGCAGCCGATGGCGTCGTCGCGCAGGGCCTCGCTGTAGCTGGGGTTCGGTTCGAGCTGAGGCCGGCGAAGGTCGCCGTCCTCGAGGCCCACGGGTAGCTCTGCCTGCTGGTCGTACAGGGGCAGGTGGCAGTTGATGCAGATCCAGCGGATGCCCGGGTCCTTGTTCAGCTCGGCCTGGTACTGGTCGTCGTCCCAGGCGCGGGCGTGGATGCTGTCGCGCCACTCGGTGACCTGGGAGGGGTGGCAGCCGACGCACACCGACGTGTCCATGGCCTGGAGTCCGGTGGGGGGCGGCGTGTCCGCCAGGGGCTGGAAGTACTCGGGCTGGGTGGCGAAGAACGCGGACGCGCGGGAGTGGACGTCACCTTCGGGGGGTGAGCTGTCGCTGCTGCGCGCCGTGCAGGCCAGGGCGAACGCTCCGAGCCCGACCGCGATCAGCACCAGGGGGACCAGATGCCTGGCCATGATTCACTCCATCGCCGCTGCGCGGCGTAGCGCGGCCCGGAGCTCCGTGGACAGGGTGCGAGAGGCCACCGCATCCTCCAGATCCGCGGGGACATCCACGTCGGCCAGGGTCTCGACCTCGCCGTATCCGAGCGAGAGGTCGAGCAGGCGCAAGCGGGTCAGCGCCAGCGTGTCGGGCACGGACCAGGTGATGCCGCTGAACAGGTCTGCTCCGGGGGCTCGTTGCGCCACGAGGTAGTAGCCGCCGTCTTGCGCCGGGCCGAGCACCACCGGCACATTGTCCAGCAGCTGGATCGAACGCCGGAGGTGTGTGCGGCTCAGTCCCGGGATGTCCGAGCCCACGAGCACCACGCGCTCGTAGCCCGCGTCGAAGCAGCGACCGAACGCGGTGCGCATGCGCGTGCCGAGGTCACCGTCGGCCTGGAGGGCCCACTGGAGACCGTGGGGGGGCTCCCACCCCTCGCACGGGAGCTCGGCCAGCTCGAGGATCACGGGCAGCTCCGAGGTGACCGCCTGTTCCACGGTGTGCTGGAGCATGACCTCGTACACGTCCGCAGCGCGACGATCGCCGATGCCCTCGCCGAGCCGGGTCTTGGCCACGCCGGGCACCGGCTGCCGCCCGAACACCACCACACATCCGTCGGAGATCCCACCACCCATGATGTTCCACGGATACACGTCCCGGCCGGGAGAGTCCAGCATCAGAACCGCGCGATGGTGATCCCCGACACGGTCACGAGCGTGAACACCGTCCACCCCTCGATCACGTGGATCTTGCTCAGCGCAGAGTACGCCTCTGGCGAGAGCTTCGCGCGGGCGTCCACGATCCCGGTGACCACCAGCCCCACGAAGAACACCGCATGGATCACGGCCAACACCCGGTGGAACCTCGAGGAGTCGAACCCAATGGACCTGTCCGGATCCAGCAGGGCCTTCATCGGGTTGGGCGCGGTCGCGGCGAACAGGGCGGTGGTCAGGTACAGGGCTGTGGTCCCGACGGCCAGTCCGCGGTGCAGGTCGAAGGCCCACGCGGGCGGCGCCTGCCCCAGGTCCATGCCGACGCGGTTGGCGGTCCCCACGGCGGCGGTGGTCCCCAGCACCGGGATCAGGACCACGGCCAGCGCCTGGTGGATGTTCATCTGGGCGCGACGCTGGGTCACCTGCCGCTGCAGGCGCTGCCGCTCGTCGTCGCCGAGTTCGTCCGCCACCGCCAGCGACTGTGCGAGATCCAGGCGGGGGATGGCGGCCGCCGAGGCCGATGAAGCGGACAGCAGGGCCACGAGGAGCAGCGCGAAAAGGGGGGAGCGGATCATGGCTGCTCTCCATCGAGGGTGAGGTCGACGGTGACGGTCACCGTGTCGGCGATGCGGATACCGAGCAGGCCCGGCCTTGGGATGTCGAACTCCGTGAGCGAGAGGTCGAACCGGGCCTGGGCGCGCAGGCCCTCCCCCGTGGAGGTCAGCAGCACCGGAGCCTCCACACGGACGGTCTTGCCGTGCAGCTCGAGGGGCCCGGCAACGAGGAGTTCCGCGACCGAGAGGGCTCCGTCGGCGGGCTCGCGCCGGACCACGGTCACCGCGTCCACGGTCCAGACGGCGCGCGGAAAGAACAGCAGCTCCAGGGTCTCGGCGGCGTGCTGATCCCTCAGCTGGTTGCCGCTGTCGAAGCTCGCCAGGGGGATCGTGGCGCTGAACTGCAGCGCCTCGAGATCGTCCGGATCGAGGGCGACCTCGAGCTGAGCCGAAGCAGCGGGCAGGACCGCCTCGTAGGTCTTGAGCTTGTGCACCACGCGGTACGTGATGGTCCCGTCCTCGACGGACGCCGCCGCCGCGGTCCTCGCCAGCCCGGCCAGGGCCAGGGTGGCCAGGGCCAGCGCAGTGGTCCACCGAGCGACGACGCGAGCGGTCACGATCCGGCCAGCTCGCGCACGGCCTCGAACACCTGGTCCACGTGGTCCTTGACCTTGACCTTGCGCCAGACCTTGCGGACCACGCCCTCGCCGTCGATGAGGTACGTGCAGCGCTCGATGCCGAAGTAGGTGCGGCCGTAGTTTCGCTTCTCGACCCAGGCGCCGTACGCCTCGATGACCTCGCGGTCCGGGTCCGACAGCAGCGGGAAGTTGAGCTCGTGCTTGGCCGTGAAGTTGGCGTGGGCCTTGAGGCTGTCCTTGCTCACCCCGAGCACCACGGCGCCGAGGGCGCGCATGTCGTCGTGCACGTCGCGGAAGCCGCAAGCCTCCTTGGTGCACCCCGAGGTGTTGTCCTTGGGATAGAAGTACAGCACCACGATCTTGCCCTTCAGATCCGACAGGGAGACCTCGCCGTCATGGGTCGCGGCGGTGAACAGGGGTGCGGGCGTTCCTTCGGTGGGTGCGGTCATGTTGGATTCCTCCGGGATACTCATTCGGAAATGCGGATTCGGACCTCGTCCGCGTCCTCGTCGTACTCGGTCTCGAACGCGGCCACCGGCTCGGTGGCCGGTCCGCCGGTCGGGTCGCCGGACAGGTCGAACGTGGAGTTGTGGCAGCCGCAGACCAGCTCCGAGGCGTCGAGGTCGAAGCTCGACATCAGGCACCCCTGGTGCGTGCAGGTGCCGTCCAGCGCCGCGAACCCGTCGGCCAGCCGGACCACGGCCAGGGTCAGGTCCTCGCCGGTGACCTCGATCAGGACCATCCCCCCCACCGGCTCCAGATCCGGGTAGTCGGCCAGCGCGACGGTGAGCCAATCCCCTTGCAGGGACTCTTCACCCGTGGGCTCACCGCCGCTGCAGCCGGTCAACACACCCGGTAACAAGGTCACGGCACAGGCGCTGCCCCCGCACATCACCAGAAAGCGGCGCCGGCTCGTGTCTCGATCGATTCGCTGGACCATCGTGTTCTCCCGGTTGAGCCACGTCCTCAACGCAGCAGGGGTCAAGTCTGGTCTTGAGTCTTTTCGCGGCGAAAAGACTCAAGACCAGACTTGACCCCTGCCGGTGTTCGATACCCTACTTGAAGTAGCGGTCCAGCAGGCCCTTGAAGGCCATGCCGTGGCGCGCCTCGTCCTTGCACATCTCGTGGACAGTGTCGTGGATGGCGTCGTAGTTGAGCTGCTTCGCGCGGGTGGCGATCTTCTTCTTGCCGGCGCAGGCGCCGTGCTCGGCGTCGACGCGGGCCTGGAGGTTGGCCTGGGTGTCGGCGACGAGGACCTCGCCGAGGAGCTCGGCGAAGCGGGCGGCGTGGTCGGCCTCCTCGAAGGCGATGCGCTTGTAGGCCTCGGCGACCTCGGGGTAACCCTCGCGGTCGGCCTGGCGGCTCATGGCCAGGTACATGCCCACCTCGGTGCACTCACCGGTGAAGTTGGCGCGCAGGCCCTCGAGGATCTCGGGGTCCACGTCCTTGGCCACGCCGATGAAGTGCTCGTCGGCCCAGGCCATGTCGCCATCGGCCTTCTGCTCCTCGAACTTGGCGGCGGGGGCGCCACACTGGGGGCACTTCTCCGGGGGAGCGTCGCCTTCGTGAACGTAACCACAGATGGTGCAGACGTACTTCTTCATGATGTTTCTTCCCTTGGTATGTTCAGGCCGGTCCGTTCCGGCCGGGTTCGTGTGAACTGGGAACCCTATCGGGTCCGGGCTGCAGTTTGAAGCCCCCCGCTAGGCCTCGGGCTCCTCGGCCTCCTCGGCCTCGAGGTAGCGCGCGATGGCCCTCTGGGTTCGTCCCTGCAGGGCGTGAGCCGCCGGCCGGCCACACGGGCCCCGCCCATTCACGGGCGTGCACAGGGCGAAACACCACTTGGTCAAGCCCTTGCTCGCTCGGCAGCGATAGGTGATCTGCGTGGGGTTCTTGGGCGTGTGTACCAGGGTTCCCTTGGCCATGACGGCCTCCTACAGGAGCGCTCGGCTCCTACCTATCGGTTCGCTCTAGCTCTCGACGACCTCGAACTGGTCCTTGCCCACACCACAGATGGGGCAGACCCAGTCGTCGGGGATGTCCTCGAAGGCTGTCCCGGGGGCGATTCCGCCGTCGGGGTCCCCCACCGCAGGGTCGTAGATCCAGCCACAGACGATGCATTCCTGATTCATGATTCTGGTCCTTCCGCCGACAGAGGCGCGCAGCAATCCTCGCCCTCCCACTTGCCGGCATGTTTGTGGTTGTCGCACTCCTGTTCGACGAGCTTGCGGAGCCGGTAGGCCGAGTCCCTGAGTATCCCGTAGATGATGCCACAGGATGCGTCGTTGCGATCCCGGTCGCCCTCGTCCGCCAGCGCGAGCATCTCGCGGGTCAGCCGCAGGGTCTTGAGCAGGTTCTCGTTGTACTCGTGTGTCATGGCCCACGGCCTCCCGCACGGTGACGCGATCTAGTTCTCGGTCAGGATGCGGTCGTCGTACTCCACCTCGAAGCGCAGCTTGTGCTTCGCCTCGTCCTGGGCCAGGCGCTGGAACACGTTGCGCATGCCCTCGTCGTCGGCCAGGGCCGCGAGATCGGAGTACAGGCGGTACGCGGCCTTCTCCTTCTTCATCGCGAGGATCAGGGCGTCCTGGTAGTTGGTGGAATCCGAGGGCGCCTCGGCGACGAGGTAGTCCCCGATCTTGAGGTCGCTCACCGACTTTCGCGGCTTGCCGAACATCCCCTTGGACTTGATCGACTGCAGCCTCGACTTGTGGCTCTCCTCCTCGCGGGCGAAGCCCTCGAAGACCTCCTTCATGTGCTGATGCTCGGCGTTGGCGGCGAGGCCCGTGTAGAAGTCGGCGGCCTCCTGCTCCCTCTGGATGGCGTAGTCGAGCACGTCTTCAACCGAGTTCCAGTCTCCCATGTCTTCTCCTCCGAACAAGCTGTCGAGCCGGTTGTATGCGTTGTTGCCCCGGAAGTAGAGCAAGGGGCATGCCAATCCTCGCCGCGACCCGGCGAAGAAAAACAAAAAACTTGTTTCTCGCTGTAATTTCAGCGTGTTAGCTCGTCGCTGAGCAAACAGGGATCAGGCGAGACAGTCGAGGGACGCTGTCTCGGAAGGTGTCACGAGACAGGGTTGTCGGCCAGGAAACGATACAACGTCGCGCGGCCCACCCCGAGCACCTTGGCCGCCTTGACCTTGTTGCCGCCGGTCTCGGCGAGGGCCTCGCGGACCGCCTCGACGGTCAGCTTTCGGCGGCGGCGCGGCGCGGACACCGCGGGCGCGTTCAGGGCCGCGGTCGGCAGCGCGAGGCGATCCTCGGACGGGCTCTGCACGTCGGGCGGCAGGTGGCTCGCCTCGATCTCGGTGCCCTGGCAGCGCACGGACGCGAACTGCAGCGCGTTGATCAGCTCGCGGATGTTGCCGGGCCAGCGGCACCCCATCAGCGCCTGGACCGCCTCGCTGGAGATGGACTGGATGTCCTTGCCCGACTCCTCGCGGATCTGCTCGAGCACCTGCTCGATGATCAGGGGGATGTCCTCTCGCCGGTCGCGCAGCGGTGGCAGGGTGATGGGCACCACGCACAGCCGGTAGAACAGGTCCTCGCGGAACTCTCCGTCGGCGACCATCTTACGAAGGTCACGGTTGGTGGCCGAGACGATCCGCACGTCCACGCGGATGGACTTCTCGCCGCCGACCTTCTCGAACTGCTTCTCCTGCAACACCCGCAGCAGCCGCACCTGGAACGCCTGCGAGAGTTCACCCACCTCGTCGAGGAACAGGGTGCCGCCGTCGGCGAGCTCGAAGCGCCCCTTCTTCTCCCGGATGGCGCCGGTGAACGCGCCGCGCACGTGGCCGAACAGCTCGCTCTCGAGGATGTTCTCGGGCAGCGCGCCGCAGTTGATGGGCACGAACGGCCCGCCCTTACGGCGGCTCTCGTTGTGGATGGCGTTGGCGGTGAGCTCCTTGCCCGTGCCGCTCTCGCCGAGGATCAGCGTCGAGTACTCCGACGCGCTCACCTGGCGGATGGTCTCGAAGACCTCCTTCATCGCCCCGGAGATGGCGACCATGCCGTGCAGGCTGTGGGCGTGGCGCGAGCGCTCGCGCAGCCGGTCGAGCTCGGTGACGTCGTGCAGCGTGGCCACCACCTGGTCCGGCTTTCCGCCCGACGTGGCCACGTGGTTGAGCACCATCCGCACGCGCCGGTCCTCGCCGTCGGCGGTGGTGAACACCACGTCGCGGGTCTTGCGGGGGAACTCACCGGGGGCGCCGTTCTTGAAGTCGCACTGCCCGCCGCACAGGCCCGAAGGGCCGAAGATGTCCTTGCAGTGGCGCCCCAGCACCTGGTCGCGGCTCATGCCGGTGAGGCGCTCGGCCGCGCGGTTCATCACCTGGAACACCTCGTTGTCGTCGTGGATGATCACGCCGTCGGACAGCCCGTCGAGGAGCTGGCGGCGGGTGTGGCGCTCCTCGGTCAGGGCGGCGAGGTAGCCGTGCTCGACGAAGCCGGTGATCCGATCGCGGATGGTGTCCCGGGCCCCCTGGAACGCCGCCAGGATCTCGGCGTCGCTCCCCGTCGCCTTGGCCGGATCGGGGATCTGCCAGTGCAGGAGGTGGGGGTTGCCCGCCAGGACGGGGGGGATGCGGGTCCCGTCGGCCCCGTCGCCCTGGGGCTGCAGCAGCGTCGCCGGTGTGACGCAGAGATCACGAGCCGGCTGGCATAGGGTGACGATCACGTCCCAGGTCTGGCGGTCGAGGTCGTCCACCGCCTTGGAGCGCTGATGGGCGACGTCCAGCCCCATCTCGTCCATCACCTGGATCGACAGGGGATGGAGGCCCTCGGCGGTCAGCCCCGCGCTCGCCGTCTCGACCCGATCGCCGGCCAGGGAGCGCAGCACCGCCTCGGCCATCTGGCTGCGGCAGGAGTTGCCGCCACACAGGAACAGGACACGCAGTTTCCGGTCCACGCCCACCTCCAGCTGTCGAGGGAGACGTAGCGATAGCATGGTGTCTCACTGTCCGCAACAGCTGCAATGAGACAGATCGGCGGGTCGTAGGGGTTCAGCCGTCGAGGATGGCCTCGGACGCCTCGCGCCCGAGCATCAACGCGCGCAGGTTCTTCTCGTAGGTTCCCGCAGGGACCTGCGCCTCGGTGGCCTGCTGGAGCCGCTCCAGATCCAGGGGCAGCAGCGGCGAGATGGCGCCGGCCATGACCACGTTGACCATGCGGTAGTCCCCCGCCTCGAGGGCGAGCTCCACCGCGGGCACGGTCACCAGGGTCAGATCGAGCCCGGCGATCCGGTCGCGCCAGTCGCGGGGCATGGTCCGGGACTCGAGCAGCACCGGAGCGGGCCAGATCTCGTCGGTGCTGGTCACCACGGTACCGCCACGGCGCAGCATGTGGACGTGGCGAAAGGCCTCCAGCGCCTCCAGGCCCAGCAGCAGATCCCCGGCGCCCTGGGGGAAGATGGAGGTGCCCACCTCCTCGCCGATGCGCAGCGTGCCCATGATCGCGCCGCCGCGCATGGCCAGGCCGTGGGTGTCCGTGCTCTTGGCGTCGAGGCCCGACAGGACCGCGGCGCGGGCGAGCAGCCGGTTCACCAGCACCAGGCCCTGACCGCCGACGCCGGCGAGGTAGATGTTGATGGGCGCGCTCATCGGTCCACCTCTTCGTCGGCGGTGAGGTCGAGGGGCGCGGCCACGTCCGCGGTCTGGCCCAGCGGCAGCGGCTTGATCGCCTTGACCGGGCACACCTGGAAGCACACCGAGCAGCCCACACAGCGCTGCTGATCGATGTGGGACCGCATCACGCCGGCCTCCTGGCCGGGGTACTGCCGCATGCTGATGGGCGGACACCCCACCTGGATGCACGATCGACAGCCGATGCACACGTCGGGATCCACGTAATAGGTCAGCCGTTTTTTCTTGTACTTCAGCGCGCATTCGCCCGTGGCGATGACCGCCAGCGGGCCCTCCTCCTCCATGAACTTCTGGCGGAAGACCTCCTTGCACGCCTCGAGGCTGTACTGGTTGACCTTGGTGACGTTGTCGATGCCCAGCGCGCGCAGCACCGCCTCGAGGTCCACGGCGACGTTCTGATCGCCCCGCACGCTCTTGCCGGTGACCGGGTTGTCCTGCAGGCCGGTCATGGACGTGGCGCGGTTGTCCAGCACCAACAGCTTGGTGCGGTGGTCGTTGTAGCCGTAGTTGATCACCGCCGGCAGCCCCGAGTGGCACAGCGTGGAGTCGCCGATCACCGACACGACGTCGGGGATCTCCTTGTCGGTGCCCTCGAGGGCCTTGGCGAATCCCTGGGCGATGCCGATGGAGGCGCCCATGGAGATGGAGGTGTTCAGCACCTCGAAGGGCTCGTACGACCCCATCAGGTAACAGCCGATGTCGCCGTGGCAGAAGATCCCGAGGTCCCGCAGGGCCACCATGACCGGACGATGGGGGCAACCGGGGCACAGCATGGCCCCGCGTGCCACGTCGGTGGGGGATTCGGGCGCCGCCGGGGCCGGCAGCTCGCACAGTCCCTGCTCGGCGAAGACCCCGGCGAGCAGCGTGGCGCTGAACTCGCCGAATCGCGGGAACAGCGAGGCCCCCTCGCACTCGATGCCAGCCAGGCGCATCTTCTGCTCGACGAACGGCGTCAGCTCCTCCACCACGATCACCCGGTCCACCTGCGCTGCGAACTCCCGCAGCGCCTCCAGCGGCAGCGGCCAGATCACGTCCAGCTTGAAGGTGGAGGCGTCGGGCAGCAGCTCGCGCACGATGGGGTGCGGGGCGCCGAAGGTGACGATCCCCAGCGAGGTGTCGCGGATCTCCGGGTGGAACCCGTGGCCCTCCTCGAGCCAGGCCTGCACCGCGGGGATGCGGCCCTCGACGCGCGCTCGCGCTTCGCGCGAGAACGGCGGGATCTGGTAGTAGCGCACCGGATCGGGCTCGAACCCGGTGGCCTCGCGCTCCGCCGGTTCGACACGGTCGACGCGTCCCATCATGTGGCAGGTCCGATCGACCATGCGCACGAACACCGGCGTCTCGAACCGATCCGAGATCTCGAACGCCATCCGCGTCAGGTCGTAGGCCTCCTGGGGGGTGCCGGGCTGCAACATCGGCATCAGCCCGTACTCGGCCCACATGCGGCTGTCCTGCTCGTTCTGGGACGAGATCTGGCCCGGATCGTCGCCCACGGCGATGACCAGCGGGCCGTTGAGCCGTGTGAAGGTGAACGTCATCAGCGGGTCCGCGCAGATGTTCACGCCCACGTGCTTCATGGACACGAAGGCCGCGGCGCCGGCGAACGACGCGCCGATGGCCACCTCGAGGGCCACCTTCTCCGACGGAGACCACTCGGCGTGCAGGCCGTCGGTCCGGGCGATGGTCTCGAGGATCTGGACGGTGGGTGAACCGGGGTAGCTCGTCGCCACCTTGACGCCGCTGTCGACGACGGCCAGGGCGACGGCCTGGTTTCCGGTCAGAAGTTCCTGTTCCATGTTCGCTCCCGTCGTTCTCGATAAAGCGCGTGAGACAGTCCGTCCAGGTGCCCAGGTACCAAGCAAGCCCCATGCCACCTCTTTGCCCCTTGACAGACCCGCCAGATAGATTACTAAAAGTATGTTAGTCACGGCTAACAACAGGACCGAACGAACCGGCTGGCCGGGCTGGCCGAAGGGAACGACATGAGCCAAGACACGACCCCGATCCTCGAGACCCGCGATCTGCGCGTCCACGTCCAGGACAAGGCCATCGTCAACGGAGTGGACCTGAAGGTCTACGCCGGTGAGAAGCACGCCGTGATGGGTCCCAACGGCTCGGGCAAGTCCACCTTCGCCGCCGCGCTGATGGGACACCCCGCGCTGAAGGTCGAGGGCGAGATCCTGCTGGGCGGCGTCCCGATCCAGGATCTCGAACCCCACGACCGGGCCCGGCGCGGCATGTTCCTGGGATTCCAGTACCCCGTGGCCGTACCCGGCGTGCCCGTCGCCAACTTCCTGCGCGCTGCCGCTGCCGCGCGACGCGGAGAAGAGGTACCCGCGGGTGCTTTCAGGAAAGAGCTGTTCGCCGCATTCGAGGAGCTCGAGATCCCCCGGGAGTTCGCGATCCGCTACCTCAACGACGGCTTCTCCGGCGGCGAGAAGAAACGCCTGGAGATCCTGCAGCTCGCGATGCTGAAGCCCACGTTCGCCCTGCTCGACGAGATCGACTCGGGGCTGGACATCGACGCCCTCAAGCTCGTCTCCGGCGGCATCAACCGCGCCGTGGACGCGGGCGCGGGCGTGCTGATGGTCACGCACTACCAGCGCATCCTCGACCATGTCCGGCCGGACCACGTCCATGTGTTCATGAACGGCAAGGTGGTCCAGTCCGGCGGTCCAGAGCAGGCCCTGGCCCTCGAGCACAGCGGCTACGAGGGCTTCGCCCAGGCCGCCGAGATGGGAGCGTGACCATGAGCACCCACACCGCGCTGGCCGACCTCAACCAGGACTACGAGTCCCGCTACGGCTTCCACGATCCAGAGGAGTACCTGGTCAAGGCGCCCAAGGGTCTGAGCCATGAGATCGTCGAGATGATCTCGCGCTACAAGGACGAACCCGACTGGATGCGCGCCTTCCGCCACGAGGCCCTGGACACCTTCGAGGCCAAGCCCATGCCCACGTGGGGCGATCAGGAGATGCTGTCGGAGATCGACTTCGACAACATCCACTACTACCTCAAGCCCTCCGAGGGCTCCGAGCGGGACTGGGACGACGTCCCGGACAACATCAAGGAGACCTTCGACCGGCTCGGCGTGCCCGAGGCCGAGAAGAAGTTCCTCGCTGGGGTGACCGCCCAGTACGAGTCCGAGGTGGTCTACCACTCCATCCAGGAGGATCTGGAGAAGCAGGGCGTCATCTTCACGGACATGGACACGGCCCTGCGCGAGCACCCCGACATCGTGCGCAAGTACTGGGCCACGGTGATCCCGCCCACGGACAACAAGTTCGCCGCGCTCAACAGCGCCGTGTGGTCGGGCGGATCGTTCATCTACGTGCCGCCGGGCGTGCACGTGGAGATCCCGCTGCAGGCCTACTTCCGCATCAACGCCGAGAACATGGGGCAGTTCGAGCGGACGCTGATCATCGTCGACGAGGACGCGTCGGTGCACTACATCGAGGGCTGCACGGCTCCGACCTACTCCAGCAACTCGCTACACTCGGCCGTGGTCGAGCTCGTGGCGCTGGATCGTGGCCACATCCGCTACACCACCATCCAGAACTGGTCCACCAACGTGTTCAACCTCGTCACCAAGCGGGCCATGGCCCACCGCGACGCGGTGGTCGAGTGGGTGGACGGCAACCTCGGCTCCCAGCTGACCATGAAGTTCCCCTGCGTCTACCTGGTCGGCGAGGGGGCCCACGGCGAGGTCCTGTCCATCGCCTTCGCCGGCGACGGCCAGCACCAGGACGCGGGCGCCAAGATGATCCACGCGGCGCCCAACACCACGTCGCGCATCATCTCCAAGTCCATCTCCAAGGGCCGCGGGCAGTCGAGCTACCGCGGCCTGATCAAGGTCCACAAGGGGGCGAAGGGGGCCAAGACGAGCGTCGAATGCGACGCGCTGTTGCTCGACGACACGTCCCGGTCCGACACCTACCCGACCATGGAGATCGCCGAGCGAGACGTGCGCGTCGAACACGAGGCGCGGGTGTCCAAGCTCGCCGACGAGCAGCTGTTCTATCTGCAGGCGCGGGGCATCGACCCCGACCAGGCCCGTCTGATGGTCGTCAACGGGTTCATCGAGCCGTTCGTGCGCGAGCTCCCCATGGAGTACGCGGTCGAACTCAACCGACTCATCGAGCTGGAGATGGAGGGTTCCGTTGGCTGAACACGCACTATCCGCCGAGGCGATCCGCCCCGGCATCTCCGACGACGCCATCCGCGCCCTGTCAGGACGGCTGGGCGAGCCCCGCGAGCTGACCGAGCGACGCCTGGGGGCTGCGCAGCGCTACCGCCGTGCCGAGCTACCCGATCGCGTGCGCCACCTGTGGCGCTACACCGACCCCGGCGGGTTCGTCCCGGACGAGCCCATCAACCCCGCCGAGCCCGTGGCCGCGGCCACACTCCCCCAGCTGCCCGACGGCGGCGGGGCCATCGTGCTGCAGCCCGGCGGCGTCCCCTCGGTGTGGCTGTCCCCCGAGGCCCAGCGCGCCGGCGTGGAGGCGATCTCCCTGTCCCGCGCCAGCGCCGAGCTGGAGCTGCTGGGGAGGGCCGTCCCGGCCGACCACGGCGTCTTCGAATCCCTGAACATGGCCGCGTGGAGCGCGGGGCTTCTGATCCGCGTGCCCGCGCGGGCCGCACTGAGCGGCGCCCTGCACGTGGTCGTGCCGGCCAACGCCAGGACCCACGTGGCGCGCCTGCTGGTGGTGGTCGGTGAGGGCGCGGAGGTGGCGATCATCGAGGAGCACCAGGGCGGGCGGGCCGACTCCCTCGTCCTGGGTGTCACCGAGGTGTTCGTCGAGGACGACGCCCAGCTGCGCCATGTGGTGCACCAGAACTGGCGATCCGGCGTGCGCGGCCACCTGACCCACCGCACGGTGCTGGGCCGCGACGCCCGCGCGTTGACCGTGGTGTCCAGCCTCGGCGGCAAGCTGCAGAAGGCCGACCTGGGCACCCTGCTGGGCGGCCGGGGGGCCCACTCCGAGATCGTCGGCATGGCCCTGGGCGAGCAGCGCCAGCACCTGGACCTGCACACCGAGCACCAGCACCACGACGGCCGCACCACGTCCGACATGGACATCCGGGTGGCCCTCGCCGGCAAGGCGCACTCCGCCTACACCGGGCTGATCCGCATCGAGGAGGACGCCGAGGACTGCGAGGCGTTCCAGCGCAACCGCAACCTGCTGCTGTCGCCCAAGGCCAAGGCCGAGACCATCCCGGAGCTGGAGATCCTCAACAAGGAGGTCACCTGCTCCCACGGCGCCACGGCCTCGCCCGTGGACGAGGCCCAGCTGTTCTACCTGCAGAGCCGCGGCATCGACCGCGACGAGGCCGCCCGGCTGGTGGTCCGCGGGTTCTTCGAGCCCATCCTCGCGCGCATCCCGTCGCCCCTGCGCGACCAGGTCGCCGAGGCCGTGGACCACCGGATCGGCCGCCTGAGAGGAGCCACACGATGAGCTGGGTTCGAACCGCGAAGCTGGACGAGATCCCCGTGGGCGCCACCCGCGTGGTGGAGGTGGACGACGAGTCGATGCTGCTGTGCCGCACCGCCCCGGACGCGGTCCACGCCGTGGAGAACTGCTGCAGCCACGACGACGGCCCCCTCGGGGAGGGGCTCCTCGACGGCACCGTCATCCAGTGCCCCCGCCACGGCGCGCGCTTCGACGTCACCTCCGGCGCCGTGTTGCGCATGCCCGCCGCCGCGGCAATCGAGACCTACCCGACCCGCATCACGCCGGACGGCTGGGTCGAGGTGGAGGAGGAGACATGAGCGTCTACGCCCTCGGGGAGGCCCTGCGCGTCCCCTCGTCGTCCTCGGAGCTGGGCTCCGTCCGCGACTGGTTCCCCACCCTCACGCGCCGGATCAACGGCCGGCCGCTGGTCTACCTCGACAGCGCCGCCACGTCCCAGAAGCCCGACGCCGTCATCGACGCCGAGGCCCGCTTCTACCGGGTCAACAACGCCGCAGTGCACCGGGGCGTCCACACCCTGGGCACCGAGTCCACCCAGGCCTACGAGGACGCCCGCACCGAGGTGGCCGGCTGGCTGCACGCGCCCACGCCCGAGTCCGTCATCTTCACCCGCAACGCCACCTCCGCGCTCAACCTCGTCGCCCGCGGCTGGGAGCACAACCTCCGCCCCGGCGACGAGATCCTCGTCACCGAGATGGAGCACCACGCCAACCTCGTGCCCTGGATGATGCTGGCCAAGCGCCGCAAGCTCACCGTGCGCGTGCTGCCGTTCGACGATCAGGGGCGCCTCGATCTGGACCGGCTGCCGTCGCTGCTCAACTCCCGCACTCGCGTCGTGGCGCTGACCCACGTGTCCAACGTGCTGGGTACCATCAACCCGGTCGCCGAGATCGCGGACCGCGCCCGCCGCATCGGCGCCCTGGTGGTCGTCGACGCCGCCCAGGCCGTCGGCCACATGCCCGTGGACTTCGCCGCCACCGGCGCGGACCTGCTGGTGTTCTCGGCCCACAAGACCTACGGCCCCACCGGCCTCGGCGCCCTCATCGGCCGCCCGAACATCCTCGAGCGCCTCGAGCCCGTCGAGGGTGGCGGCGAGATGATCGCCAGGGTGGACTTCGACGAGGTCACCTGGGCCCCGATCCCCCACCGCTTCGAGGCCGGTACCGCCAACGTGGCCGCGGCCGCGGCCTTCCCCGAGGCCATCCGCATCCTGCGCCACCTCGGCGCCGAGAGCATCCGCCACCACGAGGAACAGCTCGTCGAGTACGCCTGGGAGCGCCTCCAGGGCGTCGGCGGCCTGCAGCTGCTCGGCCCCGCCGATCCCACCGACCGCGGCGGGCTGATCAGCTTCCACGACCCCGAGATCCACCCCCACGACCTCGCCCAGCTCCTCGACCAGCGCGGCGTGGCCGTGCGCGCCGGACACCACTGCGCCCAGCCCCTGCACCGCAAGCTCGGCCTGCCGGCCACCACCCGCGCGTCCTTCGGCGTCTACTCCACCCACGACGACGTGGACGCCCTCATCGACGGCCTGAGGTACGCAAGGAGCTACTTCTCATGAACCTCGACGCCCTCTACCGCGAGGTGGTCATGGACCACCACCGCCACCCCCGTGGCCGAAAGCGCCTCGACCACGCCCACGCCGCCGCCGACGGCGAGAACCCGGTCTGCGGCGACACCGTCTCCATCCAGCTCGCCATGGACGGGGGCCGCATCGCCGACGTCGCCGTCAACGGCCACGGCTGCGCCATCTCCACCGCGTCGGGCTCCATCCTCTCCGAGATGCTCGTCGGCCTCGAGCTCGACCAGGCCCGGCACCTCGCCGACCAGCTCGTCGCCATGATGCACGGCCAGGATCCCGACACCGAGATCGACCTGGGCGACCTCGAGGCGCTCGGAGGGGTCAAGCAGTTCCCCGCCCGCATCAAGTGCGCCCTGCTGCCGTGGATGACCATGGTCCAGGCCCTGGACGACCACGGCACCGGCCGGACCACCACGGCCACCACCGAGAACTGAGGCAACCAAGATGACCTTCGCCAAGTCCGAGAAGATCGACGCGGTCCGGGCCGCCCTCGTGCCCGTCATCGACCCCGAACTAGGGATCTCCGTCGTCGATCTCGGCCTCGTCCGCGGCATCGACATCCACGGCGACGACGACAACGTCCACGTCTACCTGACCCTGACGAGTCCCATGTGCCCGATGGGGCCACAGATCATCGCGGGTGTGAAGCACGCGGCCTCGGAGCTCCCGTGGACGGGGGCGGTGGACGTGCAGCTGGTGTGGCAGCCGGCCTGGGACCCCAAGGTGGACGCGAACGAGGAGGTGCGGGCGGAGCTGGGGTTGTGGTTGTAGGCGGTGATCAGCGCTTTCCTCGATAGCACCGCAACGGCCCCCTCGCCATGTACGCCAGACACAGATTGCAGTGGACACAGATCGACTCGGTGTGGGTCCCCTTCTCCAGCTTGCCCGGGAACCGCGCGTCGGCGATCAACGGCCGACACAGGCTGACGAGGTCCGCGTCCGAGGAGTCCAGCACGTCCTCCATCGTCGAGAGCTTCGTGATCCCCCCGACGAGGATCACCGGGACATCGACCCGTTGTTTGATGGCCCGCGAGGCGTGGCGGTTGAACGCCTGGGTCATGGGCGGCGGACGGACGATGTAGCGGCCGAAGTGGCGCATGCCGAAGCGGTACAGGGCGTTGCGGTCTCGGTGGACGTCCCAGGCCTCCAGGAATGCCTCGATGGGGACGGCGCCGCGCAGCGTCGACATGCCGTCCTCGGCGATGCCGCAGCTGACCTCGATGGCGTCGAAGCCCATCTCCCCCATCTGACTGGCCATCTCGATGCCCTCGTCGACCTTCAGGCCGCGCTTCATCTGGTCGTACGCGCTGATCTTGATCAGCAAGGGGTAGTCGTCGCCGACGTGGGCGCGGCAGCGCTCGTACACGAGGCGGACGAAGCGCATGCGGTTGTCCAGCGAGCCGCCCCAGCGGTCGGTGCGGCGGTTGGTGTGGGGGCACAGGAACTGGTTGATGAGGTAGCCGTGGGCGCCGTGGAGCTGCACGGCGTCGAAGCCGGCGTCCTGGACGCGGCGAGCGGCGAGGCCGAAGGCCTCTGCGACGCGCTCGATGTCGGCCTCGTCCATGACCCTGGGCACGGTGAAGGTGCTCGTGTCGCGCACCGCGGACGGCGCCATTGGCTGCTCACCCACGGCCTCGGCAGAGGTCTGACGGCCGCAGTGGGCGATCTGCATGGCGATCTTCGCGCCGTGGTCGTGGACGTGCTCCACCAGCTCCCGGTAGCGCGGGACCACGTCGTCGCGGTCGATGGCCAGCATGCCGGGGAACGGGTTGAGGCCGTCGGGCGACACATAGGCGTAGCCGGTGACGATCAGCCCGACGCCGCCGCGGGCGAGGCGGCGGTACAGGTCGAACAGGGCCTTCGCCGGCAGGCCGTCCTGGTCGGCCATGCCCTCGAAGGTGGCCGAGCGCACCAGCCGATTGCGCAGCTGTAGAGATCCGATCCGGCCCGGTTCGAAGATCCCTGGCATCCCGGCCCCGTTCTCGCCCCGCCGCCGGGCGTTCTCGTGGTGATCGTGCGTTGGCTCTTCCGGATGATCCCACACTCGGGGGCTCTACCGCAGCACCTCGGCCCGCTCCTCGGCCCGCTCCCACATGCGGATGTAGCCCTCGGCGGAACGGAAGAGGGCCTCGAGGCTGTCTTCGGTCATGCCGTCGAGGCGGGTGTCCTCGATGAGCTCGGGGAGCAGGCCGATGTGGAGCATCCCCTCGGTGTTGAAGTCGACGACGCGGTTGCCCAGCCGGGGCTCGGTGAAGGTGATGTCACCCGCGTAGGACTCGAAGGGATACTCGACGGGGTTGGGCTGTTCGGACGAGCAGTGGCTGTCGTCGCCGAAGCGCGGCCGCGGGCCGCCCGCGAAGCCGTTGTTGTCGAAGCCGAAGCCCTCGGCCGGATACCCGCCGTTGTCGATGACCTGCTCGATCCGGTCGGCGAAGCCCTGGCTCATCGCGCCGGGGTCGTCCGGATCCGCGCAGCGGCCGAACCCGGTCTTGGACAGGCCTCCCGTGTGGTAGATCTCGCCGCCCACGCTGTCCCCGTGGGTGGACACGCCCGGATAGTCGGCGTCCTCGAACAGCTCCATCGCGCGCACGACGCTCCTCCTGGGCAGGTGCGCGATGTCGATGAGCATCCCCCGGATCATGAGCTCGTCGAAGAGCTGCTCCCCCAGCGGTGTGAGCCCGGCATTCTGGCAGTAGTCCCCGTCGAGCGACGGCTCCGAGAACTGGAACAGCAGCGGCGTCAACGTCAGGATCGGGTCCTCGGCGAACCCGCTCATGTCGAGGGGCGGCTCGTCCATCTGGTACTCGTCGCGGGGCTGGTTCAGGCCCCCGAACGTCACCCCGCCGTCGTCGCCGTACCAGGGTGTGTCCGGGCAGTCCTGGACATAGTTCGAGTAGTAGCCGCTGTTGATCAGGTTGGCCATCTCCATGACCCCACGCTGCCCGTCGCCGGCGGTGAAGGCGTTGTCGAACTTGTGGTTGGGGAACAGGGCGCGGACGCCCAGGCCGTGGTACGCGTCGAGCTGCTCCTGGACGTGGGCGAGATCACACACCGGCGCCCCCTCCGGAGGCGTCAAGAAGCAGTCGAAGACGTTGGAGATCTCGATGCCGAGCACCACGGCGAGCTTGCCCTCGTCGATCACCTGCCGCGCTTCCTCGGGAGTCTCGACGATCCGGTACCAGCCCTGCCCCGGGCCGCCGTGCTGCGCGTCGATGTAGCGCTCGAGGGCCCAGCTCTCCTCGAGGATCTTGTCCACGGACACCATGTCGTTGCACGAGTACCGCGGTTGCTGGAACTCGAGCCCGGTGATGAGGTCGCACAGCACGGAGTTCCCCGTCGCATAGTTCACCAGCAGGCGCATGCCGCTGAGGTAGGCCCGCTCGATCCAGCGGTAGTACATCGTCTGGTGGGTCGAGCTGCCCCAGGCGTTGGGCCAGTCGGCGAACTCGGGATAACCATCGGTGGCGTGGTTGGGTTCGGGGAGCTCTCCATCCCCGATGATGGAGAGGAGTTCAGAGACGTCCAGGTCGTTGTAGCCGCCGTGGTAGACGTACCCCAGGAGGTCCTGGCGTCCGTCTTCGCCGTGGAAGGTCTCGCAGCTGGGCAGCGCGTGCTCGACGCCCAGCCTGTGGTACGGCGAGCCGTGGAAGATGCCGCCGCCACCGAAGCTGAAGTTGGTGAACGGGTGGCTGTGGGTCTCGACGAATCCGAAGACGTCGCCGTCCTCCCACTGGCGAGGCTCCACGGTCCCCTCGGCGTCGATCGTCAGCTCGGGGAACTCGGCGCATCCCGTGGACGGATAGAACGTGATCACCGCGGCCCCGGCCTCGTCCGAGGTCAGCCCCTTGAGCGTCAACAACGCCTGCGTCCGAAGGTGGCGGAGCCGGAACCGGCCGTCCTCGCCCGGGTAGTCCTCGAGCACCCACTCGGCGGGCGACACGTAGCTGTCGTCGTTGAGCAAGGTGTCGGA
The DNA here is from genome assembly GCA_964425605.1 of uncultured Rickettsiales bacterium. GTDB lineage: Bacteria > Myxococcota_A > UBA796 > UBA9615 > CAYRNR01 > CAYRNR01. The sequence continues at coordinate 45,073 of CAYRNR010000010.1, read as the reverse complement.
GAGCAGCTCGGCGGTCCGGTAGAGCCCGTAGACGCCTTCACCATCCGTCGCCGCGATCAGGTAGTGCTCGTCCGTGTCGTAGAAGAGGTAGGTGGCGAGGTCGGAGGCCCGCATGGTGAAACGAGACGCGGCCCCCTCGTCCTGCCCCGTGAACTGGAACGCGGCTCCCGTCTCGTCCGCTTCGAGGTACCCGGCGGTGGCACTCCCCGGTTCCGCCGCGTCCACGGCGTAGCAGCCATTGGCGAAGCCGTGGATCCCATCATTGTCGGGTGGCAGCGGCCTCGCGGGCGGCTCTTCGGGCGGCTCTTCGGGCGGCTCGTCCGTGCAGGCGAGTCCAGGCAGGCCCAGGATCGAGACGACGAGGAGGGTGAAGAGGACGTCCCCTGACTGTGCCGCACTTCGGTGCATTTGCGAAATATAGCAGCACCGCGCCAGGCCAGCGCTCGTCTTCCTGGACGATTAGACGTATATTCGTCTAATGCTGTACGCGACGCCATCAACGGAAGAACACCGCACAGCCCTCTCCGAGCTGGATACGCTCCGGCGACGTCTGGGGGCAGGAGTATCGCGGGCGACTCCCTGGGCCGGCCGGCTTCGACGTGAAGCTCGCGTTGCGACGGCTCGAAGCTCGACGGCCATCGAGGGGTATCACGTGCCTGCCGAAGCCGCCTGCGCGCTCGTGGAGGGAAGGGCCGCGGCGACGGACAGGAACGAACGAGCGCTCGCTGGCTATGCGCTCGCCATGCAACACGTCGCGATCCTCGCGGACGACGCGGCGTTCGCCTGGAACGAGCGACTGCTCCTGGACCTGCACTTCGAAGCCTGCTCCGGAGAGCCGGAGGGACGACCTGGACGCAGGCGGACGGGACAGGTCGTCGTCACAGCTCCAGGTGGTGGCGTGGCGTACCGTGCTCCCGATGCCGGAGAGGTCCCCGCGCTGATGAGTCAGCTGGTTGCCTGGCTCTCCTCGGGCGACGTCGACGCACCGGTCGTCGTGCGCGCGGCCATGGCACACCTGCACCTGGTTTCGATCCGCCCGTTCCAGGACGGCAACGGCAGGCTCACACGCATCCTGCAGTCCCTGGTACTGGCCAGGGATGGCGTCTTGTCCCCCGAGTTGGGATCGATCGAGGAGTTCCTCGCGCGGAACACGCTGGGTTACTACGCGGTCTTGCGCGAGGTCCAGGGGGGCAGCTATCAACCCGAACGAGCCGCGTCGGCCTGGATCGAATTCTGCATCGAGGCGCACTTGACGCAGGCCCGCGAGCGGCTGGACATCCTCCAGCGGGCAGCGCGGCGGTGGGCTGCGATCGAGGCCCTCGTCGTCGATCAAGGCTGGCCGGAGAGGCTGACGATCGCCCTGGAACAGAGCCTCTTCGCCGGTGCCGACCGTGCGGCCTACTGCGCCGAGGCGTCCGTCTCACCGGCGACGGCCAGCGCGGACTTCCGCCGCATCCTCGACGCGGGCCTGGTCGAACGGCGAGGCCGGGGCCGGCTCACGCGCTATGTCGCTACCGACCGGTTGCGGGTTCGCGCCTCGGAAGCCGAGGACGCCTGATGGCCAGCTGGCTCGACGAACGTGAGGCGCGGCCCTACTGCTACCGCTGCGACAAGCCCACGAGCATGTGTCTGTGCGATCGCCTGACCCCCGTCCACAACTCGATCCCGGTCCACGTGTTGCAGCACGCCAAGGAGCGGCGCCACCACCTGGGGACGGCGCGGCTGCTACGGTTGGGGCTGGCCGACATCCGTGTGCAGGTTCTGGCCCAGCCGAGCAGGAGCGCGGCGATTGCGCCTGCGGAACTGCCCGATGGAGCAGGCCTGCTGTACCCGGCCGAGGACGCCCTCGACCTCACCACGCTGGCCGCGAACGAGAGGCCCTCGAGCCTGGTCGTGATCGACGGCACGTGGTCGCAGGCCCATCGCCTGTTCCGGGACAATCCATGGATCTCGGCGTTGCCGCGCTACTGCCTGCCAGCCGGCGAGGGCAGCAACTACCGTATCCGCCCCGAACCTCGCCTCGAGTGCCTGTCGACCGTGGAGTCGGTGGTCGCGGCCCTGCGGATCCTCGAGCCCGGCCTCGGCGGTACCGAGGCGATACTCTCGGCGTTCCACACCATGATCGACGACCAGATCGAGGCTTCCCAGCGGCGGTCGCCCGAAACCCAGCGCTTCCAGGTCCGCCGAAGGCCGGCCCAACCGATTCCGGACGTGCTCCTGTCGCCGGGAGCACGGCTCGTCGTGATGTACACCGAGGCGGCGCCACGGCCGGCCGAGGAGTCCGGTCCCCGGCCGCCCGTCCGGATCTCCGCGGCGACCCTCGACGGTGCACGCGTGTTCGATCGCTGGATTCAGTCGACGCCGCCACCGGACGCCTATCTGGCGACGCGGATGGAGGCCGATCTGACCACCATCCGTGCGGGGGCTCCGTGTCCCGAGGTCCTGACCGCATTCCGCGAGTTCTGCGGGGAGTCGCGCCGCGGCTCGCCCCTGGTGCTGCTCGCGTGGAACCACAGCACCTTCCGCTGGTTCGAAGGGAGCATGGGCGCCCCCCATACCATCGCGATCAAGGGACTCTGGGCCAACCTCTCCCGGCGCCGCATCCCCGAGCTCGAAATCCTCGTGGACACCCTGGGCCTCACACCCACGGCCCTGCCGGTGGCCGGCAGGGCGGGACGTCGCCTCGCCCACGCCCACGCCCTCGCGCTGCACATCTCCAGTGGCGCTGCCCATGCCTCTTGACGTGCGGGTGGAGCGGGTCGAGCGGGATCGTATCCTCGCGCTCCGCGCGCGGGTGCTGACGGAACACGGCAAGGGCCGCAAGGCCTTCTCGAGGGATCTCGCGACCACCACCCGCCACTGGGCCGCCCTGCTGGACGGCGCTGTCGTGGGATGCGTCAGCGTGATGCGGCTGCGCGGCCACGCCCTGCGTGGGATGGCCGTCGCCCCGGAGGTCCAGCGTCAGGGCGTTGGCGCGCGCATGCTGCAGGTCGTGTGCGCTGCGGTGGATGCGCCCATGTGGTGCAACTCGCGCCTCGAGGTCGTGCCGTTCTACGTGCGCCTGGGGTGGGTCCCGGCCGGGCCGGTGTTCGACCTCCAGGACCGCGGCGCCCACCAGCGATTGACCTGGCCTGCGGCCCCGACGCCCCCTGATCCACCGAGAATCAGCGAAGACGTTTGTCTCGAGAGGCCCCAGCTGCGCTCTCGAAGATCTTAAACTCGAACGAGAGCGGTGGGAGACGCCGCACTGGAGGGCCATCGTCGTGCACAAGTCGATCCTGATCCTGGGCCTCGCCCTGATGCTCGCTTCCCCTGCCGCCGCCGCCGAGGAGAGCAGCAATTCCACCGACCGCGCCATCGGCCTTGGCTTCGGCGCTGCCGTGGGGGCGATCTCGGGCAAGATCGCGGGGTTCGGGATCACGGCGACGCTGGAGCCGACGCCGACGTTCGAGATCCTGACGCTGGAGCTGCGGCTGCAGCCGAGTCAGATCATGTCCATCGACCTGCAGTGGAACTGGATACCGATGCTGTTCCAGCTGGTGAAGGGCAACCCGCTGTACGAGCAGCGGACGTACTTCCACTTCCTGATCCCGGCGCGGACACCGCTGAGCCTGGCCATCGCGCCGGGGTTCCAGTTCGGGTTCGCGAAGCTGAGCGGCGAGAAGTACGGCTACTTCGGCGCGATCGCGCGGCTGGGGATCGACGTCACGGGGCGCAAGCGCGCGTCGAGCATGGGGGTGTACCTGCGCCCCGGCATCACGCACCTGGAGATGGGCGAGACGACCATGGCGGCGTACGAGGCCATGCTGGAGGTGAACTTCACGTTCTACGGGATGCGGAAGTGACCTCGACTTCACGCGTGGACCACCATGGGTAGCCCCAGCACGGCCGTGGTGTCGTGGCTGGTCGCCGTGGCGGCGCCGCTGGCAGGGCTCTGCGCCTGCTCGCCGGGCGACGAGTTCAGCGGCACGCCGTTGTACGACTGGGACTACGAGATCTGGGTCGAGCCCGACTCGGTCGACCAGACGCTCCAGGAGCCCTTCGTCGTGTCGTTCCTGTCCACCTTCGAGGGCGAGGTGTCCCCGGAGGTGAACGCGGAGCTGGAGTACCCCGCCTACCTCGACCGCCCGGCGCTCGTGGAGGAGGAGGGGAGCGAGCTCTCGTTGAACCACCAGGGCAGCCCGGGCGTCGGCACACCGATGCTCTACGAGTTCACCCCCGAGCTGGGCCAGCTGTGCTGGCACTCCTTCGAGTTCCGGTGCAGCGAGGTCGGGACAGGGCAAGCGATCAACGGTTGGTTCGTGCTGCCGTATCCCGCGGACCCGGTGGACCTGGACGTGCCGGTGAACTGCTCCAACCCCGGGTAGGACCGGACCGCGCGTTATACTGTCTCGAGGCCGTGCGGGTCCTTCGCGCGCGGCAGCGCACCGGAGAGGGAGCCCCATGACTCGACGCACACCACTGTTGCTGGCGCTGGTCCTGCTGACCCTGCCGACCCTGGCCTCTGCCACCCTCGTGTACAACGACAACTGGGAGGAGGGTGACTCCACGGCATTCCAGCTGGGCAACTGCGGCGGCGAGTGCGACGCGGTCGTCCTGGAGCCGAGCAGCTACCCCTTCGACGTGAACTACGTCTACGCGATGGCGAGCGGCGCGGCCGGTGGATCGGCGGTGCTGCTGGCGGACGTGTGGGTGACGTCGGTGAGCGATGGGGGCAAACCGGAGCTGGGCAACATCCTCGGCGGCATGGAGGCGGCGTCGGTGACGCTGGACGCGGCGACCTGGTTCGAGGTGGACCTGACGCTGGACACGCCGGTGACCATCGAGTCCGGAGAGTTCGCGGTGGCGTTCTGCTTCTACGAGGACGAGAAGGGCTTCGAGCCGTGCAACTACGTGGGCCTGGGTGCGGACTCGGGGCCGATGGTCACGGGTGGAAGTTACATCTACGCCGCGGACGGCATGGCGTGCGTGGGCTTCCAGACGTGCGAGGAGTACTGGCCCTCGACCCACACGTGGTACACGAACGCGCAGCTGGGGCTGGACCGCAACTGGATCATCCGCGCGTCGGACGTGTCGTGGTCGCCCGAGAGCGGAGGCGACGACGACGACGACGCCTCGGGGGACGACGACGACAACTCCGGGGACGACGACGACGTGGTCGGCGAGGTGATCGTCACCTCCATCGAGCCGGCCAGCGTCGTGTTGGGCGACACCTCGGTGTTCATGATCACCGGGGAGGGCTTCGGCAGCGACTCCGACGCCGTGGACGTGTTCCTGGGCAGCACGCGGGTCAGCGACATCGACGTGGACGGCGGCACGCAGATCGAGGGGCTCTTCCCCGCAGAGCTGCCCGTGGGCATGCACGACGTGTGTGTGGAGCTCGACAACGGCGCCGAGGACTGCAAGCTCGCCGCACTGGAGGTCAGGGACGTGGAGCCGGCGGGGGCCGACGGGTGCGACTGCGAGCTGGCTCGTTCCACGGCCGCCCCCGGGCTGATCGCCCTGCTCGCTATTGGCGGACTGCTCGGCTACCGCCGCCGCCGGTAGGCCAGGGCTGCGACCGCGGCCAACGGCCCCAGCCAGACGCTCCCCCCCGCCTGGCCGCTGCTGCGGCATCCACACCCGTCCTCCTCGACGTCGTCGTCGTCGTCCTGGGGCTCCGGCGCGCTGTCGTCGTCGTCGCCGGGCATCACGAAGTCCTCGCCGCACGGCTGCTCGCTGTCCAGCGGGCTGGTGCACCAGCCCATCTCCTCGCCCAGAAACGAGATCGGATCACACGTCCAGCCGAAGGGGCAGTCCCCGTCGCCCTCGCAGAAGTCCGTGCAGTACCCCGCGTAGGTGTACGCGTGCAGGTGGCACAGCACGTCGTGGCAGTTGTTCCAGTGGGCGTCGCAGCAGGCGCCGAGGTCGTCGTAGACCTCCTCGCAGACCCGCGCGCCGAGCTCCTCGATCTCCCGGCACTGGTAGCCCTGGAGCGGATGCTCCGGACAGTCCTCGTCGGTCTCGCACTCGTCCTCGACGCCACCGTCGCGCGGGTACAGCGCGCAGATCCCCCACTTGTCGTCCCACGACAGGTATCCCCCGGCGGCCGAGGTGTAGGCCCAGAACATCGAGGCCTCGAGCATGTCGACGTTGTGGTCCAGGCCGAACGCGTGGCCGAGCTCGTGGACCATCACCGCCACGGCGTCGAGGGATTCGAGGTACGGGTTGGAGTCGCTGTCGGTCCAGGTGAGGGTGTCGCCGTTGAAGGTGAGGTTGACGTCGCGGATGCGGCCCGACTCGGGGTCCACGTCGATGGCGGTGCTGGCGGCAGCGTCCCCCATCCCGGAGTCCTCCTCGAGCCAGCGGACGTGGACGATGCCGTCCATGTGCACCATCTCGTCGACCCAGCCGAGGTACTCGTAGGTCAGCCCGGTGCAGCCGACGTCGGCCCACTGGTCCAGCGCGGTCAGCAGCAGCTCCTCGGTGAGGTCCTCGCCGAGGTCGTCGCTGCCCGGGCGCACCAGGGCCACGGGGATGGGGAGCTGATCCTCGGCCCACCAGATGGCGTTGGTCTCGTACGCGAGGGCTGGAGGCGCCGCGAGCAACGGCAGGCAGAGCAGCAGGAGTCTTCTCATGCCCAGATGCTACCCCCGCCTCCGGATGGACGCGAGCACCGCCAGGACGACGGTCACCACGCCCAGCGCGCCGGCGAGCCCGTAGACCGGGATACGGCGGGCTGCGAGGCGGTCCGAGGATTGCTGGACCTCGGGGATCAACGCGTCGAGGGTCTGCGAGAGCTCCACGAATGCCTCGCCACGGAGATCGCGCCGCGGGCTGTCCTCCATGGAGGTGTTCGTCACCTTCAGCGAGGCCTCGGTGCAGTCCCGCACGGTCTGCAGGGGGGTGACCTCCGCGGCCTCGATCTCCGGGAGCACCACGCCGAGGGTGTCGATGAGTTCCTGCAGTCGATCGAAGTCGAGGGAGGGGCCCTCGGCGGGCACCCGCACCTGGGCCGTCTCCAGGGTCTGCAGCCAGCGATCGTGCTGATCGAGCTGGAGGTCGACGGAGCGGACGTGGAGCACACAGGCGACCGCTGCGGCCGCCACCACGGCCGCGGCCGAGTACAGGGAGCGGGAGCGGGCGGGGATCCCGGGATCGGCCATCGCGTCAGCCCTCGACGAGGTTGCGCAGCACCGTGTGCAGTATCCCTCCGTTGCGGTAGTAGTCCACCTCGATGGGCGTGTCGATCCGGCACACGACGGTGAGGTTCTGCACGGCGCCGTCCTCGCCGGTCACGGTGACCTCCACGTCCTGACCGGGCTGCAGGCCGTCGTCCACGGCGATGGAGAAGGCCTCGCGGCCGGTGAGCCCGTGGGACTCGGCCGACTCCCCGGCGCGGAACTGCAGCGGCAACACGCCCATCCCGATCAGGTTGCTGCGGTGGATCCGCTCGTAGGTCGTGGCGATCACGGCCTTCACGCCGAGCAGGAAGGTCCCCTTGGCCGCCCAGTCGCGGCTCGAACCCATCCCGTAGTCCTCGCCGGCGAGCACGATGGTGGGCAACCCCGCGGCCTTGTAGGCCTGGGCCGCGTCGTAGATGGACGTCACCTCGCCGTCGAGCCAGTTGGTGGTCCAGCCGCCCTCGGTGCCCGGGGCCAGCTCGTTGCGCAGGCGGATGTTGCCGAAGGTCCCGCGGGTCATGACGCGGTCGTTGCCCCGGCGCGAGCCGAAGGAGTTGAAGTCGCCGGGCTCGACGCCGTGGCTGCGCAGGTAGTCCGCAGCCGGGGAGTCGAACGGGATGGCGCCGGCCGGGCTGATGTGGTCGGTCGTGGTGGAGTCGCCGACCTTGGCCAGCACGCGCGCGCCGACGATGGGGGCGATGGGCTCCACGCCAGGGGCCATGTCCACGAAGAACGGCGGCTCCTGGATGTAGGTGCTGTCGGCCTGCCAGCCGTAGACCTCTCCGCCGGAGACGGGGATGGCGTTCCAGTCGGCGTTGGAGGACTCGATGCCGTCGTACGCCTTGCCGAACATGTCCGGCGTCAGGGCGGAATCCATGGCCTCGGTGATCTCGGCCGACGTGGGCCATAGATCGCGCAGGAACACGTCGTTGCCACGCGCGTCCGAGCCGATGGGATCGGAGGCGAAGTCGATGTCCACCGTGCCCGCCAGCGCGTAGGCCACCACCAGCGGCGGCGACGCCAGGTAGTTGGCCTTGGTGTGGGGGCTGAGGCGCCCCTCGAAGTTGCGGTTGCCCGAGACGACGCCGGACACCACGAGATCCTTGCCCTCGATGCCCTCGACGAGGCCGTCGTGGAGCGGACCGGAGTTGCCGATGCAGGTGGTGCAGCCGTAGCCGACCACGTGGAAGCCCAGGGCCTCCAGATCGGGCATCAGGCCCGCGCGGTCCAGGTAGTCGGTGACCACCTTGGAGCCCGGCGCGAGGCTGGTCTTGACCGTGGGTCGCACCGAGAGCCCCCTGGCCACGGCGTTGCGCGCGAGCAGCGCCGCGGCGAGCATCACCGACGGGTTGGAGGTGTTGGTGCAGCTGGTGATGGCGGCGATCATCACGTCGCCGTGGCGCAGCTCGGCGGCCCGGCCATCGCGGGTGGTGACGGCGGCGACGGCGTCCACCTGGGACGCGTCCAGGCCGAACCCGGACGGACCGACGGGCGCGGTGAGGGCCTCGCGGAACGCCGACTTCATGGAGCCGAGCTCGATGCGGTCCTGGGGACGCTTGGGTCCGGCCAGGGCCGGCTGGACCGTGGAGAGATCGAGCTCGACCACGTCGAGGTACTCGGGGTCCGGCGTGTCGTCGGTGCGGAAGAGGTCGTTGGCCTTGGTGTAGGCCTCGGCGAGCGCGATCACGTCGTCGGGGCGGCCGGTGCGGCGCAGGAAGCGCAGGGTCTCGTCGTCCACGGGGAAGAAGCCCATGGTCGAGCCGTACTCCGGCGCCATGTTGGCCACGGTGGCGCGGTCGGGCAGGGTCATGGACGACAGGCCCGGGCCGAAGTACTCCACGAACTTGCCCACGACCCCCTTCTCCCGGAGCATCTGGGTGATCATCAGCACGAGGTCCGTGGCCGTGGCCCCCTCGGGCAACCGCCCGGTGAGCTTGAAGCCGATGACCTCGGGGATGAGCATGTAGATGGGCTGGCCGAGCATGGCCGCCTCGGCCTCGATGCCCCCCACGCCCCAGCCCACGACGCCCAAGCCGTTGATCATGGTGGTGTGGGAGTCGGTGCCCACCAGCGAATCGGGATAGACCACGGGACGGCCGTCCAGCTCACCGCGCCACGCGACGCGCGCCAGGTACTCCAGGTTGACCTGGTGGACGATGCCGCTGGCGGGCGGTACCACGCGGAAGTTGTCGAACGCCTGCTGGCCCCAGCGCAGGAACTCGTAGCGCTCGCGGTTGCGCTCGAACTCCTTCTCGGCGTTGATCAGCAGCGCCGCGGCCGTGCCGTACTCGTCCACCTGGACGCTGTGGTCGATGACCAGGTCCACGGGGTTGAGGGGATTGATGCGCTTCGGGTCACCCCCCATCCGGTCCACGGCGCTGCGCAGGGCCGCCAGGTCCACCACGGCCGGGACGCCGGTGAAGTCCTGCAGGACCACGCGCGCGACCTTGAACGGAAACTCCACGCGCCGGGGCGCGCGCGGGTCGTACTGCGCGAGCTTCAGCACGTCGTCGCGGGTGACGTCGCGGCCGTTCTCGTTGCGCAGCACCGACTCCAGCAGCACCCGGATGGAGAACGGCAGCTTGCCGATATCGGCGACACCCTGCTCCTGCAGGGCGCCGAGGCGGAAGTAGTCGACCTCGCCCGCGGGCGTCGCGAGGGTCGTGCGGGCGTCGAAGCTATTGTTCTGGCTCATGGGGATCTCCGGGGTCGCGCGCCGTGGCCGGCGGGATGGCCCGTTGCAGGATGACTCGGTTGCTGCGCTGCCACGTCCAGTAGGCCCAGGACCACTCGAACATGACCACGAAGCGGTTGCGGAATCCGATCAGGAAGAAGATGTGCACGGCGAGCCACAGCCACCAGGCCACGATGCCCGAGAAGCGGGTCTTGCCGAACAGGGCCACGCCGCGGGCGCGGCCGATGGTGGCGAGGGAGCCCTTGTCCCGATAGCGGAAGGGCTCGACGGGCCGGCCGCCGATCCGCGAGAGGATCGCCTCGGCGGCGTACTCGCCCTGCTGGATCGCGGTGGGGGCCACGCCGGGGACGGGCTGGCCGTCCTGGACGAGGGCGGCCAGGTCACCGATGACGGAGACGTCGTCGCGGCCCGGGACGGTCAGGTCGGGTTCGACGCACACGCGCCCGGCGCGGTCCAGGGGGGCGCCGAGGGCCGCGCCGAGGGGCGAGGCCTTCACGCCGGCGGCCCACAGCACGGTGCGGGCGTCGATGTGCCCATCCTCGCACTGGATGCCTTTTTCGTGGATGTCGGTGACCCGGGCGCCGGTGCGCACCTCGACGCCGAGGGTCTGGAGCTGCTTCACGGCGCTCTCCGACAGGTCCTCCGGCAACGTGCCCAGGATGCGTGGGCTGGCATCCAGCAACAGGATGCGGGCCTCGCGCGTGTCCACGTTCTTGAAGTCCTGGGACAGGGAGCGGTGGGCGATCTCCCCCAGGGCGCCCGCGAGCTCCACGCCGGTCGGGCCGGCGCCCACCACCACGAACGTCAACCACTGGCGGCGCAGCTCCGGATCCGTCTCGGCCTCGGCGTTCTCGTAGGCGATCAGCACGCGCCGGCGGATCTCGTGGGCGTCCTCGAGGCTCTTGAGCCCGGGGGCGTGGTCGGCCCACTCGGGGTGGCCGAAGTACGCGTGGGTGGCGCCCGTGGCCAGGACGAGGTGGTCGTAGCTGAGCTCCCGCTCGCCCATGATCACCCGCTTGCCGTCCACGTCGATGTCCGTGACCTCGGCCATGAGCACCGTGGCGTTGCGCTGGCCGCGCAGGATGCGGCGGATGGGGTGGGCGATGTCCGCCGCGTTCAGCCCCGCGGTGGCGACCTGGTAGAGCAGCGGCTGGAACAGGTGGTGGTTGCGGCGATCCAGCAGCGTGATGCGGACCGGGGCGCGCCGCAGGGCGCGGGCCGCGTACAGGCCACCAAAACCGCCGCCGATGATCACCACGTGCGGGATGCGCTGGAGCTTCATCGTCCCTCCTGTCCCGGTTCGGGCTCCGGGAGGAAGGTGTCGCAAGTTTCGTACCAGAAGGAGCCGCCCCTGGCCCATGCACGTCGGTCGCCCGGCGAGCCGGTTCCCGGCGCGCTCGATCTGTCTCGTCCGTGTCCCACCTGAGACATCGATCAACGCGGTCTGTCTCGCGCGGCCCCGGGGGCTTCCCCCGCAGAAGCGTACTCTATCCCTTCATTTCCCTCACCGGGACGGATCTGGCACGAAGGTTGCCTCTCTTTCCCATCGAAATCATGGACAATGCCCCCGGCCAGCTGAGGATCACCCCCGACGTGTCGGACCACGACGAGCAAGACCTCATCCAGCGTATCCTCGCCGGCGAGGAGGCCGCGTTCGTCCAGCTGGTGAACCAGTACAACGGCTCCATGCTGCGGCTCTCCATGTCCTTCGTGTCCTCGCAGGCCGTGGCCAGCGAGGTGGTCCAGGAGGCCTGGCTGGGCGTGCTGTCCGGCCTGGCGAAGTTCGAGGGCCGCTCCACGCTCAAGACCTGGATCTTCCGCATCCTGACCAACCGGGCCAAGACCCGCGGCGTCCGCGAGGGGCGCACCGTGCCCTTCTCCGCCCTGGCACGCGAGGACGACGGCCAGCCGCTGGAACCGGAGCGCTTCACGTCCAGGGGCCGCTGGGCCACCCCACCCGCCCCCTGGGGTGTCACCTCCCCCGAGGCGCTGCTCGAGCAGAAGCAGGCCATGGCCGCCCTGGTCGAGGCCGTCGAGCAGCTGCCCCCCAACCAGCGCGCCGTGGTCACGCTGCGGGACCTCGACGGGTGGGAATCGCCCGACGTGTGTAACGCGCTGGATATCAGCGAGACCAATCAACGCGTCTTGTTGCACCGCGGCCGGACCCGGGTCCGCGTCGCGCTCGAGAAACACCTCGCAGGTAACTAGGGAAACCGGGGACGATGCTGAGCTGCAAGGACATCACGGACCTGCTCACCGAGTACCTCGAGGGACAGCTGTCCTTCGCGGACCGGATGCAGATCAAGATGCACCTGGCCATGTGCGGGCACTGCCGCACCTACGTGGACCAGCTCGAGCTGACCGTTCAGAGCTGCGGCGAGATCCCCGCGCCCGAGGTGGACGACCACCTGGAGCAGGAGCTGCTCGCGGTGTTCCGGGACTGGAAGAGCAGGGATGGGGATTTCCGCTGAGGAAGGCAGGAAGGCAGGAAGGGAAGAAAACTTGGCTGGGTCGAGCGTGGAGTCAGGTAGGGAGGCCCACCGAGGAACTTCGGTTCCAGGACACCAGGGGACCAGAGCTGAGGCGATGTCCAGTTTGTCAGCAGGGTTCGAGCCGCTCCGGCGTGCTATCCTGAACTCATGGTGGACAAGAGGCGAATCCTGACACTTCTGGAAGACCGGATCGGCGAGATCCGGGCCCATGGCGTCGTCTCTCTCTCCCTGTTCGGGTCGTTCGCCAGGAACCAGCCCAGGCAGGACAGCGACGTCGATCTCCTGGTCGATTTCGGCGGCCCGGCGACCTTTGACCAGTACATGGACCTGAAGCTCTACCTGGAAGACCTGCTGGGGATGCGTGTGGACCTCGTGACTCTCGGCGGACTGCGCCCGCGCCTCCGCCCGCGGATCGAAGCCGAGGCCATCCGTGTCGCGTGACTGGCTCCTCTACCTAGAGGACATGACCGAGGCCACGGCCAAGGTCCTTCAGTTCACGCAGGGCATGGACTTCGAGGCGTTCACCTGCAACGAGCTGGTCTACGACGCTGTCCTGCACAACCTGCTGGTCATCGGCGAGGCGGCCAAGCACGTCCCAGCGGACATGCGCGAACGCCACGCCGATGTCGAGTGGCGGAAGATCGCCGGGTTACGCGACATCCTCGCCCACGCGTACTTCGGCATCGAGGGCGAGATCCTCTGGGACATCGTCTCCACCAAGGTCCCGCTCCTCCACGGCCAGATCACCGCCATCCTCCACGAGCTTTCGGCTGCCGAGGACTCCGGGCGAGACTGACCACGGGACGCCCCGGGGACGCGAACAGCCAAACTCCACATGGTTGCAGACTTCCCCGAATGAGCCGGAATTCGGATCGAATCAGGCGGTCATGGTGGAAGACTTCGTCGATTGATCCGGGATGCGGAACGTCTGCGGGGGTTTGGTGGGAGTGGAGGAGCCCGGACGGAGAGGTTCCGCCCCGAGGTCCGGGATTAGGCGTGAGATCCGGCTAGCACCGTTGAGGTGCGGAAAGGCGCCGCACCGCGGCACCTCTTGGGGTGGGACCAGGGCTGGGGTATCTCCGGCTTCCAGATGCGCGCCGATACCCGAGAGGACGATATTCCGGCAGGCCAACGGCGTGAGGAACCACAGTCCCAGGCCCCGGGCCATGGTCACGTCCGTCTCGGGGATCTGGGTGCCGTGCAGCACGACGACCTGGCACGCTGTGCTGTCCTCGAGGCAGGCGATCTGTCTGGAGGTTCCCTCGACCTGACGGTCACGAACGATCGTCGAGCAGCCTGTCCATGGTGACACTTCGATCGACCAGATCGCGGGCGTGCAGGTTGTCCGTGAGGCCGTAGGATGCGTGGTTCCTCAGGGCTCCACGAACTGCCGCCACCGCGCGGCGAAGCCCTCGGGGTCCTCCCACTGCAGGAAGTGCCCCGCCCCCTCGAACACCTCCACCTCGCAGCGATCGGCGGTGACGTGTTCGCACGACGGTTCGGCCATCACTGATCCCACGTAGGCGTCGTCCTCGCCCCACATGACCAGGGTGGGGACCGCCACGGGCGCGTCGGGGATGGGTTCTCCTGCCGCGGCCTTCCGCAGCGCCAGGGCCTCGCGGTAGTACAGCAAGGGGCCGCGGGTCTCCTCCACGGTGTCGAAGGCGGCCTGGTACCAGGCCACGTCCTCGTCGGTGAGTCCGTCCGCGCGGTGAAGGTTCGAGCGGAGCATCTTGCCGCGGCGCTTCGGGCCCATCGAGGCCACCACTCGGGCGGCTGGCTTCGAGGCGAGCAGCTTCATGTAGCGGCTCTTGCGGCGCTGCTCGCGGTCCTCGCGGAGGAACTGCTCCATGGTCGCCGGGTGTGGGACGTCCACGGCCGTCAGGGTTGCGAGGCGCTGGGGATGCCGGATGGCCACGGACCAGGCGATGAAGGCGCCCCAGTCGTGGCCGACCAGGTGGACCGCTTCGTTGGGGGCGACCACCTCGATCAACGACGCCACGTCGTCGGCGAGGGTCACCGCGTCGTAGCCGGAGTCGGGCTTGCCCGTGGCGCCGTAGCCGCGCATGTCGGGGGCCACCACGCGGTAGTCGTCGCTGAGCAGGGGGATCACCTCGCGCCAGGAGTAGGCCAGGTCGGGGAAGCCGTGGAGCAGGACGACCGTGGGTGCGTCCTCGGGGCCGGCGACGAGGAGGTGGAATTCGAGGGCTTCGGTCCCTTCCGCGGTCTGGATGCGGCCGGGGACCTCAAGCTGCTGGTTCTGCCAGGGGCCGGGGATGGCGGCGAGATCGAGCGAGTCGTCGGCGGCGCTGCAGGCGGGGGTGGGTAGTGAGAGGGCGAGGAAGAAGAGGAGTTGAAGGACGCTGGAGCGTCCTGGTTCATCGGCTCCGACGCGGGAGCGTCGGAGCCAGTTGGCAGAGGGCGCCGGGCGCCCGTCACCCACTGCTGACCTCGTGCCCGAAGTAGGCGATCTCGAAGCGCTGGAGGAGGTCTCGCAGGGTCTGTACATGCGTCAGGTCCGTGGTCTGCTTGGCCTTCATGGCGTGGAACATCATCGCATGCAGCAGCGTCAACTGCTCGAGGTAGGCGTCCTTCTTGGCTTCGTCGTCCAGATCCGCCGGCTTCAGCCGCTGGGCCAGGAAGTAGGCGGTGACGATGCCGGTGAGTTCGTCGGCGTGGTGGTCCTTGTTGGCCACCCAGCGGGCGAGCTGGTTGGCGTCGAGCTCCTCGGCCGCGGTCAGGGCGTCGATGGTGTTCATCGACTTCTCGAGGGTGGTGATGTGCTCGGCGATCAGGCGCGCGCGCAGCTCGTCGTCGTAGATGCCGCACGGGATCTGGCAGTGGGCGGCGGCGACGGTCGACCAGGCGAGGGTGAACAGCAGGGTGAGGGTGGCCAGGGGAAGGCGAAGGTACATCTCGTGTCTCCAGGGTGTCTCAGCTGGCGCCGGTCATGGACCGGGGATCGAGGATCTGTTCAAGTTCCGTGCCATCGAGGACGTGGCGCTCCACGGCCATCTCGCGGATCGTCCGACCGGCTTCGTGGGCCTGCTTCACCAGGCTCGCCGCGGCATCGTAGCCGATCCGCGGAGCGAGGCCGGTGCCCAGGGCCAGGGACTGCTCAACGAGCTCGGCGCAGCGGGCGCGGTCGGCGGTCAGGCCGCGCACGGCGCGCCGTTCGAAGTTGCGCACGGCGCCAGCGAGCAGCCGGATGGACTCCAGCAGGTGGTGGGCGATGATCGGCTGGGCTGCGCTGAGCTCGAAGTTGCTGAGCATGGACGCGGCCCAGGTCACCGAGGCCTCGGCGCCGACGGTCCAGCCGGCGACCTGCATGAGGGACTCGGCGATCACCGGGTTGACCTTGCCGGGCATGATGGAGCTGCCGGGCTGGACCGCGGGCAGGGTGATCTCGCCGAGGCCGCCGCGCGGCCCGGACGCGAGGAAGCGGATGTCGTTGGCGATCTTGGCCAGGCTGATCGCCGCGCCCTTGAGGGCCCCCATCGCTGCCACGAACACGTCCGCCGTGGACTGCGCCGAGAAGTGATCCGCGGTCTCGATGAACTCCAGCCCCGTCTGGTCGGCGAGGGAGGCCGCGACGCGACGACCGAACTCGGGGTGGGTGTTGACGCCGGTGCCCACGGCCGTGCCGCCGATGGGCAGGAAGAGCAGGTCGTCGAGGGCGCGGCGAAGCTGAGAGCGGCTGCGGGACACCTGGCTCGCGTAGCCGCCGAACACCTGGCCCAGGCGCACCGGGGTCGCGTCCTGCAGGTGGGTTCGGCCGACGGTCACCACGTCGTCGAAGGCCCGGGCCCGCTCGTGGAGCGACGCCTCGAGGGCACGCAGCGCGGGCAGCAGGTCCTCGGCGATGCCGATGGCCGCGGCCACCTGGATGGCCGTGGGGATCACGTCGTTGGAGGACTGGCCGAGGTTGACGTGGTCGTTGGGGTGTACGGGATCTCGGCTGCCGATCTCGCCCCCGGCCAGCTGGATCGCCCGGTTGGCGATCACCTCGTTGGCGTTCATGTTCGACGACGTACCGCTGCCGGTCTGGAACAGGTCGACCACGAACTGATCGTCGTGGCGGCCGTCCGCCACCTCTCGCGCGGCCTGCTCGATCAGGGAGGCGACCTCCGGCTCCAGGTTGCCCAGCTCGTAGTTCACCACCGCGGCCGCGCCCTTGATGCGGCCGAGCGCGCGTACCACGGCGACGGGGATCGGCCAGCCGCTGACCGGGAAGTTCAGCTGAGCGCGGCGGGTCTGGGCGCCGAAGAGCGCGTCGTCCGGGACCTCCATCTCGCCCATGCTGTCGGTCTCGATACGCATCCGGTCCTCCGCGCGCTGCCGCGAGGCGCTAGCTGTACAGAGGAAAGTTAGTCACGACTAACTGTGCTGTCAATCGGGGGAGAGCTACGCGTCGATCGCTGCGCGGAGGATCTGGGCCGGATGCAGCGCCGTGCGCTCTGTGCCGTCGTGGATCTGGTGGCGGCAGCTGGTGCCAGGGGCCGCGAGGATCGTGTCGGCGGCGGCGGCGCGGACGGCGGGGAAGAGGACCAGCTCGCCGATGGCCATGGACAGGTCGTAGTGGTGGTAGCCGAAGGAGCCGGCCATGCCGCAGCACCCCGAGGGGATGACCTCGACGCGGGCGCCCGGGATGAGCTGCAGGGCGGCCACGGAGGGCTGGACGCCGACCAGGGACTTCTGGTGGCAGTGACCGTGGAGCAGGATGTGGCCGGGGGGATCGGCAATGAACTCGAGCAGGTCCAGGCGGCCCTCGGCGGCCTGCTGGACGACGAACTCCTCGAACAGCAAGGCGTGATCGGACACGGCCGCGGCCCGGGCGGACATCTCGTCGCCGCGGACGAGATCGGGGGCCTCGTCGCGGAAGCCGAGGATGGCTGAGGGTTCGAGACCGACGATGGGCAGGCCCTGCTCGGCAAGAGGGTGCAGGACGGTCAGGGCCTTCTCGAAGGCCGCGCGCGCCTTGCGCAGCAGGCCCTTGCTGATCTGGGTGCGGGCGGAGTCCAGCCCGGCCGGGGCGATCACCGCGAAGCCGGCAGCCTCGAGGAACTCGGTGGCGGCCACACCTACAGCGGGATCCGTGTACTCGGTGAACTCGTCGACGAACAGGACCACCTCGCCGCGCTCTCCTGCGTTGGGGTGGGGCTCGTGCCGGCGGAACCAGGCGCTGAAGGTCTGCGCTGCGAAGGCCGGGACCACCCTGCGGGGGTCCACACCCAGGACCTTCTTGGCGAGGCCGGTGTTGGAGACCGCCGAGGCCAGCGCCGGGGTGAAGCGGGCCAGGGCGGCGAACTTGCCGAACTGTCCCAGGACCTGCGAGGACAGGGGCGTGCCGTGGGCGTCGTGGTGGTGCTGGAGGAACTCGGCCTTCATGCGCGCCACGTCCACGCTGGACGGACACTCGCTCGCGCAGCCCTTGCAGCTGAGGCAGAGCTCCAGGGCCTCGTGGAGTTCGTCGCTGGACAGGGCCTGCGAGGGGTCCTCGGCAGACAGCAGCTGCCTCAGCAGGTTGGCCCGGCCGCGCGTGGAGTGGAGCTCCTCCCCGGTGGCCATGTACGACGGGCACATGGTGCCGCGGCCCGCGGTCTTGCGGCAGGCGCCGGCGCCGTTGCAGCGCTCGGCCGCGCGCAGCAGGCCCTGCTCGGCGCTCCAGTCCAGGACGGTGTCGATCTCGGGGACGGGGCGGCCGGGGACGATGCGGAGATCCGTGTCCATGGGCTGCGCGTCGACGATCTTGCCGGGGTTGAACAGGCCCCCGGGATCGAACGCGCGCTTCACCCGCCGCAGCAGGGCCACGAAGTCCGCGCCCAGCACCTGCTCGATGAACTCCGCGCGCAGGCGGCCCACGCCGTGTTCGCCGGCGAGGGAGGCGTCGAACTCGCCGGCGAGGTCCGCCACGTCGCTGGCGATGGCCCGGAACCGCCGGACGTCGTCGGGATCGCGAAGGCTCAGCACCGGCCGCACGTGCAGCTCGCCCACCGAGGCGTGGCCGTAGTACACGGCGCTGGCGCCGTGGCGCTCCATCAGCGCCTGCATGCGGCGCACGTACTCGGGCAGGTCTGCCGGCGCCACGGCCACGTCCTCGACCACGGTGACCGGCTTGTGGTCCCCGCGCTTGCCCGTCAGCAGGCCCAGGCCGGCCTTGCGCACGGCCCAGACCTGGGGCACGCGCGCCGACTCGACGACGGGGAACGCGTACCCCATCCCGGCCTCGCCGAACGCGGCGATCAGGCGCTGCGCGCGCAGCTGCAGACGTTCCGGATCGTCGTCGAAGAACTCGATGGCCAGCACGGCCTGGGGCTCACCCTCGACCCAGAAGCGGTTCCGGGCGGCCTCGAGGTTGCGCTTGCTCAGGTCCAGGATCTCGCCGTCCATCAGCTCCACGGCCGAGGGCTCGTGCTCGAGGGCGAGGACGGTGCCGCGGGTGCCCTCGTCCAGGGTGTGGAAGTGGGCGCAGACCACGAGGTTGTGCCGCGGGATCTCGATGAGGTTCAGGCGCGCCTCGGTGATCAGCCCCAGGGTGCCCTCGCTGCCGCACATCAGCGGCGCGAGGCTGAACGAGGGACCCGCCTCGGTCAGCGGATGCCGATCGAGCAGGCCGTCGAGGGGGTAGCCGGTGTTGCGGCGGAGGATCTCGGGCTTGGGCGAGCTCGCGCGGATGAGATCGCGGTGGGTCTGCAGCAGATCCACGACCTCGCGGTAGATCGCGCCCTCGAGGTCGTCGCGGCGGCGGCGCGCGCCGAGGTCGTCCTCGGTCAGGGGACCGAAGCGGGTCACGTTGCCGTCGGCGAGCACCAGCTCGAGATCGAGGACGTGGTCCCGCGTGGTGCCGTGGACGATGGAGTGCGAACCGGCCGCGTTGTTGCCGATCATCCCGCCGATCATGCAGCGGTTGGACGTGGAGGTCTCGGGGCCGAACATCAGCCCGTGGGGTGCCAGCAGGTCGTTGAGATCGTCGAGGATCACCCCGGGCTGCACGCGCACCCAGCGTTCGGCCGCGTTCACCTCGAGCACCTCGGTCATGTACCTCGAGACGTCCACCACCAGCCCGGACCCGACGCACTGGCCGGCCAGGGAGGTGCCCGCGGCGCGGGGGATCAGGGGGATGGCGTGCTGCGCGGCGAGGCGGACGATCGCCTCGCAGTCCGCGCGGTGGCGAGGGCGGACGATACCCAGGGGGAGTTGTTGATAGACCGAGGCGTCGGTGCTGTAGAGCAGCCGATGGGTGTGATCGTCGAGGACGTCCCCGTCGATCTGTCCGCGGAGATCGTCGAGGGGAGCAGCGAGCGCGTCCATGGCGGTGCCTTTCGATCGTTCAGGGTAGTAACCCCCTTGCCACGTAGCCAGACCGTTGTGAGGAACTCCGAGGAGGTCGAAACTCGTGACCAACCGCCTGATCGACGAGCAGAGCCCGTACCTGCTGCAACACGCGCACAACCCCGTGGACTGGTTCCCCTGGGGAGAAGAGGCCTTCGAGAGGGCCCGGGCCGAGGACAAGCCGATCTTCCTGTCCATCGGCTACGCCACCTGCCACTGGTGCCACGTGATGGAGCACGAATCGTTCGAGGACCCCGAGGTGGCCGCGTTGTTGAACGAGCACTTCGTGTCGATCAAGGTGGACCGCGAGGAGCGCCCGGACATCGACCACGTCTACATGACCGTGTGCCAGATGGTGACCGGGTCGGGCGGCTGGCCGCTGACCGTGGTGATGACGCCGGATCGCCAGCCGTTCTACGTGGGGACCTACTTCCCCAAAGAGAGCGTGTACGGCCGCCCCGGAATGCTGGAGCTGGTGCCCGCGCTGGCCACGGCGTGGCGCGACGAGCGCGAGGCCGTGCTGGAGTCGGCGCAGCGGGCGACGAACGCGCTGCAGGACGTGGGCCAGGGGCTCAGCGGCCCCGACCCGGGCAAGGAGGCGCTGGAGGAGGCCTACCGCGGCCTGTCCCGCGAGTTCGATCCGTTGCACGGCGGCTTCGGCGGGGCGCCCAAGTTCCCCACGCCCCACCAGCTGACGTTCCTGCTGCGGTACTGGAAACGCACCGGAGACGCCCACGCCCTGGACATGGTCGAGACGACGCTGCAGGCGATGCGCCGCGGCGGCGTGTACGACCACGTGGGCTTCGGATTCCACCGCTACTCCACCGACGCGCGGTGGCTCGTACCCCACTTCGAGAAGATGCTGTACGACCAGGCCCTGCTGGCCATCGCCTACGTGGAGACGTACCAGGCCACGGGCAAGGCCGAGTACGCGCGCACCGCCCGGGAGATCTTCGAGTACGTGTTGCGGGACATGACCGCGCCGGGCGGGGGCTTCTACTCGGCCGAGGACGCGGACTCCGAAGGCGAGGAGGGGCTGTTCTACCTGTGGACCGTCGCACAGGTGCGGGAGATCCTCGACGAGGACCAGGCCCAGCTGTTCGTGCAGACCTACAACCTCACGTCCCAGGGGAACTTCTCCGAGGAGGCTTCACAGCGCCGCACCGGCCGCAACATCCCGCACCTGACGCGCCCCCTGGCCGATCTGGCCGCCGACCGCGGGATGACCGAGGACCAGCTGAGGCGCAAGCTCGACGACGCCCGCGGCCAGCTCTTCGCGGTCCGCGAGGCTCGCGTCCACCCCCTCAAGGACGACAAGATCCTCACCGACTGGAACGGGTTGATGATCGCCGCGTTCGCCCTGGGCGCCCAGGCCCTGGACGAGCTGCGTTATGCCGAGGCCGCCACCCGCGCCGCGGACTTCGCCCTGGGCAACCTGCGCAGCGCGGACGGCCGGCTGCTGAAGCGCTCCCGCGGCGGTGAGGCTGGCCTCCCGGCCCACCTCGACGACCACGCGTTCATGGCCTGGGGGCTGCTCGAGCTCTACGAGGCCACCTTCGACGTGCGCTACCTCGAGCAGGCCGGCGTCATCACCGGCCAGATGATCGAGCTGTTCTGGGACGAGGAGGCCGGGGGTTTCTACCTCACCGCCGACGACGGCGAGGAGCTGCTGGTGCGGTCCAAGGAGATCTACGACGGCGCGCTGCCGTCCGGGAACTCCGTCGCCGCCATGGTGCTGCTGCGCCTGGCGCGGAGCCGAGGGGAGCCGTCCCTCGAAGCCCGCTCCGCCGCAATCTTCCGCGCCTTCTCCAGGGCCCTGAACCGGGCCGGCCGCGGCCACACCCAGCTCCTTCAGGCGCTGGTCCTCGCCACGGACGACTCCCGCGATACGGCGTATATCTGTCGCGACGGCTCGTGCGATGTGCCGACTACGGATCTGGAGGTGATGATGGACGGGCTCAGGTAGCGCGCTGGATCCCGTAGAGCTTCTTGCCGAACCAGAAGGCGACGTAGACCAACCCCAGCATCACCGGCACCTCCACCAGGGGGCCGATCACCGCAGCGAAGGCCCCGCCGTGGTGCAGCCCGAAGGTGGCGATCGCCACGGCGATGGCCAGCTCGAAGTTGTTGGACGCCGCGGTGAACGAGAGCGTGGTGGCCTGGCCGTAGGTCGCCGCGGCGGCCTTGCTCAACAGGAAGCTGATGACGAACATCAGCACGAAGTAGATCAGCAGCGGGACGGCGATGCGCAGGACGTCCAGCGGCACCTCGACGATCTTCTCGCCCTTGAGGGAGAACATCACCACGATGGTGAACAGCAGGGCCACCAGGGTCAGCGGGCTGATCTTGGGGATGAAGCGCGTGTGGTACCACTCCTTGTCCTTGATCGAGATCAGGCTGAACCGCGTGACGATGCCGGCGATGAACGGCACCCCCAGGTAGAGGAACACGGACTTCGCGATCTCGGAGATCGTGATGTCCACCACCGCACCCTGCAGGCCCAGCAGCGGCGGCAGCACCGTGATGAAGACGTAGGCGTAGACCGAGAAGAACAGCACCTGGAAGATGGAGTTGAAGGCCACCAGTCCCGCGCAGTACTCGGGATCGCCGTCGGCGAGGTCGTTCCACACGATGACCATCGCGATGCAGCGCGCCAGGCCGATCAAGATCAGCCCCACCATGTACTCGGGATAGTCGCGCAGGAACACGACCGCGAGCACGAACATCAGCGCCGGGCCGATGACCCAGTTCTGGATCAGCGACAGGAGCAGCACCTTGGGATTGCGGAAGACGCGGCCCATCTCCTCGTAGCGGACCTTGGCCAGGGGCGGATACATCATCACGATCAGGCCGACCGCGATGGGGATGGACGTGGTGCCGACGCTCATCTTGCCCAGTACGTCGGTGACCCCCGGCCACAGGTAGCCCAGGGCCACGCCCGCACCCATGGCCGCGAAGATCCACACCGTCAGGTACCGATCCAGCAGGGACAGCCGCTTCACGACGCCGGTCTGCGCACTCATGCGCACGCCTCCTTTTCGCTCTTGCGTTCCAGCCAGCTCGAGAGGGCCGCGTCCATCGACGTCGCCTCGTCGTGCAGGGAGATGACCTCCAGGAGCTCCCCCAGCACGGAGGCCCGGTCGGCGGGCAGATCCCCGCGGACCCAGTAGTGCATCCACATCCCGGCGCGGCGGTCGTCCACGAGCCCGGCTTCGCGCAGCGTGCGCAGGTGCCGGGAGGCTCGGGACTGGGAGATCCCGAGTGTCTCGTGGATGTCGCACACGCACAGCTCGCCGTGTGCCGAGAGCAGGTACAGGATGCGCAGCCGCGTCTCGTCGGCGGTCGCCTTGAGCCATCGCGCGAGGTCTCTCATGGGCGCCCTCCCTCTGGAATGTCGCATATGCGCCTAGCCGTATATCCCTCGGGGTCCTTGCGGGTCAACCCGCCGGCGGGTTCCTCCTAGAAAAATGAGGCGGCCTCCCGTGGAGGCCGCCTGGTGGAACGTTCGGGGTACCGGGCTCAGCCCGCTTCGAGGCTGAACTCCATGAAGTCGAACCAGAACCCGGTGTTGGTCAAGGCGTCGATCTCCGCCTGGACCAGGTCGTAGTGGGCGTCCTCGATCTCGAGGAAGCGCTGGAAGAGCTTCTGGCCCTCGGTGTCGAGCTCGGCGACCATCTTCTTGTAGAAAGCGCCGGTCTCGGACTCGGCCTTGAGGGCGCGGTCCAGCAGCGCCAGCTCGGTGCCCCAGTCCTTGCCCTCCATCTGCTGGTCGAGGCGCTTCATGCCGGCCTTGACGGTCTCGACATCGGGCAGGTCGGTGGCCAGATCGGTGGAGGCGACCTTGCCGGTGCGCTCCCACTCGTCGAACCGGTCCACGAGGTAGTCCACGTGTCCCTGCTCCTCGGCGGCCAGGGCGCCGAAGATACGCTTGCCCAGCTCGTCGCCGGTCGTCTTGACGGCCTCGAGGTAGAGGTCGCGGACGTTGTTCTCGTACTCGAGGGCAGTCTGGATCGCCTTGTCCAGGGTCATGGTGTCGGCCATGGTGTGTTCCTTTCGAGACCGTGAAGGTCGTATGGGTATCGGGACCGCGGGGGGGTTCGAGACCCTCTCCGCGGAAGACGTCAGGGATACATCCCCTTCTTCACCAGCTCGAGGTCGGCCAGCAGTTTGTCGTGCTTCTGTTCGTCCACGAGCAGGTACTCCAGCAGGTACTGAAGCACACCCTCGCGCTGGTGGTCGAGCTGCTCGAGGGACTCCTTGGCCAGCTCGATGGTGCGCTTCTCGATCTCGATGTGCGTCTCGATGCCGTCCCAGACCGTCTCCAGCTCGCCGACCCCGAGGGTGAACGAGTGGGTCAGGCTGTCGATGATCAGCTTCTGAACCGCGTAGTGGGTCTGCGAATCGCGCTGGATGATCGTGGCGACCATCTGGATCAGCGGGTTGTCGCTGGCGCCCATGATCTTGGCGGTCTGGGCGATGGCGGCGGTCTCGACGCCCTGCCAGCGGCGCATGTTCTCGACGAGCTTCTTCTGGCGGTCGCGCTTGCTCACTTTGTCGGTCATGTCGGTTCTCTCCTGAGGTGTTCGGTTCATTGATTCTGGAAGTAGTCTCGCGATCCGATCGGATCGGGCTTCATGGTGTCGTCGCCGGGCTCCCAGCCCACGGGGCAGACCTCGCCGTTGGCGTCCACGTACTGGATCGCCTGGAGCACCCGGAGGACCTCCTGGGGGTTGCGGCCCACGCCGAGGTCGTGGACCAGCTGGAAGCGGATCTTGCCCTCGGGGTCGATGATGAACACGCCGCGGTACGTGATGCCGGCGGCCTCGTCGAGCACGCCGTAGTCGCGGCCGATGCTCTTGGTCAGGTCCGCCAGCAGCGGGAACTCGACGTCACCCAGACCGCCCTGGTTGCGCGGGGTGTTGACCCACGCCAGGTGGCTGAACTGGCTGTCCACCGAGCAGCCCAGCACCTCGGCGCCCGCCTCGCGGAACGCGCCGACGCCGTCGCTGAACGCGGTGATCTCCGTGGGGCACACGAAGGTGAAGTCCAGGGGATAGAAGAAGAGCACGACCCACTTGCCGCGATAGCTCGCGAGGTCGATCTCGGCGAAGTCCTTGCCCACCACGGCGGTGGTCTCGAACCCGGGGGCTTGCTGTCCGATCTGAATGGCCATGTCCTGTCTCCGGTAGAGTCCGAAGGTTGTGTCGTTTGCGAACGCGAAGGGAGAGGAGCAAGGGGCGTGCCAACGTCGACAAGGAAAACGAGACAGCTCGTTACCCACTGGAATCAAAGGGATTCTTCGACATCCACTCGGACTTCTGTCTCAGCTTCTCCCAGCAAACGAGACAGCCACGACTGTTCCAGATGGATCGTCTGTTCGAGACAGTCCTGGAGAACGAAGGGCGAACGCCGGATCAGAGCAGCAGACCTGATCTACGGTCGAATCTCCCCCTCCTCCTCGACGGCGATGTCCAGCCAACGATGGGCCTGCCCGGCCAGATACAGGGGCAGGGACAGCAACCTGTACTGCACGGCCTGGCCGGTGCTGGTGTGCGTACGGACATCGACCAGCGACGGGGGCTGGGTGTCGAACCTCAAGGCCAACGGCAGCTGGCGCAGGGTCATGAAGAGGTGCAGCGACTTGAGGGTCCCCGTGGTCCCGGCTTTCACCTCGATGGGGATGATCGAGGTGCCATGCTGGATCACGTAGTCGATCTCGGCCTGGGAACCCCGTTTGTGGCGGGTCCAGTAGTGGAGCGATGGGTCCTTGAAGGGAGGTTCCGACGCGCGAAGTGCCTGGCCTGCGAGCTGCTCGGCCAGGCCTCCCTCGTTGACCAGGCTGACCTCCCGCACGGAGTGCATCGATCGGGACGAGAGCCCCAACGCGGCAGAGGTCAGACCCACGTCGAGCCCGATCACCTTGAAGGTACGATCACGGACCTCGGCCCCCAGGGGAAGACCCGTACAATCGCTTGCCGTGACTCTGTGGCACAGCCGCGCCTTGCACAGAAGATCGAGGGCATACCGTAACGCGGCAGCCCGCTGTTCCGGATCGACCTGGCTGTACTTGAACTTGCGGCCCAGCATCCGTGGAACGGCGGACATCACACGTTCGAGCCGCTGGATGGGAATACGACCGCTGTAGCGTGAGAAGTCGTCGCGGAAGGTGGCGAGCAGGTCCTGCTGGATGCGTGCGACGTCCAGGTAGGAACGCTCGGCACACCAGGCCTCGACCGCCTGGGGGAGGCCCCCCACCAGGACGAAGTCGCGAAGCTGCTCGAGTAGACGATCGTGCAGAGGAACCGCGATGGGGTGAGCCGCGTCAGCGCCCCTCACCAGATCCAGCAACCCGTCTCCTCCCGCGGCAGCCAGGAACTCCTCGAAGGACATCGGTTCCACGTGGAGATAGCTGATGCGGCCGACCGGCACGCTGAACGCAGGCTGGGCGAGGGCGAAGTCCAGCAACGATCCCGCAGCGATCACGGGTAACTCGGGGAGCTCCTCTGCAAACCACCGCAGCTTCGCCAGGATCTCGGGCGCCGCCTGGATCTCGTCCAGGAACAACAGCGACTCTTCCGGCCGCGCCCGACGCCCCAGGTAGACCTCCACGGCTCGCAGCACCGCCCGCGGGTCCGGGGACTCGAACAGGCTCGCAACCTGCGGATCTCTCTCGAAATTCAACTCGAGCAGGGTGCGGTCTGCCCGGTCAGCCAGATCCCTGGCCAACCACGTCTTCCCCACCTGCCGGGCTCCGCGGAGGATCAGCGGCCGGCGGCCGGGCCGTGTGAGCCAGGCCTGTAGCTCCTTCGACGCATCGCGTTCCATGTCCCCAGCCTAGATCAGCCGGCACATTTGTCAATCTACTTGATATTTGTCGGCCTTCTTTTGTCGGGCACGGCGGGGCCGGACTACTTCCCGAAAAGATCCTTGAGCAGCTGCGCCGTCACCTGACGCCCCAGCACGCCGATGCCGGTGGTCAGGGGGATCTCCTTGGGGCACACCCGCACGCAGTTCTGGGCGTTGCCGCAGTCGGACAGGCCGCCCTCGCCCATGATGGCGTGGAGGCGGTCGGCGCGGTTGTACTTGCCGGTGGGGTGGGCGTTCATCAGCTTGACCTGACCGAGCGCGGCGGGGCCGACGAAGGCGCGCTCGGGGCCGTAGTTGGGGCAGGCCTCGGTGCAGCAGCCGCAGGTCATGCAGGTGGCGAAGGGGTAGGAGTCCTCCCACTCCTGCGGCGAGATGCGGGGCGAG
Organism: uncultured Rickettsiales bacterium; assembly: GCA_964425605.1. GTDB lineage: Bacteria > Myxococcota_A > UBA796 > UBA9615 > CAYRNR01 > CAYRNR01. Next base: position 18,140 of record CAYRNR010000010.1, on the reverse strand, counting down.
CCGCGGTGGATGTCGAAGCCGCCGTCGATGTCGATCCAGGCCTTGACCTTGCGCAGAGCGGCGAACATGGCGCCGCGGTCCACCATCAGGTCGCGCACGACGGGGAACTTGGAGATGGGCTCGAGCTCGATGGGCTGGGTCAGATCGTCCACCAGGGTGGAGCAAGACTGCATCGGCTTGCCGTTGACGAGCATGGTGCAGGCGCCGCAGACCTCCTCCATGCAGTTGCACTCCCAGGCCACGGGCTCGACCCTGGCGCCGTCCCTCGTCACCGGGGTCTCGCGGATCACCATCAGCGCGGACACCACGTTGTGGCTCTTGCGGTAGGGGATCTCGAACTCCTCCCAGTAGGGATCGGTGTCGGGCCGGTTCTGGCGCCGGATCTTGAAGTGGATCTTGTCGGCCATGGTGTCGCCCTCCCTACCTGTAGTCCCGGGGTTGTTCGGGGGGCAGCACCGAGATGTCGACCTCCTCGTAGGAGATCTCGGGGCCGTCCGGGGTGTGGCGGGCGACGGTGGTCTTGAGCCACTGCTCGTTGTTGCGCTTCCACTTCTCCCGGTACTCCTCGAACTCGGGATCGCCGGGGAACTTGCCCTCCGGGATCTTCAGCTCGAACTCGGGCTTGTAGTGGGCGCCGCGGCACTCGTCGCGCTCGCGGGCGGACCTGGTGATGACCTCGCCGAGGACCAGCATCTCGTGGATCTGGCGGACGATGGACAGGGACTGGTTGGCCCAGCTCCCGGTCTCGCCCAGGGAGATGTTCTCGAACCGCTCCTGCAGGGCCTTGATCTCGCCGAGGGCCGTGTCGAGCTCGGCGTTGTCGCGCACAGCGTTGACCTTGCCCAGCATCACCTCGCCGAGTTCGCGGTGGATGGTGAACGGGTTCTCCGGGCCGTCGGCCTTGAGGAACCCCTCGTTGACGGACTGCTGCTGCTTCAGCTCGGCGTCCACCAGCGCCGACGACGGCGCCTCGGCCTGCAGGCCCTTGCAGTACGCCGCCATGGCCTCGCCCGCGACGCGGCCGCTGTACGACGCCGAGAGCAGGGAGTTGGCGCCGAGCCGGTTGGCGCCGTGGTACTGGTAGTCGCACTCGCCGCAGGCGTACAGGCCGGGAATGCTGGTGGCGTGGTTGCGCGCCGAGTCGGCCTTCATGCCGCCGGTGGCATCGTCGCGCTCGAAGTCCACCCACAGCCCCCCCATCGAGTAGTGCATGCACGGGGAGATGACCATGGGGTTCTTGACCGGGTCGACGCCCTGGAACTTGCGGTAGATCTCGAGGATCGCGTGGAGGCGCTTCTCCACGAACACCGGGTCGAGGTGGGTCAGGTCCAGGTAGACCTTGTGCTCGCCGCCGATGCCCATCTTGTGCTCCTGGGTGACCCGCCACACGGCCCGCGAGGCCACGTCGCGCGGCACGGTGTTGCCGTAGGCGGGGTACCACTCCTCGAGGAAGTACCAGCGCTCGTCCTCGGGGATGGTGAGCGGGTCGCGCATGTCGCCGGCCTTCTTGGGCACCCAGATCCGGCCGCCTTCGCCGCGGGCGGCCTCGCTCATCAGCCGGGTCTTGTCCTCGCCGATCATCCCGGTGGGGTGGAACTGGATCATCTCGCCGTTACCGAACTTGGCGCCGCGCTGGTACACGCGGCTGGCCGCCGCGCCGGTGGAGTTGGTGGACATGGTGGACCGGCCGAAGACCAGGCCCAGGCCACCGGAGGCGAGCAGGACCGCGTCGGCCGGGAACGCCCGCAGCTCCATGGTCCGCAGATCCATGGCCACGATGCCGCGCGCGCGGCCCTCGTCGTCCTGGATCAGGGACAGGAACTCCCACCACTCGAGCTTCTCGATGAGCCCCTCGTCCTCGAGCTTGCGGGCGTGCTGATCCACGCCGTACAGCAGCTGCTGGCCGGTGGAGGCGCCGGCGAAGCAGGTGCGCTTGTTCTTGACCCCGCCGAACAGGCGCAGGTCCATGATGCCCTCGGGGGTGCGCGAGAACGTCACGCCCATGCGCTCGAAGGTGCGCAGCAGGCCCGGGGCGTCCTCGCACATGGACTTGATCGGGGGCTGGTTGCCCAGGTAGGCGCCCCCCTTGATCGTGTCGACCACGTGCTGCCACACCGAGTCGTGCTGGCCCTTGGTGTCCATGCAGGCGTTGATGCCGCCCTGGGCGCACGCCGAGTGGGACCGCTTGACCTCGAACAGGGAGAACAGCTTGACCGGGAAGCCGGCCTCGGCGATCCGGATGCTGGCCCACAGGCCACCCAGGCCGCCGCCGATGACGATGGTTTCGGGCTTCTTCTTGGGCATGCCGTCCTCCTACAGTCCTGCGACCGCGTCGGGTCCGAGGACGAACCCGAGCAGGCTGCGGATACCCAGGCCGAGCAGGGCAAGACCCACGATCATGCACACGGCAAAGCTGATCTTCTGGGCCCTGACCGTGGTGGTCACCCCCCACGAGATCCCCATGGTCCAGAGCCCGTTGGCCAGGTGGAACGCCGCGAACGCGGTGCCCACGACGTACATGATCAGCACCCTGGGGCTGGTCATCAGCCGGGACATGTGGCCGTACAGATCCCCGCCGATCGAAGCATCCATCTCCACGGCGAGGCGGGTCTCCCAGACGTGGATCATGATGAACACGACCACGACGAATCCCGACACCCGCTGGAACAGGAACCCCCAGTTGTGCAGGTACCCGTAGCGCACCACGTTGGGCTTGCTCTTTCCCGCGATGACCATGCCGTAGACCGCGTGGAACAGGATCGGCAGCGCGATCCCGAACACCTCGAACAGCAGCACCAGGTTCATCGAGGCGATCTCCTCGACCACCTCGTTGTAGTGGGCCTGGCCCTTCCACGCCTGGGAGTTCTCCCACATGTGGAAGGCCAGGAACGCCCCGACGGGCACCAGCCCGAGCAGGGAGTGGACCCTGCGGAGCAAGAAGTGCCGGTTCTCGATGGATGCGGTCATCGAACCTCCGCGCGTAGAAGCCGTGGACCTCAGCCGCCGTCGAGGCCGGAGCGCTCCAGCTCGGCGAAGTACCCCTCGGGATCGGTCAGATAGAACCTGAGGTCTCGCAGGGTCTGGTGGTGTCCACGCTCCTCCACGACCATGGCGTGCAGGAACTTGCGCTCGACCGGGTCGGTGGCGGCCTCGAGGCGGTCCTTGTAGAAGGTGACCGCGCGCTGCTCGAAGTCGATGCCGATCTCCACGGCCTCGACGTCCACGGTCTGGTCGTCCACCTTGGCCCCGTGCTTGCGCGCCATGGACCTGAAGAAGTGCCCCAGATCGTCCTCGGCGGGATCGTCGAAGTCCACACCCTCCAGGGCCTGCCCGGCGTCCAGGGACGCGACGATGTTCTTGATGCGGCGCACGTGCTCGATCTCGTCGTCGTGCAGCCGCTGGAACAGCTCCTTGGTCAGGGCGTTGCCGCACCGGGTCAGCTGCTCGGCGTAGAACCTCCGGCCCTTGCCCTCCATCTCGAGGGCGGTGGCCACGATGGACCCGAATCCAGACGTGTCAGACATTACTGGCGCTCCTTGGTCTTCCTGATCTCGTCACTCAGGATGGCGATGTGGGACAGCTCCTCGCGGATGATCGCGTCGACCCGGTCGTGGCCCCAGCCCTCGGGCATGGCCGCCTTGAGCCCGGCGAACAGGGTCACGGCGTCCTTCTCCCGGCCGATGGCGATGCGGAGGATGCGGATGGCGTCGGGATCTCCGGACAGCACGTCGGCCACGTCCTCGTTCACGTCGAAGACGTAGCCGTCGGCCACCGCCTGGAGGTAGGCCGCCGCCTGGGCGTCCAGGTCGAAGTCGAAACCGTCGAGCTCGCCCTTGCTGCGCATCGCCTCGAAGGTCGTCTCGTGGTCGTCCTCCATGCGCGCCAGCATCGTCAGGGTCTTCTCGACCTCTGGATCGGCGGTCATGTCGGCGGCCAGGCGGTAGAACTTGCCGCCGTTGCGCTCGATCTGGGTGGCCATCTGCAGGATCTCGTCGATGTTGAAACTCTGGGACATGAGCAGTTCCCTCGTGTTGTGCTGGCCCCGCGGCGATCCACCGCCGCAAGGGTCGCGACAGAGGATAGCAAGGTCCGTACCAAGACGGACGGAGCAGGACTGCAGGCCTCCCAACGCGCGGGCGCGCGAAGGCCGATGTGATCGGCCGCTGTCTCAGGAGACACGCTGTACTGTCTCATTGCGCACGAGGGTGTGTCGCCAACGCGACTCGCGAGGGGACGCAACCGGGGTGCAGACAATGGCACCGATTCTGCATATCCTGCCGGCGTCGACCCGACAGAGAGAAGGTCACGGATGACTGCAGAACGGATCGCCATCAAGTTCGCGGGCCAGGCCGGTCAGGGGGTGGAGTCGAACGGCGCGTTGCTCGCCAAGACCCTCGCGCGGGGCGGGCTGCACGTGTTCGGCAGCAAGGACTACGAGTCCCGCATCCGCGGGGGCCTCAACTTCTACCGCATGGACGTGGCCGAGGAGCCGGTCCACGCCCAGGGGCACCACGTCCACCTGCTGCTGGCCCAGACACCCGAGGCGGTCGGGCGTTTCGTGGATCAGATCGTGCGCGGGGGCGGGATCATCTACGACGAGGGCCTCGAGGTGGACGTCGAGGCGATGAGGTCCCGCGGCATCCTGCCCATGCCCGCGCCCCTGCAGAAGATCGCCAAGGAGATCGGCGGGCGGCCGGTGATGGCCGGGGCCGCGTCCGTGGCCGTGGCCGCGGCGGTGTTCCGCTACCCCATCGAGCCGCTGCTGGAGACGCTGGGGCGGCAGTTCGCCAAGAAAGGCGACAAGGTGATCGAGGCCAACCGGGCGGTGGCCCGGGCCGCCTACGAGCACGGCGCGCGACACCTGGCCGAGGGGTTCGAGTTCCGGCTGGCCGCCCAGGACGACGCCCCGGAGCGGATGCTCATCGACGGCAACCACGCGCTGGCCTACGGCGCCCTGGTCGGCGGGTGCAACTTCCTCGCCGCCTATCCGATGACCCCCGGCACGTCGATCTTCGAATGGCTGGCCGGCAAGGGCGCGAGCCACGGCGTGGTGGTCAAGCACACCGAGGACGAGATCTCGGCGATGAACATGGTCGTCGGCGCCGCCCACATGGGCGCCCGGGCGATGACCTCCACCTCTGGCGGTGGTTTTGCGCTGATGGTCGAGGCGCTGTCCCTCTCGGGCATGACCGAGACCCCCACGGTCATCGTCCTGGCCCAGCGGCCGGGCCCAGCCACGGGGCTGGCCACCCGCACCGAGCAGGCGGATCTCAAGTTCGCGCTCTCGGCCGGCCACGGCGAGTTCCCGCGCATCCTGCTCGCGCCCGGCAGCATCGAGGAGTGCTTCGAGGCGGGCTGGCGAGCCTTCAACCTCGCCGAGCAGTACCAGTGCCCGGTGATCGTGCTCACGGAGCACTACCTGGCGACCTCCACGAGGACCGTCGATCCCGGCGTCTTCGACCTCTCGAAGGTGCAGATCGACCGCGGGCACCTGCTCGACGAGGCCGCCCTCGACGACCTCGACGTGCCCTACGTCCGCTACGAGGTCACGAACACCGGCGTCTCGACGCGGGCCCTGCCCGGCCACCCCAAGGCCGTGTTCACCATCACCGGCAACGAGCACACCGCCAGCGGCGCGCTCACCGAGGACGCCGAGACCCGCACGACCCAGCACCACAAGCGGCTGCGCAAACTGGAGACGGCCGCGCCGCAGATGCGGCCGCCCAGCTGGCACGGTCCAGCGGACGCGGACACCACCCTGCTCTGCTGGGGCGGGACCACCGGACCGGCGCGGGAGGCCGTGGACCGGCTGACCGCCGAGGGCCAGTCGGTCAACCTGCTGCAGTTCGCCGACCTGTGGCCGCTGAACCGCGACGCCGTCCTCGACGAGCTGGTCGCGGCCGGCCGGCTGGTGGCCGTGGAGGGCAACGCCACGGGCCAGTGGGCTTCGGTGCTTCGCGGCGAGCTGGGCTGCGCCATCGACAGCCAGATCCTCAAGTGGGACGGCAGACCGCTCTCGGCCGACTTCATCGTCGAGCGCCTGAACGAGGAGGACTGATCATGGTCGAGGCCAAGGACTACACCGGCGCCATGGACCCCACCTGGTGCCCCGGCTGCGGCAACTTCGGCATCCTCGCCGCGCTCAAGCGCGCCCTCGCCGAGGCCGACCTGGAGCCCCATCAGGTCCAGATCGTCTCCGGCATCGGCTGCGGCTCGAAGATGCCCCACTACATGAAGGTCAACGGGTTCCACACCCTCCACGGCCGCGCCGTGGCCGTGGCCACGGGCGCCCGCCTGGCCAACCACGGCATGAAGGTCATCGTCGTGCACGGCGACGGCGACGGCTACGGCATGGGCGGCAACCACTTCATCCACGCGGCTCGCCGCAACATCGGCCTGGTGGACCTGGTCCAGAACAACCGGGTGTACGGCCTGACCAAGGGCCAATACTCCCCCACCAGCCCCGCGGGGTTCGTCACCAAGACCTCCCCCGAGGGCGCCATCGACCAGCCCATCAACCCGCTGAGCGTCGCCCTGGCCGCGGGCGCCACCTTCGTCGCCCGCGCGTTCCCCCTGGACATGGCCCACTTCGCCTCGCTGATCCGCCAGGCCATGGACCACCCCGGCTACGCGCTCATCGACACCCTGCAGGTCTGCGTCTCGTTCAACCCGGCGCTGAGTTATCCCTGGTATCGCCAGCGCGTGTACAAGCTCGACGAGGAGGAGGGCTACGACACGGGCGACCTCGCCGGCGCCATGGCCAGGTCCCTGGAGTGGGGCGACCGCATCCCCGTGGGCGTGCTGTACCGGGACGCCGAGGCCCCCAGCTACGAGGCCCAGCTCTCTGCGCTGGCCGACGGTCCGCTGGTGGATCGCCCCCTGCGCCCGAAGCCCATCGAGGACTACGAGTCGATCAAGCGCGAGTTCATCTAGGAGCGGACCGATGAAGTGGATCTGTACCGTCTGCAAGTACGTCCACGAGGGCGACGAGCCCCCCGACATCTGCCCCGTGTGCAAGAAGGGCAAGGAGTTCTTCGAGCCCGTCGAGGAGGAGGAGGAGCCCACGGCGAGCGAGAGGACCGAGGACGTCAGCACGGAGCGGCGCTGGTACTGCACCGTGTGCAGGTACATCCACGTGGGGGATTCGCCACCCGACGAGTGTCCCGTGTGCAAGAAACCGTGGACCGCCTTCGTACCCCACGAGGACGGCCAGGAGCACGCACCGCCCGCGCCGCCAGCCCCCGAGAAGGAGGCGGTCGCCGCCGACCGCTGGCGCTGCGTGGTCTGCAACTACGTCCACGACGGCCCCACGCCCCCCGGCGTCTGCCCGGTCTGCGGCAAGGGCAAGGACTACTTCGAGCCCGAGACCGAGAGCCCCGAACACCACCACGAGGGCCTCTCGGGCATCATCGAGCGCCTCCACCTCCACCCGGTCTCCGCCCACTTCCCCAACGGCGCGCTGCCCCTGGCCCTGCTCGGGTGGATCGCCTACCTGATCACCGGCGAGGCCTCCCTCGAGCGCACGGCCACCTATCTGGTGTTCATCGCCATGGCCGCCGCTCCGGTCACGTTCTACTCCGGCTGGTCCGACGCCAGGCACCGCTTCGGTACCACCACCACCGGCGTCTTCCCCGAGAAGAAGCTGTGGAGCTGGGTGCTGATGGTCGTGGCCGCGCTGACGGTGGGGTTCAGGCTGTGGGCAGGGTGGGCCGAGGCACCGACCGGGATGGTGGAGGCCGGCGGGTTCACCGCGCTGCTGCTGGTGGGGAACGCGCTGACGGCGAGGTTGGGGATGCTGGGAGGCAAGCTGGTCTTCGGGCACTGAGGCAGCGGTTCTAGAACCACCACCAGTAGTAGTTCCAGCCTCCATCCTCCACGAGGTTGTCCGCGCAGACGTAGGACAGGTCGGGGAGGCTCAGGGACTCGTACATCGAATCCCCCCAGCACTGGAGGTGGCCGTCTTCGTCGATGGCGCACGACGTGTGGTTGCCCGCGCTGACCTGGGTGAACACGCCCGCTGGCGGCGCTGCCTGGTAGAAGGAGCCGTCCCCCCAGCACAGGAGCTGCCCGTCGTCCCGCACGGCGCAGGTGTGGATCGTGCCCGCGGAGATGTCCGTGACACGCGTCCCCCACAGGACGACCGCGCCATCGACGTGCTCGGTGTAGGAGTCGTGGTACTGACCGTAGGACTGGGGGGGCGCGTCGGTGGACACCTGCTCGTGGTTGTCCATACCCCAGCACACGGGGACCGAGTAGTAGCCGTCCACGGCGCAGCCGTGGCCGTACCCCGCGGTGGGCTGCTCGTAGTCCAGCAGGGCGATCCCGCCGTCGTAGGCGCCGGCCGGGTAGTCCATCTGCCCGTGGTCGTCCATACCCCAGCACACGACGCGGGTGGCCCAGGCTGAGTACTCGACGGTGGCGCAGGTGAACGCGGCGCCAGCCTCCACCGAGAGGAAACGCTCGCTGCCATCGGCCGGGTGGGGTGTGAGCTGGCCGTAGGTGTCGTCCCCCCAGCACACCACCCGCTGGTCCTCGGTGACGCCGCAGGTGTGATACCACCCGCCGTCGATGGAGGTGAGCACCTCGTCCTCGGGGACCTCGAGCTGGCCGTAGCTGTTGTCGCCCCAGCACTCGGCCGTGCCATCCTCGTGCAGCCCGCAGCTGTGCATCACCCCGGCCGCCACGTCGATGAAGTCGCGATCGTCGGGGGCCCAGCCCTCGCCCCACCAGTTCCCGCCGCCGCACTCGATACCCCCGCAGTGGGTCAGAACGCACATGTGGTAGTAGCCGGTCTCCACCTGGACGGCCCGGCCGCGGCCGTCGTTCTCGGCGAGGTAGTAGGTCTGCGCCGAGGCTGGCGCGGCGATCGCTGCGACCGTGGCGGCCAGCGAGATCGCGGCCAGGGCGTGGACGACGGGGGCGGGGAAGGTCGGAGTGCGTGCCATGGGTCTCTCCTCGTGGAACGTTGGATGAATCGTTCACCGAAGAGAGCAAGGGGTGTGCCAGAGGGGAGGAACGAGGCACGTCGGTCCTGCAGCCGCGCGAGGCGCGTCGAAGCGGGAGCGTCGTCCCATGGGACGCCGTCCCGATGCCCCTGGGACCGACACGATTCACACGAACCGTCACGGAAGCCCGGCTCGAGACATACTCCGGGCAGGGGCTCGAAGGAGGAAGTGTGTCGAACGTACGGTTCTGGACGGCTGTGATACTGCTGGTGTGGATCGCGCCGGGATGCACCTGCACCGAAGAGGAGCGGGACTCGGTCCGCGTGAGCGTGGTGGACGAGCACGACGAGACGGTCTTCGAGGCGACGGTCCGGTACAGGGTGGACGACGATCCCGACTACGTGGACTGCGAGCTGCTCGATCACGTTGAGGAGTGGGCGTGCGGGGTGGAGAACGACGGCGTCTTCGACATCGAGGTCAGCGCCGAGGGGTTCGAGCCCCAGCACCTCGATGTCGCCGTGCACCGAGACCACTGCCACGTGAGCACCGAGGACGTGACGGTGGTCCTGGAGGCGTCGCCATGAGCCGCGCAGGCGAGGTGACCCGGCTGTGGCTGGTGATCGGCTTGCTGGTGGCCGCGTCCAGCGCGGGGACGTCCGCCGCACAGGATGTCCTGGATCCCGAGCTGAGGGTGCGTCAGGGCCGCGGCATGGTCGTCGCCGGGCTGACCGTCCAGGGGATCGGGCTGGCGCTCGTCGCCGCGAGCCGGGCCGACCTGAACCTGTACACCTACGGCCGACCGATCTGGCACGGCGTCAGCATCCCGTTCGCGCCGATCACGGTGGACGGCTTCCACCGGCTCCTCGGGGACGGCACGCGGGCCTCGGATCTACGCGCCCTCTCCATCGGGTTCTTCGAGGGCGCCGCCTACTCGGGGCTCGTGGCGCTCATCGACCTGACCATCGAGCTCGCCATCGCGGGGCGCGGCGCGGATCCGGACGACGACAGCTACGGAATGGGTCCGGGCCCGGCCCTGGCCCTGATCCCCGCCATCTCCATCGTGGCCCACGCCGGCGTGGCCGTGGGGCTGCTGATCCCGGGGATCGTCACCGCGGCGCAGAGCAGACGCGCGAACCCGCCGGTGGCCGCGCGCGGGCCGCTCGTCGTGCCCTGGACCACGGGGCACGCGGCCGGGATCGCCACGAGCTGGCGATTCTGACATCGGCGGATTCCGAGGGCTTGGTATCCTCTCCTCCAGGGAGGCGCGATGTTCCAGCCCGGGTTGCCGAGATTGATCCTGCTGATGGCGGTCCTGCTCGCAGTGCGCGCGGGCGCGCAGACCGAGGAGGAGTCCACGGGGTACGAGGCCGAGATCCACCTGACGAACGGCTCGGTGCTCGTGGGCACCGTGATCGAGCAGGACACCGAGGCCGTGCGACTGCAGCTGAAGGACAGCGCGTCCGAGCCGATGCTCCTGCCCATGGCGATGATCGCGCGGATGGTCCATCTCCTGGGAGAGCCGGTCGAGGTGCCGGTCGAGGTGCCGGTCGAGGTGCCGGTCGAGGCGCCGGTCGAGGAACCCGTCGAGGAACCCGTCGAGGAACCCAGCTACCCCGAGACCAAGCCGACGCCGGCCGAGACTGGACGCGCGATGGGCTTCGGGTTCAACACCGCCTGGGGGCTCGGGTACGGCTCGACGGTCAACGGCATCGTGCTCGGCGTGCGGTCCGAGGAGGCGCACATGGACGTGGAGCCGCCGGGATTCGAGCTGCGCATCTTTCCCGGGAAGCAGATCTCCATCGACGTGCTGTTCAAGATAGGCGCCCTGGTATTCCGGCAGGCCCAGCAACAGATGCTGTGGGGGGACATCTACGCCGTGGGTCCCTTTGCCGTGGTGAGCGCATACGCCCACTTCTGGGACAGGCCGCGGCGGGCGGGCCGCGCATGGATCACCCCCTCCATCGCCCCAGGGCTGGCCTTCAGCGCCATCGGATCGTGGGGGCCGATCCCCCTCGGCCTGCACATGGGCTTCACGATGCGTATCGGGCTGGAGTTCTCCTCCCCCGAGGGCCGGTTCGGGTGGGGCGTGTACCTCCGGCCGGGCGTGGGCGCCGCCGCGCCGACCCCCGGACTCAGCCAGTACGAGACCTACATGGACGGCGCCGAGGTCATGCTCGAGCTCACCTGGTGCTGGTACGCGGCGCGGCCGTGGCACCTCGCCGGCCTCGACTGACGACTCCTGGCACGTCGATTGCACCTTTTACCTCCCGAATCATCGGGAGACACCATGCGATCGACCCCCAATCGAGTACAGGCCCGCAGGAACGACAAGAAGGCCATCCGCGAGATGCTGTCCCTGGGAGACATGGACGGCGTCGTGAGACAGGCGCGAGACGTCGGGGCGAAGCGGACGTTCCGCCACCTCCTGATACGGGTCCACGACCGGGACGAGGCGATCCGATGGCGGGCCATCGAGGCGTGCGGGCTCGTGGCCGGGGTGATGGCCGAGGACGACATGGAGGGGGTCAAGGACACGGTCCGCAAGCTGATGTGGTGGATGAACGACGAGTCGGGAGCGCTGCTGCGCGTGGCGCCCGAGATCCTCGCCGAGATCCTGATCAACGTCGAGGTCCTGGTGGACGAGTACGCGAGGATGCTTCCGCAGTACCTCACCGAGGAGCCGTTCGAGCGGGGCGCCCACTGGGCAGTGCACCGGGTGCTGGGCAAGTACCCGGACGCGCTCGACGGGGTGGCCACCAGGCTGCGGCCCTCGCTGGAATCCGGCGACACCTACGTCCGTGTCCACGCGCGCAAGTCCCTCGAATTGCTCGGCGAGGTCTCCATCTGATCCCGCATCGGCGTAGAATCTCCCGCGATGCGTGAATCCGAGGCACAACCTCCGGGCCGCTCCTTCTCCCACGACTGCATGCTCTGCGGCGCGCCGCTGGTGTACGCGAAGGAGTCGGCGGAGGCCCGCTGCTCGTTCTGCGGAGCGACGAAGAACGCGGACGCCAAGTGCACCCAGGGGCACTTCGTCTGCGACGCGTGCCACTCGGCCGACGCGGCCGCGGTGATCGCGCACCTGTGCGAGACCAGCACCGAGACCGACCTGCTGGCGCTGTTCTCGCGGATACGTAGCCACCCCTCGTTCCACGTCCACGGCCCGGAGCACCACGTCCTGGTGCCGGCGGTCATGGTGGCCGCATTCCGCAACGCGGGCGGCGAGCTGCCGCAGGACGCGCTGCGCAAGGCCATCGAACGGGGGGCAAAGATCCCTGGCGGGTTCTGCGGCCTGGCCGGGGTGTGCGGTGCGCCCTCGGGCGTCTCCATCGGGTACGCGGTGCTCCTGGGCTCGACGCCGATGACGCCGTCGTTGCGGCAGAGGGTGCTCGACGTCCACGCCCTCGCGACCCGCGCCGTCGCCCGGTTCGAGGCGGCGCGCTGCTGTCAGCGGGACTGTCTGGAGGCGCTGAAGCTGGCTGCGGCCCTGTCGGGCGACCTGCTACCCGTGCGGCTCGACGCCAGGGCCGAGGTGACGTGCAGCCAGGTGGCGAAGAACCGCGAGTGCATCGCGACCGGCTGCCCGCACCATCCGCGCTGACTCAGCCGACGATGGCGTCGTGGGCCCGCTGCAGGGCCGAAGAGACCTCACCCATGAGCTCGCTCATCCGGGGATCATCCACCAGCGCGAACAGGGTGTCGGGACGAACCAGCGACACGGTCACGGAGCCGTCCTCGCCCTTGTAGACGATGACGTTGCACGGCAACAGCAACCCGATCTGCGGATCGGCGGTCAGCGCCTTGTGGGCGAACCCGGGGTTGCACGCCCCGAGGATCTTGTAGGGCAGGCCGTCCACGTCGAGCTTCTTCTTCATGGTGGCCTTGACGTCGATCTCGGTGATGATGCCGAAGCCCTGGTCGGCCAGCGCCGCGGTGGTGCGCTCGACCACGTCGTCGAAGCCGGCGTCGTCGAATCGTGTGGTGAGTCCAAGTTCGGTCGTAGACATCGTGATCGTCCTCCGGGGTTCACCCATGAAGAGCCATCGGGGCCGTGAGAAGTTTCACCTCGTCACAACCAGAGGTCGAATCCCAGCTGCAGGAGCAGCTCGGCCTGGGCACGGCGCTGCACGTCGCTGGGGTTCAGCAGCCGCTGCTGTTCCTCGGCGGTGAGCAGCCGGGCGCCCGGTGTGGCGGGTGTATCCGGAACCGTCGCCCCGTGCGGTGGCCCGCCGTCCGCGGTGGCCGCGATGCCGAGGCCCGCGGCGCGCGGGTTGCCGTGGCAGCGCGTGCAAGCGGCGCCCTGGCGCATCGTCGTGTGGGGGGTGAAGGGCTCGCTCGCCTCGCCAGGGCCCGAACCATCGCCGCGCGTCGGGACCACCGAGTCGAGGTAGACGAGGCCGTCCGCGCCGACCGAGGTCACGGCAAAGCCGTGCCGCGGGCGCAGCGGCGCGTAGCGGCCGTCGGCGGTGACGCCAAGGGCCGCCTCCTCCCAGCGGCGCAGGGTGCGGCCGCCGGCCCAGATCCCCGGTTTCTCCTCGCCTGTGATCCGATCGGTCATGTGCGGCGTGTGGGTCGCGGGATCGGCCTGCTCCAACGCCTCGGTCACGCGCGAGAACAGCTCGGGATCACCCTGCTGGGACCGGGTCTCCCACAGGTTCCACGTGGGCACCTCGGAGCGGTGCAGGTGGTACCCGAACGCCTGTCCCGCCCAGGCCGAGTGGCACGCCGCGCAGGTGACGCGTCCGTGGGCGGCAGGATCGTGGGCGGGGTGGTCCGTGGAGAGGCGCGGCACGGCGAGCTCACCGCCCGCGGCCAGCGCGAGCCGGCACTCGTCCCCGTCGCACGCCAGCCCGCTGGGGGGGACTCCGTCCGTGGCCCCATCCAGGCCTCCGTGGCAGGAGCCGCACCGCACCTGCACCGCCTCGTGGGCCAGGGACGGCGAAGGGCCCTCGGCCGGTCCCATCACCTCGGTCATGCCGTGGCAATCCGTGCAACCCAGCCCGGCTTCGAAGTGCAGGTCCGCGCCGAGGCGGTGCTGGTCCCGGCCGTACACGAGGGGGCGGTCCTCGCCGCCCGACAGGGGGACGCGGTACTCCCGATGGTCGTCCGCCTGGAACAGGCCCACGTAGTCGGCGCCCGTCGCGTCGCCGTGGTGGCAACGGAGGCACGCGTCGGAGCCCGCGGGGCGGCCCGGGTGCGGGTCGTCGCCGTGGCAGGCGCGGCATCCCGCCGGGCGCTGGAGATCGTCGGCCCCCTCCCCTTCGCGCATCAGGTGGCAGCGCAGGCAGCGGCGCCGGAGCAGGTCGTCGACCAGGTCCTCGGGGCCGTGCTGGGTCTGCAGGGCCGTAGCAGGTCCGGCGGGCAGGTCCTGGAGGGTCGCGACCGGAGGTGACACCCGATCCTGCGCGCCCCACAGGTAGCGGGTGACGTTGATCACGCCCGCCTGGGTCCAGTGCAGCGATCGTTCCAGACGCGCCTTCTCGGCTGGATGACACGAACCACAGTCCTCGCCGCCGTCCACCTCGCCCCCCGCCACCCTCGCCCCCCCTCTCACATCACCCCTTCCACCTCCACCTCCACCTCCACCTCCACCTTCACCTCTGGCACACGGCAGACCGCGGTCCCCCCTCCAACGGCTCACGGCCCCATCCCAGTCCGCCCAGATCGGGTCGTCCCACTGGTCATGACAGACCACGCACGCCCCCACCGCCAGGATCGAGCGGAGTTCCTCGCCGTCGAAGGGTCTGGCGCCCCGTCTGGACGTGGTCTGCAGGGCCCGTCCCTGCCCGTCCACGAAGGCATCGAGGGGGGCGGCCACGTCCAGCCCCGAACGCTCGGGATCCCAGGCGGACTCCACCTCGACCGTGTCGCCGTCGACCCTGAGGGTGCCGTCGCCGAGCCCCAGGACCTTGGGGTCCAGGTGGCACGCGGCGCAGCCGGGCACCTCGGTGCGCGTGGCGTGGGGATCGAACGCGGCCATGGCCAGCGCCGGGAACCGGCCCTCGACCACCTCGGCGCCGCCGCCCTCGCCGCGCTCGGTGAGGAACACCTGGCACCCCGGCGCGAAGGGCTGCACCGTCTCCCCCGGCCCGATCCCCAGCGTGGGCCGCTCGAACCGCAGGAAGCTCCGGCGCTCCTCCCACCGCCCGGGGGTCTCCGTCCACGAGACCTTGTCGAGCTGCACGCCGGCGCGGTCGTACACCTCGTGGCACCCGTAACACTGGGGGGTCCAGGCGCTGTGGCAGGCCTGGCACGAGAGGCGCTCGTGCCCGTCGATGGCGTGGTGAGACGCCTCGTCCATGGGCGGGATCTCGCGGCGCTCGCCGTCCACCCTTCCCACGAGCACCGGCGTGTCCCCGTCCAGCTGGACGTGGGGGAGCAGCAGGCCGCCTCCCGTGGTGGCCAGCTGCGAGCCGGGGCCAGCGTCGAAGGAGGGATTCACCTGCGCGGACCGGAACGCCTCCCACGCCGGACTGCCCTCCATCGGCTCGTCGGGCAGCGGCCCGCTGAACTCCGGGGCGTGGCAGTCCTCGCAGGCCACCACCAGCTGCTCCTCCATGTGGGTGTGGGCCTCGCCGTCGCCCATGATCTCCGCGCCCACGTGGCAGTCCACGCACGCCATGTCCCCCTCGTGGTGCACGTCGGGCAGCAGCGGCTGCCACGAGCGCCCTCCAGACAGCTCGCGCCGCGTCGGGCCGCCCCGGTGGTAGGGCGTGGCATACCCCTCGTCCTCGAACCGGCCCGCATAGGTCAGGCCGATCCGCGCCGAGCGGTTGTGGCACTTGGTGCACTCCTCGGTCGCCACGCGGGTGGTCAACCTCGGGTGGACGTCCGGACCGCCGTCCCCGGCCCAGCCGGGCTGGCCGCGCTCGGGCAGGCTCGCGTCGGGCATCTCCAGGTGACAGTCGGCACATCCGCCGCCCCGCGTGCCGATCTCACCCGGGAGGTCGCCCAGCGCCTTGTGCAGGTGGCACGTCGCGCAGAACTTGCGGAAGTGGTCCTCGGCCAGGCTCGCCGCCGGCTGCTCCGGATCCAGCGCCGGGATGCCGCCCGCGAGGGCGCCTGCGGCTCCGCCGTCGGGATCTGCCGCCTCGCCGAACTGGAACGCCAGCACCGCCCCGATCCCGGCGTTGGTGGCCATCAGCCCGCTCGAGACCCGCTCCACCTGCTCTGCGTGACACTCCTCCACGCCGCACGTGCGCGCCACCACGGCCATCTCGCTGGGCCGCGCCACCATGCCCCGGTGGGCGCGCTCCTCGTCCAGGTACAGGGGATCGCCCAGGTGGCAGGGGCTACAGCCGAACTCCTCGGGGTGGGACGGGCTCAGCGCCACCGGCTCGTGGCACTCGATGCACCCCTCCTCCGGCAGCCGTTCGGGTCGCTGCCGGACCAGGTCCACCCCCAGCACCGCCAGCAGCACCGCGCCGACGGCGATCAGCGCCGCGACCCGCCCCCCTCGCGTCGCCTGGCTCACGGCGTCACCCCAGCAACGCCGGCAGCGAGATCGCTACATAGGCCACCAGGCCGACCCCGAGGACCACCACCAGCGCCGTCCGCAGCCGCGTTCCCTCCCCGACCAGCGCCACTGCCCACAGCAGCACCAGCGCCACCACCGGCAACGCGATCCCCGCCAGCAGCGGCGGCAGCCAGTGGAGCAGCTGCTGGATGCCCACGAAGAACCACGGCCCGTGGACCACCTCCGGTGCCGCGTCCGGGGGGCTACCCGTGGGCACGCCCGCCACCAGCGCCACCAGCGCCACCAGCGCCGCGGTCCAGGCCAGCGACGCCGGCCGGCGCCTCAGCCGGCCGATGTGCTCCGACGACAGGTAGAACAGCCCCACCGTCACCGTGGCCAGGTGGTGCATGTACGGAAGCAGCAGCGAGCAGTCGTGGGGATCGGGCCTGAAGATGGATCGCGCGAGCACGCCACCGACGACCGGCACCGACTCGGCCAGCCCGGTCGCCACCATGGCCGCCCCGAATCCCTCTGCGGACCCTCGCAAAAGAAACCCGGTGAAGCAGCCCGCCAGGGCCAGCGGCAGCAGGCTCACCGCCTTGGCCCACCGCCACGGCTTGAACCGCCCCTCGCGCCGTCGCCACAGCACCGAGACCGTGTGCGCCACCGCGCCGATGAGCAGCAGCTGACCCGCGAAGTGGTGGAACCGCCGCACGAACCACCCCCCCGGGAGCACCTGTTCGATGCGCGCCACCGACGCGTAGGCCTCCTCGCCAGGGTGGTAGTGCAACGCCAGCACGATCCCCGACGCCGCGATGAGCAGCAGCGCCGAGGCCGCGAGGTCCCCCATCGACGGCAAGCCGTATCGCTTTCGCATCTCCTCAGATCGGGACGACACGGCAGCTCCCATCGTCCAGACGCTCCACGTCCAGACTCGCCAGCGCGCGCGACGCGGGTCCCTTCAGCACGCCGCCATCCAGGTCGTACTCACTACCGTGGCAGGGGCAGATCAGCGACCCCCGATCCTCGGATACACCCACCGTGCACCCCAGGTGCGTGCACTTCGCGGACAGCGCCCGTACCTTTTCTCCCCGTCGCACCAGCACAACCTGTCCCTGCTGGACGATCCCGTCGCCCTCCGCCGGCGGGAACACCACGGCCGCCCGCGCGGGCGACGACCACGCCGCGTAGCGCCACGAGAGGACGGCGGTCAGGCCGAGGGCGAACCCACCCAGCACAATCCGGCCGAGTTGCCTGCGACTGGGTGGTGGATCCGAGGAAAGAAAGGGGACGTTCATAACTTTATGACTTGTTCTACCAACAAGTCATAAAGTTATGAACGTCCCCTTTCTTCCGTCCCCTTCCTCCCTTCGCTAGCAGCCTTCAGCCGGCTTGGGGCCCGTGGAGGCCTGGCGGACGGGCAAGGGGGGTGGAGCGGCGGCGCGGGGGGCGCCGCCGGAGGCGGCGCCGGCGGTGAGGGCGGCGACACCGCCGGAGAGGTAGAGGGAGACGGCCTTTCGGGCGCGGTAGTCCTCCCAGGCCGTGATCGTGGCGTCGGCGGACGGCTCCTGGGGATCGGCGAAGCGGGCGTTCCATGCCGCCTGGCCGCCCTCGAGCACCGCCGCGCGTTGGTAGCCCAGGCCGTGGGCGAGACGCCAGGCGGCCTCGGCCGAGGCGTCGTCCTCGGCGATCAGGACGAGCCGCCGGTGGGTGGGGAACGGCCCCGGGGCCTGCCAGGC
>CAYRNR010000009.1:0-101648 GCA_964425605.1 uncultured Rickettsiales bacterium | reverse complement strand
CGAGTGCGACGAGCCCCCCTGTCTGGCGATGTTCCGCGGCGGCGAGGAGGGGTGGCTGGAGGAGCTGGTGCAGTCGTGTCCCAGCTGGATCGAGGTCTACGGCAACACCGCCCGCATCACCGGCGGAACGGTGGATTGCGCGGGCAGCGGGACCGAGCGCTACGCCATCCTCGGCCCGATGGCCCCGGAACTGACCAGCGAGGGGCCGAAGTCCAGCAAGCGATGGGAGCAACGCTGGAACCAGCGGGCTCGCGAGATCGAGGCCGCCTGGGACTGCTCCGCGAAGACAGCGGACGACGGGGCCTGAGCATCGTCACACGGGACGAGGCGCCAGCAAACCGCATTCGATACTGCGGACACCTGCCCCTCCACCCCCCTCAGTCAGCCTCCAGGTAGCTCACGTCCTCCCGGCCCGGGCTGACCTCGATCAGGCCGGTGGACGGATCGCATCGCAGCAGGTGGACGTTGCGCGGATCGGCGAAGCTCTTGCCCAGCGAGGCGGTCTCGTAGACCTCGATGGTGTCGAACAGGGTGTCGCGGACCCACAGGTGGCCGTGGCCCACGAAGATGGCGCGCACCTGGTCGGCGTGGGCCTCGACGATGTCGAAGAACCGGGCCTCGTCGCGGGAGACGATGTTGGAGCGGTCGACGGTCCAGGCCACGTCGTGATCGGTGGCGACGGGGTAGTGGGTGTACAGCACGGTCGGCATCGGCTCGGCCAGCAGCTGCTCCATCCAGTCCAGCTGGGCCTCCTCGAAGTAGTGCTCGTTGTCGTTGAGCACCCTGCCGCGGAAGTTGTCCAGCCCGATGAAACGGAAGCCGCGGTGGGTGAAGCTGCCCCAGGATTCTCGCTGGAAGGCGTCCCACCACAGCTGGTCGACCTCGGCGATCTCCTCGGCGGTGTCGGCCCGGTCCGAGGAGACGAAGTTGTACTCGTGATTGCCTGCCACCGGGTGATACGGGACCGTCAGCTGGCCCAGGATCTCCGCCGAGTCGGCGATGTAGTTGTCCGCCGGATCGTCCGGCGGATCGCTCTGCCAGACCGCGTCGGCGATGTCGCCGGACAGCAGCACCTGCTCCACGTCCTCCCACTCACCGTCGTTGATCAGCCCCACGAGCTCGGCCAGCCGGTCCGCGTCCTCCCCGTCCTCGGTGAATCCCACGTGGACGTCGGAGACCATCACGGCGGTGAACGGGAGGACGGGCTCGAGGCCGGTGGTGTCGTCGTCGCCGTCGGTCCCGGAGCAGCCGATGGCGAGGACCGCGAACAGCAGGGCGGGCCCGAGGACCGCGGGGAGAGGGGATCGCATCCACTGCGGATGGTAGCACCCGAACATCCGGGCGATCACCCGCGTCACTCCGGGTCGCACGCCCCGTCGCACAGCTGCACGATCGTCCCGTCCTCCAGGAACGCGCCGACCTGGGCCAGGTAGGGCTCCAGCTCGATGATGGTGGCGTGGGCGTCGTTGTCCTCGGCCGGGGGGATGTTGCCCTCGGGCAGCGGCGGGTAGAGCTCGTCGTAGACGAACAGCGCGGCGTGGGCGTCGGCGCCGTCGGGGGGGTCGGCGGTGATCGTGTCCAAGCCCCAGATGTCCCTGGGTGAGGGCGTGACCAGGGGGATCTGGCCGGTGCGGGCGAGCCACTCGGTGATCATGTTGCTCACCTGGCAGTCGCCCACGGCCATGTGGAGGGTCACCTCGACGTCGGGGCGGCCGGGCAGGCGATCGTGGGCCAGGTGGTCCATCCAGCTCAGGGAGTCGATGGCGTCGAACTCGAGCTGGACGATGGACAGCGCCAGCTGCAGATCGATGGGATCGGGGAACATCTCACGGATGGCGATCCCCATGGTGTTCCACGGCTCGGCGCGCTCGAGCATGTGCGGGTTGAAGGCGCCGGGGACGACCAGCACGCCGCGGGTGAACACGGTGGACGCCGCCAGGATCACGAACCCCTGGGTGCCGCCGTTGGAGACGCCCATGTAGTGGACCGCGTCGGGGTCGAACAGCGGGGTCCCGGAGTCGGACGTGACGACCCCCGCCAGCTCCTCGGACACGAGCCGCCCCAGCAGGGAGAAGTGGGCGTGGCTCTGGATCTGCTGGGACACCCAGACCCAGATGCGGTCCATGTCCGCCAGCAACGCGATGGCCGAGAACAGGTCGTCCTCGTTGGTGCCGATGAAGTTGGTGGTGGCCATGGCCATCTGCCACCGCTGGGTCGCTCGGTTCTCCGAGGACCAGGTGGGCTCCTCCAGGGACGAGAAGAACCCGTGGCCGAACACGACCACCGGCCGGGTCTGCTCCGACGCGGTGACCGGGATGGTCAGCATGAACTCCACCTCGCGGGTGCCGTGCTGCACGGGCGCGCCGTCCTCGTCCAGCTCCACCCACTCGTCGGGGCCCAGGAAGTCCGGCGCCACGAAGGTGCCGTGGATCAGACGGTTCTGCCCGTCGTCGTCCCACTCGTCGCTGGTGATGGCCCACCCGTCCAGGGGCCAGTCGGCGGCCACGTCCTGGATCCCCACCAGCGGGGCCAGCACCTGCTCCTCGGAGCGGGTGTGGAAGCTCCACGCCAGCACGACCTCCTCGGGGTCCAGCCCGGTACCGGCGATGGCGGCGTTCACCAGCTCGAAGTCCCCCCGCTGGGCCTCCACCGCGTCGCAGTCGGTGGCGACGCCGTCGCGCAGCGCCCGGAACGCGTCGGTGACCGGCAGCGGCGAGGTGCCGTCCGCGGCGCGCAGCGAATCCCTCAGGACGGCCACGTAGCCCGTGGCCGGCTCCAGGCTGACCTGGGGCCGGATGATCAGCGCCTGCTGCTCGGACACGGCCGCGTTGAGATCCAGCTCCACCAGCAACGGCACCCGCTCCCAGCTGTCCTCGCGCAGCAGCCACACGGACGAGTCGTCTTCGAGCGCGGCGGAGGGATCGGACAGGGTGGGGAGCGTCGAAGGATCGATGCCCCCGTCCATGTACGCCAGGATGATGGGCGCCCGGGAGAAGCCGTCGGCGTGCGCGAAGGTGGCCGCGGACAGGCCCTCGGGCATGGCGTCGTCCGACAGGGCCAGCCGCCGCCCCGTCTCGGTGGTGGCATCGGCGGCGAGGTAGAAGTCCGAGGGGAACGGGTACATGGCCACGTCGGGGACCAGCGGGTTGCCCCCCGGCAGGTTGTCGATCCCGGTGATCACCTCGGGATCGGGCGGGGTCTCCTCCACCTCTTCCTCGGTGGGGCAGCCGCTCAGGGCGAGCAGGGCGAACAGGGCGAGCACGAGGACAGGGCAACGGCGGTCTTGGGCGGCGGGCATCGGAACTCCTTCGAAGCGACGATACCACTCATCGTCACGGGATACGGGCTGCACCTGCCGGGGCCGGGCTGGCCCGACGCAGTCCATCGACCGTGGACCTGCTGCGTTCGTTGAACGGGGTCTGGGTGGCTGGTATTCTCTAGCATGTAGGTGCCGGTCCCCGGTCCTTCCTTCCGCCCGAAAGCCGACTCGTATGGCCTCGACGACTCGAGAACGTGTGTCTGCCTGCCTGGCGGCGCTCATGGACGACCGCAAGAGCCGTGTGAGCCCCGGAGCGTGGATCAGGGCCCACCTGATCGCCGGTGCCGCGCTGGGCGCCCTCGGCACCGGCGCGTCCATGATCGTGGGCCTGGACGGGACGGCCGGCGTAGGCCCCCTGGCGACCGCGATCGCGCTGTTGCTGGGAGCGGCGGTGTGGACATGCCTCTTGGGAGGGATCGGGCTGGCCGGGATCTCCCTGGTCTGGTTGGAGCGACGGGGCGTCGTCGCGGCGGTGGCCAGCTGCGGCGGGCTGGCGCTGCTGGCATTCTCGAAGGCCGTGGCCACCGGGATTCGCCAGTTCACCGGCGCGTGGCCCGACGCGTCGGCGCTGCGCATCTTCGCGAGCGACCCGGACCAGGTGTTCCACGCATCCCTGGTGGGGTACAGCTCCCGGATCATCGTGCTGTCCGCGGCCAGCGTGGTGCTCGCCGTCGTGGTCGTGTTCGCCTTGCGACTCGCCGCCACCGGTGAAGCCAGGCCGCGCCCGCGCACCACGCTGGCGCTGTCGGCAGCGGCCGTCCTGGGCTGCGCCCTCGTCCTGGTCCCGCAGAGCACGTCGGGGCTGGGACGCCAGATCCGCACCGGCAGCCTCGAGGTGACGCTCCTGCAGTCCCTGGTCCTACCGGGCGACGGGGCCATCTCGGGCCGGAGCGTCGACCCACGCACAGGCCCTCCGCTCACCGAGGGCGCGCAGTGGCAGATGGATCTCGCCGGCCGGAGCGGCCCTCGTCCCAACGTGATCCTGCTGATGCTCGAATCCATCTCCCACGGTCACGTGGGCTACCAGGGGTACCCACGAGCAGTGACCCCGAACCTCGACGCGCTGGCGTCCCGGTCGCTGCGCTTCGAACGTGTCTGGGCGACGTCCACCCTGTCCCACTACGCGCAGACGTCGATGCTGTCCTCGCTACACCCGCGCCGAACGTCCCACCTCAACACCCACCAGGCGCTGAACTACCCGCGCGTCCTGTTCCACGATGTGTTCCACCAGCTGGGGTACGACACGGCCACAGTGTCGAGTCAGAACGAACACTGGGGCGGCATGCGGCGATTCCAGGACACCGGCACACCCACGACGTTCCTGGACTCCAACGAGCACCCCGGGCCCCACCTCGGCACGGGGGAGAACGCCAAGCTCCCGGACCGCGTGACCACGGACGTCCTCATCCGCTGGCTGGAGCAGCCACGGGACGCTCCCTGGGCCGTCTACGTCAACCTCCAGCGGACCCACCACCCCTACGAGCCGGCTCCCGGTTGGGAAGGGCCCTACCGACCGGCGGATCCGGATCCCGACCGCTTCGGCTTCCTGTCGTGGCCCGAGGAGGAGCGCGACGTGGTGGTCAACCGGTACGACAACGCCCTGCTGTACGTGGACGAGCAGGTCGGCCGTATCCAGGAGTGGCTCGAGCACACGGATCAGCTCGACGACACGCTGTGGGTGATCGCTCCGGACCACGGCGAGCTGTTCGGCGAGCACGGTCACGTGACCCACGGCACCACGCTGTACGACGCGGAGGTGCGCGTGCCGCTGCTGATCCACTGGCCGGAGGCGCTCGAATCGGGCATCGACGAGCGCCCCGTGTCGCTGCTGGATCTCCAACCCACGATCCTGGGATTGCTCGACATCCCACCCCACCCGGCCTTCCAGGGACACGACGCGCTCGCTCCTGCGGAGAGCCGTGGCGCGGTGCTGGCCACGATCCAGGGAATCCAGAATCAGGACGCCATCATCTGCTGGCCCCACAAGCTCGTGGCCGACTTCAACGAGGGCACGACCCACCTGTACGACCTCTCCCGCGATCCGGGCGAAATGGAGGACCTGTGGCGCGAGGGCGACCCCCTGGCGATCGCCCTGGAGGCGGCCCTCGTCCAGCACATCCTCGGGCAGAAGGGGTACCACGAGGGACCCGCCGAGACACGACAGGAGCGCTACGCGCCGCGCCTGCCCGAGTGCCCGCAGCTCGCAGGGACGCGATGACGCTCCTGTGGGACAGACGTCAGGTGCGGATCCCGACCAGGTCGAAGCCGACCTCGTCCTCGGCCAGCACGCCCACCATGTCGGGTATGTCCTAGGAATCGGCGACCGCGATGGAGAACGCCTGGGTCTCGAAGAGCCCCGTGGGCACCGCCGTGTGCGGGCCTCGAAACGACCCCGCCATCGTGACGTCGCAGGTCAGGGAATCGCGGCGCTGTCGTCGTCGTCGCCGGGAACCGCGGAGTCGTCGTCGTCGCCGGGCGCAGCCGAGTCGTCATCGTCGCCGGGCGCAGCAGAGTCGTCGTCGTCACCGGAACCGGCGGAGTCGTCGTCGTCACCGGGTGGTACCACACCCAGGCACCCCAGGTACGCCGCCTCCTCCGTTGCGCACAGGTCGCCGAACGACCACTCACCGTCCTCACAGGTGCCCTGATTCTCGCCGCAGTCCAGGAAGGCGTCCCACTCGCTCGAGCAGTCCATGGCACCCGCCTGGTCCCCCTGGATGACCAGTTGCTCCTCGCACTGCTCCTGCTCCTGCTCGCTGTATCCCTCGCAGGCTGCCTTCTCCTCGCAGATCCGAACCACCGGACGGCCACAGCCCGCGGCCACCAACGTCATCGCAGCCACAGCCAGAAACAGCCTCGAACCCATGTACAGCATCTCGGCCTCCTCGAGTGCAACAGCGTATCGGTGCATGGTAAAAGGTGCCAGCCGAGACGACCCCGCGCGGACGATGCCGGTCCCTTCGATGGTGCAGGGGACATGGGTTATGATCGAGCGCCATGGGAATACGCGTGGAGAGCCACCTGACACGATTCTCGACGACGTTCGCTGGGACATGCGTGCTGTTGTTTCTCGGGTGCCCGATGCAGCCGGAAGAGTTCAGCTCCGACGACGACGTCGTGGACGACGACGACGTTCTCGACGACGACGACGATCTGGACGACGACGACGACAGCGGTGCGGGCGACGACGACGTCGAGCTCCTCGGCGACATCCGGGTCGAGGACAACCCCTTCAATCCCCTCAGTGCCGTCGTTCGGATGACCCTCGACCGCGACGTGACCGCGCAAGTGGAGTACGGCGAAGGGGACGCGTTCGATCTCGCCACGCCGGCCCGATCCGTCTCCGCAGGGGTGGAGACCGAGATGCTCGTGATCGGGTTGCGGGAGGACAGGCAGTACGGCCTCCAGGTGAGTGCCACGGACGGGACCCACGCCTGGACCCTCGAGGCGCCGGATTTCACGACCGAGGCGCAGCCCGGCACCTGGCGCGACTGCGAGGTCGAGTTCGGGGTGCCCGAAGAGTCGTTCCATCGGCAAGAGGCAATCTGCACCCACGGCGTCGATGACGAGAACATGAACCTGTACTACTGCGTCGATCGCTGGGGCGAGGTCGTCCTGATCTTCCGACACCCCGAGGGAATGCAGATCCCCTGCCTGCACGTCATGCCAGGGGGAGGATGGATCTCCACGACGGGGTACGAGCCGAGCGTGCTACTGCTCGACGAGCGCGGCGAGATGATCCAGGAGTGGGTCATCGACGACTTCGCCGAAAACACCCGCTTCGTGCACTACGACCTCGACTGGCACGAGGTACTGAACCTCACCGAAGGGCCGTGGGCGGGCGCCGTGGCCGTCCTGACCCGATGCAACGACGTGGTCGATGGGAGCAGCAGGGACGGTGAGGGCATCCTCGTCTTCGATCCCTGGACGGGCCAGGTCCTGTGGGACTGGAGCCCCCACGGAGAGCTGGCCGACGAGACCCCCATCGATCCCCTGCTGGACTACGATCGCCAGACCCTCGGGGAGAGCAACCCGGACTGGATACACGGCAACGCCCTGCTCCACGGGCTCGACGACGAAGGCGGGCAGTTCTTCTGGATCAGCGCCCGCTCCCAGGACTGGGTGATCAAGGTCGACGTGGACACCGACGGGGTGGTCTGGCGTCTCGGATTCGGTGGGGACTTCGACCTGGTCGAGGATCTGGACGATCCCTCCTCCCCTGCCCTGCCGCACGGGGAGTGGTTCTTCCACCCCCACGCGCCCGAGTGGACCTCCCGCCAGGACTCCCGAACGCGGTTCCTGATCTTCGACAACGGCAACGTGAGGGCCACGGACGAGGGCGAGCTGTCCGGGGCTCCACCGTACAGCCGGATCGTGGAGTTCGAGATGGACGAGGAGACCATGCGCGCATCGGTCGTCTTCGAGTTCGGCGACCGGGAAGAGGACCAGCCCCTTCACTTCTACTCCGCTGGAAACGGCGACGCCGACATGCTCCCGGCGGGGGACGGCGTGATGATCGCCGCGGGTTTCGAGGCCCCATCCTTCCTGGCGGACATCGCCTATCCCGACGCGTTCCCGCGATGGCAGTTCAGCTGCATGCTCCCGAACGAAGGCTCCGGGATCTACCGCGTGAACACCTTCGAGACGCTCTACGACACGATCCAGTAGGCCCCGAGTCTGTTCCCAGATGGTCTCTTCGCCCGTCACTTGATACTGTCGAAAAGGGGGGAGAGAGGCTTGGTCATGGCCCGCACCCTGTGGATCTTGTCGCTGTGCTGGCTCGTCGGCTGTCCGGGAGATCGCGACGGCTTCGACCCGCCGGATGACGACGACGCCACGCAGGCGGACGACGACGACACCACCCAGACGGACGACGACGACGCCACACCGGCGGACGACGACGACTCGGGATCGGGCGACGTGCTGTCCATGACCGTGGACAGCAATCCCCACAACCCCTTCAGCGCCCTGGTCGAGGTCACCGCGGGCCGAGATCTCACCGCGGTGGTCGAGTACGGCGAGGTCGGTTCGTTGGATCTGGCGACGCCCGAGGTCTCGCTGACCGCGGGGCAACTCGAAGAGATCCTGGTCCTCGGTCTGCGCGCCGAGCTGGACTACGAACTTCGAGTGGTCGCCACGGATGGCGTGGATTCCTGGTCCACCGGGACCGCGGCCTTCACCACCGAACCGCTCCCGGGCGACTGGCCCTCGTGCTGGGTCGAGTTCGGCGTGGCCGAGTCCGAGTTCGACTCCCAGGAGGCCCTGTGCACGCACGGAGTCCCTGGCGGTGGGGACTGGATGTTCTACTGCGTCGACCGCTGGGGTGTGCCCGTGTTCCAGATACGGCACCCGGACAACCTGGGGATATCGATGCTCCGTCCCCTGCGATCTGGGGACTGGGCCGGGCTCGGCAGCTCGGACTCGATGCTGATGCGGTTCGACGCGCGGGGAGAGCTGGTCGAGCAGTGGCCGCCGCTGTTCTTCGACGGTCTGACTCGCTTCGAACACGACTGGATCGACATGCACGACGTGCTCGAGCTCACCGAGGGGCCGTGGGAAGGCGCCCTGGCGTTCCTCACTGCGTGCGCCGACGACGTCCAGGGCGTGAATCTGCAGGCAGGAGGCATCATCGTCTTCGACGCCGAGACCGACCAGGTCCTCTGGGACTGGTGCGCCCACGGCGCGCAGGGCGACGGCGTACCCATCGATCCGCTGCTGGACTACGACCGCGAGACGCTCGGCAGCGATCCCGTCGACTGGATGCACACCAACGCCCTCCTCCACGGCCTGAACGAAGACGACAGTCAGTTCTTCTGGATCAGCGCACGAGGGCAGGACTGGTTGATCAAGATCGACGTGGCCACGGATGCCGTGGAGTGGCGCCTCGGCTACGGCGGTGACTTCCTGCTGGTCGAGGATCTGGACGATCCCACGTCCCCGGAGCTCCTGGCCACGGAGTGGTTCTTCCACCAGCACGCCCCGGAGTGGGTGGAACGCGCCGGCACCCGCGTCCGCTTCCTGGTGTTCGACAACGGCAACGTGAGGGCTGACGAGGACGGAGGTGTCTCGACTGCCCCGACCTACAGCCGCGTGGTGGAGTTCGCCATCGACGAGCAGACGCGGCGCGCCTCACCCGTCTTCGAGTACGGAGAGCCGGATCCGGCCGAACCCGGGCACTTCTTCTCGGGCGGTGACGGCGACGCGGACCTGTCGCCGGGTGGGGACGCGGTACAGTTCGTGGCGGGTTGGGCGCGGCCGTCGTTCATCGGCGACATCAGCTATCCCGGCGCCCAGGAGCGATGGCGGTACGCCTGCGACGTGGTCAACGACGCCGACACCATGTATCGGGTGAACTACTACCCCACCCTCTACGACACCCTGTGGAGGTACGACGAGGTGACCGCGACGGCCCGCTGAGAGGGGACGATCAGCCGCCGAAGATCTTGGGATCGTCGCGCCCCGGGACCACGATCCGGGAGGCCTCCTGGCGACGGTAGTCCTCGGCCTGCTTGATGAGGTCCTGGACGGCCTTCTCCATGGCGGCGGGGAACTTGTCCATGGCCTCGCCGAGGTTGGCGGCGGGGATCTCGGCCTGGATCGGCAGGGGGCCCTGGGGGGACATGATCTGCGTGGAACCGACGAAGATCTCGGATCGCATGCCGTCGGCGGAGCCGTCGGCCTTGATGGGCACGAGGTGCCGGATCGTGGCCGCGCGGAGATCGGTCAGCGTCTCCTCGCGGTAGAGGTTGTCGCGGTCCACCTTCATCTGGTCGAGCAGCTGCTTCATGTCGTCGGTCATGGGATCTCCTGGTTGCCGGCGGTGCAGGCCCCGGGGTCGCGGCCGTCTGACGCCGAGCGCAGAGTCTGAACCGCGGATCGGCAATGCGCAAGGGCGCCCTTGCTGGCCTCCCACCATTTGCCTACGCTGATGGCCAGATGGCCGTCATCCGCTGGACCTTGCGCATTCGACCAGCCTACCGCTGGGTGGCCATGCTCGTGATCTGCGCCGGGATCGCCTGGGGCCTCTATTCGCTCCTGCGCCCGCACCTCCCTGGACCGAAATCGGAGTCCGATCCCATCCTGGAGGGGGGTCCGGGACTGAGTCCGCTGATGCTGCGCGAGAACCTCCGCGACGCCCGCGGTGTGATCCCGGCCAGGCCCCATCCGCTGCCGTTCCGGCCCGACGAGGCTCAGTACGCCGAGCGCATCACCCGGCGGATGACGTTCCTGTGCTCGTCCAACTCCGCCGGATTCCGGGGCACCCGCGAGTACGCGCCCGCCCCGGCCGCCGGGGTGGTCCGGGTCGCGGCGGTGGGGGACTCGATCACCTTCGGGTACGGCGTCGCAGACGATGAGACCTATCCGCACCTGCTCGGCGAACGGCTGGGGCCCGGGTTCGAGGTGCTCAACGCCGGTGTCCCCGGTCACGACTCGACGCGGACCCTGTGGGACCTCCAGAACCGGGTGCTCCCCATGCAGCCGGGCGTGGTGATCGTCTGCACCGGGGTCAACGAGATGTTGTCGCTGCCCGAGCGCAGCGAGCCGGCGCGGGCGAAGCTATGGCTGAGCGAACCGCAGTACCGCAGCGCCGAGGCTCGCCTCGCCGGTAACCTCGAGGCGATGCAGCGCGCGTGCTCCGAGGCCGGCGCGCGCCTCGTGCTGCTCGTCCCGCCGGTCAACACCCTCTCCCCCTTCCCGGACTCGCCTCGGATGGGAGACGTCGTCCGCGAGGCGGCCCGGAGGCTCGGGGTTCCCTGGCTGGACCTGGAGGACGAGTTCCGCGCGGTGGAGAGGCAACGAGGCCTCGTCCTCGAGCACGGGGACGGCTCCCAGACCTTGCTGAGCTACGAGGATGGGGAGCCCGAGGTGCTGCTGACCGCGCCCGCGGCGCCCGACCGTGAGCAGTACATCGTCGACGAGGTGTACGCGGTGCTCGACCGCGAGCCCATCTCCCCTGCCCTGTCCATCGACGACTGCCATCCCAACCCGGTCGGCCACGGCTTCATCGCGGAGCTGCTGGAACCCCTCGTGCGTGAATTCGCCGCCGCAGACGACTAAGATGATCGTGAGGGTTCGGGTCGGGAGGCGGTACAGCAACGAAGATGAGGTCGTGCTCCATTCCGTGGAGGACCGTGCGGATGAACCTGCGCAGCTCCCCGCTTCGCTGGGTGATCCTGGCCACGGTCGTGATCACGGGGCTGGCGGCCATCCCGCTGCGGGCCGCGTTGCTCAGCGGCCAGATCGCGGGGGACGGCCCGGACGTGGTGACCACCCTGTGGGTGATGTGGTGGATGTCGGCGGAGGGGCTCCTGGGCAGCGTCTGGGGCGGCCACTCCGACCTCTTCAACTACCCCTTCGGCGGCCACGGCGCGGCCCTGTCCCCGCTGACCGCGATGACCTGGATGGCGCTGAGGCCGCTGGTCGGTGAGGCCGCGGCCGCGACCCTCACGGACCTGGTCCACATCGCGCTGATCGGCCTGGGCATCGCCTGGCTGGCCCGGGAGACAGGGCTCTCGAGGCCCGCGGCGCTGTTCGCGGGGGTGGCTTCGCTCGCGCCGCGATACCTGTTCTATGCCACGGGCGAGAGCTCCGTGGTGGCGATCTCGGCGCTTCCCATGATCGTCGGCCTGATCGCGACGGTGCGGTTGATGCGAAGCCGCACTCGCTGGCTCGGTTGGGCCGTGACGGCCGCACTCTGCATCCCCCTGCAGGGGGTGGAGGGTCCGTACTGGGCGCCGGTGCTCCCGGGAGTCCTCGCCGTGGGCGCGATCGTGGCGTTGCTGTGGCGGCGCGCCCCTGCCCGCGCTCCCGCGGACGGCGCCGTTCGGCCACCTGCGACCGTCGCGCGGCGCCTGGTGCTCACCCTGGCGCCGGGATTGGCGCTGCTGGCGCTGAGCTTCCAGCTGCACCGGGGCACCTCCGGGGAGGTCTTCCCGTGCCACGATGCGGAGACGCGGCAGGCCGGGACGCTGACCTTCGGGTGGACGGAGTTCGAGTGTGTCAACGCCCGCGCGCGGGCGGTCGACCTGGTCTGGCCCGAGCGGCCCCTGTGGGCGGGAGAGTCCGAATTCGAGAGCCGCGGCACGGGTCGGGACTACCTGGGGCTGACGCTGCTGGTGATGAGCCTCGTCGGGGTGGCGATGGCCGGCCGGCGGGCAGGGCCGTGGTTCGGCCTGGGGCTCGTCGGGATCGTGCTGGCCATGGGCTCCAACCTGGGCGGCGACGTGGCCGGCCCCTTCGCCCTGCTCAACACCATCTGCGAGCGGGCCGCCCGCGCGCTGACGCAGCCGACACGCTACCTGATGCTGGCCCACGTGGGCCTGGCCGTGTCCGCAGCGTGGGGGGTCGCTGCCGTGGCGCGACGCTGGCCACGACCCGCGTACCTGCTCGCGGCCCTGGTCGTCGCGGACGCCCTGGTGTTCGGCGGCCTGTCCCTGCGCCTCCCCACGCTCCAGCTCCCCCAGGAGTCGTGCATCCGCGACCTGCGCGGCCGCGACGGCGCCGTGCTCGTCTGGCCCTGGGACGGCGCAAACATGGTGCCGGGGCTCATGACGACCGCGTCGGCGAAGAGCCAGCTGTTGCAGCTCGTCCACCAGCGCCCGGGCGCCACCATCGGGACGGGGAACTGGCCGCTGTCGAACGGGATGTACCCCGAGCTGTTCCTCATGGGGCTGGGCTGGGACGACGCTGTCGAGGGGACGGGGCCACTCGACACGTCGCAGCTGGCGGATCTGGGCTTCCGGTGGGTGATCAGCGACCAGGCAGCGCCGCCGGAGATCGCCGCGCTCGCCCCCGGGCTGTTCGGCACACGGGTCGACGAGTGCCCAGGGTACGAGATCTACTACCTGGAACCCTCCACGTCCCTGGCGCAGCGGAACCCCGACGTCTTGCGCCGCAGCTCGACGAGGAAGGCGACGCTCTCGCCTCCGTGAGGCGCCGCCTGGACGTCGAAGAAGTAGGACCCGCCCCGCACGATCACGTAGATGCCCGGCTCCGGTGCGTGGAGGTTGGCCATGGTCGAGTCCCTGCGTTCACCCTCGTAGTGTCGCCAGTCGCGCCGACGGAAGTCGCTCGTGAACTCCCAGGCGTTGCCGTAGGCATCCTCGAGCCCGTAGGGGCTGCGACCCGCGGGGAACGATCCCACCGGCGCGGTCGTCTCGTAGCCGTCGCTGTCGTCGTAGTTGGGCGCGAAGGCCTGCCCGTGGTTCAGGGCCAGGGGATCGTACACCTCGCCCCACGGGTAGCTCCGGCCCTCCTCGGTGGGGCCGAGCGCAGCGAGCTGCCACTCGGCCTCGGTGGGCAGGCGCTTGTCCGCCCAGGCGCAGTACTCGCTCGCGTCGTACCAGCTGACCAGCACCACCGGGTGGTCGCCCGTGCCGGCGGGGTAGTCCGTGCCGTCCCAGTTGAAGCCCTCGTCGGCCCAGGGTTCGTCCACGTGGGGGGGGCGGTACCCCGTGGCCAGGAGGAACTGCTGGTACTGCTCGCGGGTCACCTCGGTGCGATCGATGTCGAAGGCGTCCACCCACACCCAGCTGGCCGGCGGGCGGCCCATGGGATCGTGGTGCCAGGTGGCCAGGGCGGGGACGTCCGCGTCGAGGGGAAACGGCTGGGGTTGCGTGGACTGGAAACCGCCGAGCACCACGCTGGCGCCGGGCACGCGCACCATGGACGCGCCGTCGGGTCCTGCGGCCAGGACCTGTCCGCAGGCCAGACCGGCCACGATCAGCGCCGCCGCGGTGACGATCATCCGGGAGGATAGGCGCATCGGAATCCCGTGGTGAAGGAGGCGCGGTCCGGTCGAGCCGGCTCGCGGTGGGTACACGTACAGTAGCTGGGGAGGTTCATGAACGAGCCGCCCCTCAGCGTCTTCCAGGTCCCGTCCGCGGGCCCCGGAGGATCCACGCCGGCGTCGTCGAGGTAGGCGTCGCGGTGATACCAGCTGGACGTCCACTCCCACACGTTGCCGCTGGCGTGGGACAGGCCGGACGGCGCGCCGGTGGACGAGCCCTCGCTGCCCGACTCCTCCGTGCCCACCGAGCGGACGTGGCCGTGCTTGCCCTGGGTGAACCAAACGGTGGCGACGTCCTCGCTGCCGCCCCAGGGGTAGCGCCGTTGTGCATCCCCGCCGCACGCCGCGTACTCCCACTGGGCCTCGGTGGGCAGGGCGCCCCCGCGCCACCGGCAGTACGCGTCGGCCTCGTACCAGGTGACGGCGACCACCGGGTGGGCCTCGCCCCGATCCGCCCGGCGAGCTTCGGCGCCGGCTCCGCCGGGTTCACGCAGGCTCCACAGCCAGCCCTCCTCGGTCCACCACCGCGGGTCCCCGTAGCCCTCGGCCACGAATGCCTCGAACTGCGCGATGGTGACCTCGGTCCGGTCGATGCCGAAGGCCGTCAGCTCGACCGGCGTGCGGGGTTCGTCCGGGACGCGGCCGCTACCGCGCGTGTACTGCGCCCCCGGGATCTGCACGATGGCGGACTGCGCGCCGGCCCGTTCGCGGAGCACCGCGAACAGACCCAGGGCCAGCACCGCCAGGACTGCGGCCACGGCCAGCGCCCGCCAGGCGAGGCTCCTGGAGAGGGCGAGCCTCAACGTCCCCCCCGCTCGGCGCGGTCCACGTCGCCGAGGAACGCCGCCGACGCGTCGAGGGACGCGCGCAGGAGGGACAGCGCCTCGTCCGTCCGCCCGGCCTCGAAGGCCAGGCGGCCCTCGATGGCCCGCAGGATCCCCTCGCGGTTGGGGCAAGCCCAGTCCTGATGGTGGAGGGGGTAGTTCGTCCGCAGCACGTCCAGCGCCAGGTCGGCGCGGCGGGCGCGTGCCAGCTGGCGGACACCCTCGTTGCGGACCTGCTTGATGTTGTAGTAGCGGCTGGTGTGGCCGTAGCCGTCCAGGTGTCCGGTCATCTCGGTCAGGGCGGCCGGAATCCTCGCGGGATCCAGGTCCCGCAGGCGATCGAGCTCGCGGGCCCGGGCGTCCAGCCACGCGCGGTGCTCGGCGTCGTCGAGGCCCAGGCGGCTGTAGCTGCCGATGGCACGCGGCCCCGGCTGTCCGGCCACGTCTACCAGGGAATCCCCGGTGGGCAGGGCGCCGAGGCCCTCCGCGGTGAAGTCCGCGATCTGGTCCGGGGAGTGGAACGCCTCGGCCAGGGACGTCGGCCACCAGATGGGATCCGTGTGGGACAGGTCGGGCGCCGCGCCGGTCAGGTCCCCGTGGAGCAGGGGGCTCCCTCCCTCGAGGGCGGTCAGCGCCATCTCGAGCAGGCGGGCCTGGCGCCTGCTCTCCCCCACCGTCCAGTACCCCCAACGCTCCTCGACGCCAAGGGGATCGAGGCTGTCGAGGTAGGCCTCCCAGAGCAGCACGCGGAGATCGTGGCGCTGCTCGAAGCTGCCGAACGCGTCGAG
This sequence comes from uncultured Rickettsiales bacterium, assembly GCA_964425605.1. Classification (GTDB taxonomy): domain Bacteria; phylum Myxococcota_A; class UBA796; order UBA9615; family CAYRNR01; genus CAYRNR01. The sequence continues at coordinate 85,928 of CAYRNR010000009.1, read as the reverse complement.
GTCCAGGGCGGTGGTCGCCTCGCGCACGGCGGCCACGCGCCGTCGCAGGTCCGCGATCCCGCCGGAGAGGTCGCCCCCCTCGCGCGCCTCGATGGCCAGGGCCCAGTACTCGATACGCAGCGCGTAGAGTCCCGGGGTGACCTCGGTCTGCGGCGCCTGCCCCAGGGCGAGCGCCCGGTACACCTCGGCGTCCCGCAGGGCCGCGTCCCGGAGCAAGCGGGTCACCCGGCCGGCCAGGCGCGGCGAGCTCACCGGGCCTGCGTCCAGCAGCGCGGCCGTCTCGGCCTGGGTGTCGGCCGCCGAGGCCAGGTCGCCACCGAGGGCCCGGATGCGGGCCATGTCCCGGCCGGCCACGGCCTGGTGCTGGGCGACGCGCATCCGCACGTCCTCCCACGAGGCCTCGCCGTACCAACCCGGGTTGTCCACGAACCCATGGATGTCCTGCTCCCAGATGGGCATGTCCGCCGGGATGGGCATGTGGACCCGTTCGTCCGGCCGGGCGCCCACCCCCGGCTCCACGTAGCCCAGCGCCTCCAGGCGGCGGATCTCGGACCCGGACAGGGGGGTGGGGCTCGGGGGCTCCACCATGTGGGGAGCGAGGGAGTCCACGGCGAGCCGGTAACGCGAGGCCGCCCCCTCCAGCGCCTCGGGGACGTGGTCGCTGGCGCGCTCCTCTCGAGGATCGGCCCGCAGGTCGTACACCTGCACGCCAGCGTCGCGCTCGATGAGCTTGGTGTGCGGTGTACGCACGGCGAACTGGGAGGGTGGCCGCCAGGGATCGGTGACGGCGAACACCTCGTCGCGCCCCGTCGCCGCGAGCTCCGTCGCCAGGGGCACGAGGCTCCGCCCCTGCATCCTGGCATCCCCCGGGAGCCCGGCCAGCGCGAGCAGGGTCGGCGCGAGATCGCTCAGCGCGACCAGATCGTCCACCTGTGCCCCCGCCGGGACACCTGGCGCGCGGATCACCAGGGGCACGCGGAGCACCGAGTCCCACAGCCCGTCCCGGTGGTTGAAGTAGTAGCCGTGCTCGAACGACTCGCCGTGGTCGGCCGTGATCGCCACCACCGCGTCGGCCGGGAGGGCCTGCAGCAGGGGGGCGAGCGCCTCGTCGAGCTGCGAGATCTCCCCCTCGTACAGGGCCCGGACGTGCTCCACGTCGCGCGGTTCGGGCTCCTCGAGTCCGGATCGGTAGGGGTCCAGCGACGAACTGCTGCCGTCCATGGAGCCCGTGTACGTGGGATCGTAGGCCGTGTCCCACGGGGGCGCGGGGGTGTAGGGGCTGTGGGCGTCGAAGTAGTGCACGAAGGCGAAGAAGGGTCCCTGCTGTCCCTCGATCCACTGCACGGCCCGGGCGGTGACCTCGGTCGCGGGCAGGCTCGGGTTGGCCTCGGCGAACTCGTGCTGGTCGTCGAAGAGGCCGAACCCGCGGCCGATCCCGCAGACGTCGTCGGCGAGCGTCCAGCCGCCGATGAACGCCCCGGTGGCATAGCCATGGCGAGCGCTGATCTCGGCCAGGGTCGGTCCGGTGTACCGCGATCCGCGCTGGCCCGGGGCGTTGCCGTGGGCGACCGGCAGGACGCCGGTCATCATCGACCAGTGGGAGAGGCAGGTCTCGGGGAAGTGGGTCATGGCCGCCGCGAACAGCGCGCCCTGGCCGGCGACGGCCTCGATGGAGGGGGTGACCGCCCTGCCGCCGTACAGGCTCATGCTGTCCGCTCGAACCGTGTCCAGCGAGATCAGCACGATGGGACGGGGCCGAGCGCCGACGTCCCCCACGAGCTCCCACGTGGGCGCCGCGTGCCACGCCCCCTGGATGGGTCCGGCGGGAGGCACGGGTGGGGGCGCCTCCTCGACCCGCTCGGTGCTGCACCCGGCCGGCAGCGCGAGCGCCGCGAGGACCGGAAGCAGGGCGAGGATGCGCAGTGACATGGTGTTCATGGCCTGGGGAGCTTGGAGTAGTACACCTCGTTGTCCCCGCGGACACCCTGGTTCCACACCACGTGGAAGTTGCCCGCCTCGTCTGCGACGAGGGAGGCGAGGCCGGGCTTGCCCCAGCCGATCTCCGCGAGCAGCCTGGGGGCCTCCCAGCCGTCGCCGCGGTCCAGGGAGTAGACCATCTCGGCCCGGTCGCCCGCGTCCCAGCCCCAGACCAGACAGAGCACGCCGTCCCGATTCACCGCGATCTCGGGATCGAAGTGGAACCCGCCGAAGCCCGCCGAGGGCTCCCGCACCGTCCCCCATTTTCCGGGCCCGCCCGCCCGGGTGTACACGGCCAGGGGGCGCCCGTCGCGCTTCTCGAACCACGTGACGTGGTCCACGCCGTCCGGTGCGAAGGCGAAGTGGGGGCGCTCACCGGCCTTTCCCGTGGCCGTGAGGTTCTCCGGCTCGGAGAAGCTCCCGTCGCGCCCCTCGGCCACGAACAGGGTCGTGGAACTCCCCCCCTCGCCGATGTCCCAGCCAGCCAGCACGCTGCCGTCGGGGCGGCGCTCCACGTTGGAATGCCACGCGTCCTGGGAGCCGTCCGAGAAGTCCCGGGGTCCGCTCCAGGCGCCGTCACGGAACCACTGCCAGCGCGCCTTGAAGGATGACGTCCCCTGGGCCTTGCCGATCCACACGTGGATCAGCTCGTCGCCAGGACCGTTGGCGATGTGGTCGCTGCCCACCTCGCTGTCCGCCGACGGCGTGATCGCCTGGGGCTCCTGCCAGGCCCCCCCCTCGAAGATCGAGAGGTAGCCACGACCCGTGAAGTTGCTGCGCAGGTGCTCGTAGACCATGACCAGGGTGCCGTCCGGTCGTGGCACGATGTCCGGCCCCCAGTTGTACTGATCGAGGAACGACGCCTTGGTCGCGTCGGCCCACCGGACCCCGTCGCGGGACGTGCGGTGCAGGATCACGTCCCCCGGGTCGGTTCGCTCGTAGAACACGGCGTGGAGTTCGCCGCCGGCACCCACGGCCACCTGCGGTCGGTAGCCGCCGCCTGGCTCCGTGCTGAGCCGAACCGGCTCGCTCCAGGGACCCCGGCCGGTGATGGCCGATCCCACGGGGGCGGGCAGCTCGTGGAATCCCGGGAAGCCGCTGGGATCTTGCGCATGACCGCCGCTCCCGGCCGCGCTCCCCTGGACCGGCGAGCCGGTGACCATGGCCATGGGGCCGGTTCCCTGGGCCGGCGGTGCCCAGGAGCCCACGCCCTCGTGGGAGCCGCCTTGCTGTCCCAGCGGGGGGGAGACACCGACCTCGGCGCGGAGGAGGATGCGGATGCCCGTCCGATCCTGGTCGGCCAGGATCGGGTTCTCGGCGGCGTACCCCATGCCGCCGCTGGTGTTGATCGGACGGGCGTCGCGCTTGTCCGCCACTGCGGTCGTGGCCAGGCCGGCGGAGAGCAGGTAGCTGCGACCGCGCGGCACCTCGACGGAGAAGGGCTGCTCGTCGAGGCCGTTGGGCTCGAACGACGTCTCCAGCACGGGCGAGCGCCCCGGGGCCAGCATGCCCGTCTGGGGATCCGCGTCCGCGAAGTCGAAGGCGCTGACCATCACCGCCTCACCCGCCACGGGCCCCTCCTCGCGCGTGATGATCCCCGAGAGGGTGACCATCTCCAGCGGGGCCACGGTGTCTGGCACGGCCTCCTCGGTGGGGCGGGCGCAACGGATACCCGTGGCGCTGCCGACCATCGTGTCCGTGAAACGGTTGGCCACGCGCATGTTCGTCGAGAAGGTGTTCCACGCGCCGCCGCGCAGCACGTGGTTCCCCTCTCCCTCGGGCCCGCCCGGGTCCACGCGAGGGGTGCCGCTCGTGTACACGAGCGGGTGATAGACGTCGGACACGTACTCCCACACGTTCCCCTCGAGGTGGAGGTGGCCGTAGGGGGATTCGCCGCCCATCGGGCTGTCCACCGCCACCGTGTCGCCGACGCAGACGCGGACCATCCCCTTGGCGCTGGTCTGGTGGTTGGCCAGCTCGCACGTCGGGGTCGCGTGGCCCCAGGGATAGGCGCGCAGATCGGCGGGATCGCACAGGGTCGGGGAGGTCCCGAGCTCGCAACCACCCCTCGCGGCCTTCTCCCATTGGGCCTCGGTGGGGAGCGCCTTACCCTGGGCCGAGCAGTACGCCCGCGCGGCTTGCCAAGTCACCCCCTCCACGGGGTGCAGCTCCCGTCCGGCGATCACCTCCCCGCCCTCGAACGAACCAGGGGACAGCCCCTCTCGTGCCCCCCCGGTCTCCTTCAGCCAGCGGCCGAAGTCGGCGTTGGTGGTCTCGTGGACGTCCAGGCAGTACCCGGAGAGGGTGACCGCGTGCACCGGCCTCTCGTCGAACCCGGCGTGATCGGACTCGCTGCCCATGAGGAACGGGCCGGGCGGGATCCAGCGCTCCACCGCCGGAGTGACCGCCTTGTCCCCGTCGTCGCAGTCGAGGAGGGCGGGAGCGGCGAAGGGACAGGCCACGGCCGAGACGAACCCGTCGCCGTCGGCGTCCGGACAGTTCGCGGGCTCCTCGGAGGTGTCGGCGCCCACGGGGACCGCGAGCACGGGATCCCACGAGGAGGTCAGATCCTCGTAGGGGGTCGAACCGGCGACCGGGCCGCCCGGTGTCCCGCCAGGAATATTCACGACCCCGGACGACGAGTTGCAGGCGGCCAGCGGGACCGCGAGGAGCGCGACGGTGAGCAAGGGCAAACGCATAGGGCCAGCTCCACTGCAGAGGCACCAAGGGTAGCCAATGGCGCGGGGGCCTGTCAGCCATTCACTTGCCCGTCCAGCGCGCCTCGCGGCTATACTTCGCCGGGCATGCCGAGGAGACGGAACCGAAGCAGCATTCCCGGCCTGATCCAGGCCTTCCTCGTCGGGAGGATCGGTCCGCCCTGGGCGGGACGCCTGGTCTCCGGCCTCCTGGTGGCCGCGATCGCGCTGCTGATCTTCGAGGCAGCCCTGCGGCTGGCCCTCGGCAACCCCGCCCCACCAGTCCGCGTCGTGGTCGGCATCACCGAGATGGACACCTATCTCCAGCGGGACGGCGACCGGGTGCACACCACCTACCAGCCCCCCTCCGGGATCTCCTTCCCGGCCCGCGTGGCCGGGCCGCGGGTGGCCGTGCTCGGAGCGAGCAGCGTGCACGGAGGCACCCCCATGGGGGCCGGCGTGCCGGAGCAGGGGATCTGGGACCTGGAGTTCGCCGGTCAGCTCGAGCAGCTCACCGGGATACCCACCCTCAACCTGGGCCGCTCGGGCGCGAGCTCGGGCTACCTCGTGGACATCCTCGAGGAGCTGCTGGAGTTCTCGGTGACCACCGTGGTGGTCTACTCCGGGCACTGCGAGATCGGCAACGCGTACTTCGAGAAGCGCTACAGCGGGTTCAGCGGCTTCGCCATGAAGGGACACCCCGCGCTGGAACGCCTCCAGCTGTTCGTGCAGCTCAGGCGGCTGCTCGAGGGGGTCGTGCCGAGCACCGAGACGGCGGAGACGATCCCGGATCCACCCCTGTCGGATCGGGAGATCGCGGCCATCGAGTCCAGGTTCCGCGACCACCTCGAACGGATCGTCGAGGAGACACGCAAGGCCGGCGTCCGCCTCGTGCTGGTCTCCACCGCGTGCGATCTGACCTATCCCCCCGTGTTCGCGCCGACCCCGCGCGGCGAGGCCAACTACGAGCGCTGGAGCGACGGCATGGCGCTGCGCGCGACGGAGCCGCGGCGCGCGCGGGAGCTGCTGGAGCAGGCGCGGGACGCCTCGCTGCGTCCGGTCCGGGCCAGCACGGGCATCGAGGCCGTCGCCCGCGAGGTGGGGGCACAGCCGGGCGTGCGGCTCGTGGTGGCGCAGGACGAGCTCCCCCTGGACTCCCACGGCGCGGTCCTCGCTCCATGGCTGTTCGCCGACGAGCTGCACTTCTCGCGGGACGGCCACCGGGCGATGGCCGAGCTGCTCGCGCCGGTGATCCTCGAGGAGACCGGCTACATGGACACCGCGCCGAGCCAGTAGACCGCCAGGTCACCCTCCCGCACCACCGGTTCCCCCAGGCTCCCTGCCAGGAGCTGCTCGAACAGCTCCGCGCCACCGGGCGCCATCATGTCCCGGTGCAACACGAAGAAACGGAACCCGTCCGCCGAGAGCCCCATCAAGGCGGCCTCCGCGTCGGCCGGGCGCGGATCGAACCCGGGGTGCTCGCACCGCTGGTGACGGATGGCCGCCCCCCAGAAGGGGTCCTCCTCGAGCCACGACTCGTTGATGGCGTGGGGGATCGCCTTGTGGTGGACGGTCTGGAACAGCAGGTACTCCTCCGGCTTGAGCGTCGAGCAGGCGCGGTAGGGGGGGTAATCGAACACGCCGTAGTCTTCCACGTCCGCGGCCAGGTCACGGTACACCTGCGGGACCTCCACCGGCGCCAGCGAGACGGGCACCGGCGCGATGGTGAACACCAGCAGGTCCACGGCCACGGCGACCGACGCCAGCCCCATCAGCCCCGTCCGCCAGCGCCCGCGCACCCGGTCGAGCAGCCCCGCGAGGCCCGCGCCGCCGGCCACCGCCAGGCACATGGACACCACCAGCACCATCTCCCATGGGTTGCGCAGGTAGCTGAAGTAGGGCACGACCCGGGCGAGCCCCTCGTAGACGAAGGACAGGGCGCCCATCGGCGACGGATCGGGGCCCATGGCCAGCAGCAGGAACAGCAGCGCGGTGGGGAAGAAGAACCGCACGAAGCGGCGTCGCGACAGCACGGACGCGAGCCCCAGCAGCAGCAGGCTCCAGCCCACGTAGGGCTCCTGGACCAGCAGGTCGAAGTACTGGGTCTCGAAGAACCGTGAGTGGCCAGGGACGAGGAAGTCCGCCAGGGTGAACGGCGTGTAGTTCTCCAGGGGGATCGATCCGTTCCAGAGCATGGAGCCCTGCCGCTGGAACAGCGCGGCCTCGTCTCCGGTCAGCTGGCGGGCGTACAGGCCCAGGGGGAGCACCATCACCGCGCACGACACGGTGGTGAGGCCCACCGCGAGGACGCTGTCGCGGAAGCGGATCGACGAGGGACCTCGGCGGGCGCCGAGGGCGCGCCACGCGAGGGGTCGCACCAGCAGGTACGTGAACAGCACCGCCGACAGCGAGGCGAGGAAGATGCAGTACTTGTAGCAGCCCGCCGCCGTCAGCAGGCACAGGACCCCCGCGGCCACGGCGTAGCCCCTCTTGCGGGTCTCCACCGCCCTGAGGACGCACAGCACGAACAGGGGCATCCAGGCGGTGTTGAGCCGCTCGGACACGCCGCTGGAGAGCCCCATCGACAGCACGTAGGGGCAGAATCCGTAGGCCGCGCCCGCCAGGATCGAGGGGCCGACGCGGTCGGTCAAATGCCGGGTCAGCAGGAACGCCGCGTACGCGCCGCCCACCAGCTGCGCGAGCACGAGGAGGTTGAACGAGATGGTGCTGCCCAGCACGACCCTGAAGGGCAGCACCAGCAGGCTGTTGAGGAGATCCACGTGGTACAGGACGCCGCCGTGGGGGAAGTTGAGGTAGTCCACGCGCGTGGGCAGCTCGAGGTCCTGCAGCAGGGCCCGCTCGGTGCGCCAGTACCCCCAGACATGGGCCCAGACGTCGGAGTCCGCGTGCCCCACCACGTGGTCCCAGAACTGCAGCACCATCGGGAAGGTGACGACGACGGCGAGCAGGACGTAGATCCCGAGGGCGCGGGTGTGGGGGGACCGATGCCGGTGGTTGGCTGTCACGCCGCCGTCGCCTCCTGGGGTCCGCGCACTGCTCGTCGAGTATGCCAGACGGGTCCGTCCACAGCGACCGCGGCGGCCCGCCGTCCTTGTGCTCCCCCGGAGTCGATGCCAGCATGTCCCCTGGGTCGCAGAAACGGGAACACGGGCGGGCGCGAACATGGCGGAGGCGAAACTCCGGATCAGCCTCACCACCGGGCTACTCGTCGCATTCTTCCTCTCGGGCTACGCCGCGCTGACCTACGAGATGTCGTGGGTGCGTCAGCTCGTCTCGCTGTTCGGCGTGACCTATCACGCCATCACCACCATCCTCACGACGTTCATGGCGGGCCTCGCGCTGGGGGCCTGGCTGGCGGGGCGGCTGGTGGACCGGCGCTCCCTCCCGCCGCTGCTCGTGTTCGCGGCCCTCGAGGTGTTCCTGGGCGTCTACGCGCAGCTGTTCTCCCCTCTGAGGCACCTGGTCGAGGGGGTGTACCTGGACTTGGTGACCGGTCGCGACATCTCCTTTGCCGTCCACACCGGGCTGCGGTTCATGCTCGGATCGCTCCTGCTGTTGCCTCCGGCCCTGGCCTCGGGAGCGACCCTGCCGGCGGCCTGCAAGGCGTTCGTGCGTGACGAGCGCGGGATCGGGCGCGGCGTGGCCGGGTTCTACGGCCTGAACGTGGCGGGCGCGGCCGCGGGTTGCCTGGCGACGACGTTCTTCACCATCGGCCTCCTCGGATACCCGGCGACCGCCTGGCTCGGGACCTGCGCCAACCTCACGGCCGCAGGGCTCGCGCTGGTGGTGCACTTCCGGCGTCAGCTCCCCGCGGTCAGCGCCCCTGTCCCGCGTCCGTGGATCCTGTCGAAGGAGGTCGCCACGGTGGCGGTGGGGTACCTGATCGTGGGGTTCTCCACGATCAGCGTGGAGGTGCTCTGGACCCGCTGCTTCGCCCAGTTCGGCATCAACGCGGCGACCTACACCTTCGGGTTGATCCTCGTGTGCTTCCTGCTGGGTCATTCCTTCGGGGCGTACGTCCTGTTCCCGCGCCTGCTCGCGCGCGTGGAAGCGCGCGCCCTCTTCGCGTACCTCGTGGCCGGGATCGGGATCTCGACCCTGTTCTCCGTGCTCGCCCTCCTGCCGAGGGTCGAGGTCATGAACCCCGTGCTGGCGCTGAAGTCCGTGGGGTTGACGCTCCCCTGGGAACGGGTCTGGCTACTGATACCCGCGATCGTGCTGCCTGCTGCCTTCTCGGGGGCTCTGTTCCCGCTGGCGTCGCACCTGACCATCCGCCGCGGGGGTGAGGTGGGGACCGGGGTGGGCTCGCTCGCTGCGCTGTCGACCGTCGGTGGCATCGCAGGCGCCTTCGTCACCGGGTTCTGGCTGATGCCCGCCCTGGGGGCCGTGCGCTGCTTGATCCTCGTCTCCGGTGCGGGGCTGGTCTGCGCGACGTGGTGCTGGTCCGCGCTGGTCTCTCCGGCCCGGAGGTCGCGCCGGGTGGTGGCCGGAGGGCTCGTGGCCATGGTGGCGTGTGTGGGGATGCTGGTGTGGGTTCCGCCCCACATCCACCTCATCCTGTTCCCCGGAGAGACGGTGCTGGTGTTCACCGAGGGGCGCAACAGCTCGACGGCCGTCGTCGACCACCCCCAGGGGGACCGGTTCCTGCTGGTGCACGGAGAGCGGTTGCTCGGCGGGGGCTCCGACGCGGAGCTCCTCACGGAGATCCACACGGAGGCGAGCCGTGCGGCGATCATCGGTCTGGGAACCGGCAGCGTCGTCGTCAAGGCTCTGGAACAGGAGCAACTCGACGAGGTCCTGGCCGTGGACTTCGACGGGGATCTGCCGCACCTGATCCCCCACGTGCTCGGTCCGCGGGCGGAGGCGCTCGACTCGGATCGGTTCCGGTTCGTCGAGAACGACGGGCGGCACTTCCTGATGACCACGACCCGCACGTTCGACATCATCGTCAACGACGCGGCCCTCTACGCCTGGTACCTGGAGCTGAGCACCCGCGAGTTCAACGAGATCGCCCGAAGCCGGCTCGCGCCGGGCGGACTCTACGCCGGCCGGCTCCACCTGTTCCGCATCACCGAGGAGGCGTTCCGCCGGGAGATCGCCACCTTCCTCGAGGTGTTCCCCAACGCGGCCATGTACGAGATCTCCCAGGACATCGGCATGCTGGTCGGCCGCAACGGCGGGGCACCCGTGGACGGCTCGGAGGGACACCTCGGACCGAGGCCTCGCGCCAGGCTCTGGTACACCACCGAGCAGCTCCGGGAGATCGCAGCGGGGGCCGAGATCATCACCGACGCGCACCCCCTGCACTTCCCCCACACGTTCCTCACCGAGGAGCTCTACCCCTGCTACATCGAGTATACTTCCCCCACCGAACTCAGGCGGCTGCTCCCTGTGAATCCGTAGCCGCCGGGGTGTCGCGGGGCCCACACCCGCGCGGAGGACAGGATGAGCGAACAGGAGACCGGCGATCGCCACGGCGAGGAGCCGACCGCCATCGACGAGCCCGTCGAGGACGAGGACCGGGACGACGAATTCGCCGAGTTCGTGCTGCAGATCGACGAACGGAAGTTGATGTGGACGGCCATTGCCGTGCTCACGGTGGCCGTCGTGATCCTGAGTATCACCGTACTGGGGATGAGATCGCGCCTGAACCAGCTGCCTGTCTCACCCGGCGGCCAGATGAGCCCCGGAGGGCCCCAGTTCTTCTCCGAGAACCAGGGCGGTCAGATGGGGGGCGGTCAGATGGGGGGCGGTCAGATGGGGGGTGGTCAGATGGGGGGCGGTCAGATGGGGGGTGGTCCGGGTCAGGGCGCGTTCGACCCCGCGCGGGCACCCCGCGAGCTGGGCGGGACCCCCAACAACGCGCACATGGAGTTCATCAGCGGGGACGAGGCGATGAAGCGTGTCGCCACGTTCATCGCCGATCACCGGGTCGAGGCCGCCGACGCGGCGAAGCTGACCCAGGCCATGGAGGCCGGCGAGGCCACCATCGTGGGCCTGATCGAGAAGAAAGAGCGCGGCGAGCTCGACGAGGCCACCTTCCAGTCCGAACGAGAGCAGGAGCTCGAGCGACGGCGGGCCGAGATCACCAAGATCATCGGTTGGCAGCTGTCGGCGTCGCTGCACGAGCGGCTCAGGGGTTCCGGCGGATCATAGCCACCGCTCCACTCACCCGCGCCTGGTACGTGGTCTCGTCCACGCCGGCCGACCAGCTCCGCAGCGCCGCGTTCAAGGCCGCGGCCTCGTCTTCGTCGTAGTCGGGACCGCCGGGCCAGCCCTCCGTCGCACGGACGTCCACCGCCTCCTCGAGCCAAGGGGGCACCCCGGCCGGCGGCCCGGCCGACAGGTCCTCCTCGCCCACGTAGGCGAGCAGGTCGATCTCGTCGATCCGATCCACCAGCATTCCGGGATCCTGCAGCGTGTAGGTGAGCATCTGGGGGCGGTCCAGCCGCAGCAGCCAGTCGGTGCGAGAGCTCGCGATGAGGTCGTCGGGCACCACCAGCCCCACCGTCAGCAGCCCGGCTCGTTCCGGGTCCATCCGGTCGAGCTCGTCGCCGATGATCCAGGCCGCCTGCGCAGCGCGCGAGGTGGGCTCGTCGTACCGGGCGGGGACCCACGCGTAGTGGGCCATGTTCATGTGCTGTCGGTGAGCGGTCCGCCAGGCCGAGGCCGACGCGTTGGGGAAGGCGGTCATCCAGGCGAACTGGACGATACCTGCGGCCACGACGACACCCACGGCGATCCGCCTCGTGCGGCCGCGCAGCGCGTCGAGCCCCAGGGCCGTGAGCACGGCCAGGGCCGGCAGTATCGGGCTGAGGTACCAGGGGTTCTTCTGCACGAGCGCCGACAACAGGATCGTGGGCGCGAGTATCCAGGTCGCCAGCGTCCATGTGTTCGGGTTGCGCCAATCGGAGCCCTGCCAGACGATGCCCCCCATCGCCGCCAGCAGCAGCGGCGCGGACCGGATCTGCACCAGGGTCAGCTCGCGCAGGTGCACGGTGTAGAACCCGAGGGTGTCCCGCGGGAGGGACACGGCCACGGCCGCGTCCGAGGAACCGCCCATCCGGAGGTTCAACAGCAGCGTGTGGGTGACGAACTCGGTCAGGTACCACTTCAGTCCCATGGTCGGCAGCAGGACGGCCAGGAACAGCGCGAACCCGAGGAGGCCCCGGTAGCTCCTAGCTCCACGCGGCGCGAGGACGGGACGGACGGCGAGCCCGGCCGCGATGCACAGCGGACCCGCGAGGTTCACCAGCAGCAGGGTCGCCTCGGTTCCGCTCTCACCCGCCCGCATCCCCAGCGAGATGGCCACGGCCGCCAGCGCCGCCATCACCGGCCGGCGCAGGCCCTCGCTGCACACCAGCAGCGCCACAGCCAGCGCGGTCATCGAGGTGGTCGACGAGTACACGAAGTACTGACGGGGGCAGCCGAACACGAAGGGGTAGGAGGCCACCACGAACGCCGCCAGTAGTCCGATCCAGGGATCCCCGAGGCGTCGACCGAGGGCGTAGACCGAGCCCACGGTGATGACGAAGAACACGGTCCCCGCCAGGGTCATCGACGTGTACGAGAGCCCCAGCAGGCACGCCAGCAGGACCGAGGTCAGGTGAAACAGGCACATGGGTACCCAGCCCGGATCCGTCGCCATCCGGAAGGGCTGGAGCAGCGGCTCGACATCCCCGGCGCCGCGGCCGGGCTCCGAGGGCCAGGTCACCCGGTACGCGGGCCGTGGCCCGTGGGTCACCACCGGGGGGTATCCCTTGAGCACCAGATAGTGCAGCAGGGCCGTGTGTTCGCTGCTGTGGCGATTGGTGGCGGGATCGGGGTCCGTGGCGAGCCAGACGACGTTCACCGTCACGTGGAACGCGAGCAGCGCCAGCAGCAGCGCGAACGGCACGGCGGTGGCGCCGCAGCGCGTCGCCCCGGTCGCCTGGTGGCGCCGGCGCCTCAGGGACAGCCCGAACGACCTCTTGCCGCGGCGTACGCGAGGGTCGTGCGGTCCGCTGCTGGGCGCCATGGCCGGATCCTTCCCTGGTTGGCACGAGAGGATAGCGGATGGAAGCCCATCGTTCCCACCCCGTGGCCTGCGACGGTCCTGCCGGCCACCTGCTATCCTGGCGCGGGGGATCTGGCGAGGGAGCGTCCGATATGGACCTCGAGACCATGAACAGCGGCCTCGACGCCGCCATCCGGATGGCCGAGAAGAGCTGGGACGAGGGCGGGATACCCATCGGCTCGGTTCTCATGACCGAGGCGGGGGAGATCGTCGCGCAGGGGCACAACGAGCGGGTCCAGACCGGCGATCCGACCGCGCACGCGGAGATGGTGTGCCTGCGCAACGCCGGGCGGCGCCGGGACTGGCGGGAGCTGACGCTGGTATCCACGCTGAGCCCCTGCTCCATGTGCACCGGGGCCGCCGTGCTCTACCGGGTCAAGCGGGTCGTCGTGGGGGAGAACGGCACCTTCCTCGGCGCAGAGCACTGGCTGCACGAGGAGGGGATCGAGGTCCGCGTGCTGCACGACGCGCGCTGCACCGCCCTGATGCAGCGGCTCCATCGGGAGAAACCCGACCTGTGGGCCGAGGACATCGGGGAATGACCCGCCCGTCGCGGGGGTTGGCACCGGCAGGAGGCTACGAGATGCGGCGAACTACCCTGATCGTGCTGTCGGTCCTCACGCTCCTGGCCGTGGTCCCGGCCTGGGCCTGGTCCTCGATGACCGTGCGCAACGGCTCCGGCTCGAGCATCGGCCGCGTGGACTCCGACGGGACCATCCGCAACTCGTCCGGCTCCAGCATCGGCCGGATCGAGTCCGGCGGGACGGTGAGGAACGGATCGGGCTCGAGCATCGGCCGCGTGGACGACGACGGGACGATCCGCAACTCCTCGGGCTCCAGCATCGGTCGCGTGGACGACGACGGGACCGTGCGCAACGCGTCGGGCTCGTCCGTGGGACGCGTGGACGACTGCACGGTCCGCAACAGCTCGGGGAGCTCCCGCGGCAGGTTCGACGGCTGCACACCGGCGGACCTGCACCTGATGGCCGCGTACCTGTTCTTCTTCGAGCCGCTGCACAATCACTGACGTCCGGCTCAGATCTGCAGGTAGCCCGTCTCCCAGTCGTAGTCGAACGTGCCCTCCACCTGACTCCAGCTCGCAAAGCTCACCGGGCTCCACTGGCCCTCCCCATCGGCGACGAGCAAGACAGAGGCGTGGCCGAAGTACTCGGGGGCGAAACCGTAGGCCCGCGGGGTGTCCAGGAGCATCTCGATGCCCCCTTCGTCGTATCCGAGGTCCGCGCACCTCTCGGGAGTGCCTTCCACGATCTCCGGTTCGTCCGCCCGCAGCTCGAACGCCCACTCGCAGTCGGCGCAGTCGGTCCGCACATCCACGGCGGTGACCTTGTAGCTGATGCGGCACAACGTCTCGCCGAGGCCGTTTTCGGTGGTGAAATAGAGATCCTCGTATCCCTCGTAACTCACGCTGTCGGCGATGGCCGCCCCCTCGTACCCCACCATGACCGTGATCGGCTCTTCCACCGGGATCTCCGCTGCCTCGAGGACCGTATCGTTCACATCGACATGGACCGGATCGCCGTCCGTCGCAGAGCCGAGGGATCGGTCGTCGAATCGGGGGGCTTCCAGCCATACCGACGCATCGTCCAGCGCGCCGGGCTCCTGGGGAGGCGCGCCATCCTCACCGGGCTGGGAACACCCGCCCAGAATCGTGATGATCAGGAAGGCCGGGAGAGTCGTTCGACCCGGCGGCCGCGGCAGGTGTCTCGTCGTCGTTCTCTCCACCAAAAAATACCCAAAAAAATTCTCCCTGCTCTTTTAGTGTAGCCGTGACTCATGATGAATCCAAAAAAAACGCCTCGACCCCGTGAAGAGCTGTCCAGGAGCTCTGCTTGGGCCTATTTGTTCTGATCGCGCGCGCACGGAGCTATACTTCCGCACGAAGGGGAGAGCGGCCACCGGCCACCGATTCCCACTTCGACGACGCGTGGAGGTCGCGATGGTTGCGCGATTCTTGCCTCGATTCCGCCCCCTGCTGATCGCCGCCGGGCTGGTCTCGTTGATGGCGACGACGCCCCTGTTGGCCGACGAGTTGCCACCGGGGTGGCCTGGCCAGGACTGGTCGACCACCGACATCCCCATCCTCGGAGAGGGCTGGTTCACGCTGCGCTCCACGGGAGCGCGGTACAGCGAAGACGACGGGACGTTCTACGGCCAGCAAGGTGCCCCGCTGTGGGACTCGCTGTGGGTCGGGACCCCTCCGGACCACTGGCCGGCCGAGGAGGAGCTCTACACGGCATTCGCGTCGCTCCTGGGCTCTGCGACCGGGGCTTGCGACTCGTACTGCGCCGGGGACACGGACCTGGCCACCATCGAGGGCAGCGACTACCCGTGGGAGATGTACTGGTACGACAACGTCGGCAATGTGACCATCCCCTGGGATCACTACGACCCGCTCTCGCACGACCCCCTCGGGCACGCCTGCCTGCAGAGCATGTTCTGGATCGGCTCCACGTCGAACTGCCAGGAGAACCGGTGGAAGCAGAACCTGTGGGCCTACGGCGACATGCATTTCGGCGACATGCAGCATATTCAGGCCTGGTACAGCGCCGAGGCCAACGACTGCGAGACCTGGTACAACGAGATCGACACCAGCACGACGATCTACTACGAGGGCGGCGCCAACGGCCTGTTCGTGGACGCCGTGCTGGGCCTGCCCATCGCCAAACTCTCCTACTACGATCCCATCTGCTCGATCACCGGCGAGGACTGTGACAACGGCGTGGACGACGACGCCGATGGCGACATCGACTGCGACGACTGCGAGTGTTTCTGTGACAACGCGGCGTGCCCGAACAACGAGTGCGACCAGTGCGACGACAGCATCGACAACGACGGCGACGGGGTCGATGACTGCCAGGATCCGGACTGCTACCTCTTCAACCTGGACTGCTCCGTCGCGGTGCAGGGGACCGGCGTCAACGGCCACGTGGCCGGATTCATGTTCGCCTGGCCCTTCGACAACGGGGCCGGGAGCAAGCTCGTCGAGCTCTTCGACGAGAGCGTCACCTACGACGGGACCTGCGCCGACGAGCGGTGCGACTGCTCGCTGCGCAACATCGACGTCGACATGGGGGACGCCCAGCGAGCCAAGGACCGGCTGCGCATCTATCCGAACAACTACGATCTGAAGGTCTTCTACGGGATCACCCACGGCGACGATGCGGGGGAGATGTTCGACGGAGACACGGTGTCCGTGCTCACCAACGACTTCAACATGCTGTGGCAGGCGCCCGCGGAGATCCCGTCCCAGGTGGACGTGCAGCTCACAGGGGTCGGCGGTACGCCCCCTTGCCTGCAGTGCGTGGAGCACGCCTGGGACTGGGGCATGTGGGCCTACGCGGGGCTCGACGAGTTCTGCGACACCTTCGGGGCCCTCGCCCCGGTCGAACTCTGCGCGTACTACCACAAGATGGACTCGAACGACCGCAGCGGCGCCGTCGAGCACGGGTTCTTCGACATCTCCACCGGGGGCACGGCGCTGAACATGGGCCTCCACGAGGAGTATGGGTACACCCTCAAGGGCTGGGACATCGACTTCTACGGGGTCTCGTACGACAGCTTCGCCGTGGGGGCGAACGGTGGCGTCCTGATGAGCTGTCTCGTGGGCAACGTCCCTGGCTCCAACGAGGAGCTCCCCACGACGGCTCCCGGCTGCTCCGACCGTCTCGTCGCTCCTCTGTGGGACGAGTACCGGTACGACGTGGGGGGCGAGGTCTACATCGCGCTGGCGACCGTCGACAGCGAGAACGCGGTCATCGTGCAGTGGGACGAGGTGGTCCCCAGGGACGACATGACCGCGACCGCGACATTCCAGATGTTCATGTACGACACCTCGGAGATGTACGAGATCAACTACCTGACCGTGAGCCAGGGCAACGCCGCGGTGGCGTACGGGGCATCCGCCACCGTGGGAATCCAGTACCACGGCCGTGAGGACCACACCGAGTACTGCTACGAGGACGAGTGCCCGGACTATCTGGAGGACGCGCTCACCGTGAGGTTGTACCACCAGTGAGGGGCGTTATGACCACGAGAGCCATCGTCACCGTGGCCGCCACCCTGAGTGTGTGGCTACCGATCGCGGCCGGAGCAACCCCCTGCGGCGCGCCCGCGTACGCGCCTGCCTGCGGCGAGTGGTACGGCGGGGACTCGACCCTGGGCGCGTCGGACATGGACAGCTACCCTGGATTCGCCCGCCCGGACGCGCTGGCCGAGGACGGACCGGAGATCGTCCTGCAGTTCGACGTGCCCGTAGGCGTCTCCGACCTCTCCGTGTCCGCCATCCCCGACGTCTACACGGACGTCGACCTGTTCGTCCTCGAGCCATCTTGTGACAGCGACGACGTCACCGCGGGCGAGAATTCCCCCAGCTACTCCGCCGAGACCATCTACGCCTACCCGGTCACGGGAGGGCAGACGCTGTACGTCGTGGTGGACTCGCCGTCCGTCTGGGGCGGCGTGTTCAATGTGATCATCGCCTGCGATGGCGCGTCGTACGAGCAGTGTCACGACATGGCCGACAACGACGGTGACGGACTGGTGGACTGCGACGATCCGGATTGCGCCCTGCAGACCGACTGCACGGCGCCCCTGGAGGTCTGCAACGACGGCACGGACAACGACGGCGACGGTCTGATCGACTGCGATGACGACGACTGCGAGAACTACCATCTGTGCGGTGAGACCCTTTGCCTCGACGGATTGGACAACGACTCGGACGGGCTCACCGACTGCTGCGACGACGACTGCGCCTCCCAGAACCACTGCTGGGAGAGCGCGAACTGCTCGGACGGCGTCGACAACGACTGCGACACCCTGATCGACTGCGACGACGCGGACTGCGACTGGCTCTGCGGCACCACCGAGGACTGCAGCAACGGCGTGGACGACGACCTCGACGGACTGACCGACTGCTCGGATCTGGACGACTGCGAGTGCGATCCCGCGTGCAACGCCGAGGTCTGCGACAACGGCGTGGACGACGACGGCGACGGCATGGTGGACTGCCAGGACTGCGCGTGCTGGTGTGCCCCGAACTGCCCCAACGAGTGCGGCGACTGTTTCGACACGGTGGACAACGACGGCGACGGCTTGACGGACTGTGAAGACGACGAGTGTCTGCTGACCGAGCCCGACTGCAACACCATCCCCGAGGACTGCTTCGACCTGTTCGACAACGACGGAGACGGCCTCATCGACTGTTGTGATCCGGACTGCAGCGGCGAGTCCGCGTGCTTGACGGAGTCGTCGTGCGTCAACGGCTTCGACGACGACTGCGACGGGCTGGTGGACGAGGACGATCCGGACTGTGAGGGCGACGACGACGACGATGACGTGGTGGGGGACGACGACGACGACGACAGCGGCGACGCCGACGACGACGACAGCGGCGCCGACGACGACGACGACATTGGCGACGACGATACGACCGTTGGTGACGACGACGACCACGGAGGGGGCTCGTTCGAAGACCCCCCCGGCGGATGCGGATGTGGGTTCGTGGCCTCGACGGCCGTGCCCTCCATCGCCGCAATCCTCGGGCTCGTCGCCGCGCTGGGAACGAGAAGGCGCCGCATCCGGGCCACGGATCACCGCGCTGGGAGGCTTTCATGAACGGGTACGGACCGAACATCGAGAAGTCCTGGTGGCTGTTCGCCGCTGTTCTCACCGTGGGATGGGCGGCCCTGGCCGGCTGCGACCGGAGCCCTGCACCGGCGGTCGAGGAGGGGGACGATGACGCGGGCCTGGAGGAGGGAGCGATCGTCGACAGGACCGTCTACACGTTCCGCTCCCCCAGCGTCTTCGATCCGCCGGAGATCAGTCAGGTCCCCCATCAGGTGGTCAACGGCCAGCTGGTCCCCCTGTCCGAGGTCGGCCAGGAGCCTCCCCCCATGGGCACGATCCGTGTGGCCTACGACGATGCCATGCCGTCCCGATCGCGGGACCACACACCCGCGGAGTACGGTTCCGAGGTCGTCGTCGAGGACCTGATGGAGATCGGAAACGTATCCGTGGGGCCCAAGGCCCTCGAATTCCTCAAGTCCGCCCCCACGGAATCCCGGGCCACGACCCGGACCGCCATCCACGTCACGGAGCGTCTCGCGGCCGTGGACTACCTCTCCGATCTCGGCACCCACGGGATCGAGTTCCAGTTCCGGCAGGTGGAGCCGCCGCCCACGGGCGCGACAGAGGTCGTCGAGTTCATCCTGGACGGCAAGACGCGCGGCGCCATCGAGCAGTTCGACGATCCAGCGGCGTTGGCCACCTGGTACAAGGCGAACGTCCAGATGATGCAGGATCTGGGCATGGATCCGGACGAGCACATGGTGCTGCGGGGCATGACCCTGGTCCGCCTGGGCAAGACCGGGCACGCGGGGGCGATGAATCGTGCGAGGGAGACACGCCTCGTGGACGAGTCGCTCGGCTACCTCGCCGTGGCGAGGCGAGCCGCCGAAGCACAGCCCAGGTTCGACGCGGGTCCCCGTATTCCGGGTGATTCGTACTACCACGACAAGGAGATCACGCTCCTGCCGATGCAGGGAGGCGACGTCGAGTTGATCCCCATGGAGGATCTCGGCGAGGTCAGCCAGGACGGCGACGAGAATCTCCCCTGACGCCGGATCGGTTCAGTACAGCGAGTCCACCCGCCGGGCGAAGCCGAAGCCGGCGCCGAGGTCCGCGTTCACGCGCCAGACGAGTTCTCCGCTCGCGTCGGTCTCGTCGATCTGTCCGGCCGTGGACCACACGGTCATCACGCCGCCGTCGTCGAGGATCTCGGCGTTGCCCAGGATGTAGGCCGTCAGGCAGACCTCTGACTCGTAGGACCAGGTCTCGGCCGCCGTCCCGGCGTCGGTGTCCAGGTCGACCCAGAGGGTCTCGGAGCAGGGGCACTCGTACAGGCAGCGGTTGAACAGCAGCAGCTCGTCGCCCCTGCGGTACACGCTGTGGGGCGTCCCCATCAGCGGGGGGTCCGACGTCACCTCGAAGGTGCTCTCGGCGCCCCCGAGTATCCAGGCCACGTCCCCGCTGGTTCGATCCACGGCCACCACCTGGTCGAGGTATCCAACGGTCACCAGGTACTGGTCGCGGTCCGGATCGTGGGAGATGAAGTTGACGTGGGACCAGTCCTCGAGCTCGGGATCCTGGGGCAGCCAGCCCATGGGGTAGGTCTGGTCCAGGTCCGGCTCGATGTGGTCGAAGATGTCCCAGACCGTCCGGACCTCGCCGTCGGTGGACAGCTCGACGATGGTGTCGCCGAGCAGCCGGCGTTGCCCGTCCTCGAACTCCCGGATCACCCAGCCCAGGGTCGCGATGGTGCCGTCCTCGAGCTCGACGAAGTCCGTGTGGATGCCCGGCGCGGCGTAGGTGTGCTCCAGGGTCCCGTCCAGCGCGACGCGGAAGACCTCGCCGTCGTTGTCCGCGCCGCCCGGCCAGGTGTTCATCAGCACCGCCCGGTGGTCCAGGGACAGGGCCGCGCCCCAGATGGGCTCCTCGGCCTGGTGCACCCACACGTACCTCCCCGCGGAGTCGAGGATCACCACCCACGAGGTGTTCAGACCGCGGATGGGCGTGACCGTGTACCCGCCAGCGGCCGAGCCGGGCAGGTCGGCCAGCGTCAGCTCCGGCAGTCCCAGGGGCAGCGGCTCCGTCTGCGCTTCGCGGGTCTCGGTGCAGTGGTCCACCCCATCCATCTGGGCGTGGATGCGGTAGTACGCGGTGCCAGCGGGGACGCCCACCAGGAGGGCCGAGTGGTCCGTCTCGGACGTGGAGATCCGCCCCGTGGAGTGGCCGAGCAGGTGGCTGCTGCCGAACTCCACGGACCCGTCGGCCGGCGCGGCGGTCTCGAAGGCCACCCGCACGACGGTCGGGACCCCCTCCACGGCCTCGGCGGTCACCGCGACCACCGGCGAATCCGGCCCGACGGCGACCGGCTCACACTCGGGCACGGGATCGCCGGGATCGTGGGGTTCGAAGCCTTCGGGGGTTCCAGAACACGACGCCAGGGTCGCCACGGCGACCATCCCCAACGCCGCGGCAGCTCGTGGTCTCACTTCGTGGCCGTGACCATGTCGGCCGCCTCGCGGATCGCGACGGCCTTGCCGATGAACACCAACCTGTCGTCCGCCTGGATGACCGTCTTGCCGCGGGGGACCACGAAGTCGTTGTTGCGCAGGATGCCGGCGATGAGGCACTCCTTGGGCAGCTGGAGCTCGAGGATCTGCTCGCCCACCACCACCGCGTCCGAGGGCACATGCGCGTCGAGGAGGCTGGCCGCGCCCATGCCGAACTCGTACAGCTGGGCCAGGCCGGGACGATCGAGCAGGTTCTCGACCATGGCCGCGGTGGCCCACGGCGCGCTGATGGCGGTGACGTCGTTGGTCTCGAGCAGCGTGGTGTACTCGGGCTCCTGGACGATGGCGATGACCTTCTTGAGCCCGAGCTGACGGGCCTGCAGCGCGGCGATCACGTTGCGTCCGTCGTCCTCGTAGGCCGCGATGACCACGTCGATGTTGTCCAGGCCCACCTGTTCGAGCAGCTCGCGGCGGGTCCCGTCGCCCTGGTAGATGGGGCAGGCGTAGCGGCGCTCCAGCTCCTCGCACACCGCGCCGTCCTCCTCGATGAAGGTGACCTGGTGCTCGCCGGAGCGGAACAACACCCGCATCTCCTCCTTGGCCAGCAAGCGGTTGGCGATGTTCTGTCCCTGCCTGTTGCCGCTGATGATGAGCACCTGCATGGGTTTACTCCTCAGTCTGGATAGGAGGATTCGGGCCTGCTGGGCGGAGTCACGCGCCAGCTGGATCAGATCCGCACGGTTGACGGGCCGCACGAGGTACACGGCGATGCCCACCACGGTGAGCACGCCCCCGAGCAGGAAGCTGATGGGCTCCAGCGCGGGCACGAACATCCACGTCGTGATGATCCCCACGATCGGGATCACCGGGAACCACCACGACTGGAACGGCCGCCGAAGGTTGGGCATCTTGCGGTGCAGCGGGATGACGGCGAAGTTGATGATGCCGAGGCCCATCAGGTAGCCGAAGTCGCTGACCGAGGCGACGAACTTCACGATCCCGGTCGAGGCGAAGACGATCACGATCGCCGCGCAGAACAGCAGCGCGACGTGGGGGGTCTGGAACCGCGGGTGCAGCTTGCAGAAGAAGCCCGGGAAGTGGCGATCCCGGCCCAGGGCGTACAGGATGCGGGCGCTGGCGCCCAGGGTCACGCTGAAGGCCGAGAGGCTGGCCATGATCGTCGCGGTGATGCCGGCCCAGCGGCCCCAGGGGCCGAACAGCTTGTCCGCGGTGTAGATGAACGGGATCTCGCTCTCGGCCAGCTCGGTGTGGTGGCTCGTGGCCATCATCACGCCGACCACGAACACGTAGATGGCCGTGCTCACCCCCAGGGTGATCAGGATCGCGCGGGGGATGTTCTTGCCCGGTTCGATGATCTCCTCGGCGGCGTTGCTGATGAGCTCGAAGCCGACGTAGGAGATGTAGATCAGCGCCATGGCCGGGATGAAGGGCTTCCACCCCATGGGCGCCAGGGGCTCGAGGTTGGCCGGCTCCACGTCGGCCAGTCCCAGCGCCGCGATCCCCACCAGCACGGCCAGCTCCACCAGGTTCATCACGGTGATGATGAGGATCGCCTCGCGGGCGCCGAAGAAGTTGACCGCGGTGAACACCACGGTGGTGGCCAGGGCGATCAGGGCGATGGACACGTCCGGGATGAAGTACGTGCGGATCGTCAGCGCGAAGATCACCGCGTACATGGCGCAGGCCAGGGTGTTGCCGATCCAGAAGAACCACCCGGTCAGGAAGGCGATGGGGCTGCGCATGGTGCGGCTGACGAACGAGTAGCCGCCGCCGGCCAGCGGGATGGCCGCGCTGAGCTCGCTGTAGTTGAGCGCCGTGAACAGGGTCAGGAACCCCATGGCCAGGTACACGAACAGGCCCAGCGGACCGATCATGTGCGCCAGCTCGCCGGGCAGGGCGAAGATGCCCGGGCCCATGGTGGCGCCGATGCCGATCATCACGGCCATGAACAGGCCCATGTTGCGCCTGAACGTTACCTTCTGGGCCATCCGATCCACTCCAGGTGGGGTAATCGACGTTAGCAGCCGCCTGCACCCCGCCTCAAGTCACGGAGCGGCCGCCAACATCGGCCTGCGGTCTGTTATGGTACGCCCCCTCGAAACGCGCGGAGGTGGACGATGAAAGCTCGAAACATCGCCAACGGCATCCACTGGGTAGGGGTGATCGACTGGGACCGCCGGGTGTTCGACTCGCTGATCCCCATCCCCGACGGCACCAGCTACAACAGCTACCTGGTCGAGGGACGCGACAAGACGGCGCTGATCGACACGGTGGAGCCTCACTTCGCCGACGTGCTGTTCGCGCGGCTCGAGGACGCGGGCGTCGAGCACCTGGACTACGTGGTGGTGAACCACGCCGAGCAGGACCACTCGGGCTCCCTGCCGCAGGTGCTCGAGCGGTTCCCCGGCGCCCGGGTCCTGTGCACGGCCAAGTGCCGCGGCATGCTGGGCGACCTGATGGAACTGGACCCCGACGTGGTCGAGGTGGTGGAGGACGGCGCGACCGTGGATCTGGGGGAGCGGTCCCTGCGGTTCGTGCACTTCCCTTGGGTGCACTGGCCCGAGACCATGCTGACGTACTGCCCCGAGGAGCGCGTCCTGTTCCCCTGCGACCTGTTCGGCTCACACCTGGCCACCAACCAGCTGGTGATGAGCGACGCCACGGAGCTGATCCCGGCCGCGCGGCTGTACTACGCCCAGATCATGATGCCGTTCCGACGCCAGATCGCCCGGCGGCTGCCCGCCGTCGAGGAGCTGGCCATCGACCGCATCGCGCCGAGCCACGGCCCGGTGCACGGCGATCCCGCGCACATCCTCGACGCGTACCGCGAGTGGGTCGGAGACGACGTCCGGAACACCGTGGTCCTGCCCTTCATCTCCATGCACGAGAGCACCCGCAAGATGGTGGACCTGCTCATCGACGCGCTGACCGACCGCGAGATCCGCGTGGAGCGGTTCGACCTCGAGAGCGCCGACAGCGGCAAGCTGGCCGCGGCGCTGGTGGACGCGGCCACGCTGGTGCTGGCCACCCCCACCGTCCTCGGCGGCCCCCACCCCAACGCCCTGTACGCTGCCAACCTCGCCAACCTGCTGCGCCCCAAGACTCGCCACGTCTCGGTCATCGGCTCCTTCGGGTGGGGCGGCAAGACCGTGGATCAGATCCTCGCTGCGATGCCCAACGTGCGCGCCGAGGTGCTCGACCCGGTGCTCGTGAAGGGCCGCCCCGGGGACGAGGCCCGCGCGGCCATCGAGGACCTCGCCGACCGCATCTCGCAGAGGCACCAAGGCCTGCGCTGAGCGCATCGCCAGAACCCTGTTGAGCCCCGATATCGCCCCCTGATAAGCTGCGAGCAGGGGAGGCAGAGGGGCACCATGGCCAAGAAGCGTGGACCGAGCAGCCTCGTGGGTGCGGCGCCGAAGCGCACGGGCGGGATCCAGCAATCCGGGGGATCTCGAGAGCGGCCGGACGTCCTGTCCGACGGGCTGTCCGATCCCCTCGGAGACCGCCTCGCGGATCCCCTCGGCGACGTGCAGATGCAGGGCGCGAAGGGGGCCGAGGCCGATCACGACTCCCTGACGGCGCCCGGCGATCCAGCCTGCTTCGGCTGTGTGGCCGGGGGCGATACCAGCGACGTGGTCCAGACCAAGGACGGCGGCCTGGCCAAACGAGCGCGCGGCGGCGCGGCGGCGGACGCCGCGATCCAGGCCAAGGCGGCAGGGGGCCAGCTCGCGCAGGAGCCCGCCGCGGGCGACGCCGTCCAGGCCCGGGAGGCCATCGCAGAGCCGGCCGCCAAGCCGGGCAAGCCGGGCAGCAAGGGGCACCCCGACGCCAAGGGTGAGAAGCCGTTCACCGACAAGGAGCTCACCTGGATCGACCAGGTGCTCAAGAACCCGCTGGTCAACCTGCTGTTCTCCAGCTACTCGGACGTCCCCACGGCCACGCTACACCGCGTCGCGTCCATCGCCGGGGCCAAGGGACAGTTCTCGGCCAAGGGCAACGACGTGGCCATCGCCGACAAGGTCTACAAGAACAAGGACGAGCACACGGCGCCCGACGGCACCAAGTTCAAGGAGACGAACCAGGAGGCGTTCAAGGGCACGCTGATCCACGAGCTGTTCCACTTCGCCGAGCACAACGCCAAGCTGGAGAAGGCCGGACTGCTGCTCCCCAGCGACATCGTCGGCGCGCTGTCCGATCCCAAGTCGGCGGGGTTCCCCGAGTACGCCTTCGGCTGGTTCGTGCACCCCAAGACCGAGTACATCCTCCACTTCCAGCTCCCCGCCGTGGTCGGCCTCTCCGCCGACGTGACCATCATCGACCAGCCGGAGCTGATGGCCATCCGCGAGGCCGGCAAGTGGGAGCGCTCGCCCATGCCCGAGAGCGGCAACTCCATCAGCGCCGAAGAGGACATGTGCGAGTCCATCAGCATGTGCCTGACATCCAAGCGCACCCACGACGCGTTCAAGAGCGCGTACCCGATGCGCTACAGACTGATCGATCGCTACTTCGGCACGTTGCTCGCCCTGGCCAAGAAGGGGAAGTGACCGGCCCGGATCCGCCGCCGGCGCACGGCCAGGAGGACGACTGAGAGGCCCAGCGGCGCGACGCCGAGGGGTGGGTGTGCCGTCGCCGCGGAGCAGGCGCAGGACTCTGGAGCGTCCGCGGAGTCGTCGTCGTCGCCGCCATCGTCGCCGCCGGAGAAGGTGAACTCGAACGGCTCGTACTCCAGGCCGTCCCACGTGTGCACCCCCGGCCCCACGGTCACCGTGTGGCTGCCCCCCTCGGTCCAGCCCTCGACGGGTCGCAGGTTCACCACGTGCGAGCCGTAACAGAAGTCGACGTCCACGGGGACTTCGTCGCCGCTGTCGTCGACCACGGTGATCGCCCCTGGGCCCACGGTGTCGGTGTTCAACCCGCGCGCCACGACGAACGAGACCATCGCCTCGGGCGAGGTCGGATCGGCCTGCAGGACGCCGGAGGTCCCGTCCGGGAAGGCGGCCAGCAGGGGCTCGGCGAGCGGGTCTTCCCCGTGGAGCCGCAGCCAGAGCCGGTCCCAGTAGGCGGCGACCACCGGCACGGTGGCCGGCGGGTTGCCCGGGACGTCCTCGTCCATCTGGTGGGCGCAGGCCCACGGGTAGGCCTCGTGGTGCAGCGCCACCTCGTCGGGATCCTGCGAGGCCTCGCTCACGTAGTAGATGGAGAAGGCGACCAGCGCCTGACCGTCGCGGATGGTGCCGGCGTCCACCTCGTGCCCCGCCTGGTCCAGCATCAGGCCGGCCATGTTCTCGTCGGGCACCCACAGCTCGGGCGCCTCCAGCGGCCCCGCCTCGGCGGCGAAGGCCACGTCCGTGGACCCGTCCATGCCGATGGTCGAGCCGGGCGAGCCCTCGTCGTAGGTCCAGGCGCGGGACAGGTACGTGCAGTCGTACGTCTGGTCGGACATGCCGTGGGACGCCATGCCCATCAAGAACGCGATGTGCTGGGCCGCCTCGTCCGACCACGGCGGCTCGTAGTTGTCTCGTATCCAGTCGAGGTAAGCGCTCTGGAAGGGCTCCCAGTGCGCGATCTCGCCGTAGCCGTCGTTCACGGCGTATCCGCCGTCGGGGAAGTTCGCGCCGTTTTGCAGCATGAGGTCCACGTCGGGGCGCGTCAGCAACTCCCGCAGCTCCCCGTCGGGCAGCGCGTCACGGGCCCAGAGGGTGACCTGCAGGTGGGACACGTTGCCGTTGGCGGACGCCAGACCGGGGGCGAGGGACAGCAGCGGCAGCAACAGCGTCGAGAGGCTCCTGGGCGACATGCCCATAGGGTAGTCGCGCCGCGACCGGCACGCTACATCCGACCGGCGCGGAACCCCACGAACCCCACCAGCCGGAAGGTCTCCGCGGGGGCGTCCGGGGCGAGCCCCACCTCGAACCCGACCATGAACGCCGCGAGGGACATGCGGATACCGCCTCCGAGCAGGGGGTGCAGGGAGTCGTTCCAGACTGCGTCCTCGTCGCGCTGGTAGGCGCACGGCTCCACCGCCGGATCGCAGCCGGGGTCCGCCTGCTGCAGGGTCTCGTGGACCTCTCCGACGCCCACGTCCACCGCGCCGACGAAGCCGTAGGGCTGGATCTCGGCGGACAGGGGCTCGCGGGGATCGAAGGGGGTGGGGATGGAGGGGCCCACCTGGAACATCACCTCGCGCAGCCGGCCGGGCCGGCCAGCGCGCCTCTCCGAGCCCGACAGGAGCCAGCCGTGGTGAGCACGCACCGCGATCAGCAGGCGATGCAGCAGGATCACCTGGATGTCGAAACCGACGCCGCCGTAGCTGCGCCGCTCCTGGGCCGCCGCAGGCAGGCCGGCCAGCCTCAGGTGGAGGCCCAGGGACGGGCGAACCGGGGTCCGCGGCGGCTGCGGGTCCTCGATCGCCGCCAGCGCGGTCACCGCGGCGATCCTCGTCAGCACACCGAAGTCGCCCCGCCGCTCGATGGCCACACCGACGACACGGCCATGCCGGTCCAGCACGGGGCAACCCGAGTTCCCCGGCTGGAGGCTCGCCGTGGTCTGGACGAACCCCTCGGACAGGGACGAGACGACGCCCTCGGTCAGGGACCAGGCCAGCAGGCCCTTGCGCTTCCCCTCCGGGCCCTGCCCGAAGATCAGCGGGTGGCCCACGGCCAGGACGGGCTCCCCCACGCGCAGCTCCCGCTCGGACAGGGGCAGCGGCACGATCCCCTCGAGCGGAGCTTCCGGCTCCAGCAGCGCCACGTCGTCCTCGCGATCGAACGCGACGACCCGCACCGGCACCAGCTGCCCCGTCGTCGTCTCGACCATCATCTCCCGGCCGCCGCTCACCACGTGCCACGCGGTGGCGATCTGTCCCCCCTCCACGGCGAACCCACTGCCCGATCCCCCGCGCACGAGCACGCGCACGACGGACGGACGGATCTGGTCGTAGAGGTCGGGCAAGGGTGGCGGCTCGGCACCGGCCGCCGGCGCGGCCGTCCACAGAGCCAGGAGCACCATCCATCGTATCGCGGGGATCATCGAGCGCTTCCTGAACTCATACAGGGATTCTCGGCGAACGTTGGATCGGCGTCCAGCCCAACCCGGTTTTGCCCTTCCGCACCACGATCATGCCGATCTTCCCCCGAATTCCTTGCAACACGCGCGCGCGAGGAGTAGACACAACAGAACTGTTCACCCCGGAGCAAGCCCCCTCCCGGAGACACCCACCACATGGCCAAATACTTCGACAAGGTCTTCATCGCCAACCGAGGCGAGATTGCGTGCCGCGCGATCCGCTCACTGCACGACCTCGGGATCCCCGCCGTGGTCGGATATTCCGACTGCGACAGGTTGTCCCTGCCCGTGCGCATGGCCGATGAGGCGTACCGCCTCGGGGGGTCTCCAGCGAGCGAGAGCTACCTGGACGGCGCCCACATCATCGAGGTGGCCAAGGCCGCGGGCTGCGACGCCCTGTTCCCCGGGTACGGGTTCCTCGCCGAGAACGCCGACTTCGCCGACGCGTGCGAGGAGGCGGGCATCACGTTCATCGGCCCTCCGGGCAGCGTGATCCGCAAGATGGGCGAGAAGGCCGAAGCGCGGCGCCAGCTGGCCGCCCTGGGCCTGCCGGTCACGCCGGGCATCGAGGATGTCAACGGACCGGAGGACATCCGCGTGTTCGGCGAAGAGGTCGGTTACCCCCTGCTGATCAAGCCGGTGTTCGGCGGCGGCGGCAAGGGTATGTTCCGCCTCGACGGACCGGACGAGATCGAGGAGGCGCTGGCCACCTCCATGTCGGTGGCCGCCAAGGCGTTCGGCAACGACGCCGTGTACGTGGAGAAGCTCATCCTCGAGCCCAGCCACATCGAGTTCCAGTTCCTCACGGACCGGCACGGCAACGGCATCCACTGCGGCGAGCGCGAGTGCTCGGTGCAGCGCAACCACCAGAAGCTCATCGAGGAGGCCCCCTCCACCAAGCTGTCGCCCGTGCAGCGCCAGGAGATGGGCAACAAGGTCGCCTCGGCCATGGCCAAGCTCGGCTACGTCACCGCCGGGACCATGGAGTTCCTGTACAAGGACGGCGAGCTGTACGTGATGGAGGTCAACACGCGCATCCAGGTGGAGCACGTGGTGACCGAGCTGGTCGTCAGACAGGACCTCATCCGGCACATGATCCGCGTGGCCGCGGGTGAACCCCTGGGTATCAGCCAGGAGGAGATCACCTTCGACACCCACGCCATCGAGTGCCGGGTCAACGCCGAGGACCCCAAGAACAACTTCGCGCCGAGCTTCGGCCGGATCACCTACCTGCGCCAGCCGGTGGGGCCGTTCGTGCGCAACGACACGGGTGTGTACGAGGGCTGGGAGGTCCCCTCTTTCTACGACTCGCTGCTCACCAAGGTCTGCGCGGTGGGCCCGGACCGGGCCACGGCCATCCGCCGCGAGCTGCGCGCCCTGGAGGAGACCCGCTTCGCCGGCATCAAGACCACGGTGCCGCTGCACAAGAAGGTGCTGCAACACCCCGCCTTCGTGGAGGGGATCTACGACACCTCGTTCATCGACAAGTTCGGCGACGAGGTCATGGACTACGAGAACGACGGGGCGTACGACGAGGAAGGCCGAATCGTCGCGTTGATCGCCGAGGCCACGGCCCTGGGTCGGAATCCGCACTGCCGCTAGGAGCCACGACATGAGCCCGTTCGATCCCAACAAGTCCGCCGCCGAGAATCTATCCGCGCTGCGCAACTCCGACGAGATCTTCCTGGTCAACACCGGTCCCCGCGACACCGGCCAGAGTGACTTCAAGAACCGCCTGACCTTCCACGACCTGATGAAGCTGCCCGAGCTGTACGACTCGGCGGGCTACTGGGCCGTGGAGATGCACGGCGGCGCGCGCTTCCACCAGGACATGATGCACAACAAGGTCAACCCCTTCCGCGAGGCCCTCGCGTGGAAGTCGCGGCTGACCCGCACCATGACCCAGACGCTGATCCGCTCCACCAACGTGTGGGGCTACCGCGCCTATCCGGCCAACGTGATCAAGCGCACGGTCGAGGCCTTCCTGTCCACCATCGACGTGTGGCGGTGCTTCGACTTCCTCAACCACATCCCCAACATGATCCCCGCGGGCGAGGCGGTGCTGAAGGGCGGCAAGATCTTCGAGCCGGCCATCTCCTACACCTGGTCCCCCGAGGCCACCGACGAGTACTACCTCAAGGTCGCCCAGGAGATCGTGGACACCTTCGGTGGCCAGCGCAGCATCATCCTGGCCATCAAGGACATGGCCGGTGTCGCGCCGCCTGCGCGCATCGCCCAGCTGGTCGACGCCATGCTCCAGCGCTGGCCCGACCTGGTGATCAACTACCACCGCCACTCCACCGACGGCCTGGGCGTGCCCGCCGTGGTCGAGGCGGCCGCCGCTGGCGCGCGCATCATCGACGTCACCGACGACGCCTTCTCGCGGTTCTTCGGCCAGCCGCCGGTGCAGGCGGTCCTCGCGTACATGCGCGAGCGCGGGCTGACCCCGTACATCGAGATGGACCCGGTGCACGAGGCCAACGACGTGGTGCGCGGCTTCATCCAGGACTACGAGCCGTTCGAGTCGCCCTACAAGGGCTTCTCCTACGACGTGACCGCCCACCGCATGCCGGGCGGCGCGTTCCCCTCGTCCTTCGAGCAGGCCGAGAAGGGCGGCTTCCTGGAGCTGATGCCGGCCATCCTCAAGGGCATGGCCCTGGGCAACCGGATCATCCACTACTTCGACGTGACCCCGGGCTCCCAGATCAGCTGGACCACCTGGGCCTCCATCATCCAGCGCCTGCACAAGGACGGCGGCGACGCCAACGTGCAGCGCAACCTCGACGTCCTCGAGGCGTTCGTCAGCAACGGCCAGGACTGGGACGCCCTGGACGAGGCGGACAAGGACCTGCTGCTCACCACGTACGCGGGCGCCACCGACGACCTCAAGAACCTGTTGATGGGCGCCTACGGTCCCCTGCCCTTCGGTTGGCCCGCCGACTGGGTCTACGAGTCGGCCTTCGGCCCCGAGTGGGCACAGAAGGTGGCCGAGCGCCGCGACGGCGGCAACCACCCGCGCACGGGCGAGGACGAGGACATCGAGGAGAGCCGGATCAAGCTCGAGGCCGAGCTGGGCCGGGCGCCCGACGAGGAGGAGCTGGTCCTCTACATGGCCCACCCCCAGGCCGCGGTGGACTTCCTGCTGTTCCGCGCGAAGTACGGCGACACCACCGTGCTTCCGACCGCCGTGTGGTTCTCGGGTCTGAAGAACAAGGGCGACAAGGTGGACTTCGAACTCCACGGCAAGCCGCATCACGTGGAGCTGGTCTCCCTGTCGCCGGTGGGCCCCGACGGTGTGCGCACCGTGGTGGTCACCCTCGACAACACGCTGATGCTGTACGAGGTCCAGATGCCCGACGCGGCCGGCTCCAAGCTGGCCACCCGCATGGCGGGTTCGGCTCCGGGCGAGATCGGCGCCACGGTCAAGGGCAACCTCTGGCGGGTCGGCAACCGCAAGCGCATCCTCGCCGTGGGCGACTACGTGGAGGAGGGCGAGGAGGTCGCGAACCTCGAGGTGATGAAGACCGAGAACGCCGTCTTCACCCCCGTCGCCGGAACCGTGACCGAGATGGTCGCCGACAAGAACGACGTGGTCGACGAGAACCAGCTGCTGATGGTCATCGAGCCCGGCGATCCGCCCACCCTCGAGGACATCGACACGGAGTAGCTCACTCCCCCACCGCAGCTCGCTCCCCCCCCGGTCGCGCGATGCTCGTATGATGGTCGAGCCATGCCCAGACAAAGCAGCGAGAACATCCTCATCCTCGGTCTGGGCGGGGTCGGGTACTACCTGGCCAAGCGGCTGAGCCACGAGGGCCACTCCATCACGGCCATCGAGAGCGACCGGGACCTGATCCGCCGGGCCGACGGGGAGCTGGACGCCCGCCTCGTGCGCGGCGACGTGATGAGCTTCGCCGTGTGGGAGGAGGCCGGCGCGCGGGACATGGACTACCTCATCGCGGTGACGGACAACGACGCGGTGAACATCCTCGCGACGCGGATCGCCCACCGCTGCGGCATCCCCCACAAGATCGCCCGTGTGAGGTCCCTGGAGGTCTGGGAGCCCGACGCGCTGCTGTCCCCCACGGACCTGCGCATCGACCTGGTGATCCGCCCCGAGGAGCTGGCCGCCCAGGAGATCCTGCGGTTGCTCGAGATGCAGGCGGGCAACGTGGTCATCGACGTGGCCGGCGGCCAGATGCAGGTGATGGCGTGTCCCATCGCCGCGTCGTCGCCCTTCGCCCACATGAAGATCAAGGACATCGCCCAGAAGTACGACGACTTCTTCTTCCGGGTGGTGGTGCTCGCGCGGGGGATCGACACCATCATCCCCGGCGGGGACCACGAGGTCCTGCCAGGCGACCACGCGTTCATCTTTGCTCACGCGCGCGATCTGCCGAGGTTGATGACCATCGCCGGGGTGGAGCAGGAGCAGCGGCACCGGGTGATGATCGTCGGCGGGGGCGGGATCGGTTTTCGCCTGGCGCAGCTGCTCGAGGGCACCTTGCCGGCGCGCATCGTCGAGCTCGACGAGCGGCGGGCGGAGGAGCTGTCCCACCAGCTCCCGAAGACCCAGTGCCTGCACGGCGACGGCTCCGAAGCGGACACCCTGGTCCAGGCGGGCCTGATGGACATGGACACGGTGGTCACCGCCACGGCGGACAACGAGACCAACATCATGACCAGCGTGCTGGCCAAGCACCTCACCGCGAGCCGCGCAGGCAAGCGCAACCGCGGGGCAGCCAAGACCATCGCCCTGGTGAAGCGGGAGGAGTACCTGGTCCTGGCGTCGTCCATGGGCTCGGACGTGGTGCTGAACAAGAAGGTGCTCGCGGGCGACCAGATCCTCTCCTACGTCCGGCGCGGCAAGCTGCTCTCCGTGGCCCACCTGCACGGGTGCGACGCCGAGGCCGTGGAGCTCGTCGCGGACGAGCACTCGCCCATCGCCGGTCAGCCGCTGTACCAGGTCGGCGGGACGGCGGGGAAACTGCTCATCGGCGCGGTGTGCCATGACGGGACCTGGGACATCGCCGTGGGGTCGACCGTCATCGAGCCGGGCGACAAGGCCATCGGCATCTGCGCGTCGCACCACCTGCGGGACCTGCGCAAGCTGTTCGGGGCCTGAGCCGCCGTGTCGATGAACCACCGCTCCATCGCCTACGTCATGGGCGTCCTGCTGCTGGTCACCGGCGGCGCGATGGTCTTCCCTGTCATCTGCTCGCTGTGCTACGGCTACGAGGGCGACCTGCCCGCTCTGCTGATCTCCGCGGTCATCACCGCCGGCGTGGGATTCCCCCTGTGGTTCCTGTTCCGCCACGAGCCCGATCTGAACCTCACCGATGCGTTCGTCATCGCGGCGTTCGGCTGGATCATCGTCTCGGCGTTCTCCGCGCTGCCCTTCGTCATCCACGGCTCCATCCCGTCGTACACCGACGCGTTCTTCGAGATGATGTCGGGATACACGACCACCGGCTCGACCATCCTCACCGACATCGAGGTGGTGCCCCACGGGCTGCTGTTCTGGCGCAGCGAGACCCACCTCATCGGCGGCATGGGCTTCTTGACGCTGACGATCCTGTTCCTGCCCCACGGCATGGGCGGGCTGCGGATCTTCCGCGCCGAGTCGAGCCCGGGCCAGGTGATCACCCGCGAGAAGTTCACCGCGCGCAACCGCGACGCCATCGTCTACCTGTGGATCATCTACGGGGTGCTGAACCTGTTGCAGGTGATCCTGCAGTGCGTGGGCGGGATGTCGCTGTTCGACTCGCTGTGCCATGCCTTCGGCACGGTCTCCACCTCGGGCTACTCACCGTACAACGCCAGCATCGGCCACTACGACAGCGCCTACTTCGACTGGGTGATCATCGCCTTCATGTTCCTCGGCGGGATGACCTTCATGCTCTTCTACCACCTGGCCCTGCGCCAGTGGCGGGTGCTGCGGGTCAACACCGAGTTCCGTTGGTACGTGGGCTTCGTGGTCGCATTCTGCCTGCTGGTGTCGTGGGTCCTGTTCCGGGAGGGGACCTACGGATTCGCCGACTCGCTGCGCTACGGCACGTTCCAGGTGCTGTCGCTGCTGACCACCACCGGGTTCTCCACGGCCGACTACGAGCTGTGGCCCAACGCCGCGCAGATGTTCCTGTTCGCCGTGTGTTTCGTGGGCGCCTGCGCCGGCTCCACCACCAGCGGCATCAAGATCGTCCACTACGTGCTGATCTGGAAGTTCATGGTCAGCGCCATCAAGAAGATCTTCTTCCAGCCCCTGAGCGTGCTGTCCGTGCGCCTCAACGGCCACTCCGTGGAGCCGACGGTCATCCACCTCGCCGTGTGCTACTTCATCGCCAACGTCTTGCTGATCCTGTTCGGCGGCTGCGTCATGGCGCTGCTCGACGGCATGGACGTCCTGACCGCCATGAGCTCGGTCATCGCCGCGTTGATGAACATCGGACCGGGATTCGGTGACGTGGGACCGACCGAGAACTTCGCGTTCATCTCCGATGCGGGGAAGTGGTTCCTGTCGTGGAACATGCTCGTGGGGCGCCTGGAGATGTTCTCGGCGCTGGTGATCTTCTACCCGTCGTTCTGGCGACGGTAGCCGATTCGATTCCAGGATTGCGACCCCCCGATCGGCCAGGTAGATTACATACTCCACCAATGGAGTAGATATGCTGGAAATTGGCGCGAGGATCGCTCTCCTCTTCCTCTGCTCGGCCCTGGTGACGGCCTGCGAGACCACCTCGGACGACGACGCTGGAGACGACGACGACACGGTCGCGGACTGCTCCGAGGACGACGAGGACGGCGACGGCCTCGACGGCTGCACCGAAGAAGAGCTGGGCACGGACCCCGACGCCCCGGACACCGACGGCGACGGCATCGACGACGGTGAGGAGGTGGACTGCGTCAGCGATCCCACCGACGCCGACGAGGTCTGCTACGCCTGCGGTTGGCCCCACGACGATCCCGGCGATCTCGTCAGCACCGGCGCCGAGGTCGGGGACGTGGCCGCCAACATGGAGTTCGAGGACACCTGCGAGGAGCTCGTGGACCTGTGGGACTTCGCCCGCGAGTACCACATCCTGTGGCTCACCGCCGCGTGGTGAGGCTCGTGCAAGTCAGAGGCCGTCGGCCTCCACGACGAGCAGGTCGAGTTCATCGCCGAGAACCCGGACATCCCGTTCTCGTTCCTGGTGGTGATCTTCGAGAACAACGGCGGCTTCCCCGCCGACGCCTCCACCGCCATCGGCTACTGGACGGACATGGGCGAGCCCGATCTGGCCGTGCTGGCCGACGGCAGCCGCCAGGTCATCGACCTCACGCCCTGGGAGGGCCAGTACCTCCCGGGCAAGTGCGCGCTCACCCCCGAGATGGAGATCCTAGGGTGCTACACAGGCCACGGAAACGACGAGCCCTTCGCAGACATCCTCGCGCACGTCTCTGGCTCCTGATCCTCGCGTCGTGGCTGGTACCGGCCGTCGGCTGCGACGACGGCGGCGACGACGACTCGGCGCCTCCCGCGGACGACGACGACGTCGTCGATGACGATGACGCGGTCGGCGACGACGACTCGGCCCCGCTTCCACGCTGGAGCGGCACCGCCCAGGTCCGGGTGGTGGATCGCGACGGCGAGCCGGTGGAGGGGATCTACGCCATGGAGGGCGGCGCGCCGCCGGACCGCTGGGCCGTCACCGACGCCGACGGCCTGGCCGAGGTGGAGGTCCTCGACGACGGCCTCACCGACCGCTGGCTGCTCGCAGGCGGGCTCGGCTGGGTGACCGGCGGGGTCGACCTGGACGACCAGGACGGGCCCGACGGTCTGACGGAGATCGCCGTTCACGCGCTGCCGGCCCCCGATGACGACAACCCCGACTACCACTTCCAGCCCGGCGGGACCTCCCACAGCATGGACACCAGCGAGTGCGGCCACTGCCACCCGTCCATCGCCGACGGGTGGCTGGACTCACCGCACCACGACTCCGCCGCCAATCCCCGCACCTGGGACCTGTACGTGGGAGGCGCCGATCTGGACGCCACCGAGTGCGCGACCCGCGGCGGGTGGATGGCCGACGGTCAGGAGCCCGGCGTCGAAGGCGGCGTGATCCAGCGCTGCTACCTCGGTGACGGCGTCCTGCCGTTCCTCCACGACGACTGCGGCGGCGCGGGCCAACCCGCCTGCGATCACCCCGACCAGGCCGCGTCCCTCGATGGGTTCGGCAGCTGCGGTGACTGCCACACCCCCACCATGGACGCGATCCCGGGCGGCTCCATCGACCTCGCCCGGATCACCGGCGTGGGCTTCGACGAGGGCATCACCTGCGACCTGTGCCACAAGACCCGCGAGGTCGTGGCCGGCCCCTCCCCCGGGCGCGACGGCGCCATCCAGCTCCAGCGGCCCAGCGAAGAGACCACCGTGTTCAGCCAGGAGTTCGATCCCATCACCTTCGGGCCCTATCCGGACGTGGCCATCGCCATCATGAAGGGCTCGTACCAGCCCGGCATGCGCGACCCCGGATGGTGCTCGAACTGTCACGAGTACGCGCGCGGGAGCTTGCGGCCGGACCAGCCGGTCGACGCGCAGCGCTGGCCCGACGGCCTGCCCATCAACGAGACCTGGTCCGAGTTCCAGGCCAGCGCGTTAGCGGGCACGGCCGCCTCGTGCCAGGTGTGCCACATGGGCGTGCTCGAGGAGGAGAGCTCCACCTACGACATCTCCGCGCTGGGCCTGACCCCATCGGTGGACCAGGGGTGGCTCCGCGAGACCGGCGAGGTCCGCTTCCACCACTTCGAGTACCTGCGCGAGGCCCCGGCCATGGACCTCTCCCTGGCCCTGACCCGGATCGGCGCCGAGGTCCACGCCACGGTCTCGCTGACCAACACCTCCGGCGGCCACGCGCTGCCCACGGGCGAGCCCATGCGGCAGCTCCTGCTGCGGGTGGAGGCGACCGACGGCGAGGGCCAGCCGGTCGATGCCGTGGGTGGCCAGGCCATCCCCGACGTGGGCGGCTGGCTGACCCGCGGCGAGGTGGGCGTGGACGTCACCCTCGCGGGAGACCAGCTGGTCTTCGACGAGGGGGCCGCGGCCTCTGCCAGCGTCGCCCGTTTCGTGCGGCCCAGCGGCGACTGGGCCGACTATCCCGGTCCGGGCACCGGGTCCTTCGACGGTCTGCCGGCCCAGGACAAGGGCCTGCCCATCCACCACGTGCTCGGCGAGCGAGCGGTCAGCGCCGTGGCCGGCGGCACCGTATCGGTGGACGGAGGGCTCCCGGAGCTACACATCGGCGACATCGTCTATCTCGTCGGCGACCACGACGCCGCTGGCGCCCCGGGCTGGCTCTTCGCCAAGGTCCTCGTGGACGGCGAGGGCACCCGCGGCGTGGCCCACTACCGCGCCGTGGACATGGCCAGCGACAACCGCCTGGCCCCCCAGGCGACCGCCACGAGCCAGCATGTCTTTCCGACCCTGGCCCCCCTCGACGAGCTGACCGTCACGGTCACCCTGGTCAAGCGCGACTACGCCGCCCCGGTGGCCCACGTATACGGCTGGGACGTGGGCGACGAGGTGCTGGACGAGGTCTCGGACACCTACGTGCTGGTGGAGCAGTGATGAAGAGGATCTTGGATCTTGGATGTTGGATTTTGATGGGACTGACGATGGTCGCCGGCTGCACCGAAATCGACGAGGAGGAGCCGCCCATCGAAGAGGAGGAGACGCCCGTGGTGACCATCACCGGCGATCACGGCCTCGAGGTAGGGGCGATCCTGGAGCTCACTGCGTCCACAGCCGAGGGCACGGACGCGTCGTATGAGTGGACCACGTCCAACGAAGCCATCGCGACCGTGGACGAGGCGGGCGTGGTCACGGGCGTGGCCGAGGGCGAGGCGTCAGTCTCGGCCACCGGCGACGACACGGGCGCCTCGGGCGACCACGCCGTGGTCGTCATCGCCCTGCCCGACGAGGTCGAACCCGTCGTCGTGGTCGTGGGCAGCCTCGTGGTGCGCGTGGACGAGACCGTCACCATGGTCGCCGAGACCGTGGGCGGGGAGGACTCGGGCTACACCTGGACGTCTGGCGACGACACCGTCGCCACGGTGGACGACGGCGAGGTCACCGGCGTGGGCGGCGGCGAGGTCGTCATCACCGCCACGGGCGACGACACGGGCGTCTCCGGCGTGCATGCGGTGGTCGTGACCACGATCCCGGTGACCGAGACCCCGTTCCAGGAGGCGTGGGAGGGCTCGGCGCACGCCGACGCGACGGCGGAGGCGTTCACACACTGGGACGAGGACGGCGTGATCGAGGCCGACTGCGCGAGGTGCCACAGCACGCCGGGTTTCCACGACTTCCTGGGCGAGGACGGCACCGCGGCCGGCGTGGTGGACAACGACGCCGCGCTGGGCACCGTCATAGAGTGCCAGGCGTGTCACAACGCCTCGGCCATCGCCCTGGACTCGGTGACCTTCCCTTCGGGCGTGGAGATGACCGGGTTCGGTTCCGAGGCCCGCTGCATGCAGTGCCACCAGGGGCGCTCCGCCACCGACACCGTCGACACCGCCATCGAGGACGCGGCCCTGGCCGACATGGACACCCCGGACGAGGACCTGAGCTTCGTCAACATCCACTACGCCGCGGCCGGGGCCACCTGGCACGGCGGCCTCGTGCGGGGCGGCTACCAGTACGCCGACGAGGCCTACGACACCCGCTTCGAGCACTCCCCCGGTCACCGCGTCTGCTTCGACTGCCACGACCAGCACTCCCTGGCCGTCCGCGTCGAGCAGTGCGCCGAGTGCCACGTGGACGTGGCCGGCGTAGAGGACACCCACGACATCCGGATGGCGTCGTCCTCGGCCCAGGACTACGACGGCGACGGCGACGTCACCGAGGGCCTGTACTACGAGATCGAGACCCTGCGGGAGACCCTGCTGGGCCTGATCGTGGCCTACCCCGTCGACCTCGGCCAGGACCCCATCTGCTACGACGATCACGCGTACCCGTACTTCTTCGTCGACACGGACGGCTCGGGCGAGTGCGAGACCGCCGAGGCCGACTACGGCAACCAGTACGCCTCGTGGACCGGCCGCCTGCTCCAGGCCTGCTACAACTACCAGTTCGCCGGCAAGGACCCCGGCGCCTTCGCCCACAACGGCAAGTACGTCATCCAGCTGCTGACCGACTCCATCACCGATCTCAACGGTGTGGTCGCCGTCCCCGTGGACACCGACGACACCGTCCGCGACGACGTGGGCCACTTCCACGGCTCGGCCTACGCGTTCCGCTACTTCGACGAGGCCGGTAGCGTGGACGCCGACTGCTCGAAGTGCCACGCAGGGCAAGACGGCCTGCACTTCTTCCTCGACCACGGCGTGGGCGCCGAGTCCGAGGTCGTAAACGGCCTCGAGTGCGCCACCTGCCACACCGCGGTCGAGCCCGCCGAGCTCGTCGAGGTCGACTCGGTCCTGTACCCCAGCGGCATCGAGATCACCGACACCGGCGAGCCGTCCAACCTCTGCGCCACCTGCCACTCGGGCCGCGAGTCCAAGGCGACCGTGGACGCGGCCATCGCAGGGGGCACGTACTCGTTCCTCAACGTCCACTACAAGCCCGCCGCCGCCGTGAACCAGGGCTCCGACGCCCAGGTGGGTTACGAGTACGACGGGCAGTCCTATGCCGGCCGCTACGTCCACCCCGAGGCCACCGGCTGCGGCTACTGCCACGACGCCGCCGCCACCGAGCACACCTTCGACCCCGGCCACGACCTCACCGGTTGCCAGGACTGCCACGCCGGCGCGACGACGGCCCAGGAGCTGCGCGTGGACGACGACACCACCGACTGGGACGGCGACGGCGACGACGCCGAGCCCCTCGCCGACGAGATCGCGACCGTGGCCGACGCCCTGATCGCCGAGATCCAGCTCGCCGCGGTGGCCAGCGGCGGCGAGGCCATCTGCTACGACGCCAACGCCTACCCCTACTTCTTCAACGACTCCGACGGTTCGGGGCAGTGCGAGGGGGGCGAGGCCATCTACCCCAACCTCTACGCCGACTGGACGCCCGCGCTGATGAAGGCCGCGTTCAACTACCAGCTCAGCCAGAAAGATGCCGCCGCCTGGGCGCACAACTTCGACTACGTGCTGCAGCTGCTCATCGACTCGGTGGACGACCTGGGCGGGGACGTCGGGGTGTACACCCGCCCCTGAGGCGGGCCGTCAGGGCGTCACGTACAGCAGCGGCCTGTCCCCCTCGTTCCAGTCCAGGTGGATGGTGCCTGCCACCCACCGGCCCTTGCCGGCCACGCAGTCGCCGCCGAGCAGGTAGGCGTGCGCCTCGAACCGCATGCCGGGCTCGAGGACCGAGTTCCCCAACGGCGTGGCCACGAAACTCTCCGACTCCCCGGGCTGCAGGCAGCGGATCACGGGCGTGGAGTCCTGCAGGCTGAACGAGTTCTCGCTGGAGCCGTCGGAGTGCACGAGCTTGGTGTTGGTGCGCAGGGTATGGCCGACGCCGCGCGGCTCCTCCAGGGCCGTGGCCGTGGCCCGGACCTCCAGCTGCCAGAAACCGTCCTCGGTCGGCGCACGCACCGCAGTCATCTGGAACGAGAACCCCCCGGCCTCGAACGTCCAGGTGAGCTGGTCCGCGCCGCGATCGCGGGTCATGGCGGCGGGCGCGGGGTTTCGTATCTTCACGTCGCCCCACCGCTCCGAGCCCTCGCCGAAGTCCAGCCCCTTCATCGCCGAGAACAGGCACTGCTCGATCGACTCCGCGCTGCCGATGATGTTCACCTTCGTCAGCCGGCCGGTCGCGGAGATCGTGACGGTGATCATCTCCGGGATCACCCCTCCGTCGCGCGTCGCCAGCGGAACCAGACACGCATCCAGGGCCTCGCGCCGCGTCTGCATGACCGGCAGCACCTCGTTGTGGGGATCACCCAGGATGAGGTTGCTCTCGAGATTCAGGGTCAGGGCGGGCTCCTGGTTCATCTCGGCGGTGATGTCGCGGACCACCGGGGCACGGATCTCGCTCGCTGTCGGGGCCTCGGTGGGACTCTCCGCCGGGCTCTGAACGGCGCTCTCGGTGGTCGCGGGTGCGCCTGGTTGCGCTCCGCACCCCAGGCACACCCACCAGGCGCAGGCGACGGACAGGGGCAACAGGGCGAGGTATCGGCGTTCGAGCATCGGGCTTGTCCTCACGGGGTCACCTGTTCGGGGACTCGTCGATAGAAGACTGTACCTGACCTCTGGCTTCGGGTCGCCGACTACACAGGGGGGAACCATGGCGGCCTGAGAAAACAGTCCACCAGACCGGGTGGAGCTCACTACTCGAAGTAGTAGCTCCCGGCCTCGAGGGCAGAGGCCAG
Organism: uncultured Rickettsiales bacterium; assembly: GCA_964425605.1. Taxonomy (GTDB): domain Bacteria; phylum Myxococcota_A; class UBA796; order UBA9615; family CAYRNR01; genus CAYRNR01. Next base: position 44,647 of record CAYRNR010000009.1, on the reverse strand, counting down.
GATGCGGATCTCGTCGCCGACCACCTCCAGCTCGATGTAGCCGGGCCAGCAGCCGCCGCCCTGGTTCTTGGTCCCCATGGCGTTGATGGGGTAGCTGTTGCCGCAGTTGTTGCAGACCATCTGTTCGCCGGCCTGGCTGTAGCCGAGGCCTGCGGGGTAACACTGGTCGCAGGCGTCGAAGGCCACGTGGGGGTCGCCGTCGCTACCCATGACCGCGAAGTACCTCACGTTGACCCCCTGGCCGGTGACGTAGGTGAAGTACTGCACGTCGGTGGTCAGGCTCGACACGAGGTGTGTGATGACCTCGTCCGACGCGTCGTCGTCGTCCGCTGTCGCGTCGTCGTCGTCATCGGCGACGTCGTCGTCCGCGGCGTCGTCGTCCGCGGCGTCGTCGTCCGCGGCGTCGTCGTCGCCGACCACGTCGTCGTCGTCGCCGGTTTCTTCGGTGTCGCAGCCCGGCACGGCCATGAGCAGCAGGGCCATCGACAGGATTCCCAGGATCAGTTCTCGCATCGTTCTCCTCGGTGGGGCATGGGCCCTCATTCGGGTCTCCCGAACGAGACCCACGTGAGTTCGTACAATCCCTCCCCGTCGGCGGTAGAGACCGTCTGGGCATCGCAGTCCAGGTCGGCCTGCCCCACCGCCACGGGCGCCGACACCTCGTCGGACATCACGTAGACGGTCACCTCGTCGGTGTCGCAGTCGATGTCGCCGCGCATGGGCATCGTCGCGGGGATGGGCGTCTCGCTGGTCGCCCCCCACATGTACGTGGCCCACGCGCCTAGCATCTCGACGCCCTCGACCTGCATGTATTGCCACGCCGAGGAGGGCACCTCGACCGCGCCGAGCTGCGGCTCGCCCATGATCCAGATCGTCTCGTCGGGATCCAGGGCCAGGCTCAGGCCATCCCCCGCGTCGAGGATCTGCATCCCTCCTTCGAGGGGGATCACCTGCTCGATCTTGGGGAGACACGCGGCCTGCGCCTCGACGAACCCGGTCTCCGGGACGTCGAGCTCGCCCACCACCGCGCTGTAGAGTTCCATGTCGGCGTTGATGTGGCCCGCCACGTGGAGCTGTCCCGGGAGGCCGCCCGCGAGGCCCTCGAGCAGGAACCGGCCGCTGTCGTCGGTGTCGGTGAACGCGCAGGGCTGCTCGTCTTGACAGATCGTCACGCGGATGCCCGGCAGGAGCTCGGTGCAGGTGACGTCCTGGACGATCCCCGTGACATAGGGCTCGACCGGAGGAGCGGAGTCGTCGTCGTCCGCCACGTCGTCGTCCGCCACGTCGTCATCGCCGGCCGTCACGTCGTCGTCGTCCGCGGGGCCGGAGTCGTCGTCGTCGGTCCCCCCGCACGCCGGACCCAGCACGAGCCCCATCAACGCCAACCACCACAAACGGGTCATATCTCCATCCTTCGCCGTGTTCGAGTTCTATACCTGCTTATCTATCGTTTTTGTAGTGTTTCTCTCGCGCCAGGTAGCTCATCGGTAACCCCTCCCGCCGCTCGGTTCGAAGAAACCTCTCCTCCACTCGTCCGTCCCCCTAGACAGCGCCAATGAATGGGAGATGAACGATGAGAACGCTTTCGATACGCATGTTGTGGATCAGCGCGGCGATGCTCCTGGGACTGGGCATCGCGTCGTGCAGCGCCCTGAACCGGGCAACCCCGTCCCCGGCCGCGCCGCCCACGGTCAAGATCGTCAAGGCCGAGCCCGCCGTCGTGGTGGTGCCCCAGCCGGTCACGGTGGTCGTGACCGAGGAGGCCCAGGTCGTCCCGGCGCCCACGCCGCCCGCGACGGCGAGCGAGCCCACCGAGGTGACGGCTCCGAACAAGCCCGAGGTGGATGCCAAGCCGGAGACACCAGCGACGCCCCAGCCCGATCCGGGTCCCGAGATCGTCTACGTCACCGTTGCCCCGCCACCGGCGCGCGCCGAGGTGCGCCCGATCCGACCGGCCCCACACTACATCTGGGTGGACGGGTACTGGACTCGCCGCAACGGCGCGTGGCACTGGGTGCCAGGCGTCTGGACCGCAGCCCAGTCCGGCTGGGCCTGGGTCCCGGGGCACTGGGACCTCCGCGGCGGCCACTGGGCCTGGGTCCCCGGCCACTGGAAGCGCACCGCCCGCGCCGTGCCGCCCGTGCCGAGCCATTCGGTGCCGCGTCACGACGGCCACCACGGCCATCACAACGGCCACCACGGCCATCACAACGGCCACTCCGGTGGGAACCACGGGCAGTCCGCCGGCAACCACGGCGGTGCTCACGGAGGCGGCAACGCGGGGTCTGCGACCGTGACCACGGGCAACGGCTCGAACGGGCGCTCCGACGCCCGGGCCGCCGACGACCGGCGGGACCGAGATGACCGGGACGGCCGCGAGGATCGCGCTCGTACACGTGACTCTCGACGGAATTCGGGCGACCGGACCCGGGACGAAGCCCGCGACTGACCCCTCCCGCACAACCCCTCCCCTCCCCTCCCCTCCCCACCCCTGATAAGCTCCAGCCGAGGGTCTCCCCATGGCTTCCATCCCGTTCGCCCGCTCGCTCGCCGTGGCAGCCGCGCTGCTGTCGACTGCGCCCGTGAACGCGCAACAGGTGGAGCACGTCTTCATCGTCGTCATGGACGGCGTGCGCTCTTCCGAGGCCATGGACGACACGGACGCCCGCTTCGTCGGGCCGCTGGTGGACGAGCTCGCGCCCCAGGGCAGCCTGTTCACCACCGTGGAGAACCGCGGCGTGACCATCACCTTGCCCGCCCACCAGGTCTTCGTCACGGGGACCTGGGGGGACCACGACACGGTGCCGGCCTACGAGGGACGCCAGTACCTCAGCTCCCGCCACCCGACCCTGTTCGAGCTCTACCGTCACCAGACCGGCGCGGACGCCGACACGTGCTGGGTCGTGGCCAACTCGGGCCAGGTGATCGACTGCCACCACAGCGTGGCGCCCGGCTACGGACCGGAGATGGGAGCCCAGCTCCGCGCCCACCTCACGGCGCTGCCGGACAACTGGGTCTGGGAGCAGCTCGAGGAGATCATGGCGGTGCGCGAGGTGAACCTCGTGCTGCTCAACCTCCACGAGAGCGATCGTATGGGCCACGCGGGCAACTGGGCGGGGTACACCGGCGCCGTGGGCCACGCCAGCGCGGCGATCGTGGACTTCTGGGAGCAACTCCAGGACGACCCCGTCTACGCCGACAGCACGGCCCTGCTCGTCACCACCGACCACGGCCGCCACTTCGACTCCGTCTCCACCGGCTGGCACGATCACAACTGCTCGTGCAACGGCTGCCGCAAGTCCTTCCTGCTGATGGTCGGCCCTGGCATCCGCGCCGGCTTCCGCACCGACGATCCCGTGTCCCTGCTGGACATGGCCCCCACGGCGGCCTCGTTGATGGGCGTCTCCATGCCCCACGCCCGCGGGAGGGTGCTGACCGAGGCGCTCGAGGACGGCGCGCAACGCCACGGGGGCCAGTTCGCTCCGGTGATGATGCGCGAGGACGATCTCGCGGTGCGAGCCTGGGAGCACCAGGATCCCACCCTCACCGACTCCGCCGGCTCCCAGCACGTCGTCGTGCAGGCCTCCCACGATGGGGGCGAGACCTGGACCGACACGGATTTCCCCAGCGGCGGCGCCCTGCAGTACAGCCCCGAGGTCTGGACCAACGGCGAGGACCTCGTCGTGGGCACCCTGGAGTTCATGCCGCGCGCCGAGACCTGGCACCTGCGCATCCGCACCCTCACCGCCGGGGACGTGGGCTGGCGGAGCTCGCTGGACGAGCCCCTGGAGAAGGCGGCGACGCCCCTGTCCAACATCGAGCTCGACGAGTTCACCGACGAGCTCCACCTGATGGAGAACAACCCGCAGGCGCGGTCCCTGCGGTTCTGGACCAGCGACGACGACGGCGTCACCTGGAAGCGGCAGACCGATCACCTGTACGACGTGCGCCGGTTCCCCCGCGACGCTGCCCTCGTCCACACGGGCTCGGGGCACTACATCGTGGTGTTCAGCGCCAACGTCAACGACTTCGAGGACGCCGAGAACCCCAGCGAGAACACCGAGATCTACTGGCTCAAGTCCACCCAGGGCGGCGGCTTCCAGAACCGGGACTGGGCGGTCACCAGTCACATCACGCCGAGCATCCAGCCCGTCGCCGACACCAGCGCCGACGCCCGAATCCACCTCGTCTGGGCCGACATGGAGTCGGGCAGCTACCAGGTCCACCACGCGATCTCCCGCAACGGAGGCAAGGCGTTCAGCGAGCCGTCGGTGCTGTCGTCGGCCGCCGTGGGCGCCTGGGAGCCGGCCCTGCTTCCCGAAGGGGAGCGTGTCTGGATCGCCTGGTCCCAGCTGGACGCCGTCGACCGCGCCCAGATCCACCTGGTCGCCGTGGAGGAGGGGCTGATCACCGAGCACCGCGTGTTCGGCGACGGGGACCACCTGGCCAGGACCCCGGCCCTCCTCGGCACGAGCGACGGCCGGGCCCTCCTGTGCTGGTCCGACCACGACTTCGAATCGCCCTGGAGGATCGTCTGCGACGAGCACGCCATCGGCCGCTACCCCCTGGAATCGGCCAGCGGCGCGATGACCCCCGGAAAGGTCCGGGCCGACCAGGGCAAGCAGTCGTTCTCCTTCACCATCGACGCCGTGGCGGGCGCCGAACACCTCGGCTTCGACCGCATCCGCATCGAGCCGCCCGACGGCTTCCGCCCCACCAGCAAGGCCCTGCTCAGCGTGGACGGCGCCCCGGTCACCGGGACCACCGAGGTCGTCGACACCACCTTGTGGTTCCAGCTCGACGAGCTGGTCCGGCGCGAAAGCGTGCACCTGGACCTGGACGTTATGGCCATCGCCCCCGAAGAACCGATCGACCCCGGCGAGTTCGTCGTGACGCTCCAGTACGAGTTCGATCCCTATGGCGTGGAGGTGGCCGGCGACTTCGAGGTCATCACGGCACCCGGGGCCTGTTCGTGCGAGCTGTGGACTCGCCCGCACCCGGGAGGGGCGGCTGTTCTCGCTCTGGCAGCGTTCTTCCTCCTGCGCCGCCGCAACAGGGGGAGTTCGCAAGAAACCCGATAGGCCGGCTCACTCCGGATGGTACGTCCGCGCCAGCCTGAATCCCGTGTGGGAACCGGGGCCGTTGTCCGGGTCGCAGGTGCAGTCGTCCCCGTCCCGCGTCGACGTCCGGGCCTCGACGGTGAAGTTGAGCCAGGACCCCCCCCGCGCCACGTGGAACCCCGCGGCAGCCTCGATGGGTCCCGTGGGGTCCTCCACCGGACCGTCGTGGTACTCGCCGAAGAAATCCCAGACGAACTCCCACAGATTGCCCGACGTGTCGTACAGCCCCCAGTCGTTGGGCAGCTTGCTCGCCACGGCGTGGGTGCCCGAAGGCGGCGCCCCCGTGGAGTCGCGGCAGTTCTCCAGCTCGCACCCGGCGTAGCTACAGTCGGAGTTGCGCCCGTACCAGGCGATGGGATCGAGGTTCGCGTCGGAGGCGTCCCCGGTGAACAGGGGGGTCGTCGTGCCGGCGCGCGCGGCGTACTCCCACTCCGCCTCCGTGGGGAGCCGATACCCCTCGCAGTCGAGCCCCTCCACCCAGTGTGGCCAGGCCCTCGCGTCGCCTGCGGCCATGTCATAGGGCACTGTCGAGGCCTCGTCGGAGTAGTAGCAGGGGACCAGGCCTTCGGACATGGACAGTTCGTTGGCGTAGCCCACGGTCTGCCACCAGGTGAGGCCGTCGGCCGGGCAGTCGTGGCCGCAGCCGGTGAACACGGTCGGGTTGCGGCCGGTGAGGGTCAGCAGCTCGCCCTGGGTGACCTCGGTGGCCTTCATCCAGAAATCGCGGGTGAGGACGACCTCGTGGGGCTTCTCGATGTCGAACGGCCACCAGCAATCGGTCCGGCAACACTGGGTGTCTCCCGGCGAACACCCCATGGTGAAGGAGCCCGCCGGGATCAGCTCGAAGCCGTCCAGACTCGGCTCCACCGGGCCCCACTCGTGCTCCGGCCGTTCGCCATGATCCGTGGACTCGGAGTCGTCGTCATCCGCAGGTCCAGGTGCGCCGTCGCCGCTCCAGGTGGTGTCCCCGCACGAGCCCAGGAGCAGGCCGAACACGGGCGCCCACGGGAGCACCGCGCGCCGCACCGGCCCCACGTCACTCACCGCTGTCGAACAGGGCAGTGAGGTCGATCACGTGCGGCTCCGCGTCCGTCGCCGGCGTTCCCGGCTCCGGCGCCACGTACACCCTCAACACACCCGCGGCCGAATCCACGACCACGCTGTGGGCGGTGTACCCGTTGGCGACCTGCGCGATGAGCGCGTGGGCGCCGTCGGCGTCCAGACCGCCGGCGGCGACGGACGCGTCGATGCCGGTGAGGAGGGTCTGCTGCCGGTCGAAGGAGTCTCCCTCCGAGGGGGGATCGGTGCGCTGCACGTAGTGGTTGGTGCAGGCGACCGCGTCGGGGGTGGTGAGGTCGACGTCGTAGCCGGGCTCGCGCACGGTGGCCTGGCCGTCCTCGTGGTCCGTGGCGCCGTCGTACTCGAACACCACGGCGCCGCCGGGGCTGTCCGATCCGGTGGGGTAGGAGAGGTGCAGGTTGTTGCCCACGCGCTGGAGCGCGGCCTCGAGCACCGCTTCGGCCGAGGCCGCGGGGTCGTCCGATTGCCAGGTGGCTGCCAGGGCGGCGCGGGTGGCGAGCATGCGGGGGTAGATGCCGGTGGACTGGGTGGCCTCGAGGCCGCCGACGTTGTGCATGGTGATGGCGCGGCCCTCGGCGGTGATGCAGCTCATGCAGCCGATCAGACCGGGCACGGTCAGCGAGGCGTACCGGGCGCCACCTTGCTCGGACGAGTCGTAGGTCTTGAGGATGTGCTGTTCCAGGAACACGCCGCCGGGATCGATGGCCCAGTCGAAGTTGCGCGCGTGGATGGTGTCGCCGGTGGCCGAGGCCTCGCCCCACACCGAGAACGACGAGCAGCCGAAGTCGCCGAGGATGTTGGCGGCCACCAGGTCACCGAACTCCAGCTCGCGGCTGCCGTTGGCGGCCTCCTCGAGGTACTCGCTCTCCACCAGGAACTCCTCGGGGGAGCAGTGGTCCTCGGCACCCTGGAACAGGGCCTCCATCTCGGCGAGGTCCCCGTCGTCCAGGGCGATGGCGTTCTCCACCAGCGCCTGGATCATCTCGTAGGGGACACCGTAGTCCGCCACGAGGTACTCCAGGATGTAGGCCTTGAACAGCCCCGGCATCTGGTGGCAGTACAGCGCGCCCTCGGCGTACCCCATCTCCTCGCGGGTGCCCCACAGGTGCAGCACCTCGATGCCATCGATCTCCTCGATGCGGCCGTGGACGCCGTCGTCCGCGTCGTCGTCGTCGTCGTCACCCGCCGGGCCCGCCGAGTCGTCGTCGTCGTCACCCGCCGGGCCCGCCGAGTCGTCGTCGTCGTCACCCTCGCCACAGCCCCAGCTCCCCGGGATCAGCGCCAGCGCCAGCATCAGCGAGAACCATCGCTTCATCACGTCCTCCTACCCCGTTCCATTTTCAGCGCCAGCAGGTAGTACACGATCGGCGCGGCGAACCAGATGAGCTGCGGGACCAGCGTGATGGGATGGCCCTGGATGTGGAAGAGCACCGGGTTCCACGCGTGGGTCCCCACGTACCCCCAGGCGTCGTTGGTCACGCCGCCGATCTCGACGGCGAACTCGGACACCTGCCCCCACAGCAGCAGCACGACCAGCTCCCGGACGGCGAATCGCTCGAAGATCGGCCGCGGACCCACGGCCCAGACGAGGGCCACCCCGCCCAGGAACAGCCCGCCGTCCCACAGGGAGTGGAACACGATCAGCGTGATGGGCGGCACGGGTGGCTGGCTGTGCAGCACGATCACCGGGGTCTCGGCGAACACGGCCGACAGGAAGATCGGCACCTCCCAGGTCAGCCCGACGGCCACGCCGAGCCAGAACAGGCGGTGGATGGACCGGCCGCGGGACCAGAACCGGCAGGCCACGCCAGCGAACAGCGTGACGCTGACGGCGATGGCCAGGTCGAGCCACCAGAAGTAGGTCTCGAGCAGTTCGAACAACGCGGCGCGCCCTTTCCCGGAGCTTCTCCCGTGGAGAAGCACTCTATCAATTTCTCCAACCACCATGGGAGAGGCGATAGGATGTCTGTCGGGGTCGTTGGTCATGAGCAGGAGGAATACGAAGCCCACACGTGTGCTGGTCGTGGACGACGAGGCGGATCTGCGCCTGTCGATCTCGACGTTGCTCGAGGCTCACGGTTTCGAGGTGCACGCCGTGGAGACGGGCGAGCAGGCCCTGGAGTTCGTAGACACGTACCGGCCCGACGTCCTGGTCCTGGACATCCAGCTTCCCGGCCTGGACGGCACGGATGTCCTGAGCCAGGTTCGCGACGGGCACCCGGAGCAGGTGGCGGTGATGATGACCGCCTATCCGACCCTGGACAGCGCGGTGTGTGCCCTCCAGCACGGCGCGACCGACTACGTCCGCAAGCCCTTCGACAACGCCGAGCTGGTCGAGGCCGTGCAACGCGGCGCCCAACGGGTCGCCCTCTTGCGCCAGCAACGGGAGCTCGAGCAGGAGCTCAGGCACGCCAGCACGGCCGACGCGGTCACCGGGCTGCACAACCGCCGTCACTTCGACGGCACCCTCGGCCGGGAGATCAGACGGGCCCGGCGCCAGGGGCACCCCCTGTCCCTGCTGATGCTCGATCTGGACGGGTTCAAGGCGTTCAACGACAGCCGTGGCCACGTGGAGGGGGACGCCCTGCTCGCCAGGGTCGGCGAGTGCATCGCCCGCCACGTGCGCACGGACGTGGACGTGGCCTGCCGGTACGGAGGCGACGAGTTCTCGATCATCCTCGTGGAGGCCGACGAGGTTCGCTCCCGGACCGTCGCGGAGAGGATCTGCGGCTCCGTTCGTCGCCGGACCGGAGGCGAGGTCACCGTGAGCATCGGCGTGAGCTGCTTCTGCGAGGGGATGGACGGCGAGGCGCTGGTGCGCTCCGCCGACGCCGCGCTCTACCACGTCAAGGCCTGCGGCGGTGACGGCGTGCACGTCGACAGCGCGTGAGCAACCTGTTGGGCTCCCGCCGCCGAGGTGCTAGCGTGGGATCTCGATGATGCGCGCGCTATTACCCCTGCTGCTGCTCACGATCTCGGCCGGATGCGGCCCGAGGCCGGATCCGTTCGGATCAGGGGGTGGCTCCGGCACGGACGACGACGACGCGGGTGACGACGACTCGGTGACCGGCGACGACGACTCGGCGCAGCCCGACGACGACGACTCGGCGCAGCCCGACGACGACGACGACTCCGCCGATCCCTACGTGGAGCCCGACGTCTTCGTCAGCCCCCAGGACTTCGAGGCCGGGGACACCATCGTGGTGCACTACCGCGGAGAGCTGGTCGAGCAGGACGATCTGGGCATCCGCTTCGGCTTCGACGGGTACACCCAGATCGAGGGCGTCGAGGAGTACCTCAACGAGTACGTCGACGGCGCCAGCCGCTACTTCCTCGAGGCCGAGATGGTCGCCGGGACGGACGAGTACACCTACGACCTCGAGGTCCCCGTCGCAGCGCGGGCCATCCAGATGACCTTCTTCACCACCGACGACAAGGAGGTCAGGACCTACGACGACCGCGAGAGTCTCGGCTACCACCAGCAGGTACTCTTCCCCTACGTCGGTCCCCTGCTGGCGTGGACCGACGAGGCGCAGCCGGGCACCGGGGTGGTGGTGACCTTCGAGACGTCCATGCCGTGCCGGGGCACGGTGGAGTACGGCACGACCGAGGCCCTCGGGCAACGTGCGATGGGCGACGGCGCCGACTACGTCCACCACGTGGCCCTGCTGGACCTGCCCCCGGACAGCGACATCCACTACCGGGTGCTGGACAACGTGGGGCACGCCTCTGCGATCCACCGCTACCACACGCCGCCCATCGGCGGCGGCTCGTCGTGGAGCTTCGCGGTGGCCTCCGACGCCCAGGACCACGGCGACGGGTCCCAGAGCTGGGGGGCGGTGGCCGCCTCCATCGTCGCCGAGCACGACGATCTGACCTGCCTGCTGCTCGCCGGCGACCTCACCGCCGAGGACGAGGCTGGGGACTGGTGGACCTTCCTCGACGGCGGGCGCGAGCTGTTCGCGGCCACGCCCATCGTGGCCGCGCTGGGCAACAACGACATCGGCTACTCCACGGACCTCGATGACTCGACCTTCGCGCGCTACCTGCCCCGGCCCGGATCGAGCGCCGACGGCCACGTGTACCGGGTGGACGTCCGCGACGCGTCGTTCCTGACCCTGGACTCGGAAGAGTCGGGGGGGTTCGGCGAGAAGGGCGACCAGCACGCCTGGATCGCCGGTGAGCTGGAGGCCATCGCCAGCGCTGGTGAGCCGAGCTGGGTGTTCGCCCAGTGGCACGTCCCCGCGTACGACGTCGGGACGCGCACCAGCGAGTCCAGCCAGCTCCTGCTGCGCCCCACGACCGCGGCATTCGAGGGCCAGCTCGACTGGGTGTTCTGCGGCCACGAGCATCTGGCGCAGCGGCTGTCGCCCATGCAGTACGACGGCCAGCTCGCCCCCTCCGGCGACTACGGCCGGGGCGCCGACGACGGCGTCGGCTACATGGTCCTGCCCCCCGCTGGCACCTACCCCCGCACGTCCGTCGCCTCCCCCGAGGGGGATCAGGCCCACTACCGCGACTGGCTCGCGTTCCCGGAGCCCGGGGCCGAGGACACCACCGTCGCCAGCGAGCTGGGCTGGGTCCACGTGACCCTGGACGGGGACACGATATCGCTGGAGATCTACGGGGTGGGCAACAACGGATCGCTGGTGTCACCCTACGTGCGCGACGAGATCAGCTACGAGAGAGACTGAACCTCAGGGCTTGCCGACCGGCGGCCTCCCGAACCGCAGCAGCACCGTACTGGCGACGCCATCCGTCCCCACCGTGACCACGTAGAGGCGGTCGTAGTCGTTGGACTCCTCGATGGGGGAGCCGGGATCTCCGCCGAGGAGCTTCACCGCCTCGGGGGTCGTGTTGCTGTGCCCCACGACCAGGTGGCGCCCCCCGGTGGCCTTCAGCTTCGCGACGAGGGCGGGGATGTCGCCGGCGTCGTACAGCTGGACCTCGGTGCGCGTCAGGGTGGCTGCGGGCGCCGCGGTGTCCCGCGTGCGGACGTAGTCGCTGCTGTGCACCCGCTCGATGTGGGCGTCACGCAGGGTGCGCGCCAGGAGTGCCGCGCGCTCGCGGCCAGCTTCGGTCAGCTGCGGGTCCTCCGAGGAGTCCACCTTCTCGGCGTGCCGCACGAGGAACACCACCAGGGGCTCGTCGGCCGCTGCCGCCGGAGGGGCGATCCCCAGGACCAGGATCACCAGCACGAGCAGGGTTCGCGAAGCAGACATGGCGCCTCCAGCTACTGGTTGCCGAACCCGTTGGACTTGCCGCAGTCCGGGCAGTGCCAGGTGATGTTGTTGCACGTCACGCCCCAGAGGTTGTCGTGCATGCAGGCCTGGCACATGTGGAAGCCGCACCGGCAGGTCCAGCAGAAGGCCACCGTCTCGTGACACAGGGGGCACTCGCGGTGGCGCGGGCGGCGGCTTCGCCGAGGGCTCCGGCTGGGTCTCTTGGAGGGGCGGCTGTCGTCCATCTTGGCCGTTGTTCTGGCCCCGGGCCCGCGGCAAGTCAAGCGCGCGGCGCCGGGCGCCCTTGCGCATCCCCCCGCGGCCGGTACACTGCCCCGCGGGAGGCGGCCCATGAGAAGAGCGATCCCTCTGGCGATCCTCGCAGGCGCGCTGTTCGTCGTCATCACCCCACCGCGGCCCCTGTTCGTGCTGCAGTGGGTGGCGTGGGTGCCCCTGCTGCTGGCGCTCGAGGGCAGGTCCCCCAAGCAGGCATTCCTGCTGGGCTGGGTGATGGGGATCGTCGCCAACCTGGTGCTGTGCTCGTGGCTCGCGACCACCGCGTCGGAGTTCGGCGGCCTGCCCCTCGCGGTGGGGCTGCTGCTGCTGCTGCTGTTCGTGCTGTACAGCGCCATCCCCTACGGCCTGCTCGCGCTGGCCGTGCCGCGCGTGCGCCGCTGGGCCGGCCCGTGGCACATCCTGCTGGTCCCCGCGATCTGGGTCGCCATCGAGCTGGTCTTTCCCCTGCTGTTCCCCTGGTACCAGGGAAGCCACCAGTTCCGCTGGCTGGGCCTGCTACAGCTCGCGTCCATCACCGGCGTGTACGGCATCAGCTACCTCGTGTTGGCCGTGAACCTCGCCGTGGCCGCCCTCGCGCGCGCCGCCATGGGGCGGGGCCGCTGGCCCGTGATCCCGGCGGCCGCGGTCGCCGCGGTGTTCATCGCCGTCGTCGCCTGGGGCACGCTGCGGGTGAGCCGCCTCGACCGCGCCCTGGCAGAGGCGCCGTCGGTGCGCATGGGCCTCGTCCAGTCCAACCTCGGGGTGGAGGAGCGCCATGACCTCGGAAATCCCGGAGTGCTGCAACACCACCTGGAGATGAGCGACGAGGCCATCGAGCGCGGCGCGACGCTGGTGCTGTGGGGCGAGGGGGCGTCGCCGTACACCCGCGGCGCCAAGTGGGGGTGGATCGAGGACTTTGTCGGCGATCGCGACGTCGATCTGATCATCGGTGGGGTGCGCAAGGACACCGTGGACGGGGTGAAGCACAAGTACAACTCCGCCCTCGCCCTGACCCCGGAGTCCGCCGCAGCGGGCCAGCGCCAGGTCTACGACAAGCTCGTGCTCATCCCGTTCGGCGAGTACATGCCCCTGTCGGACGTCTTCCCGGCCCTCGCGGACATCGCCGAGAACCTCCACGCGCTGACCCCGGGCGAGGGCCCCTCGACCCTGCGCTTCGACGGTCCCGACGGCGAGCTGGGGGTCGCTCCGCTGATCTGCTACGAGGGGTGCAAGGCCAGCGTGGCCCGCCGGCAGGCCGGCCCCGACACCGATGTGCTGATCAACCTCACCCATGACGCGTGGTTCGGCGACACCATCTTCCCCCACCAGTTCCTCATGGTGGTGGTCCCGCGCGCCACCGAGCACGGCGTGTCCGTGGTCCGCGTGGCCAACACCGGGATCAGCGCCGTGGTCGACGCCACCGGCCGCGTGCGCGCGCGGTCCGAGCTGTTCGAGCAGACCGTGCTGGTGGAGGACGTGCCCGTCCGCCGGTTCCCGACCGTGTACTCGCGCGTCGGCAACCTCTTCGCGTGGTTGTGCGTGGTCGCAGCGCTGGGGACCGTGGGTGCCACCGTGTTTGTGCGCTCGAGACAAAAGAGCGACCATGGAGAGGAGCCCCGAGGAGAGCGCCGATCATGACCCCTGTTCCGGCGACCGTGGTCGACGAGACGCTGCCCGACGCGCCGCCGGCGCCGTCCGGGCGGGCCGACACCGGCGAGCTGGCCCTGATGCTCGAGGCTGTCCACCACAGCCCCATGCTCAAGGCGTTGCTGGACTGGATCGACGGCACCGTGCTGGTGCTCAACCACCAGCGGCAGATCCTGCTCGCTCGCACCACCCCCTCCACACCCCTGGGGGACCTCTCGGCGGATCAGATGGTGGGGAGGCGGCTCGGCGAGGTGGTGGGCTGCCGCTTCTCCGACGTGGGCGAGGACGGCTGCGGGACGTCGCGCTCGTGCCGGTTCTGCGGTGCGCTTCACGCCATGCTCGACGCACGCAAGGGGGATGACCCGGTCGACTCCCAGTGCCGCATCGACCTGGTCCGGCCCGAGGGCGGGGAGAGCGTCCGTTACCGCGTGCGCGCCTCGCGGACCGGCGAAGGGGAGCACGAGTTCACCGTCCTGGTCCTCCAGCACTTCGACGACATCCAGACCCTCCAGGAGCCCGGGCCCCGCGCTCGACCGGGCCGGGACTGGCCCGCAGATCTGAAGAACTTCCTGCAGGTCCGGCGCCTCGGGAGCGGCGGCATGGGGACCGTGTTCCTCGTCGAGGACGCCAAGGGCGAGCGCTTCGCGCTCAAGACCCTGCGGCCCGACACCGCGCGGAAGACCCGGTCCCAGGATCGCTTCGTCCAGGAGATGGAGCTCACCGCGGCCCTCGACCATCCGAACATCACCCGCACCGTCGAATTCGCCCAGACGCGGACCGGCGTGCTCTACATGATCACCGAGTACGTGCCCAACGGCACGGCCCAGCGCTGGCTGCAGGAGCTCGGCCCCCTGCCCGTGAGCCTCGTGCTGCACTGGATGGTCGGCGCGGCCCGCGCGCTGGACTACGCGTGGAGACGACACCACCTGGTCCACCGCGACATCAAGCCCGACAACCTGCTCGTGGGCGAGGCCAACAGCGTCAAGCTCGCCGACTTCGGCATCGCCCGCTCCCTCTCCGCCGACAACCGCCTGACCCTGGTGGGCTCCGTCCTCGGGACCCCCCAGTACATGGCCCCCGAGCAGGCCATGGGGACCGACGAGCTGGACACCCGGGCCGACCTCTACGCCCTGGGTTCGACGGCCTTCTACCTGCTGTCCGGCACCTACCCCTTCGACGGGCCCGATCCGCTCTCGATCATGACCCAGAAGGTCAACGAGGACCCGCCGTCGATCCGCCGCCGCCGCCGGAACCTGCCGAGACCGCTGAGCGCCCTGCTCGACGCCCTGCTCTCCCGGGATCCCGCGGGGCGACCCGACGATCCGGCGGCCCTGGGCAAGCTGCTGCTCGCCACGGCCGCGCGCGAGGGTATCGACATGTCCGGGGTCGGGGCCCTGCGCCTCCCCACGGAAGCCTAGAAAGACGCCCCATCCCGCACGCCCCTGCGTACCCTGGACATGGGAGGTCGTATGGTTCCCTGGATCCGACGTGCGCTGGCTCCGGGTCTGCTCGCGTGCGCCCTGGGCTGCGGCGACGAGTCGGCTGACGTCACGTTCGAGTGTGTGGCCGAGGCGGGCGACGCCGGTGCCAGCGGCTCCCTGGCCATCGACGTGGGGTGGACCGGGGCCGAGGGCGACGACGAGGGCTGGGGCGAGGGGGACGAGGGGGGCTGGGAGGGGCTGACGCCCGGCTACACGGACGACGGGGCCTACGATGGGCAGCGGGGATTCGGCTGGCTCGGCGAGGGCGAACCCCAGCGCAAGGACTCGTGGTTCGTGGACATCTTCCCGGTGGGAACCCACGGCCCCGAGAATCCGTGGTCCGACCACGACGCCTACCAGACCGCGGTGCAGCCCTACCGGACGTTCGTGTACGGCCTCTCGGGGTATCGGGTGGATGTGGCCGACGGGCTCTACCGCGTGACGCTGATGTTCCTCGAGCCCACCTTCCCGGAGCCCGGACTGCGGATCTTCGACGTGACCTCGAACGGGATCGTCCTGGTGGACGGCCTGGATCTGGCCGCCGAGGCCGGACAGGACCAGCGTATGGACCTGGCGCTGGACGTCCTCGCGCAGGATGGGCGGATAGAGCTGCAGTTCACCCCCCGGACCGAGGCCCCGCCAGTGCTGTCGGGGGTCCGGGTCGAGGCCGTGACCGACGCGGCCGTCGCCACGGTGACCGGCCTGGAGGCCAGGGCGGGCGCGGGCGAGGGGCTGCTGCGGTGGGACTGGCCGGACCAGGCGGTCCGCGGCTGGCAGATCTCCCGCTCGGTGGACGGCGCGGCATTCGAGCCGATCTCGAGCCGGCTGGTCGCGATCCCGTCGTTCGTGGATCGGGATCGCACCGCAGGCGAGACGATCGCCTACCGGGTGGCCGCGGTGGGCCCCGACTGCACCAGCAGCGCCACCGCGGACAGCCCTCCGGTCACCGTCGCGGCAACCGCCGACTTCGGCCTTCCCGTGCTGGACGTGACCGTCGCCGAGGCTGATCTGGCGGCCATCCACGAGCACCCCGAGGAGGAGATGGAGGTCCCGGCGAGCGTCACCTGCGGGGGGGAGGGCGGCTCCGGAATCCTGCGCCTGCGCGGCCAGTCCACCCGCTGGGTCCCCAAGCGGAGCTTCTACATCCGCCTCGACGAGGGCTCCGTCGACGGCCGGGATCGACTCAAGCTGCTCGCCGAACAGAGCCCCCCCGGCCGGTTGCTGCAGCTCGCCGCCTTCGACCTGTTCGATCGCATGGGGGGCGTGGCCTCCCGCGCCCGCGCGGTCCTGCTGCGCATCAACGGCCGCGTGTACGGCGTCTACGACGACATCGAGCACGTGGGCGACGCCTTCCTGAGCGACCGCGGAGTCGGCGTGGACGATCGGTTTCGGGTCGGCTACATCGACTTCGGCCTCGTCCGGGACGACCAGGGCCAGGTGAGCCTCGAGGGCTTCGAGAAGAAGGAGAACGAGGACGAGCCGAGCCCCGAGCTCGAGGCCCTGCTGGTGTGGCTCAACACGGCATCGGAGCACCAGCTGGAGGCGGAGCTCGCGTCGTATCTGGACGTCGAGGTGCTGGTCGACTACGTGGCCGGGCAGATCCTGGTCGCCAACCCCGAGGTGGTCGACGGGGCCCACTACCTCGTCCTAGGCCCGGACAGCGGCGCGTTCCTGATGGTGCCGTGGGATCTCAACAACGACACCTTCAGCCGTCCCACCCAGGATCTCGCCAGCAACACGGCGTACGCCGCCGCCGGGGGCTTCCAGTACTGGCTGTGGACGCGCCTCTTCTCCAGCCCGACGTTCCGCGCGCGCCTCGCCGAGCGGCTCGACGCGGCCCTGGCCGACGAGTTCGGCGCGGCCACGCGCGACGCCATCACCGCCTTCGACGTTCAGATCGCCCCGGCGTTGCAGGTGGAGCCCTTCGTGTTCACCCGGCGGTACGAGGACTGGGCCGCGTCCGCGCCGCCGGCGATGCTCGCCTTCGTGGACGAGCGGGCCGCGTTCGTGGCCGACGGAATCGAGGGGCTGGAGGGGCTCGGAGAGACGGACCTCGTCGTGTCGGGGCTCGCTCCTTCCGGGGGGTACGTCGAGCTCGAGAATCGCACCGGAGAGGAGGTCGGCCTGGAGGCCTGCCACCTGTCCGACCAGGTCTACGAGCTGTCGGTGCTGCCCCTGGCCGAGTACGGCGGCGTGGAGCCCGGGCAGACCCTGCGCGTGGAGACCGATCTGGCGCATCCCGACGGAGGATACGTCGTGCTGTCCTGCGGAGCCGGCGAGTGGCAGGGCGACGAGGGCTGGGAGGGGGCCACCGTGACCTCGCTGGTGTTCTACCCGGCCCTGGCCGACGGAGAGGCCTACGTCAGGACCGGCGACACCTGGTCGGTGAACTGACACCGGCGCCCGCTCGACGGCCGAACTGCGATATCATCCGACGCGAGGAAGGGAGAAACGCAATGAAGTCCTGCAACTTCCTCGTGGCTTCGACCATCGCCCTGCTGATCGCGATCGGCTGCTCCAGCCCCTACGCCACCAAGCTCCCCGCCGAGGTGGTGACCTGGGACGGCGACGCCAAGCTGCAGAAGGCCCTGGCCGGGATCACCGAGGACGAGCGAGCGCTGCTGGACCGCTACTCGGATCGCAAGGCCCGCGAGGGCTCGGTGGGGACCGGGGGGATCGCTCCAGGGACGACGGTGTACGCGGCGCTGGAGGACCAGCGGGCGTGGGAAGCGGACCAGGAGCGCGTCGAGGCGGACCTCAGGGAGGTCGAGGCGCGCCACGAGGCCGCGCGGCAGACCAAGCTCGAGGAGATGCGGGCCGTGGCCACGGCCACGGTGGTGGAGCTCGCGCTGGAGGAGGCGAGCCCGTCGCACAGCCGGCTCATCGATCTGTTCGAGGCGAAGATCCAGGTCCAGAACCTGTCGGACCGCCCCCTGGCCCGCGTCCGGGGCACGGTGATCTTTCGCGGCCGCGACGGCGCGGACCTCAAGTCGGTCCTGGTGGTCCACGCCGACGGGCTGCAGCCCCACGCCTCGGACACCTTCGAGGCCCAGCTCGAGTACAGCACCCTGGCCGAGGGCGATCTCACCCTGGCAAGGACCCCACTGGATCAACTGACGCTGGCCTGGGATCCCAACGAGATCGTCTTCGCCGACGGGGGCCGGCTCGACGCCGATTGACTCACGGATTCCGTCGCGCGGATCAACGCTGGGTGGACCAGCAGGCGCCCGGGTCCGCCTCCTGGGCAGGCACGATCTCCGCGACGATCCTGTGGGTGCCCGACGGTAGCTCGAACTCCACGAGGTGGACGAGCGCTGCAGAGGCGCCGACGGGGTAGTACAACGGGGGGCGTCCGTCCACGGCGACGCGGACGCCGGCAGCGAAGGGGGGCTCGTTCGCCAGCCGCGCGAGGATCGTGAGGGTCACGATGCCGGGGGTCGGCGTGCGCACGGTGAAGGTCTCGCGGTCCCCCACGTGGGCGTCGAGCATCGTCACGTTCGGACCACTGCTGCACACCGCCGGCCGGCCACGGGGCTCCCAGTGGACCAGGTGGAGGATCCCGAAGGCCGACTGCTCTGCGCGGTGGAGTCCTGCCAGGCTCACCTCTCGCGGCGGGCCCATGGAGATCTGCCACACGTGCAGCCCCGTGCAGGCGACGGGAACGCGAGACGCGCCGGGCGCCCCGTCGAGGGCCTCGGCGGGTCGGCGGCTGCCCTTGCCCAGGTTCACGAGCCTGGGTTCGCCGGGGAGGTAGTGATCCAGGTAGATCGTCTCCTTGATCGTCTCCGTCAGCAAGATCGAGGGGCCTTGTTGCTGCTCGCGAACGTACCGGGCGAGCCCGGGCCAGTCCGTCTGCATCCGCCACGGCTGGAGATCCGGGATCACGTCGCGGTCGGCCGTGACCCCGTGGTTGCGCGACCAGGTCAGGGTGTTCCAGGCGTAGCCGCAGCTGACCAGGTTCAGGGCGAGGGCGAACGCCAACACCGCGGTGGGCAAGGCGGCGCGCCAGCGGGGCGTTCGGGCCCCGGACAGGCGCTGGACGAGCAGCACCCAGGGGAGGTGCAGCACCGGGACGAGGTAGATGTAGTAACGCAGGCCGCGGACGGTGTGGCCGGTGAAGGCCACCACGGCTGCCTGGGCCGCGATGGGGACCACGAGCACCACGGCGAAGAAGGCGAAGAGGACCCTGGATCGCCGCCAGGTCGCGATGGCGCCGAGGCCGGTCAGGGCCAGGATCGCGGCGATGTACACCGCCTCCACGCCGCTGTGGCCGACCAGGTTGAAGTGGTCGAACTGGCGGAAGATCCGCGTGAAGAACTCCGCGCCGTGGTGGAACCAGGTTCCCAGGAACTCCCGCGGCGCACCCGGCCGGGCCACCAGATCCCGGCTGAGCCGGTGCAGCTGCAGGATCGGCCACAGCGGGGCTGCTGCCGCCGCACCGAGGCCCACCGCCGCCCAGGCCAGGGGGGTTCGCCAGATCCGCTGGCGGTCGATCACCACGACGACCAGCGCGAACGCCGCGTGGGCCGCCAGCAGGTGGATCGCGAAGTGGTGGGTGTACAGCAGCGCGACGACGCTGAGCAGGTACAGGCCTGCCCAGCGAATCGCCCGCGCCGGGCGCTCGGCGTGGACCAGCGCGAGGAGGCAGCCCGAGGCGGCCACGGCCAGCAGGAAGAACAACCCGTAGGCACGGGCCGAGGTGAACCAGTTCAGCAGCATGGGCGACGTGGCGCAGAGCGCGACCAGGGCCAGCGCGGACGACCGGCCGAGGGGCCTGGCCAGCTTGCCCAGCACGGCCAGCGAGACCAGGCCGCACACCACCGAGAACGCCCGCATGATCCCCTCGCCGTGGCCGAGGCGGAGCCAGACCCACAGCAGGACGTGGTAGAGCAGGCCGCCGTGGAAGCGGGCCGTTCCTGGCCCCTCGCAGTCGTGGGTCAGCCGCTCGACGAGGAAGGCGGGGCCGTTCCGCGCCAGCTCGTGGGAGATGATCTCCGTGCCGATGAAGTCACCGCGCCCCAGCAGCGACACCAGGGCCATCGCAGCGCCGCAGCCGATCCCGCACAGCGCGACGACGTCCCGAGGCCGGAGTCGACTCCAGCCTTCCGGAGGTCCGGCGCTGGGCTGCGGCGACGGCGCTGGCATCGTGCCTCCCGGAGACCTCAGAAGATGTCGGGCATGCAGGGGACCGGGCCCGCGAACAGGGAAGACGCCGTGGCCACGGGGCCGTCTGCTCCATCGAGCAGCCCCATGCAGCGGAGGTCTTCGGCGCTCCGGTACCCCGTGTACAGCGCCGCCAGCGCGTCCACGGAGACGGAGACGTCGCCGCGTCCACCGCGTCGCACCTCGGCCCTCCCGTCCCGGACGGTCAGCACCCACCGGCCAGCGTTGGCCTCGAGGACCTCGTCGCGCACGTCGAGGTGGAGTTCACCCCCCACCGCCGGGGCGAACCCACGCTCGGCCAGGGCAGCCTCGAGGTCCACGACGCGCAGCATCCAGCGGTCGTCCACGGCCGAGGTGAACCCTCGATCCGGGAGCAAGCCCACAGCGGGGCCCACGGGATCCCCGAACCACACCACCGTGGTGGCCATGGAGCGGTGTCCGCGGAGGAACGTCAGCATCGACTGGGCGGCCGCAGGGGTCAGGGCCACCAGATCGGTCACGTGGAGCTCGTAGTGATGGGACAGGGCCTCGGTCCGGACCTCCTGGACGAAGGTGTATCCGGTGACCTCGCCGCCCTCCTCCACCAGGTAGCAGCGGGCGGGTTTCTCGCCGGGGCTGCGTACCTTGAACCAGATGTAGTCCCCCCGGTCGAGGTGCCCGCTGGTCAGCGCGGCGTGCCTGCGGCAGGCTCGCTGCACCGCGTCGAAGTCCTCGGGACCGCCCGGCCGCACGTGGAGGCTCGGCCGGCCAGGGGGCAGCGCGGTACAGGGAACGCGGTGTCCGTAGCGCGCGCCCGCCAGCCCGTAGCCGGCGTCGCGGTAGAACGTCACCGTGGCCGGGTAGAGGGTGGACAGCGGGACCCCGGAGGCGCGCGCCTCGCGCAACGTGCTGCGCATCAGATGCCGCCCGACGCCGCTGCCCCGCGCGGTCTCGTCCACCACCACCCCCGCGATCCCGGCCATGGACACGCACCGGCCACCGAACCACTGCCCCATGGGGATCTGGGCCAGGCCGGCGACCAGCTCGTCCCCAACGGTCACGCCGCGCAGGTTCTGGAGGCCCGCCCGGTCGAACCATCGCCGGGCGCGATCCTCGGAATCCACACAGAACGCCCAGCAGAAGATGGGGAGCATCTGCTCGAGGCGCTCCTCGGTGAGCCGAGCCAGGTAGACCGCATCCTGTCGCTTCGATTCCACGGGGCACGCTCCTCCGGCCGTCTATACTGCCCCTCGGGAGACCCCGATGCCAAGGCAGAGCCGCCTGCAAATCCCCGGCTGGGCCTGGCCCGCGTGCCTGGTGGCCCTGGCCATCGGCGCGGTGGCGCTGTCGTGGGCGTTGCGGCCGGAGGGCGCGGACGGCGTCTCGCTCCTGGGACGGCCGCTGGATCAGCCGTGCCCCCACCTCGCCGAGACCGGAGATCCCTGCCCCAACTGCGGGTTCACGCGCGCCCTGATGTGGGCCGGCCGGGGCCGGCTGTGGCGCGCCGCCGGTTACCACCCCGGCGGGGCCGCCTTGATGGTGTGGGCGCTGCTGGGCGGCGTCGTCGGGGCGCGCCGCCTGCTCGGCCGCGATCCCTCCGCGTGGAGGTTGCCGTGGCAGGCGCTGGTGGGCGCAGCGCTGACGTGGATGCTGGGCCTGTACGTGGGGACCTGGGTCGTGAGGCTACTGCTGTGAGAGCCGCTTGAGGTACCCCGAGACCGTCTCGTCGCGCATCAGGATGATCGTCACGAGGCCCGCGATGGCGGACAGCAGGCCGCCGAAGATCAGGCTGACGAGCTCGATGATGCCGGTGACCATGGCCAGGGTCCGGCACTTCGCGGGAGCGGCCAGGATGATGATCCCCGACACGATCTCGAGGATGCCGATGGGGATCAACACCATGCAGACGAAACCGCACAGCACGCCGATGGGGAACACCCCCAGGGTCAGCAGGCCCGTGCACATGCCGCCGAGGGTCCCCGCGGCCGTCGCGGCCAGCCACCACATCATCGCCACGTTGAGCCCACCGGAGATGAGCTGCACGATCCCGACGGCGGTCAACGCGCCTGGTCTGGGTTCCATGGTCGTCCTCCCCTTCTCTCGCGCTGCATCCGCGCAGGCCCTGTTGTAGCCTGGATGGGGAAGGAATACCCCCTTTTTGTTTGTCTACCAAACAAGTAGAGTACATTCGAGATTCCACCCACGAATGTCGGACGCACCCACTTCGCGCGCCAGTGCGAGACGGAGAGGGGCCCACTGTTGACCCTCGAGATCGCCATCTTGCTGGTCGTCGTGTTCACGATGGCGGTCCTGTTCTTCACCGAGAAGCTGCCCATCGAGCTCACCGCCTTCATGGGGCTGGTGGTGCTCACCCTCGGCGGCTACGTCACCCCGGCCGAGGCCTTCACTGGCTTTGCCTCGCCGGCGGTGATCACCATGCTGTCGATCTTCTTCGTCAGCGCTGCGTTGCTGCACACGGGCGTGGCCGACATGATCGGCGGACGCGTACACCGGCTCATCGGCGATCGTGAGCGGTTGCTGGTGGTGGCGGTGATGGTCGTGGCGGGCGTGCTCTCGGCGTTCATGAACAACGTGGCCGCGGTGGCCGTGCTGCTTCCCGCGGTGGCCTCCATCGCGCGGCGCACGGGGATCGCGGCGTCGCGGCTGTTCATGCCCCTGTCCTTCGGCGCCATCCTCGGCGGCACCATGACCATGGTGGGTACGCCCCCGAACATCCTGGCAGCGGACCTGTTGCGCGAACGGGGGCTCGAGCCCTTCGGTCTGTTCGAGTTCACCCCGGTGGGAGGGATCCTGTTGGCGGTGGGCGTGATCTACATGATCACCGTCGGCCGCTGGCTGCTCCCCAGGAGGGCCCTGGGCTCGGACGGAGGCGCCTCGGTTGACCTGACGCGCGTGTACGACCTCACCGCCTCCCTGGTCGGGATTCGCGTCCCGCGCGACTCCACCCTGGTCGGGCGCACGCTGGGGGAGGCTCGCCTCGGCAGCACGCTGCACGCCCAGGTGGTCGGCATCGTCCGCGAGGGCCAGCGGACGCTGGCGCCCGGAGCCGACACTGTCATGCGCGGTGACGACGAGCTCATCGTCGAGGGGCAGCTCGACGAGGTGCGCGAGCTCTTCGGCGGTCACGGTATCGAGCTGGGGGATCCCACACCCGACTTCCTCGCCAACGCCTGGGGGGACATCGGTTGTATGGCGCTGCGCATCGCGCCGGAGTCGCCCCTGGCAGGCACCACGCTGCGGGATGCCCGATTCCGCGAGCGCTTCGGGACCCTCGTGATCGGCATCCGGCGAGGAGACGAGATCCTGGACACCGACCTGGGCGAGCAGATCATCCGCGACGAGGACGAGCTGCTCACCGTCGGCACCCGTAGCCAGCTCGAGGGGATGGAGATGCCCGAAGGCGTCACCGCTCGTTCCCTGGACCCGGCGAGCATGCCCTCTCTTTACGGCCACCTGTTCCTGCTGGGCATCCACGCCGGCTCACCCCTGGTGGGCACCCGCATCCGGGACAGCCACATCAAGGAGCTGGCCGGGCTCACCGTCGTCGGCGTCGGTCGCGACGGCGGCACCATCCACACCGTGGCCCCTGACACGCGCATCCGCAACGCCGACCAGTTGCTGGTGGCCGGCGATCCCGACCGGGTCCGCACCCTTCTGGAGCTCGGTAACGCCCAGTTGCGCCAGGACATCTCCCGCGCCGGCTTCGAGTCCGACGACGTGGGCATGGTCGAGGTGACCCTGGCGCCGCGCTCGCGGGTCGAGGGGCGGACCCTCGCCGCGATCGATTTCCGCGAGCAGCACGGCCTGCAGGTGCTGGCCATCTGGCGGAGGGGACACGCCATCAAGGAGGACCTGGCCCACCAGAAGCTGCGGTTCGGCGACGCGTTGCTGGTCCAGGGGTCGTACAAGCGTATCCGGCTGCTGGGGGCCCACAACGACTTCGTCGTCCTGTCCTCGTCGGCCCAGGAGCAACGCCGCACTGCCAAGGCCCCGGTGGCCATCGGCTCGCTGGGCGTGATGATCGCCATGGTCGTCACCGGCTTCCAGCCGATCCACGTGGCCGCATTCACCGCGGCCACGCTGGTGGTGCTGCTCGGCGCCATCAAGATGGAGGAGGCCTACCGCGCCGTGGAGTGGAAGGCCGTGTTCCTGGTCGCCGCCATCCTGCCCATGGGTCTGGCCCTGGAGAAGACCGGGGCGGCCATGCTCGCCGCCGACATGGTCTCGGCCGCCACCGGACCGTATGGCCCCTACGCCGCCATGGCCGGATTGTTCACCATGTCCAGCGTGCTGAGCCAGTGCCTCGACGGCGCCCCGGCCGTGGTGATGATGACCCCCGTCGTCCTCGAGGCCGCGGTGAGCCTCGGCATCGACTCGCGAACCCTGATGATGGGCGTCGCCCTGGCCGCCTCGGCGGCCTTCATGACCCCGTTCTCCCACAAGGCCAACCTGCTGGTGATGGGCTCAGGGGGGTACAAGACGATGGACTACTTGCGCGTGGGCACACCGCTGACGATCGTCCTGCTGATCCTGATGGTGGTGCTGGTGCCGGTGTTCTTCCCGATTGCCGGCTAGCCAGCCTCGCGTAGACCGGGCATGATCGTGGGTGAGGGTTTCGAGGGGAGCAGCCATGGCGCGTCTACACCTGTATCGCAATGGAAAGCGCATCAAGACGCTCGATCTGGGCAAGCAGGTCTACATCGTCGGGCGCGAGAAGATCTGCGACCTGGTGCTCAGGGACGCGCCCGCCTCGCGTCAGCACTTCCGGCTCATGCCCGAGGGAGACGGCCAGTTCATGATCGAGGACCTGGGTTCCTCCAACGGCACCTTCATCAACGGTCGCCGTGAATACCGGGCCTCGCTGACCGAGCAGGCCACCATCCAGGTGGGCAAGGCGCTGATGATCTTCGAGCCGGGCGGGGAGGACGCCGCTCCAGAGGTGATCCCCGAGTTGCCCGCGTGGGCGTTGACCACCAGTGAGATGGACGCGCTCCCCCCGCCTGACCAGACCGAGGAGGCGGCGACGCGTCCGGTGGCGCCCGCGGTGATGCGGCGTGTCCAGGCCGAGGCGCTCGCCCGCACCCGTCCCCATCTGCTGCTCTCGGCGGGCAACGAGCGAAGAGTCCTTCCCCTGGACACGACCGTGACCCAGGTGGGCCTGGGCCCCTTGAAGGCCTCCCTCGGCGCGGCGCCCAAGAGCAAGGTCCTCGCCGAGGTCACGCGCGACGGCGAGGACGAATACTCGATCCGCGCCAAGGGGTTCTTCTCCAAGATCCAGGTGAACGGCGAGTCAAAGGCGCGGGCCGACCTCTCGTCGGGCGACGAACTCGTCATCGCGGGCGTGAAGCTGAGCTTCCATCTCGGACTGGACGAGGACTGAACTCAGCGTCCGGCCTCCAGATCCGTCGCGCATTCGTGGCCCGCGGGGGGCGCGGCGGGCACAGGGAGGCCCTTCTCCCACACGACGGGGACCGCGTCCCACACCTCGTGGAGCAGCTCGCAGCGATCCGCGGTGAGGGTGGTGAGGTCCCAGCGGAGGTGATCGCCGAGCCCGGTGGCGGCGACGAGGCTGTCGCCGAGCACGTCGAGCCGGGTGACCGGCCCGTGGAGGGAGGCCTCCTCGAGCAGCAGACCGTTGTCGAGGCTCCACAAGCCGACGCGACCGTTGGCGTGGCCAGCCACCGCGGTGCCCATGGGACCGGACGC
Organism: uncultured Rickettsiales bacterium; assembly: GCA_964425605.1. Taxonomy (GTDB): domain Bacteria; phylum Myxococcota_A; class UBA796; order UBA9615; family CAYRNR01; genus CAYRNR01. Next base: position 18,952 of record CAYRNR010000009.1, on the reverse strand, counting down.
CAGGCGGAGGACGGCGGACGAGACCGTGTCCTCGAAGTGGAGCCCGGCGTGGGTCGCGCCGTGGGTCATCGAGACGCGCTCGATGTTGCCGTTGTCGTACCCCAGCAGGAGCCAGTCCCCGTGGCGCGCCACGGCCGAAACCGCCGGCCCCACGGGTACAGAGGCCACGGGCTCTCCCGAGGTCGAGAAGGTCAGCACCTGGCCAGAGGCGGCCACCATCAGACCTCCAGCGTCCACGGTCAGGGCACGCGCATCCTCGGCCAGCTCCGTGGCGGTCCCGTCCCGGTGGTGGAGGGTAGCGCTGGCCGACGCGAGAACGACGCAAGCGTCCCGGGTCGCGACGATCTGGTCCACCGCGGCGAGACGCACCACCTGGGAGGGGGCGCCGGCGCTCGTGTCCCAGACCTCGAGCGAGCTGTCTCGGTCGAGCAGACACCCGGTGCGGGCGTCGGCGCTCGCCGTGGCCTGCACCGCACGCTCCTCCACTGCCGCGGACCAGGCCGTCTCGGCCGGGATGGAGTGGACGTCCGGATCCAGGGTCACCCAACCGTTGTGTCCCAGGAGCCTGGCGGGAGCTGGCAAGAGCGCCGTGCCGCGCCAGATGGGATGCCCGTCGTCGGCGCGCCACAGGCGCACGGTGCGGTCGTCGCCGCCTGTGGCCACGACGCTCCCGCCGCGGCCGAAGGTCAGCGTGTTGGCCTCGTCGAGGTGACCCGCCAGCTCCACGTACTCGCCGCTGCGCACGTCCCAGATGCGAGCGGTTCCGTCTGCGCAGCTGGTCCCCAGCCTGCGACCGGTGGGATCGAATGCGATGCCGTGCACCCGGGCCTCGTGCTCGCCCAGGATGCGGCTGCGGCCGCTGACGATGTCCCACAACCTCACCGAGCGGTCGAAGCTGCCGGTGGCCACGGTGCGACCATCCGGGCTGAAGGCCAGCCCCATAACCTCACCGGTGTGCCCCTCGAGGCGCCGCTCCACGGCGCCAGTGGCCAGGCTCCAGATCAGGACCGTCTCGTCGAGCCCCGAAGACGCCAGCCGCGCGCTGTCGGGGCTGAACGACACCGTGGTGGCACCGCCGGGGTGGCCGTGGAGACAGTGGATCTCGCGGCCGGTGTCGAGATCCCACACGCGCACGGACTTGTCCGATCCCGCCGAGGCCACGCTCCGGCCATCCGGGCTGATCGCCACGCCCCAGACGCGGGCCGAGTGTCCGGACAGGACGGCCAGCTCGGCGCCGGTGTCCGTGTCCCAGATCCGCACCGTCCCGTCGATGCTCCCCGAGACCAGCCGATCTCCCGCCGGCGTGGTGGCCACGCTGCACACGCCGTGGGTGTGTCCTTCGAAGGCCCCCACGGTCTCGCCGGTGGGCACGTCCCAGGCGCGGATGGTCCCATCGAGGCTGGCGGAATAGACCGTGGCGTCACCCAGCCCGAAGGACAGCCCGTAGATGGCGTCCGCGTGACCACCGACCACCTCGTCGAGGTCCGCGGCCACCGGGAGGTTCCACACGCGCAGCGCCTTGTCGAAGCTGGCCACGGCCAGGCGCTGGCCGTCGGGGGCGAGGCCAGCGGCGCGCGCGGACACGGCGTCGCCGGCGAGCAGCGGTCGATGGGTCCCGTCCTCCGTCGACCACAGGCGCAGCGTCCCGTCGTTGCTCGCCGAGACCAGGTGCCGGCCGTCCGGGAGGAAAGAGACCGAGGTGATGGGCTGGGTGTGGCCCAGCAGCGCGATCACCTCCTGGCCGTCCTGCACGGACCAGACGCGGATGTCGTGGTCCAGGCTGTACGTGGCCAGGTGACGACCGCGGGGGCCGAAGGCCACGCCGGCGACGGAAGCGGCGTGGCCTGGCCAGCTGCGCCGGGTGTCCCGCGCCGCCACGTCGATCAACTGGACCTCGCCATCGTTGGTCCCGGAGGCCAGCAGCGTGCCGTCCGGGCTGAAGGCCACGGTGCTGTTGCGAGCGCCTCGCCCCTCGAACACCACGCGGCCTTCCAGGTCCAGCAGGCGCGTGAGGTTGTCGTTGGCCGTGGTGGCGAGGAGGGAGCCGTCCGGGCTGAAGCGAACGTCGTTCACGCGACCCCCGTGGCCCGGGAACACCAGTGACGCGCCCGTGTCGAGATCCCAGATGCGCACACTGGCGTCCCAAGAGCCCGAGGCCAGCGTCTGGCCGTCGGGGGAGAATGCCACCGCCGCGACCTGCTCCTGGTGGCCACGCAGGACGCGGACGGTCTCGGTCAGCCCGGAGAAGAGGTAGATGGAACGGTCCTGGCAGGCCGCGGCCAGCGTCTCGCCGTCGGGCGACCACGCGACCTTGTAGATGAACGTGCCCAGCTCCCGGCTCCACAGCAGCGGGGTCCGGCCCAGGCGCCACCACAGGGCGCGGGCCAGCAGGGAGTCCTCGGTCTCCAGCGACGCGCGCAGCTTGGCCTTGGACTCCAGCATGGCCCCGCGTTCCAGGGCACCCCGGGCGCCCTCTCGCTGTGCCTCGGCCCGCCGGGATTCGGCGAGCTCCCACTGGACCTCGGCGCGGTCCTTCTGACGCTTCAGGTCGGCCTTGTTCTCGGCCATCACCCACGCCACCACGGCCGAGGAAAGGGCGATCAGGGCCAGCAAGCCGACGCCGACCTCCACCAGGATGCGGGTGCGCCGGCGGATGCGGTCGTCCTTGCGCAGGCCGGCGCGGAGGAACGCCTCCACCGTCTCGGGGATGCCCATACTGGACCGGCGCAGCGCGCGGTGGGCTTCGTGCAGGGCGTCACCGTGCCACAGCTCCTCGTCCTTGCGGCCCCGCTGCTGCCACAGCTCGGCCACCTGGATCAGCTGCGAGAGGATGGCCAGCTCCTCGCGGCTCTCGTCGATCCAGCGCGCCAGCCGTGACCAGCTGCGGATCAGCGACTCGTGGACCAGCTCCAGCTCGGACTCCCCCTCCTGGCCGCGGCTGGACCTGCGCACGACCACCAGGCGGGCATCCACGAGCTGCCCGAGCACCCGGGTGGCGCGCTTGCCGCCGTCCTCGATCACCTGGCTCGCCGGCAGGACGCGCCGGGTGCCCTCCGCGGTGACCAGCCGCAGCAGGATCTTGCGTGCCTGCTTCACGTCCCGCGGCGGGAGCCCGTCGAGCAGACCGTCCGCGTGACGGGCCAGCGCCCCGGCCACCCCGCCCATCGCGTCGTACGTGGCCCGCCGCAGCTGGCGGCTCCCCTGGTCCCGCCGGTCCCACAGCATGCGGGCGGTGAACTGGAGCAGCGGCAGGCAGGCGGGCTCGTCGTGCACCGACTCGACCATGTGCGGTACCAACGCCGGGTCGTCCACGGTGTAGCCCACCGACCGCAGGGGCTGCAGCAGCATCTGCTCCATGGCCGACGGATCGGGCCGCTGCAGCACGGTCACCTGGCTCAGGGCCTGCCGCGTGCCGTCGCCCAGGTGCAGGCGGCCCAGGAAGTCGTCCCGGACCGTGAAGACCACGCGCACCGGCGACTGGGGATCGTCGCCGGCCGTGGTGATCGCGAGCATGAATCGCCGCTGGATCTCCTCGTCCTCGACCATGGTGTACAGCTCCTCGAGCTGATCCACGAACAGCAGCACGCGGGTCCCGGTGTTCTCGGCGATCTCCTGCAGCACGAGGTTCAGCTGGTTCGGAGCCTCCCGCAGGCGGTGGGCGAGCGGACCGCCGAGCTCCGGGGTCGGCGGCTCGGATAGCTCCTCGAGCTGCTCGGCGGTGAGGTGCAGCGAATACGTGGAGGGCTCGTCCCAGTCGTCCACGTACTCCTCGTCCTCGTGCTCACCCAGCACCGCCTCCAGGTCCACGAAGGGGCGCCGGCCCGGGCGGAGGCTGAGCACGGTCCAGCGTCCCTGTTCGCGCAGTCGTGGGATGACCCCGGCCTGGACGAAGGAGCTCTTGCCCACCCCCGACGCGCCGACCACGGGCAGCACGCCTTGCTCGCGTACCCGCACGAGGAAGGCGTCGATCTCCGGATCACGGCCGAAGAAGACGTGGCAGTGGCGCTCCGAGAAGGGACGCAGGCCGCGGTAGGGCGGCTCTTCGCGCGAACGCATGGCACCGTGCCGGGCCAGCAGATCGCGCAGACGGACCGCGACCTCGGCCGCCGACGGGCGCATCTTCGGCTTCTTCTCGAGGCACCGCGCGACGAGCTCGGTCAGTTCGCTGCGCACCGTGCGGAATCGGTCCACGCGCGGCGCGGGCTCCGGCGCGGTGATCCGCATCCCCAGCAGCGCGGGGTCCGTCTCCGTGTAGGGCCGCTGCCCAGCGATCATCTCGAACAGGATCGCTCCAAGCGACCAGATGTCCGACCGCTCGGAGGACTCCTGGTCCAGCCACCGTTCGGGAGCCATGTACTGGGGAGACGCGAAGTCCGATCCCGATCCCTCTCCCGGGTCGTCCGGATCCAGGGACACGGCGCCCCCGTCGACGCGGCGTGTCTTGCCCACCACTCGCGCGAGGCCAAAATCCAGGACCCGGACGCGACCGTCACGGGGAATCAGCACGTTGGTGGGCTTGAGGTCACCGTGCTGCACGCCGTGGGCGTGGGACTCCTCCAGCGCCTCGGCGACGGCCAGGGCGAGGCGCACCGCCTCGCGCTCCCCCAGCTGCGACTCCCCCATGCGCCGCCGCAGGGTCTGCCCCTCGAGGTACTCCAGCGCCATGAACGGGATCCCCTGGTGCCGGCCGACCCCGTAGATCGTCACGATGTGCGGGTGGCTGAACCGCGCAGTGGCGCGTGCCTCGAACAGGAACCGCGCCACGTCCTTGTCGGATCCCAGCAGCGCAGGGTTGATGACCTTCAGCGCGACACGCCGGCCCAGCTCCACATCGCGCGCCAGGACCACCTCGCCCATGCCCCCGCGCCCCAGCAGGCGCACGACCTTGTACTGCTCGACCATGGAGCCGGGTGCGAAGGGACCCCCCTGGGATTGTGTCGATGCCACTTCCGCCCTCGGTACCAGTGTACGGCAGGTCGCACGCGAGCGCCGAGGTGGGAGCGGGAAATCAGGAGAGGGTCACTCCCCGATCACCTGCACGGCGATCCTGCGCTCCCGCGGACCGTTGTCGAAGTCCACCAGCAGCACCTGCTGCCAGGTCCCTCGCACCAGCCTCCCGTCGTGGATCGGCAGGCTCGCCGACGGCCCCATCAGGGCTGCGCGCACGTGGGAGAAGCCGTTGCCGTCCCCCCAGCGGGCGTCGTGGGCGTAGTGCATGTCCTCCGGCGCGAGGCGCTCGATGGCCTCGCGCAGGTCCGACAGGGCGCCCGACTCGAACTCGATGGTGGTCACCGACGCCGTGGAGCCGGGGACCGACACCACGACCATGCCCTCGGTGATCCCCGACTCGTCGATGCACGCCTCCACGTCGTGGGTGAGGTCGTGCATGTCGCAGTAGCCGCGCGAGGAGCGCTGCAGGAGGTGGAAGCTGGCGGTCATGGGGTCCTCCGCGGGGTGGAGGGCCGATCCTACCGGAGGCCTACTCGACGATGTCGGCCTCCTCGAGAAAGAGGGCGAAGTCCAGCGAGTTGACCATCAACGTGGACGATGCGCAGCGGTTGTCGTAGACCAGGGTCTCCCCGAGGACCACCGGCTCGACCACCCCGTCGCAGTCCTGCCAGACCAGGTCCGTGTCGTTGTTGGCGACGGTGTTGCCGGTCAGGGTCGCCGACGATCCGTCCAGCAAGACGCCGGCGCGATAGGCGTCCTGGATCACGTTGTTCTCCAGGACCAGGCCCTGGATCCCCCCCGTGGCGACGATCCCGTCCCCGTGCAGCGTGACCGACGATCCGTCGAAGAGGTCGACGACCTGGCCGTAGCCGGCGACGAGGGTGTTGTCGCGGAAGGCATAGTCGCCGTCGCCTTCGAGCCACGCCGCAGCGTAGGGTTGCTCCTCGATGGTGCTGCCTTCGACGGTCAGCGATGTGGGCTGGAGATCCTCGCCATGGGAGCTGGCGTAGACACCGACCCCGCCCCCTTCGTTGGAGTCCGGCGTGGTCCCGACGACGTGCACGTCCGACAGCGAGAGGGCCGCTCCGTACCAGGCCACGGCGCCGGCAAAGGTGTTGTCGAGCAGGTCGCACCCCGTGCAGGAGACCGACGCGTCGGTCGAGGCGTACAGGCCCACCCCCTCGGTCTCCTCGACGACCAGGTCCGTCGCCGTCAGGATCGCGTCCATCTGGCCGGCGACGCCCACGGCGAGCGTCGCATCCGTCCCTCGATCGGTCCGCGTCACTTCCACACGGGTCAGCTGGGCGAGGGTCCCCTCGCTGGCCGCCAGGAATCCCACGCCGTTGTTGCCGTCGATCACGCAGTCCTCGGCCAGAATGGTCGCACCATCCCCGACGAGTATCCCGTTCCCCCCCGATCCATCGTCGTACGACCGCGTCTCCCGCACCTCCACACGCGAGAGGTGGACCTCGGTGCCTGTGGAGAGGACCGCGATCCCGACCTCTGCGTTGTGCTCGACCACGGTGTCCTGCGCTTGAACGAATGCACCCAGCTGGGCCTGGAGGCCCTCCCCTCTCCTGCCGTCCGTATCGGGCTGGGTCTCCCGTATGGTCACCCCGGTGAGGCTCAGGGTGGTTCCCTCGCCTTCGGCAGCGATGCCGATGCCGCGGTTGTCCTCGACGACGCCGTCGAGGACCTCCAGGTGGGCCTCGGAGATCACCGCGATCCCCCAACCCCACTCATCTTCGGGCGTGGGTCGTGTGGTCCGAACCTCCACGTCCGACAGCGAGACCGACGTTTGCTCTCCCCGGATCAGCACGCCGAAGGCCGTGTTGTCCACGACCAGACACCCGTCGGCCTCCAGGCTCGCCTCCTCCTCCACCATGATCCCGATCCCCGAGTCTCCCTCGCTCGTGGGGTGGGTCTCGCGCACCTCCACGTTCGCGAGGTAGGCGTAGCTCTCGCTCGTGACGATGATGCCGGTATCCGCGTTGTCGACGATCAGCAGGCCGTCGGCGCCGAGGATGGCTCCGTCCTGGACGGCGATTCCCCTCGCCCAGTCGCCGGCGTGGTTGGGAGCGGTCGAACGCACCTCGACGTTCGTCAGCTGCACGTTCGTCCCGTCGCCCGTCGACAGGACGCCGACATCCGCGTTGCCCTCGACCGTGCAGTCCGTCGCCTCCACGACAGCGCCTTCCTGGGCGTGGAGCCCCCGGCCGTAGGTCCCCTGAGGGCTGGGTAGGGTTCCGGTCACCACCACGTCCTGGAGGACCATTCGCGTGCCCGACTGCGAGGCATAGACCCCGAGTTCGGTGTTCCCCTCGACCCGGCAGTCGTGGGCCTCCAGGTAGGCGCCGCCTTCTGCGCTGAAACCGCGCCCGAACTGCCCCTGGGCGTTGGGGCGGGTGTCGTGGATGTAGACGTCGTCGAGGAACAGCTGGCTCGGCGACCCGTGTGTCGCGGCTCCGATGGCACCGTTGCCCGCCAGCTCGACGCTCGTGACGTGGAGCGTGCCGCCGTCCAGGCGGAGGCCCTCCGCAGGAGCGTCCGCGATCGTGATCCCGGTGATCCACCACTCGTGCCCGGACGAGCCATTGGCCCAGATCCCGTACCCGTCCCCATCGGCACCTGTCGCATCCATGCGGACGAGCTCGGGACACCGGCCCGTCAGCTCCGCGCCGTCGTTGATGGGCGTCAGCAGGAGGCTGTCGGGGTAGACACCGGCGGCAATCAGGACACGCGTACGGTCGTCGTCCGTGGCGCCGAGCCCGCTACGGAGGTCACCGAACGGCGCTTCCGCGCTGCCGTCTCCCCCGGGCGCGGCGTGGACATCGACGAATATCGCTGGGGCCTCGATGTTCAACTGCCCCCAGGGCCCGATCCCGCACGCCTCAGGGATACAGCCGTCCGGAAAATCGTCCAGGACGTCGGCCGGGAGATCGGGATCGTGCACAAAACCGGTGTCACACGGTGCCGCAGTGGGCTCCTCGATGTCGTCGTCACCCGCGGAGTCGTCGTCCTGCTCGTCGGGACAGCCCGGGCAGGTCAGCGCCAACGCGATGAGCACCCAGCCCGGCGCCGTCGCGCGATTCCGTGGCGCGCTCAATCGACGAACTCGTCGGTCTCGACGACCTGGTTGTTCAGCGGGAACGCGTCGACGCGCTCGGCCACCGGATCGGGGCCGGAGATCACGTGGTCCCCGCCGTCGGTGTCCAGGTCGCCCTGCACGAAGATCGACCCGTTCGTGACGCCGTCCACGACACCGCAGCCGCTCGTCGAGTTGCCGTCGAGCTCGGCGACCACGCTCTCGACGAGGATCCCCGCGCGCGCCGTGCCCTCGACCACGTTGTCCAGGAGGATGTGACTGTACAGGGCTGGGTCGTCCTCCTCACCGCGCTGGTTGATCACGATGCCGTCCCCGGGGCACTCCTCGCCGCCGCAGGGATTTCCATCCACCTCGAGGGCAGACGAAGACGTGGCGACCACGTGCGTATTCTCCAGCTGCAACAGCAGGCTGGCCTGGGAGAACACACCAGCGTCGCTGTTGGGCTCGATAGCGCCGATCTCCAGGTCGCTCAACAGCGCCTGCGAGACGTTCTGGATCTGGATGCCGCGGCCGAGGCTCCCGTCCGATCCCGGCTGTGTGCCGTCCACCGACACCCGCTCCAGCGTCGCCGCGGCGCCGTCGATGAGGATGCCGATGCGGTGGCTCCCGGACACGGACGCATCGGTGAGGTCCACCTGCGCGCCCTGGATCGCGATGCCGTAGCCATACTCCACGCCGGAGCCGTCGACTTCGGGCAAGGTATCGCTGACCGACAGGTTGGAGGCGCTGACGATGGTCTCCCAGCCGCCGAAGATGATCCCGACCCGCGTGGCGTTCTCGACGGCGACGAAGTCGATGTCCACGACCGCGCCGGACCACACCCACAGGGCCCGGCGACCGCCGTCCAGGGTGATCCCCGACAGGCGGACGTCCTCGGCTTCGTCCACCTTCACCACCGGCTCGTCGGCGGACAGCGCCAGCAACGAGGTCTCCGACTCGCCGCACCCCTCGATGCCGAGCCCCGAGTCCGTCGCCGGATCGCCCAGGGAATCGAGCACGTCGGCCTGGATCGCGAGGGATGCCGGGAATACCCCAGGTCCCACGGCGATGCGCTTGTCGTCCTGTCGATCCCTCGACATCCGCAGGGCAGCGTCCAGGGTCGCCAGCGGATTGCCTGCCGTGCCGTCGCCGGTGTCGTCCGACCCATCCGCGCGCACGTGGATCGAGATGTCAGGATCGGAGATCGCACCCCAGCCTCCCCCCGCGCAGGGCGGGAGGACCGGTTCGGCGGAGTCGTCGTCGTCGTCGTCGGCCGTCGTGTCGTCGTCGGCCACGTCGTCGTCGGCCACGTCGTCGTCGCCAGCGGCCGAGTCGTCGTCACCCTCGCCGCCGCAACCGAGCGCGAGCAGCAGGCCCAAGGCGAGCGCAGTCGAGAATCGCGGGTACCACCACGTCATCGAATGATCCTCTCTGGGGGAGCCCCTCCACGGACAGGATATCAGATTCGCAGCGAGGCACCAATGGCGAGAGCTACGCGTCGTCCCCATCCAGGCCATCGATACGCCGGAGGATCTGGGTCTCCTCCTCACCTGCGCCCAGGGCCCGCCACTGGGCCAGGGCGAGCCGAAGGCCGCGTCGCGCGCGCTTCACCTCGCCGGCGCGATCGGCGAGATCCCCTGCCTGCTGCACGGCGCCCGCGAGGTCCGGATCCCTGGCGCCGGTCTCGGCGATCAAGCTCTCGGTCAGGGAGACGTGGAGATCCCACGAGTCCCAGTCCTCCTGCCCGGCGGCGCAGGCGAGCAGCGCCGCGTGGAAGTGGGCCTGGAAGATACGGCGACCCTCCCCCTCGACGATCCGCAGACAGGTCCGGAAGGTCTCCTCGGCGCCCTCGAACTCGAGCTGTTCGAGCTGGATCAGGCCCAGGTTGGCCAGCGGCACGATCCGCTCCGCCGAGCCGATCCGCTCACAGATCTCCTGCGCGCCCAGATACTCGGCCTTGGCCTCGTGGAGCTCACCGAGCCGCCTGAGGATGTCCCCCAGCGAGTTGCGCGTCGCGGCGATCCCGTAGGGGTAGCCGATGCGCTCGAACTGCTCCAGCCCCTCGCGCAGCTGCCGCCGGGCCGTGTCCAGATCGCCGCTCGCGAGCGCCACGTTGCCCAGCTCGGACAGGGCCTGCGCCGTGCCCATCGCGTCGTCGATCTCGCGGAACGCGCGCAGGGCCTGCTCGGCGTTCTCGATTCCTCGCTCCGGGTCCCCCAGCATGCGGGCGATGGTGGCCAGGTAGAGCAGGCACTGGGCCTCCTCCTTGTGGTCCCCGGTCCGCGCGGATTCCATCTGCGCGCGGTACAGCACGGTCTCGGCCAGCCCGAGCTCGCCGCGCTTGTGCAGCGTGACGCCCTGCCAGCGCAGGGCCTTGGCGTAGACGTCGCGCCACCGATGCAGACGCGCGGTCTCGGCGGTGCGGGCGGCGAGCCGCGCGGCAGCCTCGAACTCGCCCAGGCCGATGTGGGTCCGGACCCGGGCGATCCAGCCGCGCCCCCACCGGGGGTCCGACTCCTCCAGGTCCATCGCGCGGAGGCTGGCCGTCCCCAGGTCGAGCAGGTCGGAGGCGTTGCGGTACTCGCTGGCGCCGAGGCTCTCCCGGACCCCCTCCATGAGGGGATCGACGCTCGCCTCGTGTTGCCCGGCCTCCACCAGGTGCCGCCCGACCCGCTCTGCGGTGCCGCGGCGATCGAGAGCGCCTTGAAGCGCGCGCGCGCAAGCCTGATTGACCGCAGGCCACCGGCCGGCGGCCACGGCGTCGTGCTGGATGCTCTCGCGCATCATCCCGTGACAGAACGTCCACCCCCCCGGTCGCGGCTCCGCCAGGTGGCCCTCGAGCAAGGCCTCGACGAGGCCGGGGGGGACGTCCACGCCAAAGGAGCCGCAGGCGGCGGACCACTCCTCCTGGTCCACCTCCCGGCCGAGGGCGGCGGCGATCTCCAGCGCGGCCGCGTGCTCCGACCTCAGCTCCGCGAGCACCTGCTCGATGCGTCCCTGCCACAGGCCGTGGATCTGGGGGGGGATCAGGGCCTTCTCTCCCATGGCCAGCTCGAAGCCGGTCTCGCCCACCTTGAGCACGCCGCGCCGTACCCAGTCCCCCACCAGATGGACCGCGAACAGCGGGTTGCCGCCGGTGCGCTTGCGGACGCGCTCGGCCAGGGTCCCCTCCAGGCGTAGCAGCTGGCGTATCAGGTCCACCTGCTCGTCCCGCCCCAGGGGACCGATGTCCACGGTGTCCACGTCGTCCAGGGACAGCAGCTCGGCCAGCAGCTCGCTCTCGAGCGGGCGCTGTTCGAGGATGTCGTCGCGCGCGGTGGCCAGGAAGAGGATCGGTCGAGGATCGGCGTGCTGCTTGAGCAGGATGTCGCGGACGAATCCCAGGGCGTCGCGACCCCACTGGACGTCCTCGAGCACGACCATCACGGGGCGGTCCGCGCCCTCGAGATCCAGGAAACGTCGCAGCAGGGCGTACCGCTCCGCGGGTCGATTGAACCGGATGCCCGTGCCCCCGTCGCCCACCATCAGCTCGGCCAGGGCCGAGCAGGTGTAGGCGTCCGCCTCGCCGTCGTCCCCGTAGAGCTGCCCCAGGCGCGCCCGCACCTCCTCGCGATCCAGGTCGCTGCACCGAAGATGCCGGGACACGGCGTGCGACAGGCCGTGCTGGGGCCCGGCGATGGGTCCGTGCTCGGCCCGCAGGACGGTGGTCACGGCGCCGGCCTCGAGGGCACGCTGGCCCATCCACTCGGCGAGGCGGCTCTTGCCGTAGCCGGCCTGCCCGCGCAGCAGCACCAGCTCGGCGCGGCCGGTGTCTGTCACACGCGTCAGGGCCTCCCAGATCCGATCACGCTCGGGGCGGCGCCCCACCAGCGGCACGGTGCGCCACTCGTACAGCCCCATGCCCGCGCCGACCAGGCTCATGGCGGCGAGGGGCGAGCTGTCCCGCTCCCACGTGGGAGGGATCGGCGCCTGCGCGGGGCGGGCCGGCTCGACGTTCTGGACCGTCGCGCGCAGATTCTCGGGGAGCTCCAGGGACTCGGTGAACTCGGCGGTCTCGAACGGGACGGTCTCCAGGCAGTCGTCGAACACCAGCGTGGTCATCTGATCGGGGACCGCGGACCGGGTCTGCTCCTCCTCGTCGGAGATCGCCAGCAGCGCCCAGGCCGCGTCCGCGGCGCACCGGAAGCGATCGCGGGGTCGCTTGGCCAGCAGCCGCAGCACCCAGGGCTCGAACGCGTCGGGCACCCCCAGCACCGGCTCCAGGTCGGGCGGTGGCACGTATAGATGCTGGGACAGGTACTGCACCGGGGAGTCTGCCTCGAACGGTCGCCGCCCCGATGCCAGCTCGTAGGCCACGCAGCCCAGAGCGTACAGGTCGGTCCAGGGCCCCTGCTCGCGCCAGTCGGTGAACTGCTCGGGGGCCATGTACGGCAGCGTGCCCGCGGCCTCGTGCTGCGGGCTCTGGGCGTCGTCCCCCAGGGCCAGGGAGATGCCGAAGTCGGTCAGCTTCACCACCGGCGGCTCGCCAGGGACGTGGGTGAACAGGATGTTGGCTGGCTTGATGTCGCGGTGGACCACGCCCCGCGCGTGGGCGTGGGCGAGGGCGTCGAGCAGGGCGAGCAGGGTCGCCCGGATCTCCCCGAATCCCATGACGTGGCGACGTTCGGCCAACGACGCGCCGTCGCAGTACTCCATCGCCAGGTACGGGGCGCCCTCCCCCAGCTGCAGCTCGGCGCGGGTCGCATCGGCGAGCGCCGCGTGGACCCCGGCCGCCGCGGTCGCGGTCACGTGCCCGTAGTCGAACACGATCACGATGCCGGGGTGGGTGAACTGGGCGACGCGGCGCACCTCGTCGCGGAAGGCGACCAGGTGTTCGGGCTTCCGCGAGACCTCGTGGGGCAGCACCTTGATCGCCACCGGGACACGCTGCTCGCGGTGCACCCCCTGCCAGACGAGGCCCATGGCGCCGCGCCCCACGTATCGGCGGATCTCGAAGGGGCCCAGATCGATGGGGTGGGGAAGGTCGAGCCGCTGCGTGGGCGTGGTCACCGGGTGTAGCTCCGAAGCAAGGTCGACGATCGTACCGGAACTCCCCTGGGCCCACGTCAGAAAACGCGGGGGGCCTCCAGGAGCCCCACGACCGCGCAGAGGAGCGAGTGGAAGGAGGGCCCGATCAGGAACACGAAGCTCAGCAGCAGCGTGGCCAGGTACAGCGCCCGCGGGTAGCCGCGGTCGAACAGCACCAGGAACAGCAGACACCCCACCAGGAGCAGCGCCGAGATACAGCACACCACGTTGAGCCGCCGCATGGTCGCGAAGTAGCTGTACTGCTGGGCCCGGAACTCGGCGTTGACCTCGACCAGCTGCTCGCTGAACGCGGGATTCTCCGGCGGAGCGGGCAGCGATGGCAGCCGATACTCGTCCTTCAGCCTCGTCACGTAGGCCGCGTAGTCGGTCCGGTACAGCGCCAGCATCTCGGTGTAGTGCTCCCGTTGCAGATCGTGGTGCTCCATCTGGGCGGCGTACTCGGCGGTTCGCAGGGGCAGCGATTGCTCCATGTCCAGCACGCGTTGCTGGGCGCGGGCGTTGTCGGCGCTGAAGCGGATCTCGTTGAGCTGCAGCACCTCGGAGCGGAGGACATAGGTCCCGCCGAGGGTGACCAGGAACGCGGCGATGGCGAGGAGCTTGACGGCGATCAGGGTGTTCTTCACGGCTCACCTCCTTGATGGAGTCCAGCGTAGGTGAGCCTGACCGGAGGCCCTGTGCGCGATGGTGCGTCGTGGTGCGACGCGGTGCAGCAGTACCTCGCGGCCCCCCCGGGGAGATAGGATGGAGGGGACGATGAGCCGTTTCGACCGAATCTCGATGTGGGTCTACTCCGGCACCGGCAACTCCCTGGCCGCGGCGCGGTGGTTCGCCGAGGAGGCGGACGGGGCGTCGGTAGACGCTCGGGTGCAGCTGGTCGATCACCGGACCACGGCAGCGCCGCCCGACGGCGAGCGGGTCCTGCTGGGCTTCCTGTACTCCACCCACGGGTTCTGCGTCCCCTGGACGATGCTCAAGCTGATCGCGCGGTTGCCCCGATGTGGTGAGCGCGACGCGGCCGCCTTCCTGCTCAACACCCGCGGCGGCCTCAAGCTGGGGCCCCTCCTCCTCCCTGGCCTCACCGGCGTCGCGCTACTGCTCCCCGCGTTGATGCTGTGGGCCAAGGGCTACCGGGTGGTGGGGACGAGGCCGCTGGACATGCCGTCGAGCTGGCACCAGCTCCACCCGGCGCTGACCGGCTCGGCGGTGTCCGCCATCTGCGAGCGAAGGCACCAGCAGGTCCGCGTCTTTGCCGGCCGGCTGCTCGGCGGGGGGCGGGCCTTCCACGGGTTCTGGACGCTCCCCGTGGACCTCTCACTCGTCCCGGTGACGATCCTGTACCTCGCGCTCGGCCGATATGGTCTGGCCAAGATGCAGATGGCGTCGGCCAACTGCGACGCCTGCCGCATCTGCGAGAAACACTGCCCCGTGGGGGCCATCGAGATCCGCGACGGCCGGCCGTACTGGAAGCTCACGTGCGAGAGCTGCATGCGCTGCTACTCGTTGTGCCCCCAGCGCGCGGTCCAGTGCGCGCACTCGTACTCGGTGCTGGGGTTCCTGCCGTTCGTGGTGCTGATCCCCCTGATCCATGGGTACGCGTGGCCATGGATCACCGGCCTGGCGCCCGCGCTGGTGCCGCTGGGGGTGGTGGGCTATGGGATCTTCTGGTTCGCGTTCACCTTCGCGATCACCGTCGCGGGGTACTGGCTGCTCCACGCCATGCTCCGGTACCGCCCCATCAACCACGCCCTGAACTACACGTCGCTGACCCGGCTGTTCCGGCGACACCTCGCGCCGGGGGTCACCGGCAAGCACCTGCGGCGGCCCCGGAAGAAGAGCCCCCCAGGCGGAGCCTGACGTACAGCCCCCGATGGTCCGAGGCAGGCTCCGCGCCCGCCCCCTCGTCGTCGAGGGCGCCGGTCTCGAGCACGTCCATGTCCATCCCACCCCCGGGCAGGAGCAGGAGGTGGTCGATGCGCTCGGCGTCTCCGGTGAACCTGTCTCCCGACGCCCTCGCCCCATCGCCGGGATCCACCAGGGGGCGCTCCTCGAGGGCCTCGCGGAACGCCAGCGCCCGTCTGAGCTGCTGGAACTCTCCCGACCCGCGGCGGGCGTTGAGGTCGCCGGCGATCAGGACGCAGCCGCCGCTGCACTGCTCGGCGACGAACCGATCCAGCTGCTCCATCTGCCGCCGCCGGACGTCGGGCCAGAACCGCGCCTGCAGGTGGGTGTTGATCACGTGGATCGTGCCCTGCCCGGGCAGCTCGACCGTGGCCAGCGAGATCCCCTTGGACGCGAGGGAGTCGGGGAACGCCGCGGCAACGTACCGGGCGAACCGGCCGGACCGGATGGGGTACCTCGACAGGGTGAGCAGGCCGCTGCCGAACCCCACCGCGGATCGCCCCCGGTCGAGGTGGTGATGGGGGAACTCCCGGCGGATCTCCTGCGCGGCGCCGGACCAGGCCTCCTGCAGGCACACCAAGTCGAACTCCCGGACGAGGGACCGGACCGTCGCGAGCCGGCGGCGGTTTCGCCGGCCGCCGAACGCGGACGGCCACTGGTTGATGTTCCAGGTGAGCAGCGACAGCTCGATCAAGGGCGGGCTCCGCTGCCGGGCTCCACGTGCGCACACTCCCGATCCCGCTTGCGCAGGGCCGCGGCCACGTACAGCGCCGACAGGGCGTAGAAGCGGCGCACGAAGAACAGGTGCAGGAAGTTGCGCAGGATGTTTCGCCTGCGGAAGTGGTGGCGCACCACGTTGCGGAACATCTCCGACGCCTCGTCCGCGGAGAAGTTCGCGTACCTCAGGGTGTGCGTGGCCTTGTCCATGTGCCGCCACAGGTCGATGCCGTCGATCAGCAGGCGCTGCTCGTCGCGCGCGAGGTGGTACAGCTGGGTGTTCGGCATGGGCGTCAACACGCCCAGGTTGAGGAACAGCGGCTGCGCCTCGTCGAGCCAGGCCATCAGCTCGCGGTCGTACCCGCGCTCGTGGGTGTCCAGGCCGAGGATGAGCGACGCGGCCACGGCGATCCCCTTGCCCTGGACCGTGCGGACCACGTCGGTGTAGTCGATCTCGGCGTACTGGTCCTTGGAGATGGAGCCGAGCCCCCCGCGGCCCACCGACTCGAAGCCGATGAACGCCATGCGACAGCCCGCACGGTACAGCAGATCCAGCAGATCAGGGTGACGCACCACGTCCGCGGTGATCTGCGCGGCCCAGAACTTGCCCAGATCGGCCCGTATCAGCGCCTCGCACAGGACCTTGCGCGACTCGACGTCCTCGTCGGCGAACCCCAGGAAGTTGGCGTCGGTGAGCACCACCGCCTTGTGGGTGACCTGGCGGAAGTCCTCGACGACCGTCTCGGTCGGGATGGTCCGGTACGCCTTGTTCTCGAAGCTGCCCATGTAACAGAACGAGCAGCGGTTGTTGCAGCTGCGCGACGTGGACAGCGACGCGAGCTTGTACCCGGGGTGGATGTAGCGACGGTCGGGCAGGCCCAGGTCGTCCAGGGGCTGGTCGAATCCGCTGACGTAGTGGCGCTGGAGCTTGCCTGCCTCGACGTCGGCCAGCAGCGACGCCCAGATGGGCTCGGCCTCGCCCTCGACGATGGCGTCGAAGTGCTCCAGGGCCTCGTCCGGGATCGCCGAGACGTGCATGCCGCCGCCCACGGTGGTGATACCGCGCTGCGACAGCACCCGGGCGTGGTCGTAGGCTCGATCCACGTGGCGCGGCAGCGCCGAGAACGCCACCAGATCGGCGCGGCAGCGGTGCGGGTCGAACGGCTCGAAGTTCTCGTCGACCAGCTCGATGTCCCACCCCGGCGGCGTGTACGCCGCGATGTACGGCGGCGCCATGGGCTGGTACTGCACCACAGCGTACTCCTCGGGGTCCCCGCAGTTGACCAGCGTGATCTTCATCGTCTCCCCTGGATCGGCCGCCCTCGAGCCGGTGGTATAGTGCCGCAGTCGGCGTACAGGTCAAGCACCAAGACCTGCGAGGGAGCGCCATGGCCCTGAAGATCACCATCGCCGTCGCCGCCTGCCTCGGCGTCCTCGCGCTGATCCTCTGGCTGGTGGGAGAGCGGGGCCATCCACTTCGGCCGTCCACGCTGCTGCTCATCCGCACCGCCGGCTGGGGCAAGCTCTTCCGGCTGTACTTCTGGGAGGGGTACTTCGCGGGCCGCTGGACCAACCGCTACGTCAAGTTGATCACCAACACCATCCCGGCCTTGATCCGACGCATACCCGGCGTGTGGCCCGCCAGCAGCAAGTGGATGTCCGACCGCTACCACTCCAAGGTCATGCCCTACGAGCACGCCAAGGCCATCCTCGAGATCGAGCAGGACATCCCCCTGACCGATCTCGAGCAGGTCCTCCCCTACCCCATGGCCCGCGACATCCTCCTGAAGGCACCGCCGGACATCACCCTGTACGACTGCGCCTGCCGCGCGCGACGCGAAAACCCCTGCGAGCCGACCATGGTCTGCCTGGTCATCGGCCAGCCCTTCGCCGACTTCGTGCTCGAGCACAACCCCACCACCAGCCGCAAGATCACCCGCGAGGAGGCCCTGACCATCCTGCGCGAGGAGCACGAGCGCGGCCACATGCACGCCGCGTGGTTCCGCAAGATCTGCATGGACCGCTTCTACTGCATCTGCAACTGCTGCGGCTGCTGCTGCGCCGGCATCGAGGGCATGAAGCGCCTCGGCACGAACATGATGACCCCGTCGGGCTACGCCGCGAAGATCGACCCCGGCCTCTGCCAGGCCTGCGGCACCTGCGTCGACACCTGCCCCTTCGACGCCCGCACCCTCGACGGCACCGCCGTCCACGACTGGGACCGCTGCATGGGCTGCGGCGCCTGCGTCAGCCAGTGCCCCAGCGGCGCGTCGACCCTGGAACTGGACGAGGGCAAGGGCGTGCCCCTGGATGTGACGGAGCTGACCGACTCGTAGTGACGGCCAGGGTCCGTGTCCAGAAACGAGACAACGACCCCCCGCCTGTTCGGAATCCGGACAACGTGTACAGCGTGTGCAGGCCAGCCGAAGGGCATGGCGAACGAGGCAGGAACGACCCCGTCTCTTCGATCGAGCGCAGTTCGAGGGATTGGCCCGGCCCGTGCAAGTCGATCTCCGCGACACATTCCGGGGAGGTCCAATGGAACGGCTCGTCTTCGACCGCGCTCTTCGAAGCGGCATCACCGACATCGACAAGCACCACGCCCGCCTGTTCAAGCTGGGCAATCACGTCCTGTTCGATTCCCAGGACGATCCGTTCGCAGCGACCCTCGCGGTCCGGAGGCTGGTCGACTACACCGCGTTCCACTTCGCCGCCGAGGAGTTCGTGATGGACCAGCTGGACTTCCCGCGCATGGTCCCCCACGAGCAGTGGCACCAGCGGCTGACCTCGGAGATCAAGCGGATCGATCAGATGGTCCGCGCGGATGGCGTGACCCGGGCGACCCGCGCCCACCTCCACCTCACCCTCGACGACTGGCTGCGGATGCACATCCTCGGGGCCGACATGCAGTTCGTGCAGTTCGTCCGGGCCCAGCGGCGCCAGGGCAACGTGGTCCTCCCCACGCTGGACGCCCTGATGAAGTCCGGCTTCGACCCCTCTACCACCATGCAGATGTCCATCGTCCACACGGAGGGCGTCATCGGTCAGGCCGAGCTTCAGGCGCGGCAGCGGGCCAGGCGGTCGATGTGAGAAAGGGGACGCTCGCAAGAAATCAACTAACTCGTCGAGTTAGTTGATTTCTTGCGAGCGTCCCCTTTCCCCGACGCCTGCAGGACGCCGGCCGCCACGACCATCGCGCCGCCGAGCAGCTGG